>JAWLEP010000001.1:0-44444 GCA_041686025.1 Candidatus Fermentibacteraceae bacterium
ATGATCCTCCTGGCGCCGGAGTAGCGGCGGGCGTAGTTGGGGTGGTCTATGGGGGTTATCACCACTCCCCGGTCGCGCCAGGACGAGCAGTGTATGAACTCCCCTCCGCCAAGGTAGATGCCGGTGTGTACGGGATCGTCGAAGAGCAGTATGTCCCCGGGCGCCAGGCTGTCCCGGGGTACCGGCCGGCCCATCTGCTCCATGGCGCTCACCGTTCTGGGCAGGGGGATCCCGTGGTCGTTGAACACCCTCCAGGCCAGGCCGCTGCAGTCGAACCCCGTGCTGTCGGCTCCCCCGTAGACGTATGGCGCTCCCAGGTAGGAACGGGCCTGCTCCAGTATGCTGTCGGTGAGAGATCGGGGACCAGGTTCTCCGAGTGACAGGGAAAGCAGCATGGACAGCAGGACAGTCTCGATCCGCACCGGGGCTCCTTCCGGACAGTTGTGTCTTCTACAGAACGGGATCAAGTATATAAGCAGCTGGACCCGGGACCGGGAGGTGACACCATTTCCAGAGTTGAGCCCACCGCCGCATCTCTCTCCGACGGCACCGAGGCGGTGGTGCGGACGGCGGGCCGGAAGGACGCGGCTCAGCTGCAGGAGCTGTACGAGGAGATTGCGGCCGAGGGCCCGCTCACCGTGGTGGCCCCGGACGAGGTGGAAGAAGACTGCGAGGCCGAGGCGAAGCGGATCGAATCCATGGCCGACTCCCAGGGATCCCTCTGCCTGGTGGCGGAGCAGGGGGGAAGGGTGATCGGAACCGCCAGGGCGGAGGGCGGCGGCCTTCGTCGCCTGGCCCACTTCGCCGAGGTCAGCTCGGTGTGGGTGAGGCGGGAGTGGCGGGAGCTGGGCGTGGCCGACGCCCTGATGGCAGCCCTGGTGAAGTGGGCGGAGAGGTCGGAGAGGATAGAGAAGCTGGGGCTGTACGTGTTCTCGACAAGCGACCCCGCGGTGGCCCTTTACCGGAAGCACGGCTTCCATCTGGAAGGCAGGGGGGAGAGGGACATGAAGTTCGAGGACGGCACCTACGCCGACACCCTGATCATGGGCCGCTTCACAGATGGAGGAGAATAGGAGCCAGATGCGGATCGACTAGGCCGACAGGGAGATAAGGAATCCCGCTGCCAGGTTCCTCATTGGACTGGTGTGTCTGCTGGCCAGCGGCCCGGCGGCTTCGTTTCGGGCGCTGAGCCGCGGGAGGGACGGCGAAGGGGACAGCCGCTCCGGCTAGCCGGCCGCCGCCTCCCGGATTCTCAGCAGGTCTCCCGCCACCTTCCGGATGCTGACGATGACAACGAAGAACTCCAGCCTGCCCAGCAGCATCCCCACGGTCTGCGTCCACAGAACCAACTGCGGTGATTGCGGAGAGGTCATGCCGGTGGAGAGCCCCACCGTGCCCAGGGTGGAGGCGAACTCGAACAGGGAGTCCCGCAGGCCCCCTCCGTGGGCGGCCAGCACAGCAGTGCCCGCGGCCAGCGAAGCGATGTAGAGGAAGACGAATGTCCCTACACTCCGCAGATGGCCTTCGCTTACGAACACCTTCCTGTCTCCCACCCAGACCGGATAGGGAACCACCGCCTTCCCCGGCAGAAGATGCCTGCGCACCTCCCACCCAACGCTCTTCGCCATCAGGAGAATCCTGTACTGCTTGATCCCCCCGGCCGTGGAGCAGGTACCGCCGCCTATCACCATCAGCAGGATGATCATCCCCCAGCCGAAGGAGTTCCAGACGCCGAACCCGGTGGTGGAGAAACCGGTGGTGGTCAGGGCGGTGGCGGCCTGGAAGACGGCGCTGCGTGTGGCTTCGAAGGACGGCCCCGAGAGGCCGCGGGTGGTAAGGAGGAGCAGCAGGACGGCGCTCACCGGAAGCAGGAGCGCCACCAGGCGGATCTCCCCGTTGCGAAGGAAGGTGCGCAGCTTGCCGCGGATGAGCGACCATATGGTGACGAAGCTGATGCTTCCCAGGAGCATCAGCACGATGGTCACGGCTTCCACCTGCGGTGAGTCCCAGTGACCGATGCTGGCCGGCTCCGTCGAGAAACCGCCGGTGGATATCGCCGCGAAGGCGTGGTTGACCGCGCTGAACCAGTCCATTCCCGCCAGCCACAGCCCCAGGACGCCGAGAACCGCGTAGACGGAGTAGATCCTCATCACCAGCTTGGCGGACTCGCGAACATGGGGGACCAGCAGGTCCCTTCCCTCGGCGACGGACACCGCCGGGCCTGTGGGGCCGGCGATGGCCGAGAGCATAATTATCGCCAGCCCCGCCCCGCCGGCCAGCTGGGTCAGGCTGCGCCAGAGCAGGGTTATCCGGAACGCGCCGGTCACATCGACAACGGAGAGCCCGGTGGTGGTCCAGCCGCTGACGGATTCGAACACGGCCTGGGTGAAGCTCAGCCCCTCCAGCCGCATGAAGGGCCAGGCGGAGAAGATGCTGACCAGGATCCAGCTCACCAGGACGATCACCCCGCCCTCCCTCACCGTCAGAACCACCTGCTGCCGGGGATGGAGCAGGCGCCAGGCGACCAGGCCGAGAGCGGCCATGGCCAGGGCAGGCAGGGCAAAGGCGGCAGCGGCCCCCGCCTCTTCGGGGTAGGCCGCCAGGCCGGCGAGGGGGAGCAGCATGTAGGCAGATACGAGGACGAGCAGGAAGCCGACCTTGGAGCCTATCTCCCTGTATCGAAGGGCCAGATGGCTGCGTATCAAGCCGGTCTACACCTTTTCGCCGGTGATCGTCTTGATGATGCGGCCGTGGCTGCGGGGAAGGGTTATCAGAACGATCTTGTCATCCTTGCGCAGCGTGGTCTCGCCGCTGGGCACGATGGCCTCCCCGTTGCGGAGGACGACGGCCACCAGGCTGTCCGGTGAGAGATGGAGGTCCATCAGCCTGATGCCCACCACCGGCGAGGAGGAGCTCAGCTGAAGCTCGGTGATGTTCACCTGTCCGGCACCGGCCGGGATCAGGTTGATCACCTCGTCCAGGGCGGTCTGCTGCTCGATCATGCTGGTGATGGTCCGTATGGTGGAGAAGGCGGTGATGCCCAGCTTGCGGAAGACCTTCACATTGTCCGGATCGCTCACCAGCGCCACGGTTTTCTGCACGCCGTAGATCCGCTGCGCCTGCTGGCACACGGCCAGGTTGTCCTCGTCGTTGGGGGTTACGGCGAGAACCGCCTCGTAGCCGTGGAGGTCGATCTCCTCCAGCAGATAGGGGTCGGTTCCGTCTCCGTGGACTGCGGTGACCTTCAGGCGCTCGGCGGTCTTTCTGCAGTCCTCCTCGTTGCGGTTGATCAGCGTGACGCTGTATCCCTTGGAGATGAAGGTCCGACACAGGAAGAAGACCGACCTGCCTCCGCCCACGATCAGTACCCTCATCGGGCGCCTTCCTCGATGCCCAGATGCCTTATGAACAGCTTGGCCGCCACGCTGGTGGGGGAGATGGTCTCCACTCCCAGCGTCCGGTAGATGTCCCTGCGTCTGGGCTCCAGGACCCTGGCCAGGACCCGTTCCGCCCCGAACTCCACCCTGGCGAACTGGGCCACCATCAGGTTTATGTTGTCGCTGTTCGTGGTGGCGATCACGACGTCCGCCTTCTCGACTGCCGCCTGCCTCAGAACGCCGAGCTCGGTGGCGTCGCCCTTGACCCGGAAGCCGCTGAACTCGGGGGTCAGCCTTCCGAAGGCGGATTCCTTTCTGTCGACGACCACCACGGAGTGGCCCTCGTGGCTGACGCTGTTGGCCAGATGAGAACCGAGCCGCCCGCACCCCACAATCACCACGTACCTGTGCTCAGACACGGGCGATCCCTGCCGCGACCGGACGCGGGGGCATCAGAACCTCATCTCCCCCTTCTGGCGGCTGTCTGACGTGACCCGGTCCATGTTCTCCCGGGCGGGCTGGTAGGTGGGGTCCAGGGCGTTGGCGGCCCGGTACTGCCTCATGGCCTCGGTGGTGTTGCCCTCGATCTCATGGAGCACACCCAGGAGGTTCAGGCCCTCGGGCCTGCCGGGGTCGATGGAGATGGCCTTCCTGGCGTGCTCCAGGGCGGCTGGGAACTGGCGCTTGTTGATACTCTCCTTGGCCAGCTCGATGTACGTCTCGTAGTCGCTTGCGGCTTCCTCTTCGATATTCTCCCGGGCCAGCACCTTCCCAACGATATTGCGCAGCTCTTTGGGGGAGAAGGGCTTCTGGATGAAGTCCACTGCGCCCAGCTTCATCGCCTCCACCGCCCAGTCCACCGTTCCGTACGCCGTGATGATGATGACCCTGACCTCCGGGCGGGACTTGCTGATGCGTCTGAGCACCTCCATGCCGTCCATCCCCGGCATCCTCAGGTCCAGCAGCATGACGTCGTACTCGGCGTCTTCCAGCTTCTGGAGGGCCTCCTCGCCGTTGACGGCGGTGTCCACCTCGGCGTCCAGCGCGCTGAGGGCCTGGGAGGCCGTCATGCGGATGTTCTTCTCGTCATCGACTATCAGTATTCGACTCACTGCGATCTCCGTCCTCTTCTGGTTTCCCGGACACCGGAAGGGTGAGGGTGAATGTGCTGCCCTCGCCGGGAGTGGAGTCCACCCAAATGGTGCCCTTGTGCGCGCGGACGATCTCCTTGCATATGCTCAGGCCCAATCCCGTGCCCTTCCGGTCGCTGTCGCCGTCCACCCTTACGAACTTGTCGAAGATGCGGCTCTGGTACTCCGGGGGGATTCCCTGGCCGTCGTCTTCGACGGAGACATGGACCCAGCTTCCTATTATCTGGGCCGAGACCGCTATCCTCGACTGGGCGTATCTCAGGGCATTGCCTATCAGATTGGTCAGCACCCACGTGATCTTGTTGGCGTCCGCCCTCACCTCGGGGATGTCCTCCGGCACTTCGGCGACAAGCTCGATGCCCTGGTCGGAAGCCTGCGACTCGAAGACGGCAAGTGCCTTCTCCACCAGCATTGCCGTGGGTATGCTGTCCAGATCCATATCCACGTGACCGCTCTCGATGCGGGAGAGGTCGAGCAGGTCGCTTATGAGGCTCTTGAGGCGCTGAAGCTCCTCGTGGGCGGCATCCAGCAGCTCCTTCTGCTGGCCGGAGAGGGACTCGGTGGCGCTCTCCAGCAGGAGGTCGATGCTCATGCCCAGGCTGTGCAGCGGTGTCTTCAGCTCGTGGGAGGCGGTCATGATGAAGTCGCTCTTCATCCGGTCCAGCTCCTTGAGCCTGGTGACGTCACGCAGAAGCAGGACGACCCCGGTCATGTCGCCCCCCTTCTGGACCACCGGGGTGATGCTGAACATGTAGTGCCTGGGTGACTCATCGGTGCCCGTGGAGATTATGTCCTCCCCCGCGCCCAGCCTCGGCGACCGGCCGGTTTCCAGCGTATCCTTCACCAGCTCGAAGAGCCCCTCGTTCTTGACCACCTCCAGGAAGTGCTTTCCCTCCGCCTCGCCGGGATCGATCTCCAGTATCCTGCACGCCCTGGGGTTGATGTTGGTGATGCGGTGGTCGGTGTCGATCACCATCACGCCGTCGCTTATGCTTCTGAGAACGGCCTCGCTCTTCCGCTTCTCGGCCACTATCTGCTTCACGTTGAGCCTGTGGTAGCTCCCGATCTTCCGGGCCATCTCGTTGAAGCTGCCCGCCAGCCTGCCCAGCTCGTCGGAGCCCCCCTCGGGGACCATGGTCTCGTAGTCACCGGCCGCAAGCCTCTCTGTGGCTTCCATCATCTGGCGGATCGGGCGGACCAGCCGCTTGCTGAGCAGCAGGCTGAACGCCAGGGCCAGCCCGATGCCCAGCACGGCGATAACCAGGGTAGACCAGGTGGCCTTGCGGGAGACCGCGGAGGCTTCCCGGCTGGCTTCGTGCATCGTGTTATGGTTGATCTCCCGCAGCTGCAGCGCCATGTCACGCACCGACGTGAACTGGGGGAGAACGGTTTCGTGGTAGTAGCTGCCGGCCGCCCCCGGAGAGCTGGCCAGTACCTCCCGAAGCGATGAGAAGGCGGTGAGGTAGCGGGAGTATCCGGCCTCCATGGAATCGAGTATGGCCGCCTCCCCCTCGATGGTGATGTTGTCCTTGGCGCGCCCCAGCCAGAGCAGGAACTGGGCCTCGTTCCTCCGGAACTGCGAGAGGCCCTCGTCATCGTAGGCCAGCATGATCAGGAGGATCGCGCTGTCCTGCCGCTCTATGGCGTCCACCATGCTCTCCGCGGCCAGGATGCTCTTGTAGTTCTCCCTGAGTATGGCGTCGCTGGCCTGGCCCAGCCGGACCAGATTGAACACGGCCCACGTCACCACGGCCGCCATGAGTATCAGGGCCAGGCTGTAGCCGAAAAGGATCTTCCTGCGAAGCTTCACTTTCCCTCTCCCGTCGGGACGCGCTCGTTCGCGCTGCCGAAAGACGTCGAGCATCTCCTCGAACAGCCAATATGCAAATATGCGTGGACACAGGCCACCGAACCATGACCGGGATCCGGGGCTTCGGCCCCCGCCTTGACGGGACGCGGTCTCACGGTATTATCTCCATAGTTTAACTGAATGGTTAATGAAGGGGGTCGGGCCGACAGATGAAGGCGAAAGCGAGCAGGGACCGGATTCTCGATGCGGCGGCCGAGGAGTTCGCCGAAGCGGGTCTCGCCGGGGCGAGAGTGGACTCCATCGCCCGGCGGGCGGGTGTAAACAAGGCGATGCTCTATTACAGGGTGGGCGGCAAGGAGGACCTCTATCGCGAGGTGCTGCTTAGGGCCCAGGCGATCCTCCGTGCCGGGCTGGAGGCCGACCTCGAAGGGGAGAGCGATCCCTCGAAGGCGCTGAGGGCATACGTATGGGGTTTTATCGATTTCGCCAGAAGGCATCCGGAGGTTCCCTCCATAGTGCTCAGGGAGGTCGCCGGGAGCTTCGCCACCATGCCCGAGGAGGCAGTGGACGGCCTGAGGGGAATGCTGGACATCCTGACGGGAATACTGGAGAGGGGAATAGCTGAAGGAGCGTTTCCCGATGAAGGCCTCGACCCCTACAGCGTACAGCTGACGGTTACCGTGGCCGCGGTTGCGGCCTCCCGGGGAGGCCCGGCTCTGGAGCAGATGGGCGTTGAACCCGGAGAGGTGGCCGAACGTGTCGTGGAGATGCTGCTGCGCGGCGTCGGCTGCGGGACCGCATCCCGGCGGAAGGAGGAGCGATGAGACGTTCTGTTGCAGTGGCCGCAGCTTCCCTGATCTTTGCGACGGCCCTTTCCTGCGGGGGCGAGGGCCCGCTGGAGGCGTCGGGGACCGTGGAGACCCTCCAGGTGCGATGTTCCTTCCGGGTCGGCGGCCTGGTAAGCGACCGGCCCGTGCGGGAGGGGGACCGGGTCTCCGCCGGAGACACTCTCGCCCTGCTGGACGATACACCGCTGCGGCTGGAGCTTTCGCTGCGGGAGGCCGAGCTGGCCTCCGCCCGGGCCAGGCTGGAGATGATGCAGGCGGGGCTTCGGCCGCAGGAGGTCAGCAGCGCCGGCGCTTCCATGCAGGCGGCCTCCGCCAGGATGGAGGAGGCCGCGGACAGCTATCGCCGGCTGGCCGAGCTGCACGAGGCCGGCGCTGTCTCGCGGCAGCAGCTGGACCGGGCGGCCACGGAGCTGGAGGTGGCGCAGCAGGGTTTCCGCTCGGCATCCGCTTCCGCCTCCATGGCCCGGGAGGGCTTCCGGGAGGAGGACGTGGCCGCGGCGGAGGCGGCGCTGGACGCCGCGCAGGCGGGAGTGGGCCTGGCCCGGGAGAGGCTGGGCTACGCGGTGCTGACCGCGCCCCGCGACGGCGTTGTGCAGATCACGCACGTGGAGGCCGGAGAGGTTGCGGGAACCGGATCCCCGGTTGTCACCATCGCCCGCGTGGATACGGTGGAGGTCCGGGCCTGGGTGCCCCAGACGGCCCTGGGAGACCTGGAGCCGGGGATGGCGGTGGATGTGATCTCCGACTCCCGTCCCGGGAGCCCCATCGGCGGCAGACTGGAGCGCATCTCCGAGGAGGCGGAGTTCACGCCCTCCCGCATCGAGACCCGCGAGGAGAGGACCAGCCTGGTATACGAGACCACCTGCCGGGTGCCCAACCCCGAGGGAGTGCTGAAGGCCGGGATGCCGGTAACCGTCCGCTTCCCGGGGGTGCCGGGCGAATGACCGACGCTCCGGCGGTGGAGCTCGACGGGGTGGTGAGGACGTTTGACGGCAGGGCCGCGCTGGACGGGGTCAGCCTCCGGGTGGGGCGGGGCGAGGTGTTCGGCCTGCTGGGCCCCGACGGCGCGGGCAAGAGCACCATGATGAGGATAGTGGCCACCGTGCTGCCCCCCACCTCGGGGGCGGCCAGGACGCTGGGCCTGGACACGGTGGAGGACAGCACCGGGATCAAGAGACGGATCGGCTACATGAGCCAGCGCTTCGGTCTGTATCCCGACCTGACCGTGGCCGAGAACGTCCGCTTCTACGCCGACCTGTACGGGGTGGGCCCCGATTCCCGCCCCCGGCGGAGCGGGGAGCTCCTGCAGCGGGTGGGAATGCTGGAGTTCTCAGGCAGGCGTGCCGGGAAGCTCTCCGGGGGCATGAAGCAGAAGCTGGCCCTGGTGTGCGCGCTGATACATACCCCCGAGCTCCTGGTGCTGGACGAGCCCACCAACGGGGTGGACCCGGTGTCGCGGAGGGAGTTCTGGAAGCTGCTGCGGGAGATGGCCGGAGGCGAGCTGACCGTGCTGGTGTCCACCGCCTACCTGGAGGAGGCGGAGTGGTGCGACCGGATGGCCCTGCTCCACGAGGGGCGGGTCCTGGCCGCGGGCGACCGCGACGAGGTGGCCGGGCTGATGTCCGATGCGGTCCTCAGCATCTCCACTTCCGCCCCGGGAAGGGCCAGAAAGCTGCTGGAGGAGAGCATGCCGGGCCTGCGGGCCTGGTCGTGGGGAGACAGGGTCCACATGGCCACCGCCTCCCCGGAGAAGGACGCCCAGCGGGTGAGGAGCATCCTGCTCGAGGCGGGAATGGAGTGCGAGGTGGAGCGGGTGGAGCCGGAGCTGGAGGACGTCTTCGTGGCGGCCGTGGGGGACTGGGATGGCTGAGGCGGCGGTAGTGCTGGAGGGTCTGACCAGGCGATTCGGCTCCTTCACCGCGGTGGACTCCCTCAGCCTGCGGGTGGACCGGGGGGAGGTCTTCGGCTTTCTGGGGCCCAACGGCGCGGGCAAGTCCACCACCATCCGCATGCTGTGCGGGCTGCTCCGCCCCTCGGCGGGGAAGGGCACGGTGGCCGGGGTGGACATCATGCGCAGCCCGGAGTCGGTGAAGCCGAAGATAGGCTACATGAGCCAGCTCTTCTCCCTCTACGACGACCTCACCGTCGTCGAGAACCTCCGCTTCTTCGGCGGCATCTACGGCCTTCCGCGGGGGGAGCTGGAGGGGGCGCTCGGCCCGGCCCTCCGGGATGCCGGCCTGGAGGACAGCGCCGGACGTATGACGGGCACCCTGCCACCGGGGTGGAAGCAGCGGCTGGCGCTGGCCAGCGCGGTGCTCCACGGCCCGGAGATCGTGTTCCTGGACGAGCCCACCTCCGGGGTGGACCCGGTTACCCGGCGGCGCTTCTGGGACAGGATCTACGTTCTGGCCGACGGCGGGGTCACCGTATTCGTCACCACCCACTACATGCGCGAGGCCGAGTACTGCGGCCGCCTGGGAATGATATCCCGGGGCAGGCTGATCGCCGTGGGCACGCCCGGGGAGCTGAAGGGGGAGGTGCATCCCGGCGGCGTGCTGCAGATGGCGTGTGACGACGCCTCCGCCGTTGCGGGGCGGCTGGAGGGCCTGGACGAGGTGGAGGACGCCACCCCCACCGGCTCGGGGGTGCGGGTGGTCCCGGCGCCCGGCGCGTCCCCCGGGCAGGTAACCTCCGCCGTGGAGGGCCTGGGGCTGGACGATTGCCGCATCGAGACCACCGAGCCCACCATGGAGGACGTCTTCGTCTCCCTGGTCCGCAGGGAGTCCGGGGGTGAGGGGAGTTGAGGGCGGCGAGGCTTCTGGCGGTGGCCCGCAAGGAGACGCTCCACGTGATCCGCGACCCGCGGAGCCTGGCCATGGGCATAGCGATACCGCTGCTGCTGATGGTCCTGTTCGGCTACGCCCTGTCTACCGACGTGAGAAACCTGCCCCTGGCCGTGTGGGACCGCAGCCGCACCCCCCAGAGCAGGGGTCTGGCCGACGCCCTCACCAGGTCGGGGGCGTTCCGCGCCGCCGGCTCGCTTGCGGGCTACGGAGCTGTGGAGGACGCCATGGCCGCCCGCCGGGCGGCCGCTGCGCTGGTGATACCCCGGGGCTTCGCGGACAGCCTGCTGTCCGGCCGGCCGGCGATGGTTCAGCTCCTGACCGACGGAAGCGACGCCTTCACCGCCAGGCTGGCCATGACCTACGCCTCGTCAATCGTCTCCGGCTGGCGCTGGCCGGGCGCCCCGCCGGCCGCCGACCCCCCGCTGGAGGTCAGCGTCCGGGCCTGGTACAACCCCACCCTGGAGTCGCGCAACGGCATCGTGCCCGGTCTGGCGGCGGTGATACTGATGGTGATAGCCGCCCTGCTGACCTCGCTGTCGGTGGCCCGGGAGTGGGAGACGGGCACCATGGAGCAGCTGGTCTCCACCCCGGTGGAGAAGACCGAGCTCGTACTGGGCAAGCTCATTCCCTACGTGGCGGTGGGAGCGGTGGACGTGGTTCTCATTGCCGGCATGGCGGTGTTCCTGCTGGGCGTTCCCCTGCGTGGCAGCCTGGCCTTCCTGGCGCTGTCCAGCTTCTTCTTCGTCACCGGCTCGATGTCCCTGGGGCTGCTGATCAGCATCGCCACCCGAAGGCAGCTGCTGGCCAGCCAGCTGGCCCTCGTCACCACTTTCCTCCCCGCCTTCCTGCTGTCGGGATTCGTCTTCGACATCGCCAGCATGCCCCCGGTGGTGCAGGCGGTGACCCACCTGGTTCCGGCGCGCTACTTCGTCACCATCCAGCGGGCGGTGTACCTCAAGGGCGGCGGCTTCGCCGTCCTCTGGCCCGACCTGCTGCTGATGGCCGGCTACTGCCTGCTGGCGCTGGCCGCCGCCCGTGGCAGGCTGCGGCTGTCGCTGGGGAGGGGAGGATCATGACCGGCCGGCTGCGCCACCTGCTGCGCAAGGAGCTGATACAGACCCTGCGCGACCCCCGGATGCGGCTGGTGATACTGGCGGTCCCCCTTATCCAGACCCTGGTGTTCGGCTACGCGGTGAGCACGGACGTGAACAGGGTGGACGCGGCGGTGGTGGACCGGGACCGGACCCGGGAGAGCCGCAGCCTGGTGCAGTCCTTCACCGGTTCTCCCGCATTCGTCGGCCGGGCCGTCGTCGACATGGAGGCCGCCGCCGGGATGATGGACCGCGGACGGGTGGACATGGTCCTCTCGGTGCCGCAGGGCTTCGGCGAGGGGCTGGGGGCGGGGGATGCCTCGGTGCAGGTGATACTGGACGGGTCGTCCTCCGGGACAGCCGGAACGGTGATGGGCTACGCCAACGACGTGCTGGCGGCGTGGAGCCGGGGGCTGTCGCCGGCCTCCCGCCCCGCCGGAGGCGTGGAGCTGAGGAGCCGGGCCTGGTTCAACCCCGAGCTGGAGAGCCGGAACTTCTACCTTCCCGGAGTGGTGGTGACCCTGGTGACCATCGTGACCCTGATGCTGTCCAGCATGGCCGTGGTCCGGGAGAAGGAGATAGGAACCATCGAGCAGATATCGGTCACCCCCATCAGCCGGGCGGAGCTGATTCTGGGAAAGCTGTTGCCCTTCGCGGCGGTGGGCATGCTGAACGTGGCCCTGGTGGTGACCATCTCGGTCCTCTGGTTCGCCGTCCCCTTCCAGGGAAGCATTGCCGTGCTGATGGCGGGGGCCGCCCTCTTCCTTCTGTCCACCCTGGGGATGGGGCTGCTGATCTCGACGGTGAGCTCCACCCAGCAGCAGGCCATGCTCACCGATTTTCTGTTCATCATGCCCGCCATTCTCCTGTCCGGCTTCGTCTTCCCCATCTCCAACATGCCCTGGTGGGCGCAGGGGCTGTCGCTTCTCAACCCCCTCCGCTACATGCTGGTGATCGTCCGCGGGGTGTTCCTGCGCGGCGCCGGCATGGCGCATCTGTGGCCGCAGATGGCGGCCCTTGCCGCTCTGGGCGTGGCCCTGCTGGCGGCGGCGGTGCTCCGCTTCCGCAAGCGCGTGGGCTGATTGCCCTGGCGCCGGTGCAGGGACCCGGAGTCGTAGACGGGCGAACCGTCACCCCTTATGCTCTGCCCCGGCGATGACGGGACCGTCCAAACCGGCGTTAGGGAGGAGATCCAGTGAGACTTCCGCTCCGGGTCCTCGGCGGCGCCCGGCCATGGATGCTCTCGTCCCTGGCGGTCCTCGTGCTGGCGGTCGTTTGCCTGGGCAGCGCAGGCGACTGGTTCCTCTCCGACGACTACGTGCTCATCGGCGAGATAGCCCGAAGCGGGCCCTACCCCACCTGGGGCCGGGACACCGGAGGATTCCTGCGGCCGCTGACCATACTCTCCCTCTCCGCGGACTGCGGCATCGGCGGGCTGAGTCCGCTGTGCTACCACCTCACCGGCATGCTGCTGCACCTGCTCTGCTCCGTCGGCGTCTGTCTCCTGGCCCGGGAGGCATTCGGCCATGAGCCGGGGGGCGGGCCGGCGGCACTGGCCGCCGGCCTCCTGTTCGGGGTGCTGCCCTCGCACTCCGAGCCGCTGTGCTGGATCTCGGGGAGGGCCGATCTCCTGGCCGGCCTCTTCGGCATCTTCTCCGTACTGGCCTACCTGCGGAGCCTGCGGCTGAAGAGCCGGGCGTGGGGTGCGGGGGCGGTGCTCCTGCTGGCCCTGGGCCTGGGGGCGAAGGAGAGCCTGGTGACGCTGCCCCTGGTGTGGCCGGCCTCCGGGCTCGCTGCGGGCCGGCGGCCCGGACGGCGCGGCCTGGCCACGGCTGCGGCGGGTATGCTGGTGCTGGGGGGATACCTGGCGGCCAGGAAGCTGGTCCTGGGGGCCTTCATCGGCGGCCTGGGATCGGCCAGGCATCTGGCCCTGATCGGCCCCGGCGTCATCGGCAACCTGGCCCGGTATATGCTGCGGGTCTTCGTCCCGCCCCTGGACGAGCCCTGGGCCGCGGCGGCCTCGGGGGCGATGCTGCTGCTCCTTGCCGGGTGGGCTCTGGCTGCACTGATTCGGGGGCGGCTGCGCATGAAAGGGCTGCGGGCGCCCCTTCTGTGGGGCCTGTGCTTCCTGGCGGCGCTGATTCCGGTGCTGTCGCTTGCCATCGGCGTGATGGACACCCAGTCCGAGCGGTACCTCTACTTCCCCGGGGTCTTCGCCGTCATCGGCCTGGTGGCGCTGGCGCGGCGCGCGCTGGGAACCGGGGCGGCGGGCTGGTTCCTGGCGGCTCTCACGGTAGTCTCCGCCGCCGGCCTGTATTCCACGTCCCGAAGATGGGACGCAGCGGCGGGCCTCTCCCGCCGGCTGTCGGCGGAGGCGGCGCGGCTGGAAGCGTCGTCCGACGTGATCATCAACCTCCCCGACCACTACCGGGGAGCCTACGTGTTCCGCAACGGCCTGGAGGAGGCCTGCACGGTCTTCAGGGGGGCGGAGGACGCGCCGCCGGTGCTGCACCTGCACGGGATGGAGGACCCGAACTCCAGTTACGGGGCGGAGATGTCGGGGGAGACGGTGAAGCTCATCCTTCCGGACACCTCTCTGGTCTTCGAGAGAAGGGCCGGCCTGGACTACCACATCTTCGACGGAAGGCGTCTGCGGCCGGCCGGCTGAGGTATGGAGGCTCTAGCGGAACCTGACGCCGGCGGACAGAAGGGCCCTGGGATGCTCCAGGGAGTATAGGGCCCCGGTGAGCGAGACCTCCAGCATCACCGGGCCGGCGGGCGTTCTCCATCCCCCCGAGAGGTAGGGCCCGGTGGAGGTGTCTCGGCGGTAGTACCTGATCCAGGCGCACCAGCCGCCGCCCAGCCAGCTGCGCTCGGTCCAGAACTCCCGCTCCTGCAGCGCGGCCACCCCTGCGGAGACGCTCAGGCGGCCGAATGACCAGCGGAGGCCGGCCCTGGCCCGGCCCAGCCTTGCGCCATGGTCGCGGTAATCGGTGCCGTAGGGGTTCTGCTGCGGGGGGCCCTCCTCGGGCGTCCATCCCCAGTAGCCCACGGCCCACTCCGTGGAGAGGTGGCTGTAGAGGTCCAGCCTCCAGGCCAGCCCCGGGACGAAGAAGCCCCCGCCCTGGCCGCATACGGGAAGGCTGCCGCCCATCCACGCCAGGTCCAGGCCGGCGTCACCGGCTCCGGCGGCGGCAATGAGAACGGCAACGCAGACGATAATCCTCATGGCCCTCCTCCGGGCAGTCAATCTACCCGGCCCCGGATGCCGCCGGCAAGTGTGCGCGGCGGCCGTATTCCCTATAGTCGGACATCGACCGGGATAGAGGGGGTGGGCGGTCCGGTCCGGAGCCGGGGGTCCGGCGGGCCGCCGAGCTGGATGGGGGAACCATGAGCGGTATCACGGGAAAGCTGCATCCTGAGAGGCTGGGAGGCCCGTACGGCGCCCTGGCGTACGTGGGAAGGCACGATACGGTAAAGACCTCCCTCAGCCTGATGGAGTATGGAGCGGACTCCTTCCGGTCGGGAGACCTGGACACGGAGGACCTGAAAGGTCTGCAAGCCGTGCGGGAGGGAGGGGAGGGCGTCAGGTGGCTGAACGTCTGCGGTCTGGCGGACGTGGAGGTGGTGGAGCGGATCGGAAGGAAACTGGGCATCCACCGGCTGGTTCTGCAGAACATCCTCCATACGGGCCAGCGGCCCAGCGCGGAAGTATATGAGGGCTACATATTCCTGGCCTTGAATATGATAGAGTACCGTGAAGGTGGGAGTTACCTGGACTCCGAGCAGGTGAGCGTGATACTGGGCCCCGACTACGTAGTCACCTTCCAGGAGAAGGGCGGAGACGTCTTCGACCGCCTGCGGCTGAGGATACGAAACGCAGAGGGATGCATCCGCTCGGCCGGGGCCGACTATCTGGCCTATTCCATACTGGACGCGGTGGTGGACCACTACTTCCTGGCCCTGGAGAACCTGGGCGAGGAGGTGGAGAGCCTGGAGGACCGGGTGATCGCCCGCCGGGACAGGCTGGGGATCGCCCGGATACACCGCCTGAAGCGGAAGCTGATATTCATGCGCAAGTCGGCCTGGCCCCTGCGGGAGGAGCTGGGGGTGCTGCTGCGGGGGGAGCACCCGCTGCTGTCGCCGGAGACGGTTCCCTACTTCCGGGACCTCTACGGCCATACCGTGGAGGTGATGGATACCGTGGAGACCTTCCGGGACATGGCCTCGGGGCTGCTGGAGGTCTACCTGTCCAGCCAGAGCAACCGGCTGAACGAGGTAATGAAGGTGCTTACCATAATTGCCACCATCTTCATACCCATCACCTTCATTACCGGCGTGTACGGAATGAACTTCCGCCACATGCCCGAGCTGGAGCTTCCCTGGGCCTATCCGGCCTGCCTGGTCATGTTCGTGGTCATCGCCGGCGGCATGCTGGTCTGGTTCCGGCGAAAAGGATGGCTCTAGCAGCGAAGAAGGGCAAAGAGAAAGCCGGCCCGCGCTCGGCGGGCCGGCTCTTTTTCTGCGCTGGTCCTTCTAGCGGACCACCGTCATCCTGGTAACGGCGCTGCCTTCAGGCGTGCTCGCCCTCAGCAGGTATACGCCGTTGCTGATGCCCTGGGGCAGGCTCCACTGGAAGCTGTGGCTGCCCCGGGCCATATCGCCGCTCTCGAGGTCGGCTACGCTGCGGCCTGCCAGGTCGTAGACGGTGATGTCCACCTGTCCGTCGGCAGGTACGTAGAGCTGGAAGCCGGCGGCTGCGCTCACCGGGTTGGGTGTCACCCGTGAGAGCACGGGGCCGGCGGGCTCCAGGGCAGCGCCGGTCTCGCCGGCGGTGCCGGTGAGCTCCAGGGCCGCCTGCACGGCCGCGTAGGCGTCCACCCGGCCCGCGCCGTAGGTGTTGTCCTTGCCTGTGGTGCCCAGGTCCAGGGAGGTCACCTCTATGATGGAATCGGTCTGGGCAACGGTAAGGTCGGGGTTGGCGCTGAGCATGAGCGCCACTACTCCCGCCAGATGCGGCGTGGCCATGGATGTACCGCTCATGGTGGTGTATCCGCCTCCCAGCTGTGTGCTGTAGACGTCGACGCCGGGGCCGGAGATGTCGGGGTCGATCAGCGGCGACGAGTCGGAGTAGTCGTTCCACGGCGCAACGCTGCCCCACCAGGTCACGGGACCGCGGCTGGAGAAGCTGGCGATGTTGTCGCCGGAGTCGGTGGCTCCAACCGTAACCACCGCGCTGGTGCCGCCCTCGTAGGTCTGGTCCGGGTGGAACCAGGGGGGCGGGCAGTCGCCGCTGGCCAGTATGGTGCCGCCTCCCGGGCCGTCGTTGCCGGCGGCCACGCTGTGGTAGACGCCTGCGGTCAGCAGATCCTCCTCGGCCTCGCGCAGTGTGGCGTTGCCTACGGGGGAGGTGCCCAGGGACATGGTGAGAATAGGTACGTCACGGTCGGTGGCCCACTCCATGGCCTCTATCCAGGTGGGATATCCGCCGGTGTAGTAGTTGATCCGCAGGGCCATGATGGTGGCGGAGGGAGCGACTCCCGTCTCGGTGCCGGCGGTGCCGTCTCCGGCTACCGAGCCGGCGCAGTGGGTGCCGTGGCCGTAGTCGTCCATGGGATCATCGTCGCCGTCGTAGAAGTCGTAGCCGTAGTGCTCGCCGGCGGGGGTGTCGTGCCACATGTTGTTGCCGAGGTCGGAGTGGTTGTAGTCCACGCCGGTGTCGATGACGCCGATGATCGCGCCCTCGCCCTCGTAGCCCATGGACCATACGTCGGGGGCGTTTATCTGGCTGACGCCCCAGGCTATGTCCCTGTCCCGCTCCTCGGGGGTGGGCGGTCTGCGGTCAACGGGCTCTATGAGGCCGCCCTCGGGCGCGGCGAACTCCAGGTACCGGACGTCCTGCCTGGCTGCCGCCAGGCGGATTGTCTCCACCGAGGCCCGGGCGTATACGAAGTTGCCCAGCCAGTGGGACTCCACGTCCTCGGCGCCGCTCTGGTCGAGGAAGGAGACCAGCTCCTGCTGCGAGGAGGCCGCCAGGTCCTTCAGGGCGGCCACCACGAAGCGCTGTCGCTGTACACGGGTCATTCCGTACGTGGCTGCGTCGACGTAGTCCTGGTCGAGGTCACCCTCCACGAGGATGGAGACGGGGATGAGCTCATCGGGAGCGCTGGACTCCATCTGCTCCGTCAGCCCAGAGCCGATTCCGCCTGCCATTACCACGCCGACAAGCAGCAAGATAGCTGCGTATTTCATGTAAACCTCCAAGTGGTTGATACTTGAACCACTACTAGTATATCTATTTCCTACCTCGGCACAAGGTCATTCGCCAGATCGCAGCCTCAGAAAGGGGTGCGGAATGTACGCCGCAGCGGCCGTCCTCTTTGCCGCAGCCTGCCTGCAGGGCCTTTCGGGCTTCGGCTACTTCCCGTTCTCCCTTCCGCCGGTGGTGCCTCCGATGCCAGCCTCCTCGGTGGGCAGGCTTCCGCAGGGGGGGAGCTCCGACTCCGTAGAGGGGGCGGCGCCTCGGGCCGCACGGCGCACCGCACTTCTAAGGCCCTCCTCCAGGGTTGGGTGGTAGTAGGGCAGCTCCAGCATCTGGTGCACTGTAAGCTCCCTCTGAAGGGCCCAGGCCAGCAGGTGTGCCAGGTGCTCGCCTCCCGGGGCGCAGAGCTCGGCTCCCAGGAACAGACCGTCGCGTTCCCGGGCCCAGACCTTCACCGAGCCGACGGCGGTACCCGCCATCCTGGCCCTTCCCTGGCGGGAGTAGTCCTGGGCTCCCATCACCCTTCCCTCCCCCGGCCCGGGTGAGCCCACCGAGGCGATTCCGGGCTCGGTGAACACCACGCGCAGGGGCGCACGGCGACAGAATCTGCGCGGCTTCCCGCGCAGGGCGTTGTGCCCGGCGATCCTCCCGTCGTCTGCGGCCTCGTGCAGCAGCGGAGCCCTGGCGTTTACGTCTCCGGCTATGAAGACCCGGGTGCCCGGGACCAGCATGGTGGTCTCGTCGAAGGGGGGCAGGCCCCCGTCGTCCAGCTCCACGCCCAGGTTCTCCAGGCCCAGGTCCTCCGTAGCGGGCCTGCGGCCCACGGCCACCAGAGCCCTGTCCACAACCAGATCCTCACCTCCCGCGGAGACCCTGACGCCTTCGGGGTCCGCCGCCAGCTCCACCTCCGCCCCCAGTTCCGGCTCCAGCTCCGGGCGAAAAGCCTCCAGCGCGGCCTGCAGGATGTCGTCGTCGGCGATGCCGGCGATGGTCTCCGAGGCATCGAAGGCGCTCACGTCCACCCCCAGCCTGGAGAACGCCTGGGCCAGCTCCAGGCCCACGGCTCCCAGGCCCACCACGGCCAGGCTGGAGGGAAGGTCCTCCAACTCGAACACCCCGTCGCTGGTTATCACCCCGGGGATGCCGCGCCAGGGCTCCGGAACCACCGGCTTTGAACCGGTGGCAATGACAATGCTGTCCGCCTCCACACGACGGCCCTCTACGTCCAGGGCGTCGGGGCCCAGGAGGCGGGCATGGCCCTGCACGCTCCTGTCTCCCAGTTCATCCGTCGCCTTGAGCGTTCCCCTTACGAATCCGTCCCGAAGCCTGCGGACCCGCTCCATCACCGCCCTGCCGTCCACTGAGACGCCGGAGGCCCCGTCGAGGCCCATCTCCTCGGTCAGACGCAGTCGATGGAAGGCGTCGGCGGCCTCGATAAGGGCCTTCGACGGCATGCATCCCACCCTGGCGCAGGTGGTCCCGTAGGGCCCCTCGTTAACCAGCAGGAAGCTGTCGGTCCCCTTCCGCACCTCGCTGAGAGCGGACAGGCCGGCGGTGCCGGCTCCGATGATCACCACGTCGTAGCGGTCGCTCACTGGCTGACACCTCCATCCCCGTCCGAGCTCAGATCCTTCTCCATCCTCACGTGCGCTATGCCGGCCTCCATGAACTCCCCGCTCACGGTGCGCCATCCCCGCCGGCGGTAGAAGCCCTCCGCCGTCCTCTGGGCGTGGCACCAGACCCGGGGCAGGCCGTAACGGGCCGCCAGGTCCTCCAGCTCATCCATGACCCTGGTGCCCAGGCCCATGCCCCTGTACGGCGCCAGAACTGCCACCCGGCCTATCTTTCCGTCCCGGTCCACGTCCAGCCTGCCGGTCGCCGCCGGGAGGCCGTCGGCCCGCAGAAGCACGTGGACGCAGAAGTGGTCCCTGTGGTCGTGCTCGATCTCCCCGGGAACGTCCATGCCCCGGACGAAGACGCTGTCCCTGATGGCGGCGGCCTCCCGGCCCAGGGATCCGTAGTCGCCGGTCTCCACCACCAGGTCCGGCCGGCCGCCGGCATCCGTCACAGGTAGATCCTGGCCCCCAGCGCGGCGTCCATGTCCAGGTCCGTGTCCGGGACCAGGTCCACCACCGGCACCACCTCCAGGAATATCTCCACCGGGGCCTCCTCGAACAGGTAGGCGGCTCCCAGCGGGATGCGGACGCCCAGGCGGAAGTCGTCATCGTTCTCCTCGCCGGGGCCCTGGTTGTCTCTGTCCAGGATCACCAGCCTGCCGCCTACGCCGTAGTAGAGAGGAAGGCGGCCGTCGCCCGGGCCCAGCCCCACAATGCCGAAGTGGTGCATCAGGTAGTCGGCGTGCAGGTGGAAGCTCTCGTTCTCTTTCAGCGACCAGGCCGCCGCCAGGTCCAGGGCGGAGCTGGCTCCCAGCCATCTCTTGAGTGTGAGCCCGGTCGGGTTTCCGGCGATGACTCCGACCCCCAGGCCGTCCATGGAGGCCGATACGGCAAAGGCAAGGAGCATTGCGGCGAAAAGGGCAGTTCTCATCTGGTCTCTCCTCTCTGCAGTCGGAGTTTCCTGAATCTGTTCTATAATGACACGGCGCTCTGGGCTCCAGCCCCGGGATTGTCCCCATTCCGGGGAGGGCGTTGCCCCCAGCCCCCTGTAGGAAGATAATTCCCCGAAGACGGCAGGATGACCTGGGCCCGACAATAGAAGGGAGATTGCACATGGGAGTACGTCTGTTTGTTCCGGCGGCGCTGCTTGCGGCATCGCTGTCGGGGGCCGCCGACCTGGCGGAGTTCGCTCTGGTGGGCTTCTCCCGCGATGGAAGCCACGTGGCGTGGGAGGAGTACGGGGTCCAGGACGGCAGCGGCTTTCCCTGGGCCAGCCTCGCCGTGGTGGGGGCGGCGTCGGGGGAGACCGTCCTGGCCGACACGCTGCTGCTGAACCTCTACAGCGGCGGCTACCCGGAGCGGTGGGAGGACGAGCTGGACCTGGTGGGGATGCTGCGGGACAGCGTGCGGACGCTGCTGGCCCCGGCTCTGGACAGCCTGGACATCGAGGAGGGCCGGACGGGGGTGGCGCTTCTCACCCGGCTTCCCACCGACGCCTCGCACTACCGCACCACGGAGTTCGTCCGCCAGTGGTGGGGGCCCGGGTACGCCAGGGGCCCGAGGTACATGCTGGAGCAGAGGTGCGATACGCTGGGGAGGGAGATGATGTACAACGCTCCCCTGGTCTCGCTGAGGCTGGTCCTGCGGGCTTCGGGGGAGGAGCTGGTCCTGGCCGATGACGGAGCCGACGGAGCCCCCAGGGCCTACTGGTACCGTATCCGCGGGGTCCACATGTACGGCGACAGCACGCTGGCGGTGGTGCTGTCCAAGGGACTTCCGGGCTTCGAGGGGCCGGACACCAGGTGGCGGGTGGTGGCCCGGGTGCTTCCGGAGGAGCTTCGGCCCTAGCGGAGGGTCTTCAGGACCTCCAGGTTCTCCAGGGCCCGGGAGCGGTCCGGGTCCGGCAGCTCGGGCACCTCTCCTATGGAGCTCACATACTCTTCGGGGAAGCCATGGTAGCGGGCCCCCGCCAGTACCAGGCTCTTGTACCATCCGTAGGGGCGCAGGCCTTCGTCTATCCCGTCCTCCATGGCCACGTAGGCCTCGGCCATGCGGGCCTCCGGGCTGTCCAGCACCCGAAGCCCCAGCCTGACGTAGCTGACGTACAGCCCCTCTATGGCGTCGAGCCGCGACCAGCCTTCCCCGTCCAGACGGTAGAGGGCGCCGTAGGCGCAGGCCCCCGCTTCCGGGGGGATGTCGCACTTGGCCGACCCGTCAGATCCGGCGAGACGGAAGGCCAGCCTCCGGCCGGGTATGCGGCAGGCTCCCACCAGCCGGGCGCCGGGGATGCGGGCCCGGAGACGGGCGGGGAGGAGGTTCGATCCGTACGCCAGATAGAGCATGGTGCGCCTTCCCGGATCTGGGGCCCTGTCAACGGCTGGAATATAAGGCCGGTCCCTTCGGTGAAAACCCGCAGATGAACGGTATGGACGGCCGTCGCGGACGTCTCGGCCCGGACAATGCCATACGAACCCGAGCGGACAAATGGGAGATATGCCCACTCGGACTCGTATGGAATTACATGTGCCATAGTGCCTTGTAAGATCGGGTGGCCGCGGCCTCCGGCGAAGGCGTTTCCATATCAGCTCAATCGCCCCGGGGAAGGGGGTTGACGCCAGCGTCTCCCATGCCATCTAATTCAGCCATTGAGCCAGGGCCCGTCGGTTGCAAGAGGCCGCCAGTGCCGGAGCCGACGGGCGACACGAGCCGCTAATGGGAGGGATTATGCTCGGCTCCAACCTGCTGCACCGACACTTGCCACGGCTTCCCCGGTGCCTTCAGACCGAGTACTGTTTTTCGGCGGGACCCGCCTGATCCGCTAGTCCGCTGTCTTCTCTTCCTGCGGCAAGAGACCGGCTGGGTGGCAAGCCGGAAGGGCGCTGCATTTGGAACGCAGGGGCCTGCTGGATGAAAAGGGGCTTACAGCCCTGCTGGAGGTTCTGACCAGGGAGTACCGGGTTGTGGCTCCGGTTCCCCTGGAAGGTGGTGCCTACGGTCTAGCCCCGCTCTCCGAAGCGGATCCGTCCAAGGTAGACCTGGCCGGAGTACGTCCCTACCAGCCCATGAAGTCCTTCTTCCTCAAACCCCGTCAGCGGGTTGCATACGACTACCAGACCCGCGTGCCGCAGGCCGACGGGAAGCCCTTCTGCCTCCTGGGAGCAAAGGCCTGCGACCTCGAGGGAATGGCCGTGCAGGACGCGGTCTTCCTCGAGGGCGAGTTCCGCGACCCGTTCTACGGGGCGGCCCGGGAGCGCAACCTGGTGATCACCTCCGACTGCGGCTTTGCCGCCGACACCTGCTTCTGTACCGCCATGGGGGGCGCGCCCTACGCGGAGAAGGGATTCGACCTGAACATCACCGTCCTGCCCGGCAGCTGGCTGCTGGAGGCCGGCTCGTCGGCCGGGGAGAGCCTCATGGACCGGCTGGGAGAGCACGTACGGCCGGCGGACGAGGAGTCCCTGGATATACGCCGGCACCAGAGGGACCGGGTCAGCGCCGAGGTCCGCAAGGGTGTTGACGAGTCCGGCGTCCCCGACACCGGCAGGCTGGACGGCGTGATCATGAAGGCCTACGAGAGCCCGGTCTGGAAGGACGAGGCCGACCGGTGCGTCGAGTGCGGCGCCTGCAACACCGTCTGCCCCACCTGTCACTGCTTCCTCCTCTACGACCAGATGCTCCAGGCCGGGGAGGAGATGGAGAAGCTGCGGGTCTGGGACTCCTGCCTGCTGAAGGGCTTCGCCCGGGTAGCCGGGGGGGAGAATCCCCGTCCCGAGCTGTGGATGAGGCTGCGCAACAGGTTCGAGAAGAAGTTCGACTTCTTCCCGAGGACCGAGGACATATACGCTTGCACGGGATGCGGAAGGTGCATCGCGGCCTGCCCGGCCGAGATCGACATCCGCGAGGTACTCCGAAGGCTGGTGGAAGATGCGCGATAGGAACCCCTACGGACTTGTGGAGGCGGAGGTGGAGGAGATGGTCCGGGAGACCCCCACCATCTCCACCGTGCGGATGCGCCCCCGGGAGGCGATACCGTTCGAGCCCGGGCAGTTCATCCAGCTCACCGTACCCGGGGAGGGGGAGGCGCCCTTCACTCCCTCATCCCACTACGCCAAGACCGATCTGATGGACGTGAGCGTGATGAAGGTGGGCCGGGTCACCGAGCGTATCCACGCCCTGCAGCCGGGAGACAAGGTGGGCCTGCGCGGTCCCTTCGGAAGCGGATACCCGCTGGAGGACTTCAAGGGCCACGAGGTCCTGGTGGTGGGCGGCGGCTGCGGGTTCGCACCGCTGAGGGCGCTGATGTACGGCCTCTTCGACATAGTCGACGACCTCGAGCAGCTAACCTTCCGGGGAGGCTGCCGGACCCCCGGCGAGCTGGTCTTCCACGACGAGATGGAGGACTGGAAGGACCGCGACGACCTCAACCTCCGGCTGACGGTGGACCGGGGCGACGAATCCTGGAAGGGCAACGTGGGGGTGGTGACCACCATCCTCGACGACGTGGAGATGGACTTTCCCGACGCCATCGGAGTTGTGTGCGGTCCTCCCATCATGATGAAGTTCGCCACCATGAAGCTGCTGGAGATGGGATTCGCCGACGAGCACATCTACCTGTCCATGGAGAAGAACATGTCCTGCGCGGTGGGCATGTGCGGTCACTGCAGGCTGGGCCCCTACTACTGCTGCACGGACGGCCCGGTCTTCCAGTACAGCCGGATCAAGGGGCTATCGGGGATATGGGACTAGGCATGGAGAGAGCGACGAACAGCGCCGAGCAGCTGCACCACGGCCGGCTGGAGACCGAGCCCCCGGCCGGCCCCGACATGAGGCTCTACATCGACCTCGACATCTGCTCGGAGAAGTGCGGCGAGTGCGAGATAAGCTGCAGCTACTTCTACCATCCGGAGAACAACGGGATAATCTCGGTGGCCGAGCTGGCCACCTACGCCCTGGTGTGCAGGCGGTGCGACGACCCCCACTGCGTGGCGGCGTGCCCGAAGGACGCCCTGGAGCAGCAGGAGGACCTCGACGACATGCTGGTCCGGCACTCCATGCGCTGCATATCCTGCCGGTCCTGCTCCCACGCCTGTCCCTACGGCACCATCTATCCCGAGCTGGTCCCCCAGCTGGCCCACGTCTGCGACTACTGCCTTGACCGCAGGGAGGACCAGGGCGAGCCGCTGTGCATAGCCACCTGCCCGTACGACGCGCTGAAGCTGATGCCGGGCGATGCGGAGCTGGATGAGAACACGTTCCTCGTGGGCGGAAACCTGATAGTGCACTCCACGCACTGGGACAGGGAGAAGGCATGATCGAGGCTTACTACCTAATTGCGCTGGGCTTCGGCGCCACCGCTGCCCTGGGCCTGGCCGCCAGCTGGATAGACCGCAAGGTCACGGCCAGGCTGCAGTACAGGGTGGGGCCTCCGCTGCTGCAGCCCCTCACCGACCTGGTGAAGCTGATGGGAAAGGAGACAACGGTACCCTCCACCGCCACCCGCCCGGTCTTCTTCGCCGCGCCCCTGACGGGGCTGTCGGCGGTGATGGTGGCCTCGGCGGTCGTATGGGCGGCAAACGCCAACGCCCAGTCCGGGTTCGTGGGCGACTGGATCGTGCTGATATACCTGCTGGTGATGCCGTCGCTGGCCATGATCGCCGCCGGCTTCGCTTCCGGCAATCCGGTGGCCAGCCTGGGAGCCTCCCGGGAGATGAAGCTGGTCCTCTCCTACGAGCTGCCCTTCGTCCTCGCGCTGCTGGTTCCGGTCATCCACCACCCCGACAATGCCATACGGCTGGGGGCGCTGGTGGAGATGCAGAGGGCCTCGGGAGCGGTGGCCGGCAGCCTGTCCGGCCTGCTGGCCCTGCTGGTGGTCATCCTGGTCACCCAGGCCAAGCTGGCCCTGGTACCCTTCGACATTCCCGAAGCGGAGACCGAGCTGGCCGAGGGCCCTCTGATCGAGTACTCCGGTCCTCTGCTGGGCACGTTCCGCCTGATGAGGAACATGATGCTCTTCCTTCTGCCCTTCGTGGCCGTCACCCTGTACTGGGGGGGAGCCAGCCTCAGCGGCTGGGGCTTCCTCTGGGCCTTCCTCAAGGTGGTGGCCCTGGTTGCGGTTACAACTGTCATACGAAACACGAACCCCCGCGTTCGAATAGACCAGGCGATGCGGTTCTTCTGGGGCCCGGTTACGGTGCTGGCAGCGGCCTCGGTGGTTCTCGCCCTGGCGGGCGCATGATGGAAACGGAGGTGGCCGGCTGATGGGGCTCAAGCTTAAGGCGCTTCTGAAATCGCCCTGGGTTTTCCACCTCTCCACCGGCAGCTGCAACAACTGCGACATCGAGGTTCTGGACTGCCTTACGCCCAGGTTCGACATCGAGCGTTTCGGAATGCTGCTGAAGGGCAGCATCCGCCACGCCGACGTCCTTCTGGTCACCGGCTCCTGCAACCGGATGTCGGCCGAGAGGCTGAAGACCCTCTACGAGCAGGTTCCCAAGCCCTGCCTGGTGGTGGCCATAGGGGAGTGCGCGCTCTCCCGGGGGATGTTCATCCACAGCTACAACTGTCCGGTCCCGCTGGACCACATCATTCCGGTGGACGTCTACATACCCGGCTGCCCGCCGAAGCCGGAGGCGGTAATCGCGGGCGTTGTCAAGCTGATAGAGAAGGTTGGAGGCAAGAAAGGTGACTGACCGGGCCGCTGTACTTCGGGATATCACCGAGAGGTTCTCCGGCGATATCCAGCGACTGGACGACGTCTCCCACAAGCGGGTCTACATCGACATCGAGACCGGCGCGCTGGTGAAGATGGCGCTCTACCTGTTCAGGCAGGTGGGGGCCCGGTTCAACATCGCTTCCGGGGTGGACTGCCGCAGCCACATCGAGATCCTCTACCACTTCACCCTGGAGGACATCAACCTGATGATCTCGCTGCGGGTCAGGCTGGACCGCGAGAAGCCGGTGGTGGACTCGCTGACCCCCTACATCAAGGCCACCGACTGGATCGAGCGGGAGATGAACGAGCTGCTGGGCATAGAGTTCACGGGCCATCCCGACATGAGGCGCCTGCTGCTGGCCGATGTCTGGCCCAAGGGCGTCTACCCGCTCCGGGCGGACTACGAGGAGTGGGACGACAGCGCCGTGCGGGACAGGGGGGTGTGATGGGCAAGAGGACTACCATACCGATAGGGCCGTTCCATCCCCTGCAGGAGGAGCCGGAGTTCTTTACCCTCACCGTGGAGGGCGAGCGGGTGGTGGACATCGACGTCCGGATAGGCTGGAACCACCGGGGCATCGAGAAGCTCTCCGAGCGCAAGAACTTCGACCAGAGCACCTTCGTCATCGAGCGGATCTGCGGCATCTGCTCCACGAGCCATCCCTTCGCCTACACCATGGCGGTGGAGGACGTGATGCAGCTGGAGGTACCCGACCGGGCCAAGTACATCCGCACCATCATCGCCGAGGGGGAGAGGATCCACTCCCACCTGCTGTGGGCCGGCCTGGCGGGCCACTTCCTGGGCTACAACACGGTCTTCATGTGGGTCTGGAAAGCCCGCGAGGAGATACTGGACGTGATGGAGATGCTCTCGGGCAACCGCAACAACTACGCAATGTTCAAGCCCGGGGGCGTCCGCCGCGACATAGACGCCGACGTGATAAAGCCCTGTCTGGCCAAGCTGGACAGGATCGAGGCCACCCTGGACCTGGTCCGCAAGGCTGTAGAGGACGACCCGGTCCTGCAGGCCAGGACCAAGGGCGTGGGGGTGCTCACCCTGCAGGACGTCATCGACTACAGCGCCCTGGGGCCCACCTCGAGGGCCTCGGGACTGGCCCGGGACGTCCGCAAGGACAGTCCCTACGCCGCATACCCCATGCTTGACTGGCAGATGATCACCACCGAGAACGGCGACGTCTACGACAAGGTGATCCTCCGGGTGCTGGAGCTGTACGAGTCGATCTCCATCCTCAGGCAGGCCCTTCCCAACCTGCCCGGCGGGGAGATAGACGCCAACATCAAGTCGGTGCCTCCCGGGGAGGGCGTGGGTCACGCCGAGGCTCCCCGGGGAGAGGTATTCCACTACGTGCGCAGCGACGGGACCAACCGGCCGGTGCGCCACAAGGTCCGGGCCCCCACCTTCATGAACCTGCCCACCTACCGGGAGTCGGTGGTGGGGGAGACCATCGCCGACGCCACCATAATCCTGGCCGCCATAGACCCCTGCTACTGCTGCACCGAGAGGGTGGCGGTGGTGGACGGCCGGGGCCGCAGGCTCCACGACGGAACCGACCTCGTGGAGATGTCCCGGGCCAAGACCGAGCGGCTGAGAAGGGAGATGGGAGGGGCATGAATCTCGCAGAGCTCATGAGACTGGACACGCTCGCCATCTTCTGCGCCGCCTTCAGCGGGCTCTTCTTCCTCCTGACAACCCTGTACTCCACCGGCTTCATGAAGGGCATGAGGTCGGGCTTCCGCTACTACCTCTACCTGCTGGTCACCCTGGTGGCCACCGCAGCGGCCCTCTTCGCGGACAACGTCATACTGCTGCTGGCCCTGTGGGGGTTCCTGGGTCTGATGCTCTATCTGCTGATAGGCTTCGGCCGGGCGGCGCGGACGGCGGACACAGCCAAGAAGACCATGATAATCATCGGGGGCTCGGACGCCCTCATGCTCATGGGCCTGGGACTGGTCTGGCATCTAAGCGGCACGGATGCCCCGATATGGGCCATGCGGCTCTCCGAGCTGCGCATCCCCATAGAGGGCGGGGCCAGCACCCTGGCCTTCCTGCTGCTGGCCGCCGGCGCCCTGGCCAAGGCCGGCGCCATGCCTCTGCACACCTGGATACCGGATACGGCGGAGGACGCCCCCATACCGGTGACCGCCTACCTGCCGGCCTCCCTGGACAAGCTGCTTGGCATCTACCTGCTGGCCAGGCTCTGCCTGGAGGTATTCGTAATGAGCCCGGCGATGAACACCGTCCTGATGGCGGTGGGCAGCTTCACCATAGTGGCCGCGGTTATGATGGCTCTGGTGCAGCACGACCTGCGGAGGCTGCTGGGCTACCACGCGGTGAGCCAGGTTGGCTACATGGTCCTGGGCATCGGCACGGGCACCATGGTGGGGATCGCCGGAGGTCTGTTCCACATGCTGAACCACGCCATCTACAAGGCCTGCCTGTTCTACACGGGAGGCGCCGTGGTGAAGAGGGCGGGAACCGCCGACCTCAGGAAGCTGGGGGGCTACGCAAAGGTGATGCCCGTGGTGTTCACCAGCTTCCTGGTGGCCGCCCTGGCCATCTCCGGCGTACCACCCCTCAACGGTTTCGCCTCCAAGTGGATGGTCTACCAGGGCGTGATCGAGACCGGAGCGGACGGAGGCTTCATGTGGGTGGTGTGGCTGGCCGCAGCCATGATAGGCAGCGCCCTCACACTGGCCAGCTTCATGAAGCTCTCCAACGCGGTCTTCCTCGGCCAGCCGTCGAAGCCCCTGGAGAAGCGGGGCAGCGGTGCCTGGGCCGGCATACCGGCGGTGACCCTGGCGGCCCTCTGCCTGGGGTTCGGCGTTCTGGCCCAGAGGCTGCCGCTGCGCTACCTGATATTCCCCTCCATCGGCGCCGAGCCCGGCGGCCAGGGCATCTGGCAGCCGGGAATGGCCTCGGTCCTCCTGCTGGGAGGCCTGCTGGTCGGCCTGATTCTCTACCTGATCGGAAAGGCCTGGAAGGGCGCGCGGGTGAGCAAGCCCTTCGTGGGCGGAGTCGACCTGGAGGACCACCCCGACATGAGGGTCTCCGGGGCCGACTTCTACCTCACGGTCAGCGAGATGGGCCCGCTGAAGAGGATGTACGCGCTGGCCGAGGCCAGGGCGTTCGACATCTACGAGCAGGGAAAGCAGCTGGTGTTCGAGCTGAGCGGGGCCCTGGGCGCGGCGCACAGCGGCGTCCTCTCCCGGTACCTGGGCTGGTACCTGCTCGGCATGGCGGCGATTCTAGCTGTACTGGTGTGGTGATGAGATGATTGCTCTGTACATACTGCTTTCGATGATGATACTCGGAGCTCTGGTGGCCATCGAGGTTCGCAGCCTGATCTCCTCGGTGGTGGCGGTGGGGGCGGTGGGCCTGGGGCTCTCCCTGGTCTTCCTGCTGCTGAAGGCCCCGGACGTGGCCCTCACCCAGCTGGTGGTGGAGATCATCGCCGTGATCATACTGATCAGGGCCACCATCCGCCGCAGGCTCCCCGAGTCACCGGTGTCCGCAAGGCCCTACGGGGTCCTTCTGGGCCTGGGGTTCGCCGTCCTGCTGGTTATGGTCTCCCTGCCGGCGCTGCAGGAGATCCCCCGGCTGGGACACCCCTACATGAGGGTGGCCGGGACCTACGTGGAGAGCGGCCTGCAGGATACCGGGGCCGCCAACCTTGTGGCCTCGGTGATACTGGACTACAGGGCCTACGATACCCTGGGAGAGGCCACTGTGCTCTTCACGGCCGTGATGGGAGTCATGGCCGTGCTCCGAAACAGGGGCCTCAAGAGCGGGGAGGAGGGCTGACATGGCCGACAGGCCCGAAGACGGAATGTCGCTCATAGTCAAGACCGTCACCAGGCTCACCCTGGGCCTGATCCTCCTCTACGGCCTCTACATCGTCCTGCACGGCCACCTTACGCCGGGAGGCGGCTTCGCCGGCGGCGTCATCGTGGCCCTCTCGCTGGTGCACCTGGTGCTTGCCTTCGGCGGCCGGAGCGCCTGGAAGAGGATCTCCCATTCGGGCGCCTCCCGCATGGAGGCCACCGGAGCCCTGGGATTCCTGGCCCTGGCCCTGCTGGGTCTCACCGCCGGGTTCTTCCTCTCCAACTTCCTCCCCGAAGGCAGAGCTTTCGAGCTGTTCAGCGCCGGGTCGATACCCCTGGCCAACCTGGCCATATGCCTCAAGGTGGGGGGCGGCCTGTTCGCCGTTTTCGCCATACTGACCATCTTCACCGCCGAGACCACCTCGCCGGACGGGGGGGAGCGATGACGGCCTACATACTCTGCCTGATCCTTTTCGGCCTCGGCATCTACTGCGCGGTCTCCAAGCGCAACCTGATAAAGATCATCGTCGGCGTGGCCATAGCCGAGTACGCCGTGAACCTGATGTTCGTCCTGGTTGGATACAGGATGGGAGGAGTGCCCCCCATCTTCGCAGCTCCCGGGGAGGCGCAGGGCGCGATGGTCGACCCGCTGCCCCATGCCCTGGTGCTGACCTCGATCGTGATAGGTCTGGCCACCACGGCCCTGCTGGCGGCGATAGCCATGAGGATATACCGCAAGTACGGAACCTACGATGTCAACGAGATAAGGGAGCTGAGAGGGTGACACACACGCTGATGCCCCTGATGATCGCGGTGCCCCTCGGAGGCGCCTTCCTGTGCGCGCTAATGGGAAAGCGAGCCAGGGCACTGCCTGACGCCATGGGATTCCTGGTGACCCTTCTCGCCGCGGCGGGAGCGGTGTACTCGGTGAGCCTCGTGAAGTCCGCGGGTCCCCTGGTCTACTCAATGGGAGGCTGGAGGGCTCCCGTGGGAATAGTGCTCTCCCTCGACGGCCTCACCTCCCTGATGCTGGTCACCGTCAACCTGGTGGCCTTCCTGGTGGCCGTATACGCCAGAGGGTACATGGAGCGCTACACGTCCAAGAGGCTGTTCTACGGCCTCTTCCTGCTGATGCTGGCGGGGATGAACGGAGTGGTCCTCACCGGCGATATGTTCAACCTGTTCGTATTCCTGGAGATCGCATCGGTGGCCAGCTACGCCCTGGTGGCCTTCGGCACCGGGAAGCACGAGCTGGAGGCCGCCTTCAAGTACGGCGTGATGGGAACCATCGCCTCGCTGTTCATACTGCTGGGCATCATCCTGCTCTACGCCCGCACGTCCACTCTCAACATGGCCGACATGGCCGCGCAGCTTGCCGACGGAGGGGGAGACGTGGTCCCGCTGGTCACCGGCCTGTTCCTGGCCGGATTCGGCCTGAAGGCGGCGCTGGTTCCCTTCCACGCCTGGCTTCCCGACGCCCATCCGTCGGCTCCCGCTCCCATCAGCGCCATGCTCTCGGGCGTCCTCATCAAGTCCCTGGGCGTCTACGCGCTGGTGCGGGTCCTGTACAATGTCCTGGGGGTGGCCAAAGTAACCGAAGATGGTTCACCTTTCACTCCGCTGATCGTTCTGGGCATACTGTCCATGATGGTGGGCGTGGTGCTGGCCCTGGGCCAGTGGGACATGAAGAGGCTGCTGGCCTACCACTCCATCAGCCAGATAGGATACGTGATCCTGGCAATAGGAATAGGCACCCCGCTGGCGGTGATGGCGGGTCTGTTCCACCTGTTCAACCACTCCATCTTCAAGTCACTTCTGTTCCTCGACTCGGGCGCCCTGGAGCACGCCACCGGCACCCGGGACCTCAGGAGGATGGCGGGGGTGGGCAGGAAGCTGCCGGTGACCTCTTCCACCACCCTGATCGCTTCGATGTCCATCGCCGGCATACCGCCCTTCAACGGATTCTGGAGCAAGCTGCTGATCATCGTGGCGGCGGTGCAGGCCGGCCACTCCTGGAGCGCCTTCTGGGCGGTGCTGGCCAGCATCCTCACACTGGCCTCCTTCACCAAGGTGCTGCGCTACGGGTTCCAGGGAGGCGCAAGCGAGCGGCTGCGCCAGCTGGCGGCGGTCCCGCTGTCCATGAAGGTTGCCCTGGTGCTCTTCGCCGTGATCTGCATCGGCGGGGGCCTGCTTCTGCTGCCCTCGCTGCGTGATCTCTTCCTCGGCCCCGCCGCCGACGCTCTGGCCGGCGGTACCGAGCAGCTGGGCTTCGTCCTGACGGGGGGTGCGTCATGAGGAGCAGGATAGCCATGTTCCTGGTGGCCCTGGCCGCCTGGTGCATTCTCAGCTGGTCGGTGAGCCCCCAGCACCTGGCGGTGGGAGTGGTGGTCTCGCTGATCGTGGCGGTCTCCGTGGGGGACCTGTTCGTCAGCCGGCCCCACATGATGACGCATCCGCTGCGCTGGCTTAACCTGATCTTCGTCTACGCGCCGCTGCTGGCCTGGGAGTGCGTGAAGGCCAACTTCGACGTGGCCTACAGGGTGCTCAACCCCGCGCTTCCGGTGAAGCCGGGAATAGTGCGCATCAGGACCTCGCTGCGGTCGGACACCGGTCTGACCTTCCTGGCCAACTCCATAACGCTTACGCCGGGGACCATGACGGTGGACGTGGACGCCGACGAGGGGATCCTCTACATCCACTGGATCAACGTCAGCAGCGATGACCCCGCCGAACGGGCCAGTCGCATAGCCGGGAGGTTCGAGCCCGTTCTGAGAAGGATCTTCGAGGAAGGGGGTGGAGAATGAGAGCAGCCAGATGGGCCCTGGGAGGAGTCGTTCTGCTGGCGGTGCTGGCCCTGATAGTATTCAGGACCTACCCGGTGGAGTTCCTGGAGAACGTAAGCGACTCCGGTTTCGCGGCCCGCGCTCTCTACATCGTGCTCCTGTCCGCCCTCCTCTGTCTCTTCCGAATCGCCAGGGGCCCCACCTCGGCGGACCGGATCATGGCCATAGACATACTGGGCATACTGATAGTGGGCTTCTGCGCCATAATGGCGGCCGTGACCGATACCGGCTGGTACCTGGACATAGGGATCGCCTGGGCGCTGCAGAGCTTCATCGCATCTCTGGCATTCTCCAAGTACCTGGAGAGGAGGCGGTTCGATGCTTAGCATCCTCGGCAAGGTGCTCATCGGCGTCGGCCTGGGGTTCGACCTGCTGGGCTGCCTCGGCCTGGTCCGCCTGCCGGATGTCTACAACAGGCTCCAGGCTGCTACGAAGTGCGTCACCCTGGGCACCTGCAGCATTCTGCTGGGGGTGTTCTTCTACAGCGGCATGATCACCGGAACCGGCATCAAGGCGCTGCTGTGCATCCTCTTCCTGGTGCTTACGGCCCCGGTGGCCGCCCACGCCATCTCCAAGGGCGCCCACAACGGCGGCCTTCGCATGTGGAAGGGCTCCGTCACCGACGAGTACCTGGAGGACACGGGCAAGGGTGAGGGAGAAGGGGAGGGGGCGGCAACATGAGACTCCCCAAGGTAAGAGAGCTGGTGGAGGCCATAAGGGCCATCTTCGTGGGCCCCTACACCTCCCCGTTCCCCAAAGAGATGCCGCAGCCCCACCGCAACTTCCGGGGCCAGCCCGAGTTCGACCCCGAGAAGTGCGTGGGCTGTCTGGGCTGCGAGGAGATATGCCCCGTGGGGGCCATCGACCACCGCGACGAGCTCGACCGCGAGGACGGCACCCCCATGCGGGTGATGATACACTACACCGACACCTGCATCTTCTGCGGGGAGTGCGAGGCCGCCTGCATCAACGACCACCAGGGCATCGTTCTCACAGATCAGTGGGAGCTGTCGTTCTTCGACCGCGCAGAGGCCTACGAGACCATCGAGAAGGAGCTGGTGCTCTGCGAGTGCTGCGGCGAGCCGGTGGCCTGCCGCGACCACCTGATCTGGATATCCGACCGGCTGGCCGAGCTCACCTTCTCCAACCCCACCCTCTACCTGACGAAGATGAGGGAGCTGGGAGTGGCCGACGAGAACCTGGTGAGGACGGCCATGGAGGGCTGGAGGCCCGACCGGATGAAGGTGCTCTGCGCCCGCTGCCGCCGCCAGACCACCCTCACCACGGCGGAGGACTCCTGACCCAGGGGTCCGCCGCGGAAGAGAGACCCCTCGTAGAGGGACTGCGGGAGCTGGCGAGGGCCGGCTCCCGCGTCGTCCTTCTGGGGGTGGGGAACGCCCTGCGGGGCGATGACGGATTCGGGCCGGCTCTGGCCGGAAGGCTCGCCGGCCGCACCCGCGCAGTATGCATCGATGCCGGAACCACCCCCGAGAACCAGACCGCCCCCGTCCTGCGCGCCCGGCCGGACGCCGTGATCGTAGCGGACGCCGCCGACTTCGGCGGTGAGCCCGGGGATCTGTCGCTGATCGAGGCCGGCAGAATCTCCGAATGCGGCGGCGCCATCACCCACTCCATGTCCCTGAAGCTGCTGGCCGACTACCTCACCGGGGAGACGGGGGCCCGGATAGCCCTGCTGGCCGTGCAGCCTGCGGACACCCGGTTCGGCAGGCCTCTGTGTGAACGGGTCTCGCAGGCCCTGGATGCTGCCGAGAGTGCTATTCTGGAGGCTCTGGAAGGCTAGAGGGCGCCCTCTGTGGTAAGGGGGAGCTCCAGGGTGAAGGTGCTGCCCTCCCCCGGCCGGCTGTCCACCCTGGCGTCCCCGCCGTGGACGTCCGCCGCCCTCTTCACAATGGACAGGCCCAGGCCGCTGCCCCTGGATTTGCCCGCGGAGGCCCGAATCCTCACGAACTCCTCGAAGAGCCGGTCCTGGTCCTCGGGGCTGATCCCGGGGCCGTTGTCCTCCACCTGGACCAGCACGCTTCCGTCCCCGCTTCTGGCCCGGACCTCGATCCGTCCGCCCTCGGGCGTGTACTTTATGGCGTTGGCCAGCAGGTTGCCCACCGCCTCCCGCACCAGGAACGCGATGCCCTGTATGGAGGGGAGGTGGGGGGGGACGTTCAGCTCCACCTTCTGGTCCTTCATGGCGGACCGGTCGGACAGCTCCTCCACCACCTTCTCCAGTATCGCTCCCACGTCCACGGTCTTGATGCTGGAGCGCAGGTCCTCGGAGGAGTCCAGCATGGCCAGCACCTGGAAGTCGTGGAGGAAGGAGCTCACCTCCCCCAGCCTGTCCCGGAGCCTTTCCAGGAGATGGACCTGCTGCTTGGTGAGCGGCTTGTCCATCACCGACTCCAGGCCGTAGACAAGTGAGATGGAGGTGTTCACCGGCGAGCGCAGGTCGTGCACTGCGATCTTGAGGAAGTCCCTCTGCAGCGAGGAGAGGCTTCTAAGCTGCCGGTTGGCCTCCGCCGCCTTCCGCTCGGCGTCCCTCAACCTCTCACGGGTCCTGGAGATGGACCTGCCCATCTCCCCTGCGGCCAGGCCCACCAGCAGCACGGCCCCGGCCCGGCCGATGTCCACGTAGAGGTCGGTGGTCACGGCTCCGGAGAGGTGGAGAAGGGCGGTCTCCAGGATCTTTACGATGGCGATTACCATGACTCCTCGCCCCCACCATATGGCGGCTATCAGTATGGGGATGTAGAGGAGGTGCGAGTATATGGAGCTCAGCCCGAGGACGAAGCGGAAGATGTATACCAGCGCCCCGTAGGCCAGGAGCATGCCCAGCAGCACCAGGGCCCTGAATACGTCCCTGGAATCGGCGGTCTGAGTGCGCGGCGTATCGCCGATGGTTCCCCTCCGGGGTTTGCGGTCGGGCAGGCTGCCCCGCAGCGGCTGCATACCCTGAGAACACCCATGATCAGCCTAAAGAATAGGCAACGGGGATTGCCTCGGCAATGGCCTCCGGCGGTCAGCCCTCCGCCAGCCGGACCACCAGCACGCCGTCTCCCATGGGCAGCATCACCGGCTGCAGGCCGGGGTCTGCGTAGACCGAATCCACCAGCCCCGCCACCGCAGCCGGCGCTCCGGGAGGAGGCTCTCGCAGAAGGGCCCTTCCGCCCATGAAGGCGTTGTCCAGGGCCACGACCCCCCCGGGACGGACCAGCCTGCGGCAGAGGGCGAAGTAATCGGGATAGCCGGACTTGTCGGCGTCGATGAAGGCCATGTCGAAGCCGCCCTCGTTTCCCTCGGCCACCAGCTCCTGCAGTGTCCGGGACGCCGGCCCCAGCCGCAGCTCGATCCGGCCGTCGAGGCCGGCCCTCCTCCAGTACTCCCCGGCCGTCTCCGTCCACTCCCGGGAGACGTCGCAGGCCACCAGCCTGCCGTCGGGGGGGAGGGCGCGGGCCATGCATGTGGAGCTGTAGCCGGTGAATACCCCCACCTCCAGCACCGACCTGGCCCCGATGAGCCCCGCCAGAAGAGCCAGCAGCTGCCCCTGCTGCGGGGATACCTGCATCCTGGACTCCGGCAGCTCCGAGGTCCTGCGGCGGAGGTCGGCCAGCAGCCCGTCCTCCCTCCTCAGCGCCAGCCCGCGCATGAGATCCTGCAGCGTGTCCCGTGACGGTCTACCCATCGGCCTCCCCCTCTTCCTCTGTTCCGGGCCCGCCGTACGGGCTTCCGTAGAGCTCTCTCAGGCAGTCCGGGCAAAGACTATGGCTGAACTCCGCCATGGAGTGCTGCCGCAGAAAGACCTCCAGCTGCTCCCAGTAACCGGAATCGTCACGTATCTTCTTGCAGTGTGAGCAGATGGGTACGATTCCCCTCAGGGTCCGTATCTTATCCAGAGCGGAGCTGAGATCTTCGATCAGCCTCTCCCGCTCCAGTTCCGCCCGCTTCCGCTCTGTTATCTCCAGGTGGGTCCCCAGGGCCCTGACCGGATTACCCTCTTCGTCCCTCTCGACTATTCGGCCCCAATTCAGTATCCACCGCCAGCTGCCGTCCCTGGCCCTCAGCCTGTGCTCCACCTCGAACGAGTCCGTCTCCCCCCTCTCGTGCCGGGCCGCCTCCTCCCTGACCGCGTCCAGGTCGTCGGGGTGCACCAGACCGAGCCAGACGTCCTTCTGGGGGGGCAGCTCCTCCGGCCCGTAGCCGAGCATGGTCGCCCAGCTTTCGCTCCTTTCGACCCTTCCGGTGGTGAAGTCCTCCTCCCACCACGCCAGCCGGCTGCTCTCCAGCACCGCCTGCAGCCGCTCCCGGTACCTCGAGAGCTGCGCGTAGAGAACCCGGTCGGGCGGGTCGCATTCCATGACGGCCACCGCTCCGGAGACCACCCCCGAAGGGTCGAGGAGCGGTCGGCAGATGAGGGTCCTGCGCTGGCCGTCCTCGAGTGCGATGGACCTGCTGCAGGGACGGCCGGTGCGGAGCGCCTCGCGGACGGGGCATCCCGGGCAGACGGGAGGGCGGGCGCAGTCGATGAGGGAGCACTCGCTGCATCCGAGGCCGCAGGGCACAGCTGTCGCCGGGGGCAGGCGGGTGTAGGAAACGGGTTCGCCGTAGCGGTCGAAGACCACGGCGTCCGGGGCGAGGCCCCCCTCCGCGACGGCGGTGGCCGGGTCCATCGGAGTGTCCCCTTCCCGGGAGGTCAGATGGCGGCTGACACCAATGGCTGCAGAAGATAAACGACATGTGTCCGGCGTTGTCAAGGCCCGGCGGTCTTTGGGGCGGCGGCCGGCGCTTGTATCTTTCCGACCGATAAAGGCGCATGGAAGGAGACAGCCGATATGCCGCACCATGAGCCCATGACCCGAGAGAGGCTGGACGCCCTGCTCCACTGCCGGGACACGCCCCGAACGTCCCTGGAGGAGTCCGGACTGGCTGTGATCAGCGACCTCCATATGGGGGCCGGGGGACCCGCCGACAACTTCCGCGGCAACGAGGCCGCCCTGATGCAGGCCCTGGCCGCCTACAGGGAGGGGGGTCGACGGCTGGTGCTCCTGGGGGATACGGAGGAGCTCTGGCAGTACGACATGCCCGAGATCCGCCCCCACCGCCGCCCCATCTACTCGCGGCTGCGGGACTTCGGGCCGGCAGGGGTGCTGAGGGTATGGGGCAACCACGACGACATGTGGGCCCGCCCCGATACGGAAGACCCCTCCGGAGCCGGGCCCGCATCGGAGGCCATCCTGGTGGAGACGGCCGGCAGGCCGATGCTCATGGTCCACGGCCATCAGGGCAGCCTGGAATCCGACCTCCTGGGGGGCGCAAGCCGCTTACTGGTCAGGCTGTTCCGGTGCTTCGAGGGCCCCTGGATGCTCCTGATGAAGGCCCTGCGGCTCTATCGCAAGCCCTCCACCATGACCAGGATCCGCAGGGACTTCGAGCGGGTGATGTACCGCTGGGCCCTGGACAGGGACACGGTCCTGGTGTGCGGGCACTCCCACCGTGCCGTATTCGCGTCCCGGTCGCATGCGGAGAGGCTCCGGGCCCACATCCGGTACCTGCGGGACCTGCTGGCCATGGTCCCGCCGCAGGCGCCGGAGGCGGCGGAGATGAGGCTGGAGCTGCGGGGCGCCGTCCGGGAGCTTCGTCACGAGAGGAGGAGGGGGCGCGACTTCGCTTCCGTGGCGGAGGGGGATGCCGCCCCGGTCTACTTCAACAGCGGATGCGGCCTGTACAGGGAGGGCATGACGGCCCTGGAGCTGGACCCCTCCGGGGCCCGGCTTGTGAAGTGGGGAAACCGAAGGGGGGACAGGGAGGTCTACCACCGGATGCCCATGCAGCATATACTGTGGTAAGCGGTCGTTTTCGAAGAGACGAGGAGAGCCTGGCCCGATGAGCGAAGAGAGCGCCTGTCCCCGCTGCGGATACCCGGACAGAGAGCTGCTGAGCCCCGGAGGCGCCTCCGCCCTCAGGCGGGTGGAGATGGGCAACTGGATGACCCTCAAGCTCTGCCCGGAGTGCGGTCAGCTGTGGTGCGAGGTCCCCCACGGGCCGGGAGCCTCCTTCCGCGTTGCGGCGGCCTGGCCCTGCACCCGGGCGGACTTCCACCGGCTCAACGGCCTGGAGAACGCCCGGATACTCCACGAGTGGCACGTGGCGATGCTCCGGCGGAACCTGCCCCTGCTGCCCGACTCGGAGAGGGCGGGTGTGAAGGAGCTCCTGGAAGGACGCGAGTGGGAGCACGGCGTTGTGGACTACGGGCCGTGGCGCTTCAGCCCGAAGTTCGTCCGGCGGCCCGAAGACCTGGAGAGGTACGTCTGACCACCAAGGACAGAGGATGAGGGGAGCCGCCGCCATGGCGAGCAAGGGCTTCAACACGCAGGTGGAGGGTTTCTGGGCGGCTGGATGGCCGTTCACCATAGGCTTCGCCAAGCTGTCGTTCTCGCAGGTGCTGCTGGGACTGGAAATCTGACCCTGTCCATGACACTCGCATGGTGGACAGCATACCCGACCTGAGCTGAGCCCTGTCGGGACCATTCGGGCAGCGGGAGGGGCGGTTGAGCCTGGAGAGGCATCTGGACAGCGGCCTGGCTGCTGCTGCGGCCTGTGCGGCGGCCGCGGTGCTCATAGCCGCCACCATGGCCACCTGGGGCCTGCAGCTGCTTGACGACGGCTACTACTACCTGCAGGTGGCGGCGAACCTCTCCCGGGGAGCCGGTTCCAGCTTCGACGGGATCCATCCCACCAATGGCTACCATCCCCTCTGGCAGCTCCTGCTGGTGCCCCTGCACCGGATCGCCTCCAAGCCCGCGGCGGCGTGGCTGGCGGCGGGGCTGCAGACACTGCTCTTCGCGGCCTCCGGCCTGGTGCTCTGCCGCCTGGTCCGCAGGGCGGGAGGCGGCACGGGGACCGCTACCGCCGCCTGCGCCTTCTGGGTCCTGAACCTCTGGCTGTGGGGCAAGGGGGCCATGTCGGGAATGGAGACCGGCCTGCTGCTGGTCCTCTTCGGCCTCTGCCTCAACCTGCTGCTGCGGACCCTGCGAAGCGGCCGGGGCGGGTGGAGCCTGGGCCTCCTGCTGGCTCTCACCGCAGCGGCCCGGCTGGACGCCGTGGCCCTGGCCGCGGCGGCCGCGGCCGTGCTCCTGGCCCGGCGGATGCGGGGGCAGGCCCTGCGGGCCGCCGTTCCCACAGTCGCCTACCTGGCCGTCTACCTTCCACTGAACGCCCTTCTCTTCGGCGGGGCCACCCCCGTCTCCGGGTACGTCAAGTCGCAGCACGGCAGGGAGCTGGTCTCGCGACTGCTCCGGCACGGGGACACCGCGGCTTTCTCCCACGCGGCTTCGAACCTTCGGGAGCTGGCCACCCTGGGCGGCAGGCTCCCCCTCTGGGCCGCCCTGGCCTGCCTGGCGGGCCTGGCCATTGCTGCCACGATGGCCTGGAAAAGGGGCAGGGAAGGGCTGCGGGGCCTGATGGCGGCCACCGGCATCTACGGCGCCGTCCTCCTGGGATTCTACGCGCTGCTGTACCCCTCCCTGCTGGGAGCCTACACCTACTACTGGCTGCCGCTGCTGTACGCGGCCGTGGGCGTGGCTTTCGCATCCCTGGCCGGCTTCGGCAGAAGGCCTCGGGGCTGGGCATTGGCGTCCGCCCTGGTGCTGCTTCTGGCCTTCGACCTGATCTACGCCGCCGACAGGCTGGGGAGCTGGTCTTTCACCGTCCCGGAGCGGGAGAGGCCGGAGGCCGCCGGAGTACGCTTCCTGAACTCCCTGCGGGGCGATGTGCTGGTGGGAAGCTGGGATGCGGGCTACCTGGGCTGGAGCTGCCGGCACCCGGTGGTGAACCTGGACGGCCTGGTGTCCAGCTACCGCTACCAGGACTTCCTGGAGGAGCACGGGGTGGAGGAGTGGATACTGCGGGAGGGGATCACCCACCTGGCCAACGTGGACTACTACAGCGGAAAGAGGGAGCTTGCCGAGGAGCGTCTGGGATGGTCCCGGGTCTTCGCCGACACGGCCGCCATGCCCAGGGCCGTCTCCCTGTTCTCGCTCTCACCCGCCGAGCTGGAGTACGCGTCGCGGCAGACCAGGATATTCTACGTGTACGCAAGGCCCGCCGGCACTGTCCGCAGGAGCCGTTGAGACTTATGATCTAGGCCCGATGGAAAGAGGCTTCCTGCAGGAGGAATCTGAGGATCTCCCGCGCCCGTCTCGGGACGCGGCGGCAAATGGAAAGCGGAGATGAGCGGCACAGAATACTACAGAATGACGGCCGGCGAGACGCTGGAGCATTTCGGCTCCGGCCCGGAGGGCCTCCCCCGCGAGAAGGCCCGCAGCCACCGCGAGGAGTACGGCAGAAACGAGATAACCGCCGCGCTGGGCGTCCCCAAGTGGGTGCTGTTCCTCAAGCAGTTCCGGGACCTGCTGGTAGTAGTCCTGATAGTGGCCGGCGTCATATCGCTGTCCATAGGCAGCTACCGCGACGGCGGCGTGATGTTCGCCATAGTGGTGATAAACGCCGTAATCGGATTCGTCCAGGAGTACAAGGCCGGCCGGATCATAGAGAAGCTGCGCGATATGATCAGGTCCCCGGCCAAGGTGATGGTGGACGGAGCGCTGCAGGAGCTGCCCCAGGCCGACCTGGTCCCCGGCGACGTGGTCCAGATAGAGGCCGGAGACAAGATCCCGGCCGACCTGCGGATACTGGAGTGCTACGACCTGCGCACCAACGAGTTCTCCCTCACCGGCGAGTCCATGAGCCAGGAGAAGGAGAGCAACGCCATCGACGATGAGAGGATCCTCGCCGACCGCGACAACATGGCCTGGATGGGCACCACGGTGGCCACCGGAAGCGCCACCGGAGTGGTGGTGGCCACCGGCATGGACACCGAGATGGGCAAGATCGCGGGGATGACCGAGTCCGCCGGCGAGGTGCGGTCCCCGCTGCAGAGGGAGCTGGGGGTTCTCGCGAGGTGGCTGACCGGCATCGGGATCACCGTCTGCGTCGGCGTCTTCGCCCTGTCGCTGCTGCTGGATTTCGGCCTGGTGGTGAGCCTGATCTACGCTCTGGGCATCGCCGTGGCGGTGGTGCCGCAGGCCCTGCCGGCCCAGGTGACGGTGGCCCTCTCCACGGCCAGCCGCCGGCTGGCGGCCAGGAAGGCGGTGGTGAAGAACCTGCCTTCTGTGGAGACCCTGGGCTCCACCACCGTGATCTGCACCGACAAGACCGGCACCCTGACCAAGAACGAGATGACGGTGACCACCGTGTGGTTCGACGGCCGGGAGTACCGCGTGACGGGGATCGGCTACGAGCCCGAGGGGGAGATACTGGGCCCCGACGGCAAGCCGCTGGACCAGGCTGGCATCGACGAGATCGAGATCATGATGGACGCCGCCACCATGGCCTCCAACGCCGAGATCCATCCCCCCGACGGCGAGCACTCCGGCTGGTACCCCATAGGCGATCCCACCGAGGCGGCCCTGGTGGCCTGCTCCACCAAGCTGGGCACCCGCAGCCCCACCGAGGACCAGGACAATCCGGAGCTGCACGAGTTTCCCTTCGAATCCGAGCGCAAGAGGATGAGCTCGGTGCGTCAGTTCGGGGAGCGCAGACAGCTGGCCCTGAAGGGGGCCACCGACAGCGTGCTCTCCATCTCCAGGCACATATGGCGCGACGGGAAGGCCGTTCCCATAACCGACGAGGACCGCCGGAGGATCGGAGAGCTGGCGGAGGGCTATGCCGACCGGGCCCTGCGGGTGCTGGCCATAGCCTACCGTCCCCTCTCGGACAGCGGGGACGACTACGTCATCGAAGAGGTGGAGCGCGACGTGGTCTTCCTGGGACTGATGTGCATGATAGATCCCCCGAAAGATGGAGTGGCGGAGGCGATAGAGGCCTGCCACGACGCCCGGATCCGGGTGCTCATCATGACCGGAGACCACGCTATAACCGCGCGGGCCGTGGGCAGGGAGATAGGTCTCTCCCGGGACGGCGACCCCGAGGTGCACACCGGCCTGGAGCTGGAGGAGATGGACGACGGGGAGCTGGGGGGGATACTCTCCTCGGGCAGGTCCCTGATCTTCTCCCGGGTCAACCCCGGGCACAAGCTGCGGATCGTGAAGCTGCTCCAGGACCAGGGCGAGGTGGTGGCGGTGACCGGGGACGGGGTGAACGACGCTCCGGCGCTGAAGCGGGCGGCCATCGGCGTGGCCATGGGTCAGACCGGGACCGACGTGGCCAAGGAGGCCGCGCGGCTGGTGCTGCTGGACGACAGCTTCCCCACCCTGGTGGACGCGGTGCGGGAGGGAAGGACCATATACGGAAACCTCCGCAAGACGGTTCTGGCCTCCATGACCACCAATGCGGCGGAGCTGGCCGTGGTCCTCTTCGGACTGGCCGGGGTGGCGATGCGGAACTGGGCCATTCCCATACTGGCCCTCCAGGTTCTGGCCATCGACCTCCTGGCCGAGATCATGCCCCTCACCTTCCTTACCTACGACCCGCCGACCCCGGGGATAATGTCCGAGCCGCCGCGGAAGCAGGGCCAGCACATAATGAACCGCGGTACCGCACGGGAGGTTCTCCTCTTCGGGCTGCTCATCGGGGCGCTGTCCTTCGGCAACTACTGGCTGTACATGCTCCGGGAGGGAATCTCCTTCGTATCCAGCGTGTCCCTGGAGAATCCGGTCTATCTCCGGGCCACCACCATGGCCTACCTCACCATAGCCTTCTGCCAGTTCATGAACGTCCTCTCCAGGCGCCACCGCCTGACCAGCCTGTTCAACCGCAACTTCTTCACCAACAGGATTCTTCTGGCGTCCATCGCCGGTTCCATAGCCCTGCTGCTGCTGGTGCTGGGCATTCCGCAGGTGGGCCGGCTCCTCTACCTGGTCATGCCCGGTCCCGTGGACTGGCTGTTCGTGCTGGGCGCCGCCGGGGTCTTCCTGGCCGTCTTCGAGTCCGTGAAGGCCTTCAAGCGGGCCCGGGCCGGCGGAGGGGAGGGCTGACCGTGCCCGGCATCGGCCTGGCCCTGGGAGGCGGCGGCGTCCGCGGTCTGGCCCACATCCGGGTCCTGGCGGAGTTCGACAGGGCCGGGATCCGCCCCTGCGCCCTGGCGGGGACCAGCATGGGCGCCATCATGGGGGCCATGTACGCTTCGGGGATGCCGGCTGCGGAGATGGAGGAGCACGTTCGCGAGCATGTGATCATGGACGACGACAAGCTGTCCGACATCCTGCACAAGAGGCGGCACCTGCTGAAATGGGCCGGGGCCTTCATCCCCGAGATCCGGGGAAGGGGGCTGGTCCATGCCGACAGGCTGCTGGAGATGATAATGGGCGAGGTCCTCGAGGGGTCCTTCGAGGATCTGGAAATACCTCTCACCGTGGTGGCCGCCGACTACTGGACCGGTGAGCAGGTGCTTTTCGACGAAGGCCCCCTGGAGCCGGCGGTGAAGGCCAGCATGTCCGTGCCCGGAGTGTTCCCGCCGGTGGAGCTGGAGGGCCGGGTGCTGGTGGACGGCGGGATCGTCAACCAGGTGCCCTACGACCTTCTGGCCGACAGCTGCCAGAGGGTGGCGGCGGTGGACGTGGGGCCGGCGCCCAGGCCGGGGAAGTCCGACCTTCCGGGGGCCCTGGACGCCATCGCCGGGGCCTTCGACATCGTACAGAACCGTATGCTGGAGCTGAAGCTGGAGCGGTCCGGGCCGGACATACTGGTCAGGCCCAGGTTCGAAGACATCGGCCTGATGGACTTCTCGAAGGTGGACGACGTCTTCGAGCAGTCGGCGGGCGAGGTGGCCCGCCTTCGGGAGTATCTGCAGGAGCTGCCGGACCGGAAGGGCGGCCCGCAGCAATGAGCACGGTATGCTGTACTATTGCCTTTCCACCTTTTCAATACATACTGTAGAAGTAGCCGATGCTGCGGGGCCGTGGGTTGTGATGGCATGCGACTGAGGAGGAGGGCCAATCTGTGAGCTGCACTGAGTCCGAATCCCTGTCGGAGAAGGTCCCCACCGGCATCGGAGGGCTGGACGGTCTTGGATAGCGGGCG
>JAWLEP010000001.1:44544-129120 GCA_041686025.1 Candidatus Fermentibacteraceae bacterium
GAGGAGGAGGGCCAATCTGTGAGCTGCACTGAGTCCGAATCCCTGTCGGAGAAGGTCCCCACCGGCATCGGAGGGCTGGACGGTCTTGGATAGCGGGCGAGCCTACTCCCTCCGGCTCTGCGTCTCCGGAGACTCCCCCAGCTCCAGGACCGCCCTGCGGAACCTGAACCGCCTGAAGAGCAGCCTGAAGGAGGCCGAGCTCTCGGTAGAGATGGTGGACGTTTCGGAGGAACCCCAACGGGCGCTGGAGGCGGACGTGTTCCTGACTCCGACCCTGCAGGTGGTCTCGCCGGGGCCGGAGAGGCTGGTCTTCGGTGACCTCAGCGACCTCGATGGGCCGATGCCGCTGTTCGAGGGGCGGGCCGATGAGCGATGAGCGCCGCCCGCCCTACGGTGAGCTGAGACGCCGGCTGGAGGCCGCGGAATCCGCCCTGGAGGCGATCCGCAGCGGCAAGGTGGACACCATACTGGGCGACGGACAGACCCTGGTGGTCCGACTGGCCGCCGCGGAGGCCCGGGAGAGGCACGTCAAGCAGGTCCTGCTGGCCATCAGGAACGTGAACCAGCTGATAGTGGCCGAGACCGACCGCCGCAGGCTGGCCGCCCGGGCCTGCGAGACCCTGGCGGACACCCTTGGCTACCACAACGCCTGGATGGCCCTGACGGACCGGGACGGGGGTGTCACCTGCGCAGCATCTGCCGGCTTCGATGGCGGTTTCACGGAGGTCCGGGAGCTGCTGGACGCCGGTGAGCCGCCGCGGTGCTTCCGGAAGGCGATACAGACGGAGGAGCCGGTGGTGGTGCTCGCCCCCTCGAAGGAGTGTATCCGATGCCCGCTTTCGGCCGGCTATGCCGACAGGTCCGGCCTGGCCTGTGCTCTTCGCCACGGGAGCAGGACGTACGGCGTGCTGGCGGTATCCGTCCCCGGGGAGTACGCGTCCGACCCCGAGGAGCTGGACCTATTCGCCGAGCTGGCCGGTGATCTGGGCTTCGCCCTGTACAGGCTGGAGGTGGAAAGGGAGCGGGAGAGGGCTCTGGATCGCCTGGCGGAGAGCGAGGAGCGGCTGAAGCTGGCCGTCTCCGGGGCGGAGCTGGGGACGTGGGACTGGGACGTCCCAACGGGCCGCGTGGAGTTCAACGACCGATGGTCCACAATGCTGGGACTGGACCCGGAGGTGACGGAGCCCTCCCTGGACACCTGGAAGGAGCTGGTCCATCCCGACGACCTCCCGGTCGCGATGGAGGCCCTGCAGAGCCACCTGGAGGGAGAGACCGAAGTCTACTCCGCCGAGTACAGGATGCGCCATGCCGATGATGGATGGGTGTGGGTACTCGACCGCGGCAAGGTGATAGAGAGGGACCGGGACGGCAAGCCGCTGCGGGCCTGCGGCACCCACCAGGACATAACCGGGATCAAGTCCGCCCGGGAGAGCCTGCGGTTCACGGAGATGGTTCTCTCCCAGATACAGGATCGGGTCATCCTGACCGACCTGGAGGGCAGGATAACCTTCGTCAACGAGGCCGTTTGCAAGATGCTGGGCAGGCCTCGGAGCGAGCTGGTTGGAGAGCATGTTTCCACTCTGGGCGATGACCCGGAGACGGGGCCAACCCAGGGGCAAGTTATGCAGGAGGCTCTGGAGGAGGGCTGCTGGCGAGGAGAGGTAACCAACTACCGAGCCGACGGCACGCCGGTGTTACTGGACAGCAGGGTAAGCCTGGTCCGGGACCGCGAGGGCGAACCGGTGGCCCTGTGCGGAATAAGCACCGACATAACCGACCGCAAAGCGGCCCAGGAGAGGCTGGTCAGCAGCGAACGGCAGAAGAACCTGATTCTCAACGCCACCACCGAGCTGGTGGCCTACTACGACACGGACCTGCGGGTGCAGTGGGCCAACAGCACCGCCGGGAAGTCGGTGGGACTGCGCCCCGAAGACCTGGTGGGAAGGCACTGCTACGAGGCATGGCATGACTCCCGCCGACCCTGCGAGGGCTGCCCCGTAATTGCCGCCCGGGACACCGGGATCCCCCACTCCGCCGAGCAGCAGACGCCGGATGGGCGGATGTGGTCGATCAGGGGTTATCCGGTAGTGGGAGACTCCGGGGAGATCGTGGGCCTGGTAGAGTTCGGAATGGACATCACCGAGAAGCGAAAGGCCCAGCGGGAGCGGGAGCAGCTGGAGCGTCAGTTCCAGAGGGCGCAGAGGATGGAGTCGGTGGGCCGGCTGGCCGGAGGGATAGCCCACGACCTCAACAACCTGCTCTCGCCCATACTGGGTTACGGAGAGATGCTGGCTGAAGAGGCCCCGGAGGGCGGAGAGACCGCCGAGAAGCTGGAGCAGATACTGGGAGCCGGAAGGAGGGCGCGGGACCTGGTCCAGCAGTTGCTGGCCTTCAGCCGCAGGCAGACCCTGGACTTCCGGCCCCTTGACCTCAGCGCGGTGGTGGAAGGCTTTGGGCAGCTCATCAGGAGGGCCATCCGCGAGGATGTAGCCATGGAGACACACCTCCACCCGGATCTTCCGGCGGTGATGGGGGACAGGGGACAGCTGGAGCAGATCCTGATGAACCTGGCGGTGAACGCCCAGGACGCCATGCCGGAGGGCGGTACCCTCACCATCCGTACCGAGGTCTCCGACCTGGACGAGCTCTACGCCTCCGAGCACGGAGACCTGGAGCCGGGCGGCTACGTGGTCCTCTCCGTTGAGGACACGGGTGTGGGTATGACCGCAGAAACCCGGGAGCACGTGTTCGAACCCTTCTTCACCACGAAGAAGGAGGGTCTGGGAACCGGCCTCGGCCTCTCCACAGTCTACGGAATAGTCAAGCAGCACAAGGGCAACGTCTGGATCTACAGCGAGCCCGGCATGGGAACCACCTTCAAGCTGTACATCCCGGTCTGCGCCGGCGAGGTGGAGGAGGAGCAGGCCCCCGGGGATCAGGCGGCGGCCGGCGGGGGCAGCGAGACCATACTCCTGGCCGAGGACGACCCGCAGGTGGGCAGGATGGCCCGGGAGATGCTTCGAAGCCAGGGCTATACCGTGTTCGCCGTGAGCAGCGGCGCGGAGGCCCTGGAGCTGCTGCGGGGCTTCCGGGGCACCATCGATCTGCTGCTGACCGATATAATCATGCCCGACATGGACGGTATCACCCTCTACGCCGAGGTCCGCCAGATCGGGCCCGACATTCGGGTGCTCTACATGTCCGGTTACACCCGGGACGTGATCTCAAGCCGGAGGCCCATGGAGGACGGCGCCGGTTTCCTGCAGAAACCCTTCACCCTGAAGACGTTGGCCGGCATGGTGCGCCGGGTCCTGGACGCCTGATGGCGCAGAGGCTGGTGAAGGTGCTGCTCCCCGCGGAGAGGGCCGACGAGCTTACCGAAGAGCTGGGCAGCAGCGACATATCGGGCTTCTGGCAGGAGGAGCGCGACGACGGCCAGTCGGTGGTGAGCGTGCTCTGCAGCACCGAGCAGGTGGAGGAGCTGATAGCGGGCCTGAACTCCCGCTTCTCGGCCGTGCAGGGCTTCCGTCTGATAGTGCTCCCTGTGGAGGCCTCCCTGCCGGTTCCCGAGAAGAAGCTGCAGGCGCGGAGGGGGCTGATCTCCACCGAGGAGGAGGCGGAGCCCAAGACCCCCAGCCCCCGGATCAGCCGCGAGGAGCTGTATTCGGACGTCAGCGACGGGGCGGTTCTCTCGCTGCCCTACCTGGTGCTGATATGCCTGTCCACCGTGGTAGCCGCCATAGGCCTGGTACGGGACAACGTGGCGGTGGTGATCGGGGCCATGGTCATCGCCCCGCTGCTGGGCCCCAACGTGGGGCTGTCGCTGGCCACCACCCTTGCCGACTACGATCTGGGCAGGACGGCCATGAGGACCCTGCTGGCGGCTGTAGCCGTGGCCCTGGCCCTATCCGCCGGCCTGGGACTGGCGCTGGACCCCGACCCCGCCACCGGGGAGATAGCGACCAGGACGGAGATATCGCTGTACGACATCGTCCTGGCCCTGGCCGCCGGCGCCGCCGGAGTCATGGCCCTCACCTCGGGTGCCGCCTCCGCCGTCATCGGCGTGATGGTGGCGGTGGCCCTGCTGCCGCCGCTGGTGGCCGGAGGCCTGCTGCTGGGGAGCGCCCGGTGGGCGGCGGGCGGAAGCGCCCTGCTGCTCTTCGGGGTAAACGTGGTCAGCATCAACCTGGCAGGAGTCCTGACCTTCCTGCTGAGGGGCATCAGGCCCATGACCTGGTGGGAGGAGGGACGGGCGAGGCGGTCTACCAGGACGGCCATACTGTTCTGGACGCTGCTGCTGGCGGTGCTGGTGGCCGCCGTGCTGCTGGCGAACTGATCCGTCCCGGCGGCGTTGGTTATATTGAAGAGGGAGGAGAACCGGGATCTTTCACAATCCCGTACGGTCATTCAACATTCATACCATTCGAGAGGCTGAGTCATGAACGACGAGGAAATCAACCAGAACCGCCTTGCGGTGCTGATAGACGCAGACAACGCCATGCCCTCCATAACCGAGGGCCTGCTCACCGAGGTGGCCAAGTACGGCGTGGCCAGCGTCAAGAGGATCTACGGCGACTGGACCACGCCCCACCTGGGCAGCTGGAAGAAGGTGCTTCTGGAGCACGCCATACAACCCATCCAGCAGTTCAGGTACACCACCGGGAAGAACGCTACGGACAGCGCCATGATCATCGACGCCATGGACCTGCTCTACAAGGGCCGCTTCGACGGCTTCTGCCTGGTCTCCAGCGACAGCGACTTCACCCGGCTGGCCTCCCGGATCCGGGAGGAGGGCCTGCTGGTCTACGGCTTCGGCGAGAACAAGACACCCATGGCCTTCGTGTCCGCCTGCGACAAGTTTATCTACACCGAGGTGCTCATCGCCCAGAAGGAGAGCCCGGACGGCACCGTCCGCAAGATGAACTCCCGGGAGCTCAAGAGGGACTCCAAGCTGGTCAACCTGTTCCGCAACGCGCTGGAAGCGGCTTCCGACGATTCCGGCTGGGCCCAGCTGGGGGCGGTGGGAAGCAACATCGCCAACCAGGCACCGGAGTTCGACCCCCGGAACTACGGGTACAAGAAGCTGGGGGAGCTGGCGGCCGCTCTCGATCTGTTCGAGATCGACGAGAGGATGCAGGCCGACGGGCAGTCGCGGGCCATCTACGTCCGCGACCGCAAGAAGAAGTCCGGGCGGTAGGGTTGCCTGTAGAGTACAGGTACTGGCCCCAGGGCCCCGTGGTGCTGGCGCGGGGCATCGGGGTGGTATCCGTGAACGACCTGCTGGATTACGGCAGCGACGTGCTCAGGCGCAACTACAGCCTCGAAGGGGCGGTGGAGTACGTGGACCTCGGCGACGTCCGTGACCTGCAAATCAGCTTTCGGGGCGCGCAGAGGATACTGCCCAACTACCTGGAGTGGTCCCGCCGCGGTGCGCTGGGGAGCGTCTTCTACGCCCCCAGCGACCTCGCCCACGGCATCGCGTGCATGATGTGCGGGGCCCTGGAGGCCGTCTCCGGAGGCGCCGGGGCGGGTTTCGTGGTGATGCGCAGCCCCCTGGCCCCGGACGAGGTCATTCCCACCTTCAGGAGTGAGTCCGGGTCTACCAGATGATGCTGCCGGACACCCGCGCCCCCAGCTCGGTGTAGTCGTCCTCCTCCTCGTCCGATCTGTAGACGGTCCTGCTCAGCCTCAGCCCCAGGGTGGCGGTTCCGGCAATGGCCGGGGGCGACCCGTCGACCCAGGTGGTGAGCTTGCGCCGGTTCGCGCCGGCCCTGGCCATCCGCACCCCCGTCATGGCGCGCCAGCTCCCCGGATCGGTATACCCTCCCTGGAGGGACCACACCCAGCGGTTCTCGTCCCGGCCCGGCTGACGGCACTGGTGCAGGGTGAGCGCCCCGGACGTGGACAGGCCGGTATCACTCTCCTCCAGGGACTGGGTGACGGCCCAGGTGCGTCCGACATAGCTCAGGTCATCGTCCCGCCAGGCGCTTCTCTGCAGGCTGAATGATCCGGTGGTGGACAGGCCCAGGCCATACAGCCCGAAGGACTTTCCGGCGGCGGCGGAGGCCACCCAGCAGTCCATGTCCGAGCCGGCCAGGCTGTCGGTCCTGCGGAACCAGGGCGAAGCACCCACGGAGACGTAGGAGCGGCTGCCGGGGGCCCAGGTGGCCCTGGCACCGGCGGAGCTGGTGACGGTCCGGGCCGACTTCATCTGAAGCAGATCGTCGCGTCCCCGGCGGAAGAAGGCCGTGAGGGTGAGCCGTCGTCGGGCAAGACGGTGGCTGGCCGAGGCCTCGTACTCCATGAGGTCGGGCTGAAGCGTGGGCGCGCCCAGCGACCTGTAGCCCGGATCGACCCGGGAGACGCCCGCCTGCAGAGAGGTGGCGCCCAGCCTGAGCAGGGTCCTGCCGGAGAGGGCCATGGCCACCCTGCTGGTGACGTTGGGTCCGAAGAGGTCCTCGATCCACGACGGAACGTCCTCGTACTCCTTGACGGGAGCGGTCCTGTCTGCGGTGTACAGCGACCATGCCGCCTCTCCGCTGAAGACCGCCCGTCCCGCCTCCAGCCGTCCGCGCAGGCCGGCGGCATGGGACTCGGCAGGGGGAAGGTCGAGCCAGGGGCCGGAGCCCTCCAGCCTGGTGTTGTCCCACCCGTGCAGGTAGATCAGGTGAACGTGGTCCGACCCCGGCATTCCCATTCCCGCCCGAAATCCCCAGACCCAGCGGTTGTAGGCGTAGGAGGAGGTATCGGCCGGGTCCACGGAGCGCCTCAGCCTCCCTCCTCCGAAATGGGCGTACACCGGCCCCGGGGACAGCTCCAGCTCCACGCCGGTCACCGGCCGGCCGTCCATGATCAGGGGGGAGAATGCCACCGTATTGGTGCCAATGCCCAGCCGCCTTATCCAGGACATCGGGCCGCCCCGGCCGGACTCGCTGGGCCGGGCGCTCAGGCTGAAGAAGCTGATCCTCTGACGGTTTTCGCTCTCCATGGTGGACACCAGCACCTCCAGGGATACCGGAACCGACCACAGGGAGGCCGAGGGGTTCAGCAGGGCCCGCCCGTACCGCTGCGGGTAGTCGGGGGGAGCCCCGTCCCGGCTGACCAGGCTTCCCAGCAGGGTGACGGAGCCTCCGGTGAGCCGAAAGGGGCCGCCCTCCTCCCCCGGGGCGGAGCCGGCCTTCCCGGCCAGAAGAAGGCAGAGCAGAGCCGCGGCGGCCCCTCCCCTCATCTGGCCGCCCGCCTTCCGCCGTCCGGTCCCCCTCCTCCGGTGGGCCATCCCGAAGGGGCCTCCCCGCTGGAGGCACAGGTTATCTTGACCACGGTTCCCTCCAGGGTTCCCACCAGGAGCGTTCCGTCGGGACATACCTGTATGGAGGCGGTTACCGGAGCGCCCGCATCCGCCACCCACTCGGGATTTCCCAGCGGGTCGAAGCATCGGACCGTGCCGTCGCCGCAGCCCACGTAGATTCTGCCGTCGCTGCCGGCTGCCGGGGGGGCGGTGACGGGAGCCCCGACCCGGAGCCTTCTGAGCAGGTGTCCCCGGCCCGGGTGAACCATGCACACGTTCATGCCCCCGGTGGCCGCCAGGACGGTCCCGCCCTGGCCCAGGACGGCCTCTCTCCACACCGGGCTGCCCAGGTCCACGGACCAGCCGCCCTCCGGCCCCACCTTCTCCAGGCGGCTGCCGCAGGGGACCAGCACTCCGCCGTCGGACATCCCCGTGGGGGGCGCCGTGGGCCCGTCCTCCAGGCCCACCCTCCGATGCACCGACCCGTCCGAGGGATCCATCAGCACCAGGCTGTCGCCGCAGCAGATTGCCAGCCGGTGCCCCAGGCAGGGCGGCATGATCGGTCCTCCCTGCAGGGAGGTCTCCCAGATGACCTCTCCCTCCTCCGGGTCGACGCTCAGCACGGTGCCGTCTGCGAAGGCCAGCACCGCCAGGGTGTCGGACACCGCGCCGCCGCGGCACCTGCCCCTGTCGCGGATCTCCCAGAGGGGGACCCCGGAGCCGTCCAGCACCGTTGCGCCCCCAAAGCCCAGCGCCATCACGCGGCCCCCGTGCATGGCCAGCTGCTCAACCCGGCCGGGGCCCCGCCAGACCCAGGCGTCGCGGCCGCCGGCGTCGATGAAGCGGACGCTTCCGTCGGCGCCCCCCACCGCCGAGGCCAGGGCCCGGCCCAGAACCAGCCCGGCGGTGGCCTCCGCTCCGGCGGACGCCGTCCAGACCACGCTGCCGGGCTCGGTCCCCGCCGGCCCTCCGGCGTAGGTGAAGCTCCAGGCTTCGCTGGACGCGTACGTCGACCCGTCGGAGGCCAGCAGGTCCACCCGCCAGGCGTAGCTGCGTCCCTCCACGGGATCGCCGGACTCCAGGGGCCAGGCCAGCATGGTGGAGCTCACCTGGGAGCTGACCCGGGGCGGGTTCGACTCCAGCGCCTCCAGCGCGGACTGTCCCTCCATCAGGTCGGTGACCCTGAGCCTGTAGGTCCAGCCCTCCGGAAGCGCCGGTGCCGGGGGCAGCCAGGTGAAGACCGGCATCTCCCCGGAGACGGTGGCTCCCCTGCCGGGATGGACCGGAGTGGGCGGCGAGAGGTTCTCCGACCCCTGCTGGAAGCCCCCCTCTCCCAGGAGCTCGCCCCCTGCGTCGAAGACCTGGATGGTTATTATGTAGCTGCCGCTGGGGAAGCTACCGGCCTGCAGAAGGATGTCCTCGTACTCGGGAAGGTAGAAGGTGGATTCGATGGGGCTGATGTCGGCCTCCGCGGCTATGGTGACCCCCGGGGGAAGGGGAAAATCGGAGGAGGTGGCCTCCATTACAAGGCCCTGACCCTCCCGCTCCACGGTCAGGTGCAGATACACGGTAAAGCTCTCCGTCGTGGTGTTGATCAGCTCTATTCTCCAGAGGTCCTGCACGAAGAGCTTGCCCTCAGGGGGCGGATGGAGGATCACCTCCACGGGCATCTGCAGGGGCAGGTGGCCCAGGGGGGCCGCGCTCACCACGGGAGAGCGGCCGATGGGGACGGTCTCCGTCAGGCAAAGCAGCGATGCCAGCATCAGCGTCATTGCAAGCTCCTCGAAGGCGGCATTCAACAAGCTTGCCGATAATATGGACAACGGCAGCCCCTCCGGAAAGCCGGCCTGCGAACATGACAATTGCGGGATTCATATATTGGGGGTACAGAGGAACGAAGACCGGCCCGGCCGGCCGGTCGAACAGCAAGCAAGGGGGATATGGAATGACTGCTTTGGCAATGGCGGTGATACTGGCCGCCGCGCCCGATACGCTATGGACGAACGTCACCAGCGGGGGGGTCTACTCCTCGGTGGACATGGGTGACGTCTCCGGTGACGGCGTTCCCGACATAGCCTGCGGAGTGAACTTCTGGGACGACCAGCCTACCCTGTGGGGCATCTCTGGTGCGGACGGCGATACCCTGTGGACCTCGGATGAGTGCAAGGGCATCTACCAGGACGAGGGCCTGGTGGCCACGCCGGACGCCGACGGGGACGGCTGGGGAGACCTGCTGATGGCCACGCCGGGAGGCTACGAGCCTCCGGGCCGGAGCCTTATCGCGGTCTCCGGCGCCGACGGCTCCATCATCTGGCAGTGGAGCGCCTACAACGCCGTGCCCGGAGGCACCGGCTGGGGCTACAGCTGCTGCCTGATGGAGGACTGGACCGGCGACGGCCATCCGGAGGCGGCAGGGGGCTTCGGGACCACCGGCTCCTCCGGCACCGGGCTGGCCGCCTGCCTGGACGGCCTGTCCGGGGACACCCTGTGGACCGCCTGGGCCGACGATGCGGTGGAGGACATCATCGCCGTCCCGGACGCCAACGGTGACGGAGTCCAGGACATCTGCCTGGGCATCGGGGGCAACTCCTACACGACTCTCACCCTGGTGCTGCTGGACGGGTCCACCGGCGAGCAGCTGTGGGCCGCTGACGGCGGCGGCGACGTCATGGGCCTGGCCCTGCTGGACCGCCAGGACACCACTCCCCTCATCGTGACCTCCACCTGGGACGGCCAGTCCCGGGCCTTCAACCTCGGAGGTACGGAGGAGTGGGCCAACACCGGCCTCGGGGGCTGGCTGCTGGACGTAGCCGGCGGACCCGACCTCAACGGCGACGGGGTGAGCGAGGCGGCCCTGGCGGGAGACGACGGCGGCACAATCTGCCTCAACGGCGCCGACGGCGAGATACTCTGGAGCTATCCCACCGGGTCCAACACCTGGAGCGTGGCCTGGGCCGATTCGGTCTGGGTGGACGGCGAGCCCATACCGTGCGTAGCCGGCGGAGCGGTGAACGGCAAGAGGGTGACCCTGGTGGACGCCACCAGCGGGGACCTGGTGTGGGAGCAGGCGTTCACGGAGCGGGTCTACAACGTGAACGTAGTGTCGCCGCTGGACCCCGCCTACCCCTCGCCGGTGGTGATGGCCGGACTGCAGGACCAGCAGCCGGAGCCCCATCACGCCTGGGCGCTGGCCACCTCGCTGGAGACGGCAGTGACCCAGGGAGGTGCCGGGTCCTCGGGTGGAGGCCTGCGGGTGAGCAACCCCTCGACGGGGTCCATGACGGTGGTTCCCCCGGGGGGAAGCTGGAGCCTGCGGGTCTACGACCTCTCCGGCAGGCTGATGCACAAGGGCACGGTGTCGGGAGAGACTGCGGTGGACCTGTCCGGCTGGGCCTCCGGATGCTACCTGGTAAGGGTCTCCGACGGCGAAGGGTCGGCACACGCCCGTAGCGTAACCGTTCTACGCTGAACCTCAGGCAGTCACGACAGGCAGAAGGGCCCGGCGCGCCGGGCCCTTCTGCAATGCAATAGCGAAAACGGAAGTTTTCGCTATTGCTCTACATCGTAGAACCTGTCTATGGGACTCATCACCCGCAGGGGGCTCCTTTTCTTCGCCAGCTTGAGGTAGGGGGTGATCATCGAGGGGGTGCTTATGCCCAGCAGGTTCTGCACCAGCTTGCGGTCGATGCCGTCCTCGAGGAGATGGACGGCGAAGCTGTGGCGCAGCCATCCCAGCGTGGCGTGCTCCTCGATGCCGGCCTGCAGCAGGGCCTCGGTGAAGGCCCTCTGTATAGTCCTCGCCGATACGTAGTTGGACTTGCCCCTTCCGGGGAAGAGGTAGGGCGAGTCGTCTGTGCGGGCGTTGAGGTATCTGTTGAGAACGTCAACCGAGGCCTCGGAGAGGATGGTGTCCCTGATGGGCTCACCCTCCTTGTTGTTCACGTGAATGACCCGGTTGTCCATGTCGATGTTGGCCGTCCGCAGGTAGGATGTCTCTCCCACCCTGAGGCCGGAGGAGTAGACCAGCATCAGGGCCAGCCTGTACTTCAGCTCACCCACGTTCTGGAGGATGTTGTAGACCTGCTCCCTGTTGAAGATGCCGTGGAGGGGAACCTTCTTGCTGACGATGCCGGGGCCCGGCAGGGGATTCTCCTTCTCCAGGTACTTTGTGTACAGGAAGCGTATGGCGCTCTGGGCCTGGTTTATGTAGGAGAGCGACTTGCCCTCGTCCACAAGCCCTTCCAGGTACTTCTTCAGCTCGTCCGTGGTCAGGCTGTCGGCCCGATCGCCGAACGTCTTGATAAGCCTGCGGATGTGGGAGAGGTAGCTGTTGGCCGTCTTCGGGCTTCGCCCGGTCTTCTCCAGCAGCTCCCTGGTGCCGTTGACAAGGTCCGCCATGGTAGGAAACCCCTCTCTGTGAGTAATACTGTATGACCCCTTGAGCTAATATGACCCCTATAGCTCGACTGGAACATATCATATAATTAAAGACCTGTCAATTTATACTCCCATTGTGCTCCCGCGCGGTTCTTGACCGCGTAGGAGGTATAGGGCACACTAGGGGTACACGTGCAGATCCGAGGGAGGGGGACGGCTGCTGTGACTCCGGGCTCGTTGGCCGCTGCTGCTCTGCTCTGCGAGACGGGGCACCGCACCTGGAGCGGCCCGTGGATGTCGCCGTGGAGCTTCGCCATGGCGGGCCTGCTGCTGATCCCCCTGGCCATTGTCATCGTCTTCTTCCGGCAGAGGCGCAGCGAGCTGGCCGATGAGCCGGCCCCGGGAAAGCCCTCACCGCCTGAGGTGGAGGCCCAACCCGCCGCCGTGGGCATTTCGTCCATCATCCGGGCCGCGGAGCGGCCGGGACTGGTCTTCGTGGACCCGGAGGGCTTCGTGGCGGAGCTGAACCGTAAGGCGCAGCGGCTGCTGGACGTTACCCGGGGAGACGCCATCGGCATCAGGGCCGCCGCCCTGCCCTGCCTGGACGACATCCAGCGTGAGAAGCTGGCGGAGGGGGAGGCCCTGGGCCCGGAGCTGTGGACGCTGGAGCACTCCACCGGGGAGCGGGTGAGGGCGGTGGTTACCTACACCCGGGTGGAATCCGGGACGGCGGTGGACGACGGCGGCGTGCTCACCCTGATGGACGCCGCCCACCTGAGGGACCCGGCGGAGGCCGGGGAGAACACGCTCAACGACCGCATCGCCGCCAGCAGCCTGGCCATAATGTCCACCGTGGTGCGGGGCTTCGCCCACGATCTGAACAACCTCCTGGCCGGAATAATAGGAGCGGCATCTCTGGGGGAGGCGGTGCACCCTCCGGAGGACCATGACGGCAGGAGGTTCAGGGCCATTCTCTCCGCAGCGGAGAGGGCGGCCTCCATCTCCGACGAGCTTCTGCAGGCCTCCGCCATGCGCGAGACAACGGACAGGCCGCTGGATCCGGTGGAGGAGGTCACCGAGATCACCGAGGCCCTGAGAAGCGTCCTCCCCCGAACCATGTCACTGGAGGTATCCACGGGAAGGTCGATACCCATGATGATGGCCGACCGGTCGCTGCTCCGCCAGATATTCTACAGCCTGGCCCTGCGGTCCAGCGAGCTGCTGGAGGGAAGGGGCAGGATCTCCATCTCGGTGGAGTACGTGGGAGAGCCGGGAACCGACCCCCGCTTTGCGGGGCGGTGCGGCCTGCTGTGCTCCATGCCCTGCGTAAGCGTTAGCATGAACGACGGGCGGGTGGTTCCCCTGGAGCTGAGGGACCTGCTGGAGTCGGAGGAGAGCGATCCGCTGGAGATAGAGAGCAGGTTCGGGGCGGCCATAGCATCGGTGTACCAGGCTGTACGGGCCCAGAGGGGAATGATCATCTTCACCCGGGAGCCCCGGTCCTCCACCTTCCGCGTGCTGCTAAGGGCGGCCGAGGGAGGAGCCGGCCCGGAAAAGGCGGCGGAGGAGGAGATAAGCGGAAGGGGCATATCGGTGCTGGTGGCAGAGGAGGAGACGCTGGTGAGGGAGACCACCAGGCAGATCCTCGAACACTACGGCTTCCTGGTGGCCGGAGCCGGAAGCGGAGACGAGGCCCTGGCGGTCTTCGAGCACGAGGGGTTTGACGTTCTGATCCTGGATGTCAACATGAAGGGAACGCCCGCCAGGGAGGTGGCCCGGACCTGCCGGGAGAGATGGCCCGACATGGCCATCCTCTTCACCAGCGGTTACGAGTCCCTCAGCGCCGGCGAGATGGACCTGGGAGGGCCCGGCATAGGCTTCATACGCAAGCCCTACATGCCGGAGGCCCTGGCTTTGAAGATACTGGACATGCTGGGAATGGGGAGAGAGACTTGACCGCCGGAATCTGGCTGATACGAATCGGGGTGGCCGCCGCCGCAGGCGCCCTGGTGGGCGTGGAGCGGCAGATGCACGGCCGGCCCGCCGGCCTCAGAACGCACATGCTGGTGTCCGTGGCTTCGTGCCTGGTGGTGCTGGCCGGCCTCAGCCTGGCCTGCAGCAGCCAGCTGTCTGAGGTGCAGGCGGACGTCAGCAGGGTGGTGGCGGGGGTGGTCACCGGGATAGGCTTCCTGGGAGCAGGGGCCATCATAAAGACCGGGGACATAGTCCGCGGGCTCACCACGGCAGCCTGCGTCTGGTACACCGCTGTGGCCGGCGTCCTGGCCGCTCTGGGGCTGCTGGCGATGACCGGGGCTGCGGCCGTTCTGGCATTCCTGATACTCACCGTTCTGGACAGGCTGGAGGACCACATCCCCGTGGCGGTCTACAGGGACCTGCTGATCACCTGCTCCGACCACCTCCTCCACCAGATACCCGACGAGGTGGCGGAGGCCATAAGGGCTGCGGGAGCGGAGATCAAGTACACGGAGATGGAGCTGGCGGCGGCCGAGGGAACCTACAGGATGCTGTTCCATCTGAGGATGAGACAGGGCTCGGTGGACGGCGTGACCCTGGTGCGCCGGCTGGCCGGGCTGGAGGGCGTCCGGGGCGTCTCATGGCAGAGGCTGGAAGACCTGTAGAGGGCCTCCAGTCGAAGGCCCGCCCGCTTCCGGCCCGCACCGCCGGGTATGGTGGCCGCGGTCTTCGATCCATATATTGCTTCGGACTTCGGGTACTCGCGCGGCCGCGATGGCCCGCGCGCACGACTCCCGTCAGAATGCGCCGTTTACGAGGAAGAGATTCCCTGGAGGTTTGTCCGTGGCCCTGTTCGGGAGCTCCAGCAAGAAGTTCATCTCGGCCCTGAAGGCCGACCCCCCGGACTGGGAGAAGATGGTGTCCCTCTCCAGGGGAGGGCTCAGGCTGGAAACCGAGGACAAGGACAGCGGCGAGAACCTGCTGCAGCTGTTCGTGAACGTGGTCTGCGGCAGCGATTCCATACCCGAGGGAGCGGTGGAGGAGATTGCCGAGAACCTGGCCTCGGGCGGCTCCGACCTCAACCGCCACATCGGACCCATGGATGAGACGGCCCTGCAGCTGGCTTCCGCCAAGGACTGCCCCCGTCTGGTGGAGGCGCTTCTCTCCGCCGGAGCCTCGGTGGTCTCCGCCAGCAGCGGCGACATCTCAGCCCTCCATCTGGCGGTGAGGAACGGCACGGTGGCAGTAACAGCCCTGCTTCTGGATGCCGGAGCCGATCTGAACGCGGAGGACTCCAGGGGCAACACTCCCCTGCACTACGCGGTTGCCAGAGAGGGCTCGCGGGAGCTGGTCCGGCTGCTGCTGGACCGCGGCGCCCTGGCCTACGCCCGCAACGAAAAGAGTCAGACCCCGGCCGATGTGGCGGAGGAGTCGGGGAACGAGGACTACGTGCCCCTCCTGGAGGAGGCCCTGGAGAAGCTCCGGGGAAGAAGAAAGGTCAGCTGGACCTGCCCCAGGTGCAAGAACTCCATGCCCAGGCCCGACAACGAGAAGGTCCGCTGGTACCTGAGCATAGGCATGTGGGAGCACATGGTCTTCACCTGCGGCAACTGCGGTGAGGTCACTCCCGCGGTGGTCCTGGACGGAGAGCGCTAACCTCCTTCCTCATCGGCGTCCCAGCCGAACAGCGGAGTGGCCGTCTTCCTGAACACGCTGTGGCAGGCCCTGCGGACCGGGTCCCTGTGCTCGGGGGCGCAGCTTATGGTCAGCAGGCTCCTGTTGGGTACGGCCCGGCGCAGGTAGGTGCCGAAGGCGGGATCCAGCTCTTCCAGTCCCAGCACCCTTCCCCGCTTGTCCAGGAAGCGGATGTCCAGCCTGGTGAAGCGCTCCTCGGAGACCTTCACCGCCTCCAGGGGCAGGTCCACCATGACCAGCCGGGGGTCGATACCGGCCTCCCCGGCTATGTCCCTCTCCAGGGACTTCGCAATCTCGGAGGTCTCGCCGCCGCCGTCGGCCAGGGACCTCAGGAAGCCCTTCTCGGTCTCCGTGCTGGTGGCCGCGTCTATTCGGAACACCCGCGAGAACAGCCCCTGGCGGTACTTCACCCGCCAGGCCATATCCCTCACCCAGTCGTCGGAGGACCCGGTGCAGAGGAAGCTCAGCAGCTCGTCGTCCGTCATCCGGACGAAATCGGAGACCTCGGCCAGTTCCACGATGCTCTTCCGGGCCGCCCGGAGCAGCATCTGATCCACGATCCGGGTCTTCTTGTGCAGGTATACGCTGGAGTACATCTGCAGCCTGGCGTGGAGGAAGTCGCGCACCGCGTCCAGTCCCTTGGAGAGGAACATGAGCCTGTCGTCGTGGACCACCATGGTGCTTATGAGGCGGTCCACCTCTATGTGCCCGAAGGCCACTCCGGTGAAGTGGAAGTCGCGCTGCAGGTAGTCCAGCATGTCCGCGTCCACCTCGCCGAAGATCATCTGCTGCAGGAAGGGCTTTCCCCCGTAACGGCTGCATATGAGCGCGGCCACCTCTTCGGGGTCGACGCCGTGGTCCTCCAGTATGGCGGGAATCCTGCCGCAGCCCCGTATGCCCATGGTCTGCCTGCCGGTGACCAGGTCCGACACCAGGTCCATGTGGTCCCGGCCGGTGAGCTCCAGGTAGAGGGGCTCCAGGGTGTGCGACCAGGGGGTGTGGCCTATGTCGTGGAGCATGCCGGCGGCCTCCAGCATCCTCACCATGCCCGAGCCCCCGTCCGGGCCGTCGCATACCCTCTCTCCCAGCACGTGACGGGCGATCCTTCCGGCCAGGTGGGAGACGCCCAGGGCGTGGGATAGACGCATGCCGTGGGCCCCGGGGTAGCACTGGAAGGTGGTGCCCAGCTGATGCACGAAGCTCAGCCTCTGTACCTCCACCGTCTTCAGCAGGTCCTCCTGGATGGGGGAGAGCCTGATGCTTCCCAGTACCGGGTCCCTTACGTACATGACCTTTCTCATCCCGCGCACCTTCCGGTTCGGCTGCGTGGCTTCGCGATCACCTTCTCCTGAGGGGGCCGGCTCCGAAGACGATGCGGTACAGCTGCGCCGCGCCCAGCCCCACTCCTCTCCATCCGCCGAGCAGCGCCGCCAGGACGGTGGGGGCGCCCCTGCGGTACCGCAGGGCTCCCAGGACCCTGCTCCTGTCCGGGCAGGCGGACAGGAGCCTGGGTACCGACTCCGGCACCGGGGCCCCCACCTCGGCAGCGGCGGCCAGCATGTCCCCCGCGGCGGGGCCCAGGCCCGAGCGGCACAGCCACAGCGAGAGCCCCGGCCAGCCGCCTCCCCCGGATAACTTCCCGCAAGCCGCCGCGATGTCAACCCACTGCCGGGGGATGTTCTCGCTTTCGGTGAGGGCGTGGATCAGCAGCATCATCAGCGTGTCGGGCCAGGAAGGTGCGCCCAGGCCCGGTTCCAGCCTCCGGCAGGGCACGAACAGAGAGTCCGGCAGCCTCCCGGGGAAGAGGGCGGGAAAGTAGAAGGGATGGGTGTGCAGCTCCACCAGGATCCCCTCCGGAGAGACCAGCTTCAGCTCCGAGACCGTGCCGGACGTCAGCAGCGGCCTCCCGGGACAGAGGACCCTCCATCCCAGGGAGGTGAAGGCCAGCTCGGCCCGCAGCAGCTGCGACGGCCTCACCATCAGGTCCACATCCCCCATGGGGCGGGCCCCCAGAAAGGGGTAGACGCTCTGCGACAGGTCCCAGCCCTTCACGGCCACCGGCCGCAGCCCCGCCCGCCGCATCAGGCGGCAGGGCTCCTCCAGCGCCCTGTTCCTCCGCAGCCATCCCGCCGCCAGCGCCAGGGCCATGCTCCGGCCTTCGCCGTCTCCGTACCGGGAGCCCAGAAGCGGCCACAGGGGATGGTCCCCGGCGGGAGCGGGACCTTCGTAGCCTCCCGGGGGAAACCCGCGGCCGGCCCATCGGCAGGCGGCGGCGGTGACTGGGTCCCGCCCCGATGCAGGGGATCGGGCAATGGTCCGTGCGCGTTTGTCCATACCGAATAGTCTACCCCTGTGGGGGGCGCTGTCGAGGCCGGTTTTGCGCCCCCGGGCGCCGCGGCTATATTCCTCCGCCCGGGAGGTAGTGTGACCAAGGTAGATCTGCACACCCACAGTACGGCCTCCGACGGCGCGCACACCCCCTCCGATCTTGTGGAGATGGCCTGCGCCAGGGGTCTCGGTGCGTTTGCAGTCAGTGATCACGATACGCTGGCGGGGGTTCCCGAGGCCTGCCTCGCGGCCTCGGCGCTGGGCCTTCCCCTGATCCCGGCGGTGGAGCTCAGCGTGGACCTGGCGTCCGGAGGCTCTGCGCACCTGCTGGGCTACTTCCCGGAGGCGGACCCGGACAGCCTCTGCTCCCCGGACACCTCTCTGGGCAGAGCCCTGAAGAGGGTCCGGGACGCCCGCTTCAGCAGGAACCCCAGGATACTGAGCAGGCTGGCGGAGATGGGAATGCACGTACCCGAGGGCGAGGTGGCCAGGGCCGCCGGCCCCGGAGTGGTGGGGCGGCCCCACATCGCGCAGGTGATGGTCAACCGCGGCTACGTGGGGAGCGAGCGTGAGGCCTTCGACCGCTTCCTGGCCAGGGGCCGGCCGGCCTACGTGGAGAGGCGGCGGCTGTCCGCGGACAGCGCCATCGGTCTCATCCGCGACGAGGGCGGGCTGTCGGTTCTGGCCCATCCGGGCCTGATGCCCCGGCAGCCGGAGGAGATCTCGGCCCTGATAGGCTCCCTTGCCCAAAGGGGACTGGCCGGAGTGGAGGTCTACTACCCGGCCCACGACGGGGCCATGACCGCCCACCTGGAGAGGACGGCCCGGCGGTACGGGCTTGCTGTCAGCGGAGGAACGGATTACCATGGTGAGTGCTCGTCCGCCCGGCTGGGTGGAGACGATGAGTTCGCGGTGTACGCCCGCGATGTGTCCGAGTTTCTGGAGATGTGCTCGATAGAGCCGCTGAAGAAAGGATAGCGGATGGCCAAGCTCAGCGACCTGGTCAGGAAGATCGACGCCACCGCCAAGTCCGGGGACAGGGAAAAGGCCCTCAGCATGCTGGACGCCCTGCTGAAGAAGGTCCCCGACAACAAGGCGCTGCTGGCGCGCAAGGAGAAGTACTCCAAGGAACTGGAGCTGGACCGCCGGATATCCGCTCTGGAGGAGAAGTACGGCGCGTAGGGCCCTGCTGCTGGCGGCGGCCCTGGCCCTGATCGCCTGCGGGCCTTCCGTCCCCGACAGGGAGGCTCTGGCCGGGGCCCGGGACACCTACGCCGCCAGGGTTGCCCTGGCCCTCCAGAGGCTGGACCTGTTCCAGATCCGGGGCCGGGCCGGCCTGGAGGGACCCAACCTGGTGGCGGAGGGCCCCTTCGTTCTCTGGGGCGACGCCGGCGTCCCCCTGCTGAGGGCCGACTTCTACGGCCCCGACGGACTCCCGGTTGTATCGCTGCGGTGCGACTCCTCGGGGGCGCTGGTCTACCTGCCGGACGAGGCCCGGGCCACCTTCTACAGGGGTGGGTTTCCCCTGGGCCCCGCACTGGTGGGATGCGGCGACCTGGTGGGCATGGTCCGCACCGGATTTCCCCTGGTCCTGCCCCAGTGGATCCTGGCCCTGGGGGGGACTGTGGCCCCGCCTGCCGTACGCTGGACGCTGGTGTCGGCCCCCTCCGGCGGGGACACCATCACCGTGACCCTCCGGGAGGGGAGCGCCTTCCCCTCACTTTCCTGGCAAGAGGGCGAAGCCGAGGTCACCTCCGCCAGCCCCGGAGACATATACGAGGCCTGGCCCACCTCATGGAGGCTCAGAGGCCCCGAGCAGGGGCTGGAGATGAGCGTCCGCAGCATCTCCCGGCCTCAGCCGCCCCCGGAAAGCGTCTGGGGCCTGCATGTGCCGGTACCCGTGGACACCGTCCGCATGGACGCGCGATGGGTGCCCGGCTGGGAGATCCCCGACAGGTAAGGTGCGTTAACGAACGAGTGGAGCTGCGATAAACAACCTCTGAGAAGGGTAACTCTCCGGCCAGTTAACTGGAATGCTCCCCCCCCTCCGCCGTTGACGCAGACCCGCCTTTTGCTTATTCAACCGCCACATGAGACCGGAGGGAGCAGCTTGGGGTTCTTCAGCATTTTCACCAAGGGCAGAGGGTCTTTCCTCTCCACCTCCATGGCCATCGATCTGGGTACCGCAAACACGCTGGTCTACTCCAAGGGCAGGGGCATTGTGCTCGAGGAGCCCAGCGTGGTGGCCATCGAGCGCGAGACCGGCGACGTAGTGGCGGTGGGAGCGGAGGCCAAGGCCATGCTGGGCCGTACCGGGGGTGCCCTGGAGGCCATCCGTCCCCTCAAGGACGGCGTAATCACCAACGCCACGGCCACCATGGCCATGCTGCGGGCCTTCTTCGAGCGGGCCCAGAGCAGCCACATGTCCATGCGTCCGCGCGTACTGGTGTGCGTTCCCAGCGGGATAACCGAGGTGGAGGTCTCGGCGGTTCGCAACGCTTTGGAGCGTGCGGGCGCCAGAGAGGTGTTCCTGGTATCCGAGCCCATAGCGGCGGCGGTGGGCGTGGGCCTCCCTGTGTCCCGGCCGGTGGGCAACATGGTGGTGGACATAGGCGGTGGAACCACCGAGATAGCCGTGATCAGCCTCTCGGCGATTGCGGCGAACAACTCCATACGCATTGGCGGGGACGAGATGAACGAAGCCATCGCCTCCTACCTCAAGAAGCACTACAGCCTGCTGGTGGGCGACCGGACCGCCGAGAACGTCAAGCTTACCCTGGGAACGGTGATGGAGAGCGACGACCGGGTGATGGACGTAAGCGGCCTTGACTTCGTAAACGGCATACCCAGGACCTATCCCATACGCTCATCCGACGTCCGGGAGTCCCTGCAGGAGCCGGTGGCCGCCATCACGGAGGCCGTCCGGCACGGACTGGAGCGGACCCCCCCCGAGCTGGCCAGCGACATCGTCGACCGGGGCATAGTCCTTACCGGCGGCGGATCCACCCTCAGGGGCATAGCCGGCCTGCTCAGCAGCGAGACCGGCCTTCCCATCAGGGTGGCCGACAATCCGTTCTCGTGCACGGTCCTGGGCGCGGGGATCATACTGGAGGACATCTACACCTACAGAAAGCTTCTGCTGGAGGGTTAGCATGGCCCCCATGGGAGGCGGGAACCGGGGCGGCAGCGGCAGGGGGAGGTTCTACCTCTACCTGGCGGTGTCCCTTCTGCTGCTGGTCTTCGGCGGAGGTGCCTTCAGCGGGGCTGCCGGCTGGCTGGGCGCCCGTTTCGCCGATCTGGTGGCGGGGGACTCCCGGCGGCCGGAGACCGCCAGGCTGCGGGAGGCGGTCACCGCCCTCTCCCTGGAGAACGCCAGGCTGCGGGAGGCGGCCCTGAAGTCCGAGAGGTACCGGAGGATGCTGGGCATCACCAGGACGGTGAGCAGGGAGACCGTGGCCGGACGGGTGCTCTACCGCTCCGAGGGCATAGTGGCCGGAATGGAGATGGTCCTGGACAGGGGCCGGGAGGACGGGGTGGAGGAGGGGGCGGTGTGCATGACCCCTGCGGGGCTGGTGGGAGTGGTGGACCGGGTCGACGAGGCCACCTGCGTCGCCCTTCCCATAACCAATCCCGCGGTCCAGGTGGCGGCGGCGGTGTATCCCTCCGGCGCCATGGGCATAGTCCGGTCGGACGCCAGGGGACGGATGGACATGGTCCACGTGGACATAGCCGCTGCCGTAGGCCCCGGGGACAGGGTCTACACCGTAAGCGCCGGCGGCACCCTCTATCCCGCCGGCATACTGGTGGGTGAGGTGAGCAGCCTGGAGGAGGGCCAGCCGGGTCTGGAGAAGAGGTTCAGGCTGAAGCCCGCCGTGGAGATGGAGTCCGTCGAGGAGGTCATCATCCTGCTGCCTCCCGCAGCGGACGGCGAGACATGACCGCAGGGACCGCCGGCTCCCTGGCGGCCATGGGCCTGGCCATCGCCGGCCAGCTCCTTCTGGAGGCCGCCCTTCCCTCCCGGGCGGTTCCCAACATCTACCTGCTTACGCTCATCTACCTCTGCCACAACCGGCACCCCCGATGGAGGACCGACGGCGCCTTCTGGTCGGGCCTGGTGATGGGCGCCATGCTCAGTCAGCCGCCGGGTGCCTACTCCCTGGCCGCCCTCCTGGCCGTGTTCCTGGCCTTCTCGGTCCGGGGAGCCCTGGCCAGGCGCTCCTCGCTGGGAATGCTCCTGGAGGTAGCGGTGGCCTCCCTGGTCTTCGACCTGGTTGCGGTACTGCTGCTGGGCAGGCCGGTGCTGGTGAGCCTTCCCGCCTACCTGACGCCGCTGGCCTGGCGGGCGGTCCTGACCTCTGCCGTGTTCCTTCTGGTCTCGCTCCTCTCCGGCTTCGCCCGACTGCTTCCCCGGGCCCCGGCCCGCAGATGAGGACGGAGAGCTTCTCCCGCAGCGGCTGGCCCTGGAAGACCTACATGGCCGTGCTGATCCTGGGCGTGGCCGTGATCCTGGCCCGTCTGGTCTACCTCCAGGTGATCAGGGGCGACTACTACGCCCGTCTGGCCGAGAGGAACCACATGAGGGTGATAGAGCGGCCGGCCCCCAGGGGGGTCATCCTGGACAGGGAGGGCAGGGTCCTGGCGGACAGCAGGACGGTCTTCATGGTATCGGTGGTGCCGGCGGAGTTCGACTCCGCCGACGTCCGGCTGCTGGGCCGGCTTCTTCACATGGACCCCGCCGGGGTCGAGGCCGAGGTTCAGCGGGCCAGCATGAGATCTTCCTACATTCCCTGCGCCATCAGCACCGGCCTTACCGTGGCGGAGGTGGCCGGGCTGGCGGACAACATCCACAGGCTGGGAGGAGTGATACTGGATGCCGTCCCCCAGAGACGCTACCCCATGGGACGCGCCCTCTGCCATCTGCTGGGACACGTGGGACCCTCGCAGGAGGGGGGAATGGGAGGACGAATCGTGGGAAGGGCGGGGCTGGAGGCGGTATTCGACACGCACCTGCAGGGGACGCCCGGATACCGGCGCGAGATCGTGGACGCCTACGGCCGGGTGGTGGAGGAGTTCGGTGACCCCGGGGACAAGCTTGCCGTACCGGGTGATTCGCTGAGGCTGGCCGTGGACGCCTCCCTGCAGCAGCTGGCGGTGGATCGGCTGGAGGTCTCGGGCCGCCCCGGAGCGATGGTGGTCCTGGACTGGCGCACGGGCGACGCCCTCTGCCTGGCTTCCTGGCCCACGTTCCCGCCCAACAGGCTCAGCAGCGGAATCACCGAGGCCGGATGGGACAGCCTGGCCGGCAGCGCGGAGAAGCCCATGCTGTCCCGGGCCTGGGCCGCCTCCTACCCGCCGGCGTCCACATTCAAGCTGGTAACCGCCGCCTACCTGCTGGAGCGGGGGCTCATGGGGCCCGACTACCTTCCGGACCCCTGCTACGGCACCTACCGGCTGGGGGGTACCGAGTTCGGCTGCTGGACCAGCCACGGCCGGCTGGACGTGGTGGACGCCCTGGCCTACTCCTGCAACGTCTTCTTCTACCAGGCGGTGCAGCTGGGCAGCGTGGACGGTCTGGCGGAGTTCGCCGGGTCCATGGGTCTGGGCAGGAGGGTGACGCAGGTGCTGAGGGAGGAACGGGTCGGCCTGGTGCCGGACGCCGCGGACCTGGACCGGATGTACGGCTCCGACGGATGGGGAAGGGGCAACCTCCTCAACCTGGGCGTGGGGCAGGGCGAGCTCCTGGTGACGCCGCTGCAGATGGCGGCCCTGGCCGGCAGGATCGCCGGCGGCGGCAGCATGCCCCCGGTCAGGGTGATTCTCTCCGCCGATACCGCCATCTCCCGGCCGCACGTTCCCGCTGCGGGCCTCTCGGACTCCACCATGCAGGTCCTGGTTGCGGGCATGCGCCGGGCGGTGACCTACAGCGACGGAACGCTGCACAGAGCCATGGGAGACCTTCCCTGGGCCGTCTACGGCAAGACCGGTACCGCCGAGGTGCCGGGTGAGCCCCATTCCTGGACCATCGGGTTCCTCAGGGAGCCCCGGCCGCTGGCCTTCGCCGTGGTGGTGGAGAACGCCGGCTCGGGGGGGGCCGCCGCCGCCGAGGTGGCTGCCGGCGTTCTGCGCCGGTACCTGGCCGCGGACGGTTTCCCCGCCGGGGGAGGTAGCTGATGCGCAAGCGTGAGCGTCCCGACCTGTTCCTGCTCCTGGCCCTGGCAGTGGTGCTCGCCGTGGGGCTTCTCACCCTCTACTCTGCCTCCCGGGCGCTGGAGAGCGGGAGCATCTTCACCAGGCAGCTGATCTGGGTGGGACTGGGACTGGGGGCCATGGGGGCCGGCTACTCCCTCTCCGGCAGGATGGTGGACGAGATGTCCACCTTCGCGTGGGCCGCGGTCTGCCTGCTGCTGGTGCTGGTCATCCCCCTGGGCTCCGGCCCCGCCGGCAGGTGGATCGTGCTGGGTCCCGTGGGGATCCAGCCCTCCGAGCTGGCCAAGGCGGTGCTGATACTCATCGTGGCCAAGCGGCTGGTGGAGATGCGGCGGAGGCGGACCCGGAGCAGGGAGCTGGGCGTTCTGTTGTTCGCCCTTCCGCTGGTGGCCCTCACCTGGATGCAGCCCGACCTGGGAACCGCCGCCTTCATGTGCCTGCTGACCCTGGCCATGTTCATGTGGGCCGGCTTCGGTCCCGAGTGGCTGTTCCTGCTTCTCAGCCCCCTGCTGGCGGCGCTCTCCTCCATGCACGTGCTGCTGTGGGCCGGCTTCACGCTGCTGCTGGTGGTGGTCCTGGTCCGCAGGAAGCTGGGCTTCGGCAGATGGCTCCTGTTCCTGGGCGGAAACACCGCCATCGCCGCGGCCACGCCCATGATCTGGAACCTGCTGAAGCCCTATCAGCAGCAGCGGCTGATCACCTTCATAAACCCCGCCGCAGACCCCCAGGGCGCCGGCTGGAACATCATCCAGTCCCAGGTGGCCATAGGCTCCGGCGGTGTCACGGGACAGGGCTTCCTTCACGGCGCGCAGAAGGGACTGGCCTTCCTCCCGGCGCGGCACACGGACTTCGTCTTCTCCGTCTGGGCCGAGGAGACGGGGCTCCTGGGCTGCCTGCTGCTGCTGGCGGCCTACTGGGTGCTGATCTGGCGGCTGGTGGTGACGGCGCGCAGGTCCGTAAGTCCCTTCAGCTCCCTGATGGTGGCCGGCATTGCCGCGTTCTTCATGCTGCACCTGTTCGTGAACGTGGGGATGGCCCTCGGCCTCATGCCGGTGACCGGCCTGCCGCTCCCCCTGGTCAGCTACGGCGGCAGCAGCATGGTCACCAGCCTGTTCCTCCTGGGCCTGGCCCTCCGGGCCGGGGTCTCGTGGCGCGTGATCTGAACCCCCGCGGGTGGTGACGACAAGTCGGGGGTTGGGTAGAATTACCCTTCCGTCACGCACTCGAGAGGAAAGCCATGCATCCCGATCTCTTCCACATCGGATCGCTTCCCGTAAAGAGCTACGGCCTGATGCTGGCCATCTCCTTCCTCCTGGGCCTGAAGCTGGCCCAGGTGAGGGGACGGAGGCTGGGCATAGACCCTTCCCGTCTGGCCGATCTGGCCATAGTGGTCATGGTGGCCGCCATCGTCGGCTCGCGGCTCTTCTACGTGCTGACCCACATGGACCAGTACCGGGGAGACTGGCTGGACGCCATCGCGTTCTGGAAGGGGCTCTACGGCCTCAGCATGCTGGGAGGCGTGCTGCTGGCAGTGGTCAGCGGCTTCGTCATGATGCTTCTCCGGCGCTGGCCGGTCTGGAAGCTGGCCGACGCCGTGATCCCCTCCTTTGCCCTGGGGATATTCATAACCCGCATAGGCTGCTACCTGAACGGCTGCTGCTTCGGCATACCCACCGACAGCTGGGTCGGCGTCTGCTTTCCCCGGGGATCGCTTCCATCCCAGGCCCTGGGCTGGCCGCACAGCATCCATCCGGCGCAGCTCTACCTCTCGGTGGCGGGTCTGTACCTGCTTCTGGTCCTGCTGTGGGCCGACCGCCGCCGCCACTTCCCCGGCTTCATCTTCAGCCTCTTCCTGGCCCTGTACGGAGCCACCAGGCTCGGAGTCGAAGAGCTGCGCTACTTCGACCATGCGCCTGACATGATGCTGGGCTACAGCGAGATAGCCGGCCGACCGGGCGTAACCGACAACCAGCTGATCAGCCTGGCCATGGTCCTGGGAGGACTGCTCCTGGGGGGCGGTCTGCTGCTGTGGCACAGGCGGAGGGGCTGACCTTTCTCGCCGGCCGGGTGTGCTGCCTCTGCGGGGCCGGGATATCCCGCGGCCGGCGCCTCTGCGACTGGTGCCGCCTGCGCCTGTACGCGTCGTCGGGGAAGCGCGACGCCTTCGGGGTCCCGGTGCGCAGCGCGCTGCTGCACGCGGGTTCGGGCGGATGGCTGGTCCGCCGGCTGAAGTTCGACCGGGTACGGGCGGCGGCCGCGGCGGCCGCGGTGATCATCCGACAGCGCCTGGGTGACTGGACCGCCGCCTCGGACTGGCTGGTACCCATGCCACTGTCGCGAAGGCGCTTTCGGGAACGGGGCTTCAACCAGGCCGGGCTGATCTCCCGGCATCTCTCCGGTCTGACGGGGGTTCCCGTGGCCCCCCTTCTCTCCCGGCGCCACCGTCGGGCGCAGGTGGGGCTGGACAGGGCGGAGAGGCTCCGGAACGTCAGGGGCGCCTACCGATGCGGCAGACCCCCGCAGAAGGGAGCACGGATCTGTCTGGTGGACGACGTGATGACAACCGGAAGCTCACTGGGAGACGCAGGAAGGGCCCTCAGGGAGGCGGGCGCGGACGAGGTAAGGGCCGTCACCCTGACCTACCGGTCACCACGTTCACTGTGATATTATCGAGAAGGGTGGAAGGAGTCCGGCCCTTTGGTGCCAGATGCCGGCACCGGGGCCGGAGGAAGAAGGCTACCATATGACGACCGGGGGGTAAGATGGTGCACAAGATGAGATTCGACGTCAGAGACATTCCAGCGGCCGCCAGGTACGGTCTCAGTGCCAGGAAGCTCTGGATCTACGTCAAGGCCCTGCTCTTCGGGTGGGCCTGCCTGTTCATCTTCGTCAACCTCGGGTATCTGGCCGCAGGAGCCTCCCTGGGGCACGTCTGGGACGGCGGGAGGCTGCTGCCCCTGCCGCAGGGCGTATTCTGGGAGAGCGTCCCGGCCGTTGTGCTTCTGGCCGTGGGGCTGCTTCTGGCCCTGGTGGCCCTTCTCCGCGGGTCGCTGAAGGTGGCGAGGATCGCCTTCGAGCAGACCAGGGGGGACGACTTCTACTCGGGCAAGGATGCCGAGGCCTTCGCCAAAGAGCACTTCAAGCCGGTGCTGGTCACCCCGCTGGTGCTTCTGGTGGGCATAGCGCTGGCCGTGGCCGGCGGCATCATCCTGGGCCTGCTGGCCAGCATTCCCGGCGGCGTGGGGCCGGTGATAGCCGGCCTCGGAGCCGTACCCGCCTGGGGACTGGCCCTGCTGGTGGTGCTGGGGGTCGTGGCCTTCGTGGCGTCGTTCTGCCTGGTGCCCGCCATAGTCGCCAGCACCAAGGGCGACACCTTCGAGAGCCTCTTCGAGCTCTTCTCCACACTGACCAGCCAGCCCTGGAGGCTGGTGCTGTACGGCCTGCTCTCAGCGGCGGTGCGCCTGGTGGGCCTGGCGGTGTTCGCCGCCTTCGCGGCGGCGGCTCTGAAGTTCGTCTCCCTTACCATGTCGCCGATCACCGGAGGGGACATCTTCTACGATACGGTCGCCTCGGGCCTGCGGGTTCTGGCTCCGGCGGTAGTGGGTGTCGGCTCCACCATCTTCAGCCCGGTGGGGGCTGTGGCCTCCGGTCCCGCCTGGACCGGCCTGGGAGGCGTTCTGTGCGCCATATCGGGAGTGCTGATCTTCCTGACAGTGGCCTCCTACTGGCTCTCCTCCTGCACCTCCGGCTGGACCCTCATCTACCTGGCACTGCGGCACCGCAAGGACGGAGAGGATCTGCTGCAGCGCGCCGACGACGAGGAGTACAGGGAGTTCGAGAAGGAGTACGGCAGCGCCGACGAGGCGGCGGAGCGGCAGACCCCTTCGGCAGCGGAGCCGGAGGCGTCTTCCGATGACAATGACGAGGAAGAGGAGTAGCGGTCCGGTCCAGGCCCCGGCGGCCGTTCGAGACTGAGGGCCCCTAGCTCAGAGAGGTTTCATGACCGACTTCGTACATCTTCACCTTCACTCCGAGTACAGCCTCCTGGACGGGGCCATACGCTTCGAGCCCCTGGCCGAGCACCTGGAGCAGGCGGGCATGTCGGCCGCCGCGGTAACCGACCACGGCGCCATGTTCGGCGCAGTGGAGTTCTGCAGCGTGATGGAGGGCCGGGGCCTCAAGCCCATCATCGGCATGGAGGCCTACCTGGCCCCCGGCTCCATGGAGGATCGGGGAAGCGACGCGGGCAAGCCCTACCATCTCACCCTCCTGGCCGCCACCGAGCAGGGCTACCGCAACCTCTGCCGGCTTTCCTCCATGGCGTACGTGAAGGGCTTCTACTACCGGCCCCGAATCGACAGAAAGGCGCTGGAGGAGAACTCCCAGGGCCTGCTGATCGGGTCCGCCTGCCTCCAGGGAGAGGTGGCCCGGAAGCTGCTGGCCGGCGACCGGGAGGGGGCCAGAGAGGCGGTCCGGTGGTACCAGGACCTGGTGGGCAGGGAGAGCTTCTTCCTGGAGCTGATGGATCACGGCCTGGAGGACGAGAAGAGGATCCTCCGGGACCTGGCCGAGCTGGGAGCGGAGACGGAGGCCCCGGTGGCCGCCACCAACGACGCCCACTACCTCCGGAGGGACCAGGCCGGGGCCCACGAGGTGCTCCTCTGCCTGCAGACGGGGAAGAAGCTGGAGGACCCCGATCGGATGCGGTTCTCCACCGAGGAGTTCTACGTAAAGACGCCCCTGGAGATGGAGAGGCTCTTCGACTGGATCCCCGAGAGCCTGACCAACACGGTGAAGATAGCCGAGAGATGCCGGTTCTCCCTGGGCAAGGGGGAGTTCCTGCTGCCGGAGTTCGGGATACCGCGGGAGGCCGGGAGCATGGACGACTACCTCCGCCGCCTCTCCTGCGACGGCCTCCGGCAACGGCTGGGGCGCGACCCGAACCCCCGGGAGAGGGAGCGGCTGGACCACGAGCTGGGCATCATCTCGGACATGGGCTTCCCGGGCTACTTCCTGATCGTCTCCGAGCTGCGAAGGTGGGCCCTGTCGCACGACATTCCCATGGGGCCGGGAAGGGGCTCCGCGGCGGGGAGCCTGGTCTCCTACGCCATCGACATCACAGACATCAACCCGCTCTCCTACGGGCTCAGCTTCGAGCGCTTCCTGAACCCCGCCCGGAAGCAGATGCCGGACATAGACCTGGACGTCTGCTACGAGAGACGGGGGGAGATAATCAGCCACATCATCGAGCGCTACGGCCGGGAGAGCGTCTGTCAGCTGATAACCTTCAACCGGATGAAGAACAGGCTGGTGGTCCGGGACGTGGCCAGGGTGATGGGGATGAGCTACGACGAGGGCGACAGGCTGGCCAAGCTGGTGGCCACCGCCCCCGACCCCGACGCCCCCCTCCCCGAGATCGTGGAGGCGGTGCCGGAGCTTTCGGAGCTGCGGGACGAGGACCCCCGGGTGGGCAGGCTCCTGGATTACTCCCGGGACCTGGAGAACATCGCCCGGAACTCCTCGGTGCACGCCGCCGGCGTGATAATCACCCCCGGCAGGCTGGACGACCACGTTCCCCTCTACAGGACCAAGGAGGGGGAGATCACAACTCAGTTCGAGAAGAAGGCGGCGGAGAAGATCGGGCTGCTGAAGCTGGACGTCCTGGGCCTGCGCACCATAACCGTGATCCGTCACGCCGCAGACATGGCCCGCCGCCGGGACCCGTCGCTGCGGCCCGAGGAGCTGGGGTTCGACGACCCCGAGACCTACCGGCTCATACGCTCCGGCGAGACCATCGGCGTCTTCCAGCTGGAGAGCTCGGGCATGCGCGAGGCGCTGCGGAAGATCGAGGTCAGCAGCCTGGAGGACGTTGTGGCCTCGGTGGCCATCTTCCGGCCGGGCTCCATGCACATGATCGACCTCTACGCGGACAACAAGAGGGGAATGGAGGACCCCGACCGCAGCTTCTCCATCGACTACCCCCATCCCGACCTGGAGGACATCCTCTCCGAGACCTACGGCGTCATAGTCTACCAGGAGCAGGTAATGGGCATAGCCAACCGGCTGGCGGGGATGTCCATGGCCGACGCCGACATCCTGCGGAGGGCCATGTCCAAGAAGGACCCCGAGGTGATGGCCGGCATGCGCCGGCGGTTCATGGAGGGGGCCGGGGAGAGGGGAGTGGACGGGAAGACGGCCCGGGAGGTCTTCGACCAGATCGAGCGTTTCGCCGGCTACGGCTTCAACAAGTCCCACGCCGTCAGCTACGCGGTTCTGGCCTACCAGACCGCCTACCTGAAGGCCCACTACCCCGCCGAGTTCATGGCCGCCAACCTGGCCAGCGAGATCGGCAAGATCGACAAGATAACGGCTCTGGTGGAGGAGTGCCGCAGGATGGGCCTGAAGATAGTCCCGCCCTCCGTCAACCACAGCAGCGTTAACTTCGATGTGGACGAGGAGGGTAGGATTGTTTACGCCCTCTCGGCGGTGAAGAACGTGGGCGAGGTTCCGGCTTCCGCCATAGTGCGGGAGAGGGAGGAGAACGGGCCGTACACGGACCTCTACGACCTCTGCACCCGGGTGGAGGCCGGCTGCGTTAACAAGCGCTCCCTGGAGTCCCTCACCGGTGCTGGGGCCCTGGACTGCCTGGAGGGCAACAGGGCCAGCCTGCTGGCCAGCCTGGAGAGGGGGCTGGAGTACGGCCAGAGGATCCGAAAGCTGAGGGCCGCCGGACAGATGTCGCTCTTCTCCTCCGGAGGCGGGGGCGAATCGCCGCACAGGCCCGAGCTGGTGGAGACCGAGGACCTGGACCTGGACGAGAAGCTGGCCCTGGAGAGGTCGCTGCTGGGCTTCTTCCTCACCGGCCACCCCCTGGACCGCTTCGGAACCGAGATATCCCAGCTGGCTACATGCCGGGTGGAGGACCTGGACTCGGTCCGGGGGCGATACGCTTCCACCGCCGGCATGGTAAAGGAGAAGAGGCTGGTGCCCACCCGGAACGGGGACATGGCGTTCGTCACACTCGAGGGCAGGCAGGGAAGCGCCGACGTAATAGCCTTCAGCGACTGCCTGGATCGGTACGGTCAGCTGCTGGAGCCGGGAAGGGCCGTCTTCCTGGAGGGGGAGATAAGCGAGCGAAAGGGGGACCGGAAGCTCTGCGTCAGCAGGGTGATCCCGCTGGAGCGGTGCCGGGAGGAGCTGGGCGCGGGGCTGGACATCAGGCTCAGCAGCGATTCAGTGGAGATGGAGGCCCTGGACAGGGCCCTGAAGGCGATACGCTCCTCTCCCGGAGGCGGCAGGGTGCGGGTCACGGTCCGCCATCCCTCCGGGCGGAAGGCCAGCGCGGTCTCCCGCTCGCTGCGGGTGAACCCCACCGACAGCCTGCTTGCGCGGCTGCGGGAGGTTCTGGGTGGAGATTGCGTCAGCCTGACAGGTGGAAGGGGAACCCGATGAGATGGCTAAGCCCGCTGCTCCTGGCGGCGATGCTCGGCCCCGCCGCGCACGCCGGAGAGCTCATGAGGCTGGTCACGGAGCCCACGGCGGGGGTGGTGGCGAAGCGAACCTACTACGTGGGCATGGGCACCTTCCCGGACAACGGGGTGACCTTCTCGGTCTCCCTGGGGATCACCCGGGGACTGATGGTGGGGGCCTCCTACGGCGCCTGGAACCTCACCGGCACCGGCGAGACCGACTGGTTCGACCACGTCACCATCCTGGCCAGGTTTCGCTTCCTGGGGGAGACCGAGGGCTTCCCGGGCCTGGCCCTGGGGTACGACGGCCGGGAGGAGCCGTCCCGTGCCGGCGGCGCGTACTCCAGGCGGGACAGGGGATTCTACCTGGCGGCCAGCAAGAACTTCGCCATGCCTCCCGGAGACCTCGGCCTCCATGGGGGATTGAGCCTGTCTCCGGATCACCCGGAGCATGCCGGGGTATTCCTGGGCATCGACAAGAGCCTTCCCGGCGGGTTCGGCCTGGCCGCCGACTGGGACCTGGCCACGGACGAGGCGGACAGCGTGAGGTTCGACGACGCGGGCGGCTTCGTAAACCTGGAGGCCTACTGGGAGAGCTTCGGGCAGGTCAGGATATCGCTGCAGCTCAAGGACATACTGGAATCAGGCGGGGAGAGCTACAGGGCACTGGGGGTAGACTTCCTGGGCCTCCTCTGAACCGCAGGGGATCATCCATCAAAAGGAACGGAAGACTGGAAATGGACCTGGACAGGATTCGCTCAGACTACGCCCGCATGCTGATCCGATCGGGAGTCAACGTCACGGAGGGGCAGCCGGTGCTGATCCGGGCCGAGGCGGTACACAGGGAGTTCGCCAGGGAGCTGGCCCGGGAGGCCTACCGGGCCGGGGCCAGGGCCGTGGTCCTGCGGTACGGCGACCAGGCGGCCGGGCGGATAAGGCTGGACGAGACCAGGGACCCGGAGTACCTGGACTTCGTCCCCGGGTACGCGCAGAAGATGTACGACACCATCGTGGAGGGGAACTGGGCCAGCATCGCCCTGCGGGGGCCGGAGGACCCCGACGTCTACGAGGGCGCGGACCCGCAGCGCCTGGGCCGGGTGCAGAAGGCAACCCGAATGGCGGCCAGGGACTTCATGTCGGCCGTTTCCTCCAACAGGATCTCCTGGAACGTCTGCCTGAGCCCCACCGAGGCCTGGGCGGCCAAGGTCCTGGGAGAGAGCGGCGCGGACTGGCGGGAGAGGATATGGGAGGTTCTGGTTCCCATCCTGCGGCTGGACGCGGAGGATCCGGCGGCGGCCTGGCTGGAGCACGACGCCGAGCTGAAGCGCCGCTGCGGGCACATGAACGGCGCCCGCTACGACGGGATTCGCTTCCGCGGCCCGGGAACCGACCTGTTCGTGGGCCTGCGGCCGGACAGGGTGTTCGCCGGCGGCAGATGCCGGGCGGCCGACGGCAGGATGTTCTTCCCCAACATCCCCACCGAGGAGATCTTCAGCACCCCCGATGCCGCCAGGACCAGGGGCCGGGCGGCCTGCACCAGGCCGGTGGAGGTCATGGGCACCCCGGTGGAGGGGGCGTGGTTCGTCTTCGAGGAGGGGAAGGTGGTGGACTTCGGCGCCGACAGGAACCGGGAGACACTTGCCCGCTACCTGGAGACCGATGACCGGGCGGCCTACCTCGGCGAGGTGGCGCTGGTGGATGTCTCCTCTCCCATATTCAGCAGCGGACGGGTCTTCCACAGCATCCTCTTCGACGAGAACGCCGCCTGTCACATCGCCCTGGGCAACGGCTACGCGGACTGCATAGAGGGCGGCACGGAGATGAGCAGAGACCAGCTTCGGGAGGTGGGCTGCAACGTCTCGCTGGTCCATACCGATTTCATGATCGGCTCCGAAGAGGTCTCCGTCTGGGGCGTGGACAGCGACGGCGGCGAGGAGCCGGTAATGGACTGTGGAAGCTTTGTGATTTAGGGGGAGAGATGCTCGACGAGAAGCTGCTGGAGATACTGGCCTGCCCCAAGTGCAAGGGCGAGCTGGAGTACAGGACCGAGCCCCGGGAGGAGCTGGTCTGCCACAAGTGCAGGCTGGTATACCGGGTGGAGGACGACATACCCATCATGCTCATAGACGAGGCTGCTCCGCTGGAGGGGGAGTGACGCGGATAGTCCTGGACCTGAAAGTGGTGCCCCGTTCCTCCCGGCCCGGGTACCTGGGCCGCATGGCGGACGGGACGCTGAGGTTCGGCCTCTCCTCTCCTCCCGTGGACGGAAAGGCAAACCGCGAGCTGGCGGAGATGCTGGCGGAGGCCTTCGGCACCCGCAGGTCCGGGGTGGAGATCCTCTCCGGCTCCGCAAGCCGGCGCAAGAGGGTGGCGGTTGCCGGCGCCACCCGCAGGCCCGGCTGGTACGGGCGGTCGTAGCCGCAACAGCTTGCACTTGGCCTTCGTGCTTCACATAATCGCCGTTCCCGTCGGGGCGGCCACCGGTTACTCACCGGCGCCGCCCCGCCGGGTTTTCACCCGGAGCGGAGAGGACTGGCCCGAATGCTGGTTATGCTTCCCCAGGACTGGCCGGACGATCTGGACTCTTCCGTGGAGGCGGAATCGGTGCGCGTCCTCCGGCGAAAGCCGGGTAGGGACGGCTGCGACTCGGTGCGGTCGGCCCTGGGAAGCGGAGAGAGGCTGTTCCTCCTCTGCGCCGACGGGGCGGCGGCGGATTCGGGATGGATGGTGGCCGGGGACCACATCGGCCTGTTCGGGCCCAGCCCGCTGGCGGGTCCCAACCGGGACGACCTGGGCCCCCGCTTTCCCTCTCTGAAGGGCATATACAGCTGCCCCGAGGGGAGCTGGCGGAGGGGCTTGGTGCTGCGGGTACCCCACTGGCAGCTGGCCACTCCGGCGGAGCTGGCGGCAACCGGAGCGGATGCCGCGGTCTCCGCGGCGGTGGACGAAGCCGTGGTGGCCGGCCACGGAGGCGGAAGGGTGATGCTTCTGGTGCGCTGCAGCGCCTGGGGCTCCGCATGCGGGGAGCCGGCGCCGCTGGCAGAGGCGGCCAGCAGGTTCTGCGAGACCGAAGGCGAAAACCATGAGAGCGGGGCAGGGGCCCCGGAGACCCGAGGGAGGTGAGGGGCGAATGAGTTACAAGGATTCCATAAGTCTGCCGAAGACCAGCTTCTCCATGAAGGGCAACCTCATCAGGAGGGAGCCGGAGATGCTGAAGGACTGGGACGAGCAGGACCTCGAGGGCCGGCTGAGAGAGGCCGGCGGGGGGCGCCCCCGCTTCGTGCTCCACGACGGCCCCCCCTACGCCAACGGCCACGTCCACCTGGGGACGGCGCTGAACAAGATACTGAAGGACTTCATAGTCAAGTCACACACCATGATGGGCTACGACTCCCCCTACGTGCCGGGATGGGACTGCCACGGCATGCCCATAGAGCACAAGGTGGTGAGCGCCGCCGAGGGAGAGGACCTGACCAGGGCCGAGATCCGCCGGAGGTGCCGGGAGTACGCCCTGAGGTACGTGGACGTCCAGCGGGAGGAGTTCCGCCGGCTGGGCGTTTTCGGGCAGTGGCAGAGACCCTACCTCACCATGAGCCGGTCCTACGAGGCCGGCATCGTGCGGGCCTTCGGCAGGATGGCGGGAAAGGGCTACGTCTACCTGGGCCTGAGGCCCATCCACTGGTGCACCTCCTGCTCCACCGCCCTGGCCGACGCCGAGGTGGAGTACGCCGACCACTCCTCGCCGTCGATATACGTGGCCTTCGACCCGGCGGACCCGGACCGGTGGCGGGACCGGGGCGTCCCGGAAGGCACCCGCGTGGTGATATGGACCACCACCCCCTGGACGCTTCCGGCCAACCGGGCGGTGGCCCTGCATCCCTCCGCCCGCTACGTGGTGGTGGAGACCGCCGATTACGGCAGGCTCCTGGTGGCGGCGGACAGGGCGGAGGCCTTCCTGAAGGACGCCGGACTGGAGGGCAGCGTCTCCGAGTCGCCCACCCTCACCGGCGCAGAGCTTGCGGGGCTGGATCTGCGGCACCCCCTGGACGGCGACGTGCGTTCGAAGGTGGTCACCGCGGAGCACGTTACCATGGATGACGGCACCGGCTGCGTGCACACCGCCCCCGGACACGGCGCCGAGGACTTCATGATAGCCCCGGAGTACGAGCTGGAGGTCTTCAGCCCCGTGGACGGGGATGGCCGCTTCACCGGAGCCGCCGGCCCCTACGCCGGCCTGCACGTCTTCGAGGCGAACCCCCGGATAACCGAGGACCTGCGGAATTCCGGCCATCTGCTGGCCTCCCGGAGCATAACCCACAGCTATCCGCACTGCTGGAGGTGCAAGAGCCCCCTGATCTTCCGGGCCACCGAGCAGTTCTTCCTGGACCTGGACCGCCACGGCCTGAAGGACCGGGTGCTGGACATGGTGGAGGAGGTGAGCTGGCATCCCGCCTGGGGCCACGAGCGCATGCGCAACATGATGGAGTCCCGGCCGGACTGGTGCCTCTCGCGGCAGCGGGCCTGGGGCGTCGCCCTGCCCGCCTTCCTCTGCCGGGACTGCGGCAGCCCGGTGCTGGACCCCGAGGTCATCGACGCGGTGGCCGACCTGGTGGAGGAGGAGGGGTCGGACGTGTGGTTCGACCGCAGCCCGGAGCAGCTCTTCGACCTGGCGGGGAAGAGCCCGGAGTGCCCCTCCTGCGGAGGCGGCTCGCTGAGGCGTGTCGATGACATACTGGACGTCTGGTTCGACAGCTCCCTCAGCCACTACAACGTGCTCACCGGCCGGCACATGCTGGAGCGTCCCTGTGCCGTGTACCTGGAGGCCACCGACCAGCACCGCGGCTGGTTCGGCGTCAGCCTGATATCCAGCTGCGCGCTGGACCTGGACCGCCCCGCCGACAACATCATCACCCACGGCCTGATACAGGACAAGCACGGCAAGAAGATGTCCAAGTCCCTGGGCAACGTGATCTCGCCGCTGGAGATAGTGGACAGGATGGGGGCCGACATCCTCAGGCTGTGGTTCGCCTCCGTGGACTACACGGCGGACTTCCGGGCGGACATGGCCCAGCTGGACGATGCCAGGCAGGCCTACAAGAAGCTGCGCAACACGCTGCGCTTCATGCTGGGCAACCTCCGGGGATACGACACCCACGATTTCGACCCCGAGACCCTCGACGGCCTGGACCGCTACTCCTACCTCCGCTTCCGCAGGCTGCAGGAGCTGTGCCTGAGGGAGTACCGGAGCTTCGAGTTCCACCGCGCCTACCGCGAGCTGCGCAACTTCGCCGTCATCGACCTCTCCAACCTGCTGCTGGACGTCCGCAAGGACCGGCTCTACTGCGGCGACCCGGAGGGGGCGGAGAGGCGGAGCACCCGCTCGCTGCTGGCCCACATGCTGCGGGAGCTGGTGAAGCTGCTGGCCCCCATAGTGCCCTTCACCGCCGAGGACGCCTGGCAGAACCTTCCGGAGTGCCTCGGCGGGGGTGTGGACAGCGTGCACCTGGCCCTGCTGGAGCAGGTGGAGACCACGGAAGCGGAGAGGGCGGAGATGGAGGCCTGGGAGCCCTGCCTCGAGGTCCGCTCCCTGGCGCAGAAGAAGCTGGAGGAGGCCCGGGAGAGCGGCCTGATCCGCGACAGCCTGCAGGCCAGGGTCAAGATGACGGTTCCCCCGGAAATGGTGCAGTCCGCCCGGGGGGAGGACTGGGCCGACTTCCTCATCGTCTCCGCCGCGGAGGTAGCCGCCGGCGACCAGCCTTCGGTGGAGGTGGAGAGGGCCCGCGGCGGCAAGTGCCAGCGCTGCTGGAAATGGACGCCGGAGGTGGGCACCGCTCCCTACGCCGAAGATGTCTGCCTGCGGTGCTCGGAGGTCCTGACGAGGATGGAAGAGGGCTGATGCCGGGCTGGCCCTCCCGAATACGCGCCTACGGACTGGGCCTTCTGGTGCTGGGCCTGGACCAGGTCACCAAGCAGCTGGCGTCATCGGGCCTCACCATGGGCCGGCCGGTGGAGCTGGCCGGCCCGGCCGTAAGGCTGGCCCTCCGGCGCAACGCGGCGGCGGCCTTCAGCATTCCCTGGGGAGGGCCGGAGTTCCTTCTGGTGTTCAGCGCCGCCGCCGCCATCGTGGTGGCGGTGGTGATCTGGCGCTGTCGCAGCTGCAGGCCGGTCTCGCTTCTGGCCCTGGGTGCGATCATGGGCGGCGCCGCCGGAAACGCGGTGGACCGCGTGCTCCACGGCTGGGTGATAGACTTCATAGACCTGGGCGCGGGGGGCTGGCGCTGGCCCACCTTCAACGTAGCGGACATAGCCATAACCGCAGGAGGTGTCCTGCTGGTGATACTCCACGGCGGAAAGACCGGATCACGGGGGAAGGGAGGGGAGGTCGGTGATGGACAGCAGGCCTGACAGACACGGATGCACGGTGGTGGCCATCGGCGGGAACTCCCTGATCCGCTCCCACCGGAAGGGCCGGGGCAACCTGGACACCCACGACGTGGCCCGGGAGATCTGCGAGGAGATAGCGGTGCTGGCGGAGATCCGGGGCAGCGTGGTGGTGACCCACGGGAACGGGCCCCAGGTGGGCTTCGAGCTGCTCCGCAACGCGGCGGCGGCCGACATCGTCCCCCCCGACGGCATGGACGTCAACGTGGCCGCCACCCAGGGCTACATAGGCTACTACCTCCAGCAGGTACTGGGCGACGTCCTGGAGGAGCGGGGCAGGGACATCCCGGTGGCCAGCCTGGTGACCCAGATCACCGTGGACCCCGATGACCCGGGGTTCGACAGTCCCACCAAGCCGGTAGGCCCCTTCTACACCGAGGAGGAGGCCCGCCGCATGGCGGAGGATGACGGATGGGAGATGCGGGAGGACGCCGGCCGCGGCTGGCGGCGGGTGGTCCCCTCTCCCCGGCCGGTGAAGATACTGGAGCTCCCCTGCGTGGAGGCTCTGGTGGACGCCGGCCAGATAGTGATCTGCGCCGGCGGCGGCGGCGTTCCGGTGGTCCGGGACGGCTGCAAGGTGCGGGGGGTGGCCGCGGTGATAGACAAGGACAGGGCCAGCTCGCTGCTGGCCCAGCGCCTGGGTGCGGACACCTTCGTGATCTCCACCGCCGTGCCGCAGGTGTGCCTCAACTTCGGCCGCCCCGACGAGAGGCCCCTGGACAGGATCGGTCCCGAGGAGCTGGACCGCTACGTGGAGGAGGGCCACTTCGCCCCGGGCTCCATGCTGCCCAAGATAGAGGCCGCCCGCCGCTTCCTGGAGGGGGGCGGCAGCCGCGTGATCATCACCTCCCCGGGCAACGTCATCGAGGCCATGGAGGGCCGCGCCGGCACCACAATAACACCGTAATGGGGACGGAGGTATTTTAGCAGGCGAATAAATCGCTGTAGGCCTGCAAGAGCATCGCGCTTTATTCGCCTGCTAAAATACCTCCGTCCCCTTTTCGTACTTGACGGAAACTGGGGCCCGGTATATCCTTGCCCCTGCTGATCGGTGGGCGATTAGCTCAGGTGGCTAGAGTGCTTGCTTGACATGCAAGAGGTCACTGGTTCAAGTCCAGTATCGCCCACCATCTTTTTTTGCCCGTAACCGCCTGCATGGCTTATTTCTACAAGGGGAGCCGCATCGTGAAGCTGACATTTCCAGACGGCAGCGTGTCCTCTTTCGAGGCCGGAACAACGGGCCTCGAGGTGGCGGAGTCCATATCCCGCAGCCTGGCCAAGAAGGCCCTGGTCTGCAAGATCAACGGCACCCCGGTGGACCTGACCCTGCCTCTGCCCGAGGAGGGCGAGATCCGCATACTCACCTTCGCCGACGAAGAGGGAGCGGACGCCATGCGGCACAGCGCCTCCCATATGCTGGCTGCGGCGGTGAAGCGCCTCTTCCCCGGGACGAAGCTGGGGATCGGCCCCGCCATAGAGGACGGCTTCTACTACGACATGGACATACCCGGATTCGGCGGCGAGGAGGACCTGGAGCGCATCCGGGAGGAGATGCTCCGCCAGGTGAAGGAGGACCTGCCGTTCCGCCGCAGCGAGATGCCCCTCGAAGAGGCCCGTGAGCTCCTGAAGCAGCAGGGGGAGGAATACAAGCTGGAGCTGCTGGACGACCTGGAGCAGCGGGGGGAGACGGAGGTCAGCTTCTACAGCCACGGTGACTTCACCGACATGTGCCGGGGCCCCCACGTCCCCTCCACCGGCCGCCTGCGGCACGTGAAGCTGCTGAGCGTGGCCGGCGCCTACTGGCGGGGGGACGAGAACCGCACGATGCTCACCAGGATCTACGGTACGGTCTTCGACAGCCGCTCGGCGCTGCAGGAGCACCTCGAGCTGCTGGAGGAGGCCAGGAAGCGCGACCACCGCAAGCTGGGCCGGGAGCTGGGGCTGTTCATGGTGGGCGGCGAAGGCGGTCCGGGGCTGGTCTACTGGCTGCCCCGGGGAACGGTGCTCAAGGAGGAGCTGGAGGGCCTCTGGAAGGACGCCCACAGGGCGGCCGGATACCAGCTGGTGGCAACGCCCCACGTGGCGCCGGCGGAGCTCTGGAAGACCTCGGGCCACTACTACTACTACCGCGACAACATGTACTTCCTGGACGTGGAGGGCGGCGAGTACGCAATAAAGCCCATGAACTGCCCCGGCCACATACTCATCTACCGCAGCGAGACCCGCTCCTACCGCGACCTGCCCCTCCGGCTGGCCGAGCTGGGAACCGTCTACCGCTACGAGAAGAGCGGAGTGCTCCACGGTCTGATGCGGGTGCGCGGGTTCACCGTCGATGACGGCCACATATTCTGCAACGACGAGACGGCGCTGGGCGAGATCCAGGACGTGGTCCGGTTCGCCCTGTACATGCTGAGGATATTCGATTTCGGCTACGAGCTGGAGCTCTCCCTGGGCGACCCCGGACGCGCCGACCACTACGCGGGGGAGCCCGAGGACTGGCGCAAGGCGGAGAAGATCCTGGCCAGGGCCCTGGACGAGATGGGCGAGAGCTACGCCACCGTATCGGGGGAGGCGGCCTTCTACGGCCCCAAGATAGACATAAAGCTCCGGGACGCCCTGGGCCGGACCTGGCAGGGGCCTACGGTGCAGTTCGACTTCAACATACCCAGCAGGTTCGACCTGACCTACGTGGGCGCCGACGGCGCCGACCACAGGGTCCTGCTGATACACAGGGCCCTCTTCGGGTCGGTGGAGAGGTTCATAGGCAACCTGATAGAGCACTACGCCGGCAACTTCCCGGGTTGGCTTGCGCCCCTGCAGGTAGTTATCTTACCCATAACGTCGGACCAGCACGAGACCGCGCGGCGAGTCGAGGCGGAAGTAAGGTCCGCCGGCCTTCGCTGCAAGGTGGACGGGCGCAACGAGACCATCGGCTACCGCATACGCGAGGCCGAGACCCTCAAGGTTCCGTTCATGCTGGTGATAGGAGCGAGAGAAGCCGGTACTGGAAAGGTGGCCCTCCGGGTCCACGGAGAGGGTGACAGGGGATCCCTGCCCCTCGACGAGGTGCTGGAGGAGCTGAAGGCCGCCTGTATGCGGCCTGCACTGCCGAATGGAGGAGGTAGGTAGCCATAGGGAAGAAGACGCGGGTAAACGGCGACATAAGGGCCCCTGAGGTCAGACTTATCGATGAGGAAGGCGAGCACGTAGGTGTGGTTCCCATAAGGGAGGCGCTTGACAGGGCATCCGAAGCCGGTCAGGACCTCGTGGAGATCTCACCCGGGGCAAAGCCGCCGGTAGCCCGGATCATGGACTACGGCAAGTTCCAGTACCGACAGAGCAGAAAGGCGAGGAAGGCTCGAAAGAGCCAGCAGAAGGGCGGCCTGAAGGAGGTCAAGTTCCGTCCCAACACGGACGACCATGACTACGACTTCAAGATGCGCCACGCCCGCGACTTCCTGCAGGACCGCCACAAGGTCAAGGCCACGGTGGTCTTCCGGGGGCGGCAGCTGGTTTACAAGAGTCAGGGATACGATCTTCTGGAGAGGCTGGCGTCGGACCTGGAGGACCTGGGCAAGATAGAGCGCAAGCCGGTCCTCGAGGGCAAGCTTCTCACCATGATCGTCTCGCCACGCAAGGAGAGATGACGGGAGCGGAAATGCCTAAGATGAAGACCCACAAGGGTGCGGCAAAGCGGATGAAGAAGACCGGCACCGGGAAGATCAAGATCTACCATTCCCACGCCGGCCACATCCAGACCAAGAAGAACAGCTCGCGGAAGCGCAAGCTCCGCCAGAGCGGAATAGCGTCGAAACCGGACACCAAGAGACTGAAGAAGCTGCTGCCCTAGGGACAGCCGTCCCGGGAGCAGCCGTCGGGAGAGATCATGAGCAGAGCCAAGAGCGCAGTAATCAGGAAGAAGCGTCACAAGAAGGACCTGAAGGACGCCAAGGGCTACTACGGCGGCCGCAGGAAGCTCTACACCGTAGCCTCGGAGAGCGTGCGGAAGGCGCGTGAGTACCAGTACCGCGACCGGCGCAATCGCAAGCGCAGCTTCCGCCGTCTGTGGATAACCAGGATAAACGCCGCGGCCCGGCAGAACGGGATGCGCTACAGCCAGCTGATCGGCGGGCTGAAGAAGGCGGGCGTGGAGCTGGACCGGAAGATCCTGGCGGACATGGCGGTGAGAGACCCCGAAGCGTTCTCCAGGGTCGTGGACGTGGCCAGGGCCGGACTGGAGGGCTGATGCCCCGGTCCCGGCAGCGGGAACGTTTTCGGCCGGGGATGGCTAGTAGACAATGAATGGCGAAGGCGATCTGGAGCGGTTGACCGAGGCCGTTGATCGTCTGATTGTTAAGCTGGAAGACCTGAGGGGCCAGAGGAACACTCTGGCCGGTAGGGTCGAGGAACTCGAGAAGAGCCTGGAGACCCAGGCGACGCAGGCGGACCCGGAGGGGTACAACCTGCTCCGGATCCACAGTGCCCGGCTCCTGCGTGAGCGCAAGGAGATCGGGCGTCGCCTGAGAGAGGTGCTGGAGAAGCTGGAAAAGCTGCAGCAGCGGCTGAGGTAGCAATTGAGCGATCGACCGACAAATGTACGGGTCAACATATACGGTCGAGAGTATTCCATAAGGGGTGAGGGCGACCCCTCATACGTTTCGGAGATCGCCCACTACGTGGACATGAAGATGCGCCAGATGACCGATAACATCACCATGGCATCTTCTGCGAAGGTAGCCATTCTCGCCGCCCTGAACATTACCGATGAGCTCTTTCAGAAGGAGAGGCAGCTCAAGGAGCTCGAGGAGGGACACGGGAAGGCCCTCGCCCGTCTGGCCGACCGAATCGAGGAGGCCATAGACGGTTCCGCACAGCCCACCTCCGCCGCAGAGACCCCGCAGCCCGAAAGGTCCTCCCGCACCGCGGAGGACGCAGTGCACTCCGGAACCTCGGCAGGAAGCGGCTCCAGGCAGCGCTCGGAGTAATACCTGCAGGCCGCCCCTCGCCGGGGTCGGCGCAGGCCCCAGACCGAGCCGGGGGCAAGCCTGCATTGTAATAGATGAGCACTGCGCCTTGAAGGGGAGCAGTTATGCATCCGGTTATCTGCATCGGCCTGGGAGTGGTTGCGTTCCTCCTGGGCTTTTTTCTGCATAAACTCCTTGTAAGCAAGGAGATAGGCGGCGCCAAGAAGGAATCGAGCAGGATACTGGGGGAGGCCCGCAGGGAGGCCGAGGCCCTCCGCAAGGAGGCCATTCTCGAGGGGCGGGACCTGGTGTCCCGGGAGAAGGCGGCCGCGGCCGAGGAGAACCAGAAGGTCCGCCAGGACCTGGACGAGCGGGAGCGGCGCCTGGTCCGCATGGAGGAGAGGCTGGGCCGGCAGGGCGAGAACCTCGACCGGCGGGAGGCCACCCTCGAGGCCCAGAAGACGGACCTGGCGGAGAAGGAGCAGGCGCTACAGGCCAAGCACCAGCGGGTCAACCGCCTCATGGAGGAGCAGAACCGTCTGCTGGAGAAGCACGCGGGCCTCACCAGGAAGGAGGCCAGGAAGGTTCTGGTGGCCAACCTGGAGGAGGAGGCCCAGCTGGAGGCGGGCAGGCTCACCAGGAAGATCCTGGAGCAGGCGGAGCGGGAGGCCGATGACAGGGCCAACTGGATCCTCTCCACAGCCATACAGCGCTGCAGCGCAAACCACGTCATGGAGAACTGCGTTTCCGTGGTGAACCTCCCCAGCGACGACATGAAGGGCCGGATAATCGGCCGGGAGGGCCGCAACATACGGTCATTCGAGGGCGCCACCGGAGTGGACGTGATCATCGACGATACCCCCGAGGCCATAGTCCTGTCCTGCTTCGATCCCGTCCGCAGAGAGGTGGCCCGCCAGTCCATGGAGAAGCTCATCGCCGACGGCAGGATCCATCCCGGCCGCATCGAGTCGGTGGTGGAGAAGGCCAGCGCTGAGATGGAGAAGCAGACCAAGAAGCTGGGCAACGAGCTCTGCATGGAGGCCAACGTATCCGGCCTGCACCCCCAGCTCATACGTCATCTCGGCCGCCTGCGCTACCGGACGAGCTACGGGCAGAACATGTACCAGCACTCCCTGGAGGTGGCGCACATATCCGGCCTGATCGCCTCCGAGCTGAAGCTGGACGCCTCCGTGGCCCGCAGGGCCGGGGTGCTCCACGACATCGGCAAGGCCACCGACCAGGAGGTGGAGGGCTCCCACGCCCAGGTGGGCATGGAGCTGGCCAGGCGCTTCGACGAGTCACCCCTGGTCTGCAACGCCATAGGTGCCCACCACGAGGAGGTGGAGCCGGAGTCCCTCTACGCCCTGATAGTGCAGGCGGCCGACGCGGTGAGCGGCGCCCGCCCCGGAGCGCGCCGGGAGACCCTGGAACGGTACGTGCGCAGGCTGCACCGGCTGGAGGCGCTGGCGGACGGCTTCGACGGAGTCAGCAAGTCCTACGCCATCCAGGCCGGCAGGGAGCTGCGGATAGCCGTGCGGCCGGAGTCGGTGGACGACGGCGGTGCCGCGGACCTGGCCCGGATGGTGGCCCGCAGGATCGAGCGGGACATGGAGTACCCGGGACAGATCAAGGTCACCGTGATCCGCGAGGTCCGGGCTGCGGAGACGGCGCGCTAGCTTGAAGCTCCTTCTGCTGGGGGATCTGGTTGGAAGGCCCGGACGGCAGGCGGTCACCTCGTACCTGGAGGGGGCCGACTTCGATCTGGTAATTGTCAACGGCGAGAACGCGGCGGGGGGATTCGGCATCACCCCCAAGATCGCCAGGTCGCTTCAGAAGGCCGGCGTGGACGTCATCACCTCCGGCAACCACATATGGGCCTGCCGGGAGATATTCCCCGTGCTGGAGGACTACTCGGCCCACGTCCTCCGGCCCGCCAACGTGCCGGCGGGCAACCCCGGCCGCGGATGGACCATGGTGGAGGCGGGGGGGCTGGACGTCCTGGTGGTCAACCTGCAGGGCCGGGTGTTCATGAACAGCAGCGCCTCCTGCCCCTTCCGGGAGGCGGACCGGATAATCGCCGCCCGACAGCCGGACGTGACGGTGGTGGACTTCCACGCCGAGGCCACCAGCGAGAAGCAGGCCATGGGCTTCCACCTGGACGGAAGAGCCACCGTCCTGGCCGGCACCCACACCCACGTGCTCACCGCCGACGACCGCCTGCTCCCGAATGGGACCCTCTACATATCCGACCTGGGCATGTGCGGCTGCCAGCGGGGAATAATAGGAATGGACCCGGAGGCCTCCATGGAGAGGCTTCTCCTGGGCAGGCCTGGCAGGCTGAAGGTGGCGGAAGCCGGCGGTCGCATGGTTAACGGCATATCGGTGGAGGTATCTTCGGAGGGCAGGGCAGTCGGCTGGGAGGTCATCAATGAGCGCCTCTGACGGTGCGGCGCTGAGGGAGTCGCTGCGCCGCGGCGCGGACTGGGTGGAGGCGAGGCTCAGGGCGCTGCCGGTGATGGAGGAGGACCAGTCGGGCCTGGCGTCCCACGCCGCATACTCACTGCATGCCGGAGGAAAGAGGGTTCGCCCCTTCCTGGTCCGCAGCGCCTGCTCCGCGGTGGGGGGGCCGGCCGACGCCGCCATTCACGCCGCCGCCGCCGTGGAGATGGTGCACACCTACTCGCTGGTCCACGACGACCTTCCCCAGATGGACGACGACGACCTGCGCCGGGGGCTCCCCACGCTGCACCGGCGGGCCGGGACCAGGCAGGCGCTCCTGGCGGGCGACCTGCTTCTGGTGGAGGCCTTCCGGGAGCTGGCCAGGACCGAGCTGGCGGAGAGCCTGGTGGCCCTGATGTGCCGGAGGCTGGCCGTGGCCGCCGGGCCGTCATACCTTGTAGGGGGCCAGGTGATGGACATGTTCCCACCCGAAGAGCCGGACCTGGCCTGGATGGACCGGATGATCGGGGGCAAGACCGCGGCCATGATAAGGGTCTCCCTGGAGCTGGGCGCTCTGGCGGGGGGCATGGACCCCGACGGGCTGGAGCCGCTCTCCGGGGCGGGGGACAGGCTGGGCTTCGTCTTCCAGCTCACCGACGACCTGCTGGATGTCACCGGCACGGAGGCGGAGATGGGCAAGGTCGTAGCCAAGGACGCAGGGATGGGCAAGGCCAACTACGTCACGGTGCACGGCCCCGACAGGGCAAGGGAGCTGGCCCGGGACGAGGCGGCGGAGACGGCGGAGATGCTCCGCCGGCTGCCGGGAGACTGGTCGGAGGTGGCCGGACTGGCCCTGTTCCTGCCGGAGAGGAGGAGCTAGTGGCCGAGATACTGGACGGGATCACCTGTCCCGCCGACGTCAGGGACCTCTCCATAGAGCAGCGGGTGCAGCTGGCCGACGAGGTCCGGGAGAGGATCGTGGACGTGGTCTGCTCCACCGGCGGCCATCTGGCCTCCAACCTGGGGGTCGTGGAGCTCACCGTAGCCCTCCTCTCGGTCTACAGACCCCCCGAGGACAAGATAATCTGGGACGTTGGCCACCAGTGCTACCCCTACAAGCTGCTCACGGGGAGGTGCAGGGCCTTTCCCACCGTCAGGCAGGCCGGCGGGCTCAGCGGCTTCCCCAAGCGCAGCGAGAGCGATTTCGACGCCTTCGGGGCCGGCCACAGCTCCACCTCCATCTCCGCCGCGCTGGGCTTCGCCCGGGCCCGTGACCTCGCCGGCCGGAGCGAGAAGGTGGTGGCGGTGATAGGCGACGGCGCCATGAGCGCGGGGATGGCCCTGGAGGGGCTGAACAACCTGGGCCACAGCAACACCGACATGACCGTGATCCTCAACGACAACAAGATGTCCATCTCCCGGAACGTGGGGGGGCTGTCGCGATACCTGGCCCGCATACTCACCGACAGCACCTACAACCGCATGCGCGAAGAGGTATGGAACCTGCTGGGAAAGATCCCCTCCCTGGGCGAGCGGATGCGGAGAGCGGCCCACGTGGTGGGGGCGGGCCTGAAGAAGGGGCTGGTGGCCCCGGCCACCATATTCGACGAGTTCGGCGTCCGCTACATAGGCCCCCTTCCCGGCCACGACCTGCCCCTGCTCACCGGTGTGCTCCAGCGGGTGGCCGAGCTTCGGGGACCGGTCCTGGTGCACGTGATCACCAGGAAGGGCAAGGGATACAGTCCCGCCGAGGAGGACGCCACCGGCTTCCACGGCGTCTCGGGGGAGCAGACCCCGGGGGAGGACGGCGAGAAGTTCACCGACGCCTTCGCCGACGAGATGGTAAAGCTGGGCGAGGAGAACGGCCGCGTCTGCGCCATCACGGCCGCCATGCCCGACGGCACCGGACTGACAGGATTCGGCGAACGCTTTCCCCGCCGGTTCTTCGACGTGGGCATCGCCGAGCAGCACGCCGTCACCTTCGCATGCGGCCTGGCCTTCGGCGGCATGAAGCCGGTGGCCGCCATCTACAGCACCTTCATGCAGAGGGCGGTGGACCAGGTGATCCACGACGCGGCGCTCCAGCGGGCCCCGGTGGTGATAGCCATGGACCGCGCCGGGCTGGTGGGGGCCGACGGCCCCACCCATCACGGCGCATTCGACATACCCCTGTTCCGCTGCATACCCGACCTGAGGATACTGGCCCCCAGGGACTGCGCCATGCTGAGGCTGGCCCTGAGGAAGGCCGTCGAGTTCGAGGAGTCGCCTACGCTGCTTCGGTATCCCCGGGGCCGGGAACGGATCTGCCCCCCTCCTCCGGAGGGGATCTCCCCGGGTGCCGGACAGCTGCTGCGGGAGGGCTCGGATGCCCTGGTGGTGGCCGTGGGGGTCATGGTTCCCGACGCGCTGGAGGCTGCGGAGAGGCTGGCCGGGGAGGGGATCGAGGCAGCGGTCTACGATCCCATCTGGCTGAAACCCCTTCCCCTGGAGGAGATAGCTGCCGCGGCCGGGGGCCTTCCGGTGGTCACCGCCGAGGAGGGGGCCGCTTCCGGCGGCACGGGCGAGGAGATAGCCGCCGCCCTGTGCGGGAAGGGACGGGTCCGGGTCATGGGACTTCCGGACGGCTTCCAGCCCCACGGGTCGCGGGAGCAGCTCCTGAGGCAGGTCCGTCTGGGGGTGGAGGACATAGCAGCGGCGGTGCGCGGCGCCGTGGGAGGTGGGTAGCATGGAGGAGGCCTCAGGAAGGGGTCCGGCCGTCAGCAGGGTATCCCTGTACGTGGACAGCTTCAGCCCCCCCTACTCCAGGATGGTGAAGAGCCTGATCCAGAGAGCCGAAGAAGCCGGGCTGGAGGTCCTGGTCTCCACCTCTTCGGCAGCTGTGCTGGAGGAGTACGGCCTGGAGACCGGAGACGCCGCCGACGTGGGCCTGGTGCTGGGAGGAGACGGCACCATTCTGCGCGGCATGGACTTCTACCGCGGGCGGGACATGCCCGTTCTGGGGATAAACACCGGTCATCTGGGATTCCTGGCGTCCGCCGAGCTGGAGGACATCGGCCAGGCCCTGCTGTGGCTGGCGGAGGGCAGCTACGGCATTGAGGAGCTCCCCGTCCTCAGCGCCCTGATGCCCAGCGGCCAGCGGCTGACGGCGGTCAACGACTTCTGCGTGAACCGCTCCATGATGGGGGGCATCCTCCACTTCCGGGTGGACGTGGAGCGGGAGCCCGTAGCCCGGGTGGCGGGGGACGGGCTGGTGATCGCCACCCCCCTGGGCTCAACGGCCTACGCCCTCTCCGCCGGGGGGCCGATCATGGACCCGGAGATCCCGGGGATACTCATCGTGGCCATCTGTCCCCATCAGATATCCATCCGCCCCATCGTTGTGCCGCGGTGGGCCACCGTGGACGTCGCCGTGGACGGGCTGCGGGGCGCCGGCCCCTTCGTGAGCGCCGACGGCAAGCCCCTGGGCAGCCTGCAGGCGGGCCAGCGCCTGCGGGTCGGCACCGCAGAGCAGGTCTGCAGGGTGGTCCGATTCAAGAAGAAGAACGACTACTACAGCCGGCTGGGCAGGAAGCTGGGCTGGGGGGTGAGGGGCTGAGATGCTTTCCCGCCTCAGCCTCCGCAACCTGGCCACCATCAGCGACACCACACTCGAGCTGACCCCCGGACTGAACGTTCTCACCGGAGAGACCGGAGCCGGCAAGTCCATACTGGTGGACGGGCTGCTGCTGGCCCTGGGCACCCGGGCTGACACCGCCCTGGTCCGCCCCGGGGAGCGGCTGGCCAGCGTGGAGGCCCACTTCCTCGGGGACGACGGGGGGGAGACCATCGTCCGCAGGGAGGTCTACGCCGCCGGCCGCAGCAGGATGTTCTGCGACGACCAGCTCTGCACGCTGGAGGAGGCCAGGGGCCGGGTGGGCCAGCTGGTGGACCTGCACTCGCAGCGTTCCACCCCCGCCCTCCTGTCCCGCAGGACCCAGCAGAGGTGGCTGGACGAGATGGCCGGCGCCGGCGAGCTGGCCGGGGACGTGGCGGAGCTGTTCGGCCGCTACCGGCAGCGGGACCGCCGCCGCGGGGAGCTGGAGCACCTGCTGGCGGGCCTTGCCGGGGAGAGGGAGCTCCTGGAGGAGGAGCTGGCGGAGATAGAGGAGACCGACCCCACCGAGGAGGAGTACAGGGAGCTGATGGAGGAGCGGCGGAGCCTGCGTGAGCTGGCCGAGATGGCCGACACGCTCTCCGGCGCCTCGGAGGCCCTCGCCGGCGAGGAGGAGAGCCTGTCCTCGGCGGTGCGGGACGTGCAGCGGCGGCTGGCCTCCCTGGGTGAGCGGGGGGCCCAGGCGGCGGAGCTGCTGGAGCAGGCGGCCATAGGCATGGACGAGGCCGCCGCCCTCTGCGACGGCCTGATCGAGGACGTGGAGGAGGCGCCCTGGCGCCTGGAGGAGCTGGACCGGAGGCTGGACCGCTACTCCCGGCTTCTCACCAGGTGCGGCGGAAGCATCGAGTCGCTCATGCGCAGGCGGGAGCAGCTGCAGACGCGGCTTCGGGAGATGACGGACATGGAGAGCGAGCTCTCGTCCCTGCGCAAGGAGCTGCCCCGCCTGGAGGGCGAGCTGCTGGAGGCGGCGCAGCGGCTGCGGGAGGCCCGGGCCGCCGCGGCGGAGCGCCTGGAGAGGCGGGTGGCCGACGAGATGGAGGGCCTGGGCATGCCGGACTCCACCTTCCGGGTGGAGATGCGAGAGCCCCAGCCTGCCCGGTCGGTGGAGACGGGGGAGCACCTGGTCTGCGCCGACGGGCTGGATCTGCCCTCCTTTGTCTTCTCGGCCAACCCCGGCATGGAGCCGGGCCCGCTCTCCTCGGTGGCCAGCGGAGGGGAGCTGTCACGGCTGGCCCTGGCCCTCCGCCTGGCCCTGGCCGACGTCCGCGACCATCCCACCATGGCCTTCGACGAGATAGACGCCGGGGTGGGGGGGCGCACCGCACACCTGCTGGCCGAGTCCCTGGCCCGGGCGGCCGGCGGCGACAGGCAGATCCTGGTGATTACCCACCTGGCCCAGATAGCGGCCAGGGCCCGCAACCACCTGGCGGTGAGCAAGAGGGTGGAGTCGGGGATGCCGGTCACCGAGGTCCGGACCATGGAGGGTGAGCGGCGACTGGAGGAGCTGGCCCGGATACTGGGGGGCGGGGAGGCCGCCGTGGAGCACGCCAGGAGCATGCTGGATGGAGCGGACGCTTGAGGCTGCGGGGCCCCTTCTGGGGCGTTGCCAACATGCTGAGCCTCTCCAGGATACCTCTGGCGCTGATGGCCTGCTGGTTCGTCTGGCGCGGCGACCCGGCGGCCACGGCCATGGCCATGCTGCTGGCGGTGGCCACCGACGCCCTGGACGGCTGGGTGGCCCGCAGAACCGGAACCGAGAGCGACTGGGGCCGCATACTCGATCCCCTGGCGGACAAGATCGCCTTCGCCGCCTTCCTGGTCTGTCTCACCCTTATGGGGCGGGTCCCCCTGTGGCTGGTCCTGGTGGTGGTGGGCCGGGACCTGCTCATCGCCGCCGGAGGCCTGGCCATTGTGGGAAGGCTGGGGAGGCCGCCTGCGTCCAACATCTGGGGCAAGCTGGCCACCTGCGCGCTGGCCGCCTACCTGGCGAGGCAGGCCCTCTGGCCCTCCGGGGGCGTTCTGTGGGGCGCGGGGCCCCTGGGACTGGCGGCCCTGGCCCTCGTTATCGTCAGCCTGATTGTTTACATTAGCACCTCTGTGAAGAGGCTCCGCAGCGGCGGAAGCCGTTAGTCGGCCCGAACCGGGGGGATCCCGCTTGTTCCTGAAGAGACTGGAGATTGTCGGCTTCAAGTCGTTCGCCGACGCCTTCGAGATGCAGTTCCGCCCGGGGATCACCGCCGTGGTGGGCCCCAACGGAGCCGGCAAGAGCAACGTGGCCGACGCCCTCAGATGGGTCCTGGGGTCCCAGAGCCCCAAGCAGCTGCGGTCGGAGCGGATGGAGGACGTGATCTTCTCCGGCAGCGCGGAGCGAAAGCCGCTGGGAATGGCGGAGGTGGTGATAACCTTCGACAACTCCAGCCGCGCCCTGGGCCTGGACTTCGACGAGGTGTGCATAGCCCGCCGGCTCTTCCGCTCCGGCGAGAGCGAGTACCTGATCAACGGCAACCGCTGCCGGTTGATGGACGTGACCGACCTGATCGTGGACCGGGGACTGGGCAGCAACGGCTACTGGATTCTCACCAGGAACATGGTCAAGACCATTCTCTCCAGCCGGCCGGAGGACCGGCGCTTCCTATTCGACGAGGCCGCCGGCATCACCCGCTACAAGATACAGCGGCACCGGGCCGAGCTGAAGCTGGACGCCACCAACGAGGACCTGGAGCGGATCGACGACATCATGGGCGAGGTCCGCTCCACAGTGGCGGCCCTGAAGAAGCAGGTTTCCGCCTTCCGCCGCTACGAGAAGGCCGAGCGGAGGATAGCCGAGATACGGGGGGTGATGGTCTCCCGGAGGCTGCGTGAGGTGGGGGACCTGCTCTCCGACGCGGTCCTCTCGCGGATGCAGCTGGAGTCGAAGCGGGAGGACATGGCCGCCGAGACGGCCGCCGCGGAGGCCGCTCTGGCGGAGACCGCAACCGAGTCGGAGAGGGCCGAGGCCGCCCTGGAGGAGGAGCGACAGCGGTGCAGCGCCCTGGAGCGGGAGCAGTCGGCCCTGGAGCGGGAGCTGGCCGTAACACAGACCAGGATATCCAGCACCTCCACCAGGATCGAGGACGCCGACAGCCTGCGGCGGGAGCAGCGCCAGAGGGCCCGGGAGCTGGCCCGCAGGGCCGGGGAGCTTCGGGGCAGGACCGAGGAGCTGCAGGACTCCCTGGAGGACTACCGGCGCCGGGCGGAGGAGGCGGCCGGGGATGCCGGACGGGCCAGGGGCCGCCGGGAGGAGGCCCGGAAGGACCTGGAGGCCGCCCGAAGCGAGCTGGCGGATGTGCGCCGCTCCATCGCCGACCTCGAGGAGCGCAACCGCAGCCGCCTGCAGCGGCGGGAGAGGCTGGAGCAGGAGCTCAGGTCCGCCCGGGAGCGCAGCGAGGCGCTCCGCAGCAGGGCCTCGGAGCTGCAGGGTTCGGCGAAGGCGGCGGAAGCGGACCTCGAAGGGTTGCAGGGGGAGCGCGGCGAATGCGCGGAGGAGCTGGCCCGGCAGCGCGAGAAGGTGGCGGGCCTCAGGGAGGAGCGGAAGCGCCTGAGGGACGAGATACACGGCCTGGAGATGGACAAGGCTGCGCGGCGGGAGAGGCTGGCCTCGCTGGACGACCACCGGTCCCGCAGCCGCGGGGAGACCCTGGCGGAGAGCATGTCCGTCCGCCGGGGCTACGAGAAGGCCGTGGGCGCCTTCCTGGACGCCTTCCAGGACGCCGAGGCTCTCCAGCCGCCCCACGGCGGCATGGAGGGCGACGACGGCAGACGGGTGGCCCTCACCGGCCTGGAGGCCCCCGACAGGCCCGGCCTTCCCGAGGGAGCCATCTGGCTTCCGGAGGTGGTGGACGACCCCCGGGGCAGGTTCACGGCCCTGCTCTCGGGAGGAGCGGTGGCGCCTGACCGGGAGACCGCGCTCTCCTGGATGTCCGAAGGCTGCGGCCTGGACCTGGTGACCACCGACGGAGACCTGGTCCGCCCGGGTGGCCTGGCCCGGCTGGGCGTATCCCCCGCCTCCGCCGGGGGCATGGAGCGCCGGGCGCTGGCCGAGGAGACCCGGAAGGCCATATCCCGGCTGGAGGAGAGGATCGGGGAGAAGGAGCGCAGGGCTTCCCGCCTGTACGAAGACCTGCAGGAGGCCGGGGACGCCGAGGCCTCGCTGTCCGACGCCCTCTCGGACGCGGACAGCCGGCTGGCCTCGGCCCGCACCAGGCTGGACGCCATCCGCGAGAACCTGGAGGGCGCTGAATCGGAGCTGTCGGAGGTCTCCTCGAGGATACCGGAGCTGGAGGAGGAGCTGTCCGGGCTGGATTCCGGGGACTCCGCCGGCGGCATGGATGGCCTCAGGGAGCGCCGCGACGGGGTGGAGGCGAAGGTCTCCCGGCTGGAGGCCTCCCTGGAGGAGATCGGCGACGAGGTGGGAAGGCTCAGCGCCAGGGAGAGCGCGGCGGCCTTCGACCTCCGCAGCCGCGAGGAGGAGCTGCAGAGGCTGCAGACGGACATAGACCGGCTGGAGAAGGACGCCGGGGCCGCCTCCAGGCGGGCGGAGGAGTCGGACGAGAGGATCGCCGAGCTGGAGGAGGAGAGGCGGCAGCTGAGGAGCTCCGTGGGTGAGAAGCAGAAGCTGATCCGGGAGGTGGGCGGCAGGCGGGAGAAGGCCGAGGAGGCCAGGACCGGGGCCCTGGGCAGGAGGGGCCGCGCCATGGAGTCCATGGCGGAGGCCCAGACCAGGGTGGCCGACCTGAGGGAGAGGATCGCCGAGGTCCGCGACCGCGCCTCCCAGCTTGAGGGCAGGATATCCACCTACGAGGAGAGGCTGGCGGGCCTGAAGGAGAGCGAGGGCGTACTGCCCGGAGAGGGCAGCCGCTACTGGTCCATGGACGATGAGCAGCTCCAGAGCAACCTCGACCGCCAGCGCGGCTACCGCGAGAGGCTGGGCCCGGTGAACATGCTGGCGGTGAAGGAGCACGAGGAGGCCAGCAACCGGCTGGGCTTCCTGGAGGAGCAGAGGGCCGACCTGGTGGAGGCCCGCGACTCCCTTCTCCGGGCCATCTCCGAGATCAACCGCACGGCCGCCCGGCGCTTCGAGAAGACCTTCGCGGAGGTGCGGGCCAACTTCCGGGAGCTGTTCGTCCACCTCTTCGGCGGCGGCGAGGCCGACATCATGCCCCTGGAGTCGGAGGACCCCCTGGAGGGGGGAGTGCAGATACTGGCCCGTCCCGCCGGAAAGAAGCTCTCCAACGTGGCCGTCCTCTCCGACGGCGAGCAGGCGCTGGCGGCCGTGGCCCTGCTGTTCTCCCTCTACCTGGTCAAGCCGTCGCCCTTCTGCGTTCTGGACGAGCTGGACGCCCCCCTGGACGACTCCAACATCGACCGCTTCGTGGACCTCCTGCACAGGTTCAGCGAGAAGACCCAGTTCGTGGTGATCACCCACAACAAGAGGACCATGGAGGCCGCGGACGTCCTCTACGGCATCACCATGCAGGAGAAGGGCGTGTCCAGCGCCGCCTCCGTCAGCCTGGAGGAGGCCTCCACCTGATGGGCCTGGCGGAGGGACTCCGGAAGACGCGCCGGCTCCTGGGCGACGGCCTGGCGGGCATAATGGGCCGGGAGACGGTGGACGACGAGGACCTGGAGAGGGCGGAGGAGGTCCTCCTGGGGAGCGACCTGGGCTGGGAGCTGGCCGAAATGATAGTCGAGGAGCTGCCCTCCAGGGCCAGGGGGGACAGCCGCGGGTGGAGGCCGGCCCTGGCCGATCTGCTGATGGAGCGGGTGCCCGTCCGCCGCGTCGAGGAGGAGCGGAAGGCCACTCCTCACGTGGACCTGGTGGTGGGGGTTAACGGCTCGGGCAAGACCACCACCATCGCCCGCCTGGCGGGGAGGTTCACCGATGCCGGCGAGGAGGTGCTGCTGGCCTGCGCCGACACCTTCCGCCCCGCCGCCGCCGAGCAGCTCTCCGAGTGGGCCCGCCGCCTGGGGCTGGACTGCATCACCCAGCTGGAGGGCTCCGATCCCGGGGCGGTGGCCTTCGACGCCATAAAGAGGGGCATCTCCAGGGGTTACGACAGGGTGCTGATCGATACCGCCGGAAGGCTTCCCAACAGGACCGGCCTGATGAAGGAGCTCACCAAGGTCCACCGGGTCTGCGGAAAGGCCATGGAGGGGGCCCCGCACCGGGTGCTCCTGGTGCTGGACGGTACCGTGGGCCAGAATGCCCTGGCCCAGGCCAGCCAGTTCCTGGACGCCCTGCCGGTTACCGGGCTGGTGGTAACCAAGCTGGACGGCACCGCCAGGGGCGGAGCGGTCCTGGCCATGGCCAGCCGGCTGGAGATCCCCATCGAGTACGTGGGAGTTGGGGAGACGGTGGACGACCTGCTGGCCTTCGATCAGGAGGCCTACGTGAGGGCCCTGCTGGGACTGGAGGGCTCCGGGAGCGCATGCTGAGCCTGCAGGAGGTCTGCAAGAGCTTCGGCGAGAAGACCGCGGTGGACGGCATCACCCTGGAGGTGCCGGCGGGCGAGGTCTTCGGCCTGCTGGGCCCCAACGGGGCGGGGAAGAGCACCACGCTGCGCATGGTCTCCGGCCTGGTTTTCCCCGACTCCGGGAGGATCACCGTGGACTCCCTGGACATCTCCGAGGACCCGGAGGCCGTCCGTGCCCGGGTGGCCTACGTGCCGGACGAGCCCACCGTCTACCCCCGGCTCACCGGCCGCGAGTTCCTCCGCTTCTCCGGACGCCTGCGGGGAATAGAGGCCGGCGAGCTGGAGAAGCGGATAGACTTCCACCAGCGGCTTTTCGACATGCACGGCTGGCTGGACAAGAGGGCCGAGTCCTACTCCCACGGGATGATACAGAGGGTGGTGCTGAGCTCCGCTTTCGTGGCCAGGGCCAGCCTCTACGCCATAGACGAGCCGCTGGTGGGCCTCGACCCCGCCTCGGCGGAGACCTTCCACCGGATGGCCCGCTCCGCCGCCGCCGGGGGAGCCGCCGTGGTGATCTCCACCCACACCCTTCCCGTCGCCCACCGCTTCTGCCATCGGCTGGGGATAATCCACCGGGGCAGGCTGGTGCGGACGCTCCGTCCGGAGGAGGTGGCCCCCGGGGACCTGCAGGAGCTCTTCTTCAGCATCACCGGCACCGCCCCGGCGGATGTGAGCCAGTATTTCGATTAAAATTACTGAGCGTCTATATTAAGAAACATTTGCGTTCCCGCGGCTTTTTTTGTAACGTCTATGCAACCCGTCCGTCTAGTGGACGTGCGACGGACGGAAGAGGCCTTTCGCCATGGGGGTGGCAGATATGGCGACCGTGTTCGGCTTTCTCACCGGGGACCTTCACGGCACCGCGGAGCCCGAGGGCAAGAAGGAGAAGGAGACCAAGTCCTCCTGAGGCCTGCAGGGAACCGAAGCAGCTGGGCCCGGCATCTGCCGGGCCCTTTCTTCACATGGCGCTTTCGGGTCCCGCATCGGCCCTGAAGACCAGAGAGCCGGGGACCGCCGAGCTCTGCGCCGTCCGGCGGGCCTCCGACGGCTCCGACCTGTGCAGAGACCGCATATCCTGGCATCGGGTCTCCGGCTCCGGCAGGGCGTAGGCCCTCACTCCCGCCTCATCGCAGGGCCGGAGCAGCCGCAGATGCTGCAGGACGACTGACCGGTCCGGCCAGCGCCTCTTTGCATATGTTACCCCCGGCGGTAGGTGAGTGGGGCCGGCAGGATTCGGGGGCATCATGGAGAAAGGGAGCGGGGGCTCGGAGACCGGCGGGCCGGGCATCGGCCTTCTCAACGAGAGGCCGCTGCACGCATCCCTGAAGCAGTGGTACGCGCGGCCCGGCGACCGCTTCGAGGTACCGGTGGAGGGATACGTGGTGGACATCGTCCGGGACGGACGGCTGGTGGAGGTCCAGACCGGCGGCTTCTCCGCCCTGCGGCCGAAGCTGAAGGCTCTGCTGGACGGCTACAGCGTAAGGCTGGTCCATCCCATCGCACTGGAGAAGTGGATCGTGAAGCTGCCCCGGGACGGCAGCGGCGAACCCGCCCGCCGGAAGTCGCCCAAGCGCGGCAGGGTGGAGGAGGTCTTCACCGAGCTGGTGAGCCTGCCCCGACTGCTGGCCAGACCGGGCTTCTCCCTGGAGGTCCTCCTCATCCGGGAGGAGGAGGTCAGGAGCTACGACGGCAGACGGGGATGGCGACGCAGGGGCTGGGTGGTGGAGGAGCGCCGGTTGCTCGAGGTGGTGGAGAGTCATGCTTTCGGCGACTCGTGCGACCTGCTCTCCCTGCTTCCCGACGGCCTGCAGAAGCCATTCACCACGCAGGACCTGGCGGAGGCGGCGGGGATCCGCCGGGCGCTTGCCCAGAAGATGGCCTACTGCCTGCACAGGTCTGGGCTGGTAGGCAGGATCGGAAAGAGCGGCAGGTCATGGCTTTACGACCGATATGGGTGATCGGGGCCGTGTCTGCAGGAATGGACCAGGCTGTCTAGTGATAATTAAACACTAACTGAAGGAATTCGCTTTTGAAGCACGGGGTGAGGGAAAGCCGCCCATGAGGCCCGACGGGGAGAGCCTGCGGGAGAGGGTTGCCCGGGCGGTGGCGGAGAGGGTTGAAGTGGTACCCTACGACCCGGAATGGCCGGAGATGTTCGCGCGGGAGAGGGAGCATCTGGCCCGCTGCCTGCCCTCCGACCTGACCGGCAGGATAGAGCACTTCGGAAGCACGGCGGTGCCCGGCCTGGCGGCCAAGCCCGTCATCGACATGCTGGTGGAGGTGGTCGACCTGGGGGAGACCCGCCGGAGGATAGCGCCCATTCTCGAGTCCCAGGGCTACGATTACTTCTGGCGTCCCACCTCCGGCGACAGCACTCCTCCGTTCTACGCCTGGTTCATCAAACGTGACGAGTCGGGCACCAGGACCCACCACATACACATGGTGGAAAGCGACTTCGAGCACTGGAACAGGCTGCTGTTCCGGGACTGGCTCATAGACCACCCCGGGGACGCTGCGAGGTACGGCCGGCTGAAGATGGAGCTGGCCCGGCGCTACGGCAGCGACCGCGTGGCCTATACCCGGGCCAAGGGCGCGTTCATATCGGAGATCACCGAAAGGGCGGGAGGCGGCGGAAAGCTGTGATACAGGTGGGAACGATACGCAAGCTGGGCTGGAGGAAGTGGGCGAGACGGAGGCTGGACGTGCCGGCGGCTTACGCCGCGGACATGCTCCTCCCGAAGAGGGAGGACAGGAAGAAGCTGGTGATCTTCGCCCAGGGGCGGACCGGAAGCACACTGCTGGAGAAGCTGCTCTGCTCCACCGGGCACTTCCGCGAGAGCGGCGAGCTGCTGAGCTCCTCCTTCGGGGAGATACGGTACCCGCTGCGGTTCGTCAGGGGCATGGCCAGGATGGGTCCGGGGAGCTTCGTCTTCCATCTGAAGGTCTACCAGCTCACCAGGGACCGGAGGCGGCCAGTGGACCCCGGGGACTTTCTGAAGGCGCTGCAGGCCGACGGCTGGAAGTTCGTGCATCTGATGCGCCGCAACAGGCTGAGGCACGCGTTCTCCAACCTCCTTCTGGAGTACAGGGGCCACCCCCAGAAGCTAACCGACCACGAGGAGAGGCCGAAGCTGGTTGTGGACTGCAGCGACCTGGAGAGGATAGTGGACGAGCGCTTCCGGTTCGCCTCCGACGAGCAGCGGGCCCTGGAGGGTATACCCCATCACCGGGTGGTGTACGAGGACGACCTGGAGGACTCCGGCCGGCACCAGGAGACGGTGGACGGCATACTGGAGATGATGTCCCTGGAGACCCGGCCGGTGAGTACCGAGCTGAGAAGGATAAACGTCTACAGGCTGGAGGAGCTGGTGGAGAACTGGGACGACGTCCTGCAGCTGCTGGGCAGACGCGGATGGGAGCGCTTCCTGGACGGCCCGGAAGGATGAGCATCGTCTTCCGCGAGATAGCGGAAGGGGATATCCCGGACCTCTTCCGGGTGCGGGTGTCCACCAGGGAGAACGCCCTCACGGAGGAGGAGCTGCAGCGGCTGGGGATAACCCCGGAGACCGTTCGGGAGATGATGCGCACCTCCCATCGGGGCTGGCTGTGCGAGGTGGACGGCGTGGTGGCGGGCTTCGCCATGGGCAACGGCCGGACGGGGGAGATGTGGGTGATTGCCCTGCTTCCGGAGGCGGAGGGAAGGGGCATTGGCGCGGAGCTGATGGACAGGGTCGAGGGCTGGCTCTGGTCGCTGGGATGGAGGGAGATCTGGCTCACCACCGACACCGACACCTCCCTTAGGGCCCACGGCTTCTACCGGGCAAGGGGGTGGGAGGACTGGAAGGTGGAAGACGGTGATCTCTTCATGCGAAGGGAAAATCCCTTCCCGGAAAGCCGGGAGGAATATGTTTAGTGTATAGTAATTACTATATATGTCTTCTCCACGAGCCAAATGGAAATCCGTCATGACGAAGCGCACCTCAGGCAAGCCCTACATCCACAGGCGCGACGATGTATACTACGCTGTGGGGATGCTACTACGGAAGCCGTCCCATCACGCCGGACAGGTACGGGCCCAACGGTGCGACCTTGCGCTGCAGCTGTCGTCGGAAGGGGCTGAGCTGGATTGAGAGCATGGGCCAGGTGGATGCTTCTGGCCGCCGGGACCGCCGCCGTTGCCCTGGGGGTGGTGGGGATAGTGGTTCCCCTGCTGCCCACCACGCCGCTGCTTCTTCTGGCCGCCTTCTGCTACGCCCGAAGCTCGGAGAGGTTCTACAACTGGCTCATGGACAGCCCCTGCCTGGGCGGCTACATCAGGAACTACAGGGCCGGGCGGGGCATACCCCTGCTGCAGAAGGCTCTTACCATCGCCGCGCTGTGGATCACCATAACGGCCACCGCCTGGCTGGCGGTGTCCGCCCTCTGGCTGAGGCTGGCGCTGCTGGCGGTGGCGGTGGGGGTGACCGCTCACCTGCTGTGGATACCCACCTGCAGGCCGGGCGGGGAGGCCGCGGAGAACGGAGACTCCCCCCCGGCGGAGGAGCAGGAGGCCTGAGACGGCTCCGGAAACGAAAGGGAATTGATGCTGAGGACGGGAACCGCCGCTGTCCGTAAGGCAATTGTCTGGAGAATCGCCCTCTACGGGGTTCTGGTCCTGGCCCCTCTCGCCGTAACGGCCGCAGCCGACGGGTTCGAGGGCCAGGGGACCTGGCGGGTGGCGGGAAGGGCGGCGGCGCTGCTGGCATTTCCCATGCTGATGCTGCAGCCGGTCCTCTCGGCCCGCTTCCACTGGATAGAGCGGCCCGTCGGACTGGACAGGCTCCTGGTCTTCCACAGGGCCACCGGCACCATGGCCCTGTTCCTGGCGCTGATGCATCCGGTCTTTCTGAGCCTTTCGGTCTGGGGCTGGGGACTGATTGTCAGCCTGGACCTCCCCTGGCAGCTCCTGGTAGGGAAGGCGACCCTGGCGGTGCTGGTGGTCTACGCCGCCGGCGCCCTGTTCCACGGCCTGCTGCGGGTCCCCTTCCAGTGGTGGCTGCGGGCGCACAACGCGTTCGCCCCGCTGATACTGGCCGGGGCCTTCGTACACAGCTGGGCCATCGATATCGAGCACGCTCCCGCGGGAATGCGGGCAATGTGGCTGGGTCTGCTGGCCGCCGGCGCCTTCTCCTACCTGCATCTCACCGTCTTTCAGCGGCTGCGCGCCAGGCGGAGGGCGCTGGCGGTAACGGACGTGACCAGGATCGCCGACAGGGTCTGGGGCCTGCGGATGGAGCCGCGGTCGGGCGGCGCCCCCTTCCACCACCTGCCGGGCCAGTTCATGTTCGTCACCCTTCTGAGGGGCAGAGGACTGCCGGCGGAGGAGCATCCCTTCACCATCGCCTCACCCCCCGACGGCAGCGGGGCCCTGGAGATCGCGCCCAAGGAGCTGGGGGACTTCACATCCACAGTAGAGGAGACCAGGCCCGGCGACAGGGCCGCCGTCATGGGCCCCTACGGGAGGTTCTCCTTCCTTCTCCGGCCGCAGCGGAAGCGGCTGGTGATGGTGGCCGGCGGCATAGGCATAACCCCATTCATGAGCATGCTCAGGTACATGCGTGACCGGAAGGAGGACCGGGAGGTCCTGCTTCTGTACGGGAACAGGACCCCGTCGGACATCGCCTTCGCAGACGAGCTGGCGGGCATGGCCGACAGCGACGGCCCTCCGAGTCTGCGGGTGGTGCACGTCCTGTCGGCGGCACCGGAGGACTGGCAGGGCGAGAGCGGCTACATCGACGGGGAGCTGCTGCGAAGACACGTGGGCGACACCGGCGACACGGGCTTCTACATCTGCGGCCCTCCCGTCATGATGGCCAATGTCTCCCGGGCCCTGCGGGACATGGGAGTCCCGGCGGAGCGGATCCACTCCGAGCGGTTCTCACTGTAGGGGAATGGAGATGAGATACCACCACATCGGCATACCAACCCGGCGGAAGATGCCGGGGGAGGTGCATCTGGAGCACCTCCGCCTCTACTGCACCGACCACGAGAGCAACCCCTGCGGCATACAGTGGATGAGGTTCGAGGAGGACTGCCCCCTGCCGGATCTGGTGAAGACCGTTGCCCACGTAGCCTTCGAGGTGGACGACCTGGAGGCGGCGCTTTCTGGCCGGGAGGTCATCATCGAGCCCAACAGCCCCTCCCCCGGGGTCCGGGTGGCCTTCATCGTCTGCGGGGGGGCGCCGGTGGAGCTTCTGGAGATATCGGACCGGCCGGACGACAGTGGAAAGGCATGAGACTATAAGAAAGGCGGCATCTGTCCGGGCGATGACGGCGTTGGTGACGGCGGGTCTGAACGATGCTCCTACGGCGTTGTCAATTGAGTACTATACACTAGACGGAAATGACTCGATGCCGAGCTCATCCCACTGCATGCCCCTGATGGGTGAGGGTTAGAATGCACTGCCCCCCCGCTGCGGTCATCCTGCTGCTGTTCGCCTCAGGCACCGCGGCGGCCGTTCCGGCGGGCTGGGGGCAGCAGGACGAGGTCCTGCTGCTGCCCAGGGCGCTGGTGGGCTGGTGGCACCCCCGGGGGCTGACGCTCACGCTGGGGGCCTCGATCAACTGGCAGCGGGCCGGCGGCGGCTTCCACGGGCCGCTGCTGCAGATGGATTTCGGCCAGCACGCCCACGGGCTGTCCGCCGGCTGGAGGCAGGGGGTTCACATGGGCGCCCCGGTGATGTCATGGGGGGCGGCGCTGAGTGTGGCCCGGTCCTGCGACAGCCGGTTCTGGGACGGCCTGGGGGAGTCCGGTGATGACCACCCGTATGTGGAGCCCGGCGCCTGGCTGGCCGGACCGGAGATCATGTTCGAGGCCCTGATCGTCGAGTTCAGGGGGGGTGTTCTCAGGCACCTGAGCGGGCCCCGGTCTGACGATCAGTGGGTCTGGACCATGGGCCTGGGAGTGGGGCTGTAGGAAAGCGGGGCGGCGCCGTCCTCAGTCCGACCGGTGCGGAAGGCCCTGCAGGGCCCTTCGGGACGGAGCAAAGGCCGGGTCCGCGGCCAGGGCCTGCTGCAGATAGCCCCGGGCGGAGGCGGTGTCACCCTGCTCCAGGGCCAGCATCCCCAGGTTGTGAAGCGCCAGGGGGTCGGAGGGGTCGAGTGCGGCGGCCTCCCGCCAGCGGCTGCGGGCCAGGTCCGTCCTTCCGGCCATCCAGGCCGCGGTGCCGGCGTTGATCATCAGGGGCGCGTTCCTGCGGCCCCCGGCCAGGGAGCTCTCGGCGGCGGCCCAGGCCAACTCGGGGTCTCCGGCGGGAACCAGGGCCTCCAGGGCCAGGGGCCAAAGCTCCTCGGCGTCGGGGAAGGTCCGGGCATGGCGGCCGGCGGCCTCGAACGCCATCCGGCCCCGGCCGCAGTCCCGGGCGGCCAGCACCAGCTGCAGCCACACGGTCTCCAGGTCCGGCCTGAGCTCCGCCGCCTCCGCCGCGGCCTCCAGAGCCTCCTCCGGCCTTTCCTGCATCCGCAGGACCTCCGACAGCTGGGCCAGGTGCCTGCCGTTGCCCGAGGTCTCGAAAGCCCTGCGCAGAAGGCTCTCCGCGCGGCGGAGCCTGCCCAGGCCGCGCATGTGTACGGCCAGCTCCTCCAGGCCCTCGGCGTCACCTTCGCCCTCCACCACCCGGGCGTAGCGGCGCAGGCTGAGGTCCGCGTCCAGGAAGGTGCCCGTCCGGGGGCCCGCCAGCAGGGCGGCCCCCAGGGCGGCGGGAACCAGCCAGCGCTTCCGGCCGGCTGAGGGAAGCAGCCCCAGAAGCACCGGCGCCAGCATCACCGCTCCCAGGTCCCAGTCCACGGCCGCTCCCCTCTCCAGGGGGAAGACCGAGAAGGCTGCCAGCCATACCAGCAGGTTCAGAAGGAGGGGGGAGGACGGCCTCGATGAGACCGAAGGCAGCACCAGGAGCAGGGAGGGGGCGGCGAAGACCACCAGCTGCAGCCGGTGGAGGGGGCCTGGGCTCAGCAGCTGCCGCACGCCGGGTGCCCCGGCTGCGCCCCCGGTGAGGAGAAGCCAGGCGCCGGCGGCGGCCGCCGCCGCGGCGCAGATGGCCAGGCCCCCGCTGCAACGGCGGCGCAGAGACACCAGGAATGCGGCGGGAAGCAGCAGCAGGCCCAGCAGGTGCACGGCGGACGCCAGCAGCGCGCAGGCGGCGACGGAGGCCGGTCCGGCCTCCCGGTGCAGCAGGCCGGCGAAAACGGCCATCAGGCCCAGCAGCAGGGCGTAGCTCTCCACGTAGCCGGCGAAGAAGACGGTCCAGGCCGGGGCCAGCGCCAGCACCAGCAGGGCCGCCCTCCTGCGGGGGCGCATGTCCCGAAGCAGCGTGCCCAGGCCGGCCAGGTAGAGGGCGGCCCCCAGCATGCCCGCCGCCCGGAAGGTGTCCTCCGGCTCCATGCCCGCCCGGTGGAGGGCCGCGTGGAACAGGGTGTCCAGTGGCTCGAAGCGGCCGGCGGACCGGACTGATGCCCCCTCCTCCAGGTTCCGCAGCCGCAGGGCGCCGTCCCCCCAGAGGTGGACCTCCGGGGGAGCCAGGACCGTGGCCGCCCCCAGGAGGAGCAGCGCTGCCGCCAGGCCCAGCCGCAGGTCCAGGGCGGCCAGGGCCCCCGCCGCCGCCAGGGAGGAGACCACGGCCAGGACCACCGGCAGCCGCGCCTCCGGGAGCCACCAGGCGCAGGACAGGAAGACGGCGGCCAGGCTGGCTGCCGCAGCCGCCCAGGGCAGCACGCGGGTTCTCATGTCCGGTTTCATGTGGGCACTATATTAGCGGCGGCAGCGCCATGAAAGACCGATGAGGCGGAGCTTCCGCGGCCACGGGATGTAACGTCCCCCCGGCCGGGACGTCTATAGGGCGAGAACAGTCGGGAACGTCCATTTGGCAGGGAGGTAGGATGGTGGAGGACGTGCTGATTCCCATCGTGGCCATACTGGTCTCCATCGGCGGTCCGGTGGCCATAGCCATAGTCGTGCTTGTGCAGAGGCACCGGAACAAGCAGAAGAGGTACGAGATGATCCTGAGGGCCACGGAGGCCGGCAGAAGCCCGCAGGAGATCGAGGAGCTTCTGGGCACCGTGGACGGAGGCGGCTCCGGGGGCAACGCCCTGCTGAAGGCCGGCTGCATAGTGGCCGCCATCGGCCTGGGCGTGTTCCTCATCGGACTTCTGCACGACGTGGCGCAGATGAGCCTGGGCGGAGGAGCGTTCGTGTTCGTCCTGGGCCTGGGTATGGTGGCGGCCTGGTACTTCGGCGACCGGAGGGAGGGACGGGACGCCAGTTGATAGAGAGCACGGCTCGACTGGAGCTGGTGAGGAGCGCCCGCAAGGGCGACAGGGGCGCCTTCTCCAGGCTGGTGGAGCTCTACGAGAGGCTGGTGTTCACCTTGATCGTGCGAATAGTGAGAGACGAGGAGACGGCCAGGGACCTCTCCCAGGAGACCTTTCTGAAGGCCTACCGCAAGCTGCGGACGCTGAGGAAGCCCGAGGCCTTCGTCTCCTGGCTGTGCTCCGTGGCCCGGCGGACGGCCCTGGACTACGTCCGCCGGGCCGGGGTGGAGATAACGGGAAAGGAGAACCTCATCGAGCTGGAGTCCGCCACCACCGACCCCGACCCCCTGGACGACACCGGGGACATACTGAGGGCCGGGATCGAGAGGCTCAGCCCCAGGGACCGCCAGCTGCTGACCCTGGCCTACTTCCAGGAGATGAGCCTGGCGGAGGTGGGCGAGGTGCTGGGGATTCCGGAGCGCAACGTGAGGGTGTACGTGCACAGGGCCAGAAAGAGGCTCCGAGAGCAGCTGAGGGGGTACGAGGATGAGCTCCTGCGACAGATCGGATAGGGTGCTCGACTACGTCCTCGGCCTCATGGACGGCCGGGAGCGCGGGGAGTTCGAGGCCCATCTGGAAGGCTGCAGGCACTGCCGTGAGGAGCTGGAGCTGGAGCGGGCCATCGCCTCCGGCCTCAGGGTGATGGAGGAGCCTCCTCCGGACCTGGCGGCGTCCGTGGGCCGCAGCCTGGTGACCATGGGACGGGGACGGTTCTCGTGGCGCAGCCTCGTCAGCGCCGGCGGCATGGTGGCCGCGGCGGTGATGCTGGTGCTGAACCTGGTCCGTTTCCTTCCCCCCAACGCCGACCGGCAGCTGGAGGCGGCCCTGAGGATACTGCAGAGGAATGCCGCGTCGGTGCAGGGCTCCGGCATCATACTGGCCACCCTGGGAGCCGGCACCGTGCTGGCGGGCCTGGCCGGGCTGCTGGCCTGGATGATACCCGAGGAGTAGACGCCGGGAAGGGAGAGCCATGGACGACGGAGGAGCAGTGTTCCTGCACACCACGGACCTGGAGGCCACCAGGGAGTTCTACGAGGACCGGATGGGAATGGAGGTCTGGCTGGAGCAGGCGGACTGCGTCCTGCTGCGCCGGGGCAACATGATACTGGGCTTCTGCAGCCGGGAGGACGCCGACTTCGGCGGGCTCATCACCTTCGTATATCCGGACAGGGCCGGTGTGGACGAGGCCTACTCCCGCATGCGCGACGTCGCCGACACCGAGCCCGAGGAGAACCGGCGCTACCGCATCTACCGGTTCTTCGGCACCGACCACGAGGGCCGGGGACTGGAGTTCCAGGCCTTCCTGCATCCCACCGGGCCCTCCATCACCGGGGCGGACCTCCTGGCCCGGCGGCGCAGCGTCCGGCAGTACAGCGACGCTCCCGTTTCCGGCGAGGTCCTGGAGGAGCTGTTCGGGATGTGCAGATGGGCCCCCAGCTCCATGTGCAGGGAGAGCTACTACTACGTTCTTGTCAGAGGCGGGGAGGCCAGGCGGAGGCTGGCCGCCGTCAGGGGCTCCTCCAGCGCCCCCATAGGCCGGGCCCCGCTGGCCGTGGCCGCCTGCTCCGACCCCTCCCTCACCGGATCACCGGGGCAGGACGGGGCGATAGCCGCCTACCACCTGATGCTGGCCGCCCGGACGCTGGAGCTGGGCACCTGCTGGATAGGCCATCTGGACACCCCGGAGGTAAAGGAGATACTGGGGGTGCCCGGGGACCATCACGTGGCCACAGTGACCCCATTGGGCCATCCACGGGGGGGCTTCCCCGAACCCTCCGGCCGGAGGGAGGCCGGGGAGCTCTTCCGGGAGCTTACCTGAGCCCCGGCGCACGCCGCATGTGCTTGCAGGAACCGGTGGCGTCGGTTATGGTTTCCCACCAAATCGATAAGAAATGAGCCGGGCCGGTCCCGTTCCTTCACCCACCGGCAGCCGGCCCCCGCGCGAGTACCGGAGGAGATGCGGATGGCAGCAGGAGCAGGACCCAGGGAGGCGTACAGGATCGCGGCCGACATGGAGAGGCGGGGGGAGGACCTCTACCGCTCCCTGGCCGAGGAGGCGGAGGACGCGGCGGTGCGCGGCGTCTTCGCTGAGCTGGCCGACGAGGAGGCCGACCACAGGGAGCTGATGGAGCAGCTGGCCGAGAAGTACGAGGCGGTCACGCCGCCGGGGGGCTACGACCCCCAGCGGGCCATGGAGCTGCTGCGGGGCTACCGGAGCGTCTTCGACGCCGACAGGCTGGGCCTGGAGAGGGAGCGGGCGGTGTCGCCCGCGCGGGCGGTGGACTTCGCCATCCGCAGGGAGATGGACAGCATAATGTTCTACCACGAGGCCAGGGAGATGGTGTCCGCCATCTCCCGCAGCCATGTGGACCGGATCATCGACGAGGAGCGGAAGCACTTCCGCCGCCTCTCCCGCATCCGGGCGGAGATGGGGGAGGAGCTCAGCTCCTGAGGGCCTGCTCTATCTCCCCGGCGTACATCCGGTGGTAGCCCTTCTCCGGGTAGCACTCCTCGATCCAGTCCTCGAGGAAGTTCCCCGGGTCCAGGTCCTGGAAGTAGATCTTCCTGCAGACCAGTATAAGCTCCGCCTCCCCGAATGCGACCGTGTCGTCGGTGGGCGAGAAGGGGGTGAGGCCGGTCTCCGCCGTCTTGTCCACGTCCCTGCCCGAGTGGCTGCCGCAGTACTTCAGCGCCTCGCGGTGCTGCTCGCCGAAGAAGCTGAGGGTGAACCTGCCGGAGTCGTTGAGGAAGCCGTAGGTGTAGCGCTGGGGCCGGACGAAGGCAAAGGCCACCTTCACGCTCCACAGCTCGCCCATGGTCCCCCAGCTGGCGGTCATGGTGTTGAAGGAGCCCTCCCGCCCGGCGGTGACCAGCATCCACCGGTCCGCTATCAGCCGGAATACGTTCTCCTCGATGTCCCTTACGTCGATGCTTCTGAATCTCTGCTCCAAGGCTATCCTCCGTTGCCGCTGTGTCCCTTGCCTTCGGCCAGTCCCTCAACCTTCGTCACGTAGGCGGCCGTGTCAAACTTCCGCTCCAGTCCCGCCGGGCTCATCCACCGCACCCTGCCGCCACCGGCCTCTCCTTCCAGGCCCGGTGGTGCTTGCCCAGCCCCGCAGCGCTCCGCCGCAGCCGCCAGGGTCCCGGCCGTCGGGCTCCCAGCGGTCGTTCAGCGCCAGTATCCGGTCCAGGGCCTCCTGCGGGGAGGATGTGCACTCGAGTATCTTCTTGCCCCAGTAAATCCGCATGCGGTTGTGCATCCTTCCGGCGGCGGTCAATCCAGGTCGCGCCCCCTGCCGGAGTCGCTGAGCACCCGCAGCCGGGGAGGGTAGGGCTCGAAGAAGCGCTGCCGCAGCAGGTACTCCTCGCCGAAGCGCACGGCCCAGGAGAGGACCACGGAGGTGCAGGCGCTGAGGGGCGCCCTCCCCGAGCGGTACTCCTCCACCGTGTCCAGGAAGAAGGCCTTCTCCGAGCTCTGGAGCTGGCGCTTGAAGTAGCCCATGGCGTGGAGGAGGACGTCCACCGCCGCCGGCCTGCGGGGCGGACGGGACAGGGCACCGGACATCTCCGCGCCGTAGTCCCGCAGCAGCGGCTGCAGGGGCCCGCCGCCGCGGCTGCCCAGCATGGACCCCATCCGCCTCTGCGCCTCCCTGCTGCGGGACATCAGGAGCATCTTGCAGCCGGCGTGGAACTCCATCAGCGGACCCGGGCTTCCCCGGCTCCGGCAGCGGCCGGCCGCATCCCGGAAGGCGGCCCTGGTCCAGGCCGCGGTGAGGAAGGCCTCCCGGAGCCTGTGGTTGCGGAACCTGCCCTCGGTGATGTGGGGCACCTCCGGCCGCAGGTCGGTTGCGGTGCCTCCGAACAGCCCCGCGGCGGTCCCCTGCGGGCCCACCTTGTCCAGGGAGGGGTATACCTTCACCTGCTTCATGATCCCGCAGGAGGGCGAGCGCGACTTCAGCAGGAACCCGTCCAGGGGGTCGGACCTCTCCACGGCCTTCCGGGCCAGGTCCAGCATGGCGTCGGTGAGGTCTTCTTCAGTCTCGCTCTGCATCAGACTGAGCCCCTCGGCGTCCTTCGGCTTCACCAGCCGCAGCGGTTTCCGGGGGACACCCAGGCCCAGCTCTACCTCTGGGCAGACGTCCAGAAGCTCGGCGAACTCCTCCAGGCGCTCCACGAAGTCGAAGGAGACGGTGCCGCCGTTGTAGCGGCAGCTGTCCAGCCCCAGGCAGCGGCTGATCATTATCCGGGGCCGGGCGTGGGAGACGCGGCCCGCGGAGGGCAGGGTCAGAATCCCGTCAGGCAGACCGGGGGGGCGTCGGGCTCCAGGGCCCGGCTCAGCCGGGCGATGTCGCAGCCGTCCCGGCGCCGGACCATCCCCATGCCCGCCAGCCCGGCCAGTGTGGCCGACCCAGCCACGATGGAGGAGAACGTGTCGATCCTCATGGTAAGCCTTCCTTCCGGTTCGGCGTCAACCGATTCCAGCCTTCCGTCCGCTGCCTGCACCACGACCGACCTGGGAGCCTTCCAGACGAAGTCGTCCTCCACATGAAGCTCCACCGGCGCAGAGCCCGCCGAACCCGGGCCGGCCCCGATCAGGGAGAGGGCCTTTCCCGGATCGGTGAACCTGTACATAACCCCCGCGCCCATCAGGGCCACCGGGTGGTGCACCCGGGGCAGGAGACGGCCGCTGCGGATGGTTGGGTCGTCGAACCTGTGGAAGAGCCCGGCCTCGTGGGTGAGCAGACGTATGCGCCTCACCTGGTCGGACTGGGTGCCCAGAAAGGCCAGCAGCCCCTGCAGGGCCTCCGGGCCATCGTATAGGAGCTCGAGGACCTCCAGGTCGTAGCGGAGGAAGTTGCCCCCCTCCGGCTTTCCGAACCTGAACATGGCGTAGCCCTCGACGCCCCCTTCGCCGCCGTAGGCGGCCAGTGACGTGTTGCCCTTCGCCAGCGGCCGGGCCAGCTCGTGCAGGCGTTTCTCCAGCAGTCCGCTGGTGGTGCGGAAGAGGCGCTGGTAGAGCTCCAGGGCCTCGTGGGCGCTGTCCTCGTCCAGGAGGCGGACCCGCTCCCGCAGGGGGCTGCGGGGGAGCTGGGCGGGGTCCAGGTCCAGCTCGTAGACGGGGGAGCCGAAGCCGAACCCCATCCTCCGGTAGAAGTCCGGCCGGAAGGGGTAGAGGGTGGTGAGGGCATATCCGTCCGCTTCCGCCCTCTCCAGGACGTGCTGCATCAGCTCCTTGCAGACGTGCCGGCGCTTGTGGGCCAGGTCCACCGCCACCAGGCTGACCCCCAGGGCGGGGACAGTGCGTCCGCGCAGGTTCATTCGGAAGTCCGAGAGCATGAGCCCGCCCAGGAGCTCGCCCTCCCCGAACAGCCCGAGGTAGCTCAGGCGGCTGTCCTCGTCGGCCCGGCTCTCCAGGCTCTCGGCGTACTCGGCGACCGCCTCCCGGCTCCTGCCGCCGAGGGAGGGGTAGGCGTGGCGGACTATGCGCGAGAAGTCCTCCAGGTCCCCGCCGCGCAGCTGCCTGATCTCGCTCAACCCGGCGTCCCGTTCGTCATATCTCGATTACCGTGGTCCCGGCGGCCGCGTGCTGCGAGGAGTAGTCGTCGGCACCGTCGGCGCCCCGGGCCAGTATCACCGTGCAGGTGGATCCCTCGCTCAGCGGCTTGTCGAACACGTCCGGCGAGTCCAGGGGGATAAGGGCCTCTATCTCCGTGACCCCGTCGGTCTCGCTGCCGTCGCTGTCCAGTATGTTGTCGTATCCTCCCAGGGAGGTGTCGCTCTGATGATGGCTCTCGCTCACGCCCCAGTCGTCCCGGACGTGGACCCCTCCGCTGTAGTACCCGATGATGATGTTGGCGGATTCCATGCCCTGCTCCGGGTCGAAGCCCACCGCCACCCATCCGGTGGTCTCGGCCCGGATGCGGAGGGCCAGATCGTTCCCGTCCACCCGCCACTCCAGGGTCACCCCCGCCGCAGAGGCCGTCTTCCAGTCGCCGGCTCCGAAGGGGTCCTCTCCGCACCCTGCGGCCAGGAGAAGTGAGAGGGCCGTCAGCGCCGCCGCCGCCCCCTTCAGCATCGCCGCCGCCCGCAGCCCGGTTTCCATGGCGTCCTCCTTTCGTCCCCGATGGAAACTACCTCCAACCCGTCCCGCTCTCAAGGGCCGGGACCGGCCGCCGGATGCTTGACCGCGACCCCTGCGAGGGTATTGTGGTGATTACAGGGAGGGTTTCATGAGGGAAGTCCCGTCCTGCTCCGCCGGGGAGCTGGCAAGACTGCTGGATTCGCTGTTCGAGGGCGCCTTCCTCGTGGACGGCCGGCGGACGATACTCTCCTGGAACCCCGCCGCCGAGAGGATCACGGGCTATCCGGGCGCGGATGTGGTGGGCAGGAGCTGCTCCGATGGCCTGCTGGCCCACGTGGACGATGCCGGGGAGAGCCTGTGCACCGACCGCTGCCCCCTGCTGCGGGCCCTGCAGACCGGAGAGGCCCAGAGCGAGAGGGTCTACCTCCACCACAGCTCCGGCCACAGGGTGCCGGTGGTGGTGAGGGTCCTTCCCCTGGAAGCCCCCGGGGGCAGGATGGCCCTGCAGGTCTTCCGCGAGGACATGGTTCTGCACACCATGAGGGAGCGGCTGCGGGACCTGGAGGAGCTCTCCCTGGTGGACGCCCTCACCGGTCTGGGCAACCGCCGCTTCGCCTCCCGGGAGATAGCCCGGAGGATTGCCGAGCGGGAGCGCTACGAGAGGGTGTTCGGCCTTCTCCTGGCCGACGTGGACGGCTTCCGCGGAATAAACGAGGAGCTGGGCCACGAAGCCGGTGACAGGCTGCTGGCGGCCACCGCCAGAAGCCTCATGGGCGTGGTGAGGCCCTTCGATGCCGTGTGCCGCTGGGGGGGAGACCAGTTCCTGGCGGTGGTCGGGAACGTGGACTCCCACGGGCTGTCCGCCATCGCCGACAGGATCAGGAGCATAGTCGAGTCCTCATCGGTTCAATATGATACCCGTCCGGTATCGGCCACGGTCTCCGTGGGAGGGGCCCTCTCCCGCAGAGGCGAGCCGGCGGAGGGCATGCTGGTCCGGGTGGACTCGCTGCTCTACGAGGCCAAGAAGGCCGGAAGGAACAGGATCAGAATAGACTGAGCCCGCAAATCCCCGCTTGGAGGATGGATGCCCCTCAGGAAGAAACCGCTGAACGGAATGCGACAGCTCTACCCGTGGGAGAAGAGGGTGGAGGACTACATCGTGGAAGCGGTGAGGTCGGCGGGTGCCGGCTACGGCTTCGAGGAGTACGAGGGACCGGTGATAGAGCCCCTGAAGCTGTTCCTGGCCAAGTCCGGCAGCGAGCTGGCGGTGGAGCAGAGCTACAACTTCACCGACCGCAAGGGACGGGAGCTGATACTGAGGCCCGAGCTCACCCCCACCCTGGCCAGGATGGTGGCCGCCGCAGGAGAGCTGGTCTGGCCGGTGAGGTGGATGTCGTTCCCTGTCTGCTACCGCTACGAGCGCCCCCAGCGGGGAAGGGCCAGGGAGTTCATGCAGTTCAACTGCGATGTTCTGGGGGTCTCCGGCACCGAGGCGGAGCTGGAGCTCATGCTGGTCCTCAACCGGATCATGTCCTCCCTGGGGGCCGAACCCTCCGTCTACGGGATAGCCTACTCCAGCAGGGGGCTGGCCGGCGCCGTCCTGCAGGCGGCGGGTATGGGCCCCGAGCTCCAGCAGGAGGCCTTCGGCGCCATCGACAAGCGGGACAAGATGGACGACGACGCCTGGAGGGAGTACCTGGGAGATCGGCTGAGGGATGACCGCCAGGTGGAGGCCGCCCGCAGGCTGGCGGACTGCCGCGACCCCGAAGACCCATGGCTGAGGGAGATGGCGGGGGATGCCGATGCCTACCGCAGCATCCTGTGGCTGTCCGGCAAGCTCTCGGCGCTGGGTCTGGATGCCGCCCGCTTTGACGGCTCCGTGGTAAGGGGCCTGGACTACTACACGGGAGTCGTCTTCGAGGTGGTGGACACGGGGGGCAGGAACCGCCGGGCCATCTGCGGGGGCGGAAGGTACGACGACCTGGTGGGCCTGTTCGGCGGCCGAAAGGTGCCGGGGGCGGGATTCGGCCTGGGCATCCTGACACTGAGGCTCTTCCTGGAGTCCTACGGCCTGATACCCGACGAGGTGGGCGCCGCGCCGCCCGCCCGTCTATTCCTGGCGGTGTACTCCGAGGGGCAGCGCGATGCGGCCATGGCCCTCTCCGAGCGGCTCCGCGACGCCGGCATCAGCGTGGAGACGGACATCACGGGCAAGAGCCTCTCCTCGCAGTTCCGGCTGGCCGGAAGCCGCGGCATCCCCTACACCGCCGTGCTGGGGCCGGAGGAGGCGCAGTCCGGCAGGGTGACCCTGAAGGACATGCGCACCGGCAGCCAGGAGGAGGTACCCTTCCACCGGCTGGCCCGGCGTCTGGACGGCGGGGAGTAGACCGTGTCCACGGGCAGATGGGTGATCGCGGCCTCCGCGGCCCTTCTCGCCCTTGTCCTCACCATCTGCGGAGTGCGCTTCTCCGGCATCGACCTCTTCTACGTGGCCGCCGGAGTGGTGGTCTTCCTGGGCATGGCGGGCCAGCTCTCGGGGCTGTCCCTGGTCCGGAGGCTGGTGCTCATCCTGCTGCTGCTGGCGGCCGCCTGGGGACTGGCCAGGCTTCAGCAGACCCTGCCCCGCGACCGGGCCCTGGAGGGCGAGCTCATCTCCCACCGGACGGCGGCCGAGGCCCTCGGCGCCCCGGAGCCGCTGGACATAAGCGGGTGGGTCGAGCGCTCTCTTCCGCTGTCCGGACTGGAGGACGGAAGCGCGGTGGAGCAGGGGGCGCTGGCACTGGGCCGCGCCGGTCTGTTCACCGCCGAGCGCCTCATCTCCTCGGTGGGCTCCAGTGCCCTCTCGCCCACCGACTCCCAGGACCTCTCCAGCATGCGGGCGGGCCGGGGAGGGAGGGTTCTGGGGCTCCTGACCAGCGTGGTGGCCGCGGGGCTGTCCATAATGATCCTGCTGGGGCTGCGGGGCCTGATACTGGTGGAGCGGCGGGTGAAGACGCTGCGGCTGCTGCGGGTACTGCTGATACTGGTGCTGTTTCACGTGGTCTACACCACGATGGGCTACGACTTCCTGACCCATAGCGTCATCATGAACGTGGGCGCGGGGGCCAACCGCGTGTCCGTCAGCGTTCCCTACATACTGGTGCTGCTGTGGTCCTTCATCAACGGCTTCCGGAACAAGTGGATCCACTACCTCAGCCGCAGCGGCAAGTACCTGGCGGCCGCCGGCTGCGGCCTGGCCCTCTACCTCAGCCTGGACCTGCAGCAGCTCTACCGCATGGGCGAGCTCACCGCCTACTCCCCCGGGGCGGGAGCCGTCACGGGGGTCGTGGCCTCGGTGACCATGGTCTACAGCGCCATGTCCCTGGTTGCCGTGCTGCTGCACCTTCCCACCGCCAAGCTCCTGGACAAGAAGCTCCGGGAGCTGAGGAGCCTGCAGGGCCTGGGCGAGACCGTCTACTCCACGTTCGACGAGGAGCGGGTGGCCCGCAAGGCCGCCAGGCTGGCCCAGAGCCTCACCGGCGCCGACATGGCCTGGGTGGTGATCCACAGCGAGGAGGGCAGGAGGGTGGCCGGGGCAGCCGGGGCGGGCGCGCCCATGGCGTACAAGGTGGAGCAGGGATGGTACGACGCCCTGGAGCCCGCGGTGGCCTCCGGCGGCAAGGCGCTGCTCATAAACAACTTCCCCCGCAGCCGTCTCTTCGAGGGCTCCGGGCCGCTGCAGGGGGCGGTGGGATCGCTTATGGCCTGCGGGCTGCGCACCGCCGACGGGTCCATCGGCCTGCTGCTGGTGGCGTCCTCGGGGAAGTTCGGGTTCATGGAGGAGGAGCGGGGCCTGTTCGAGAACTTCGCCAGCCAGGTGGCCATGGGAATACAGAACGCCCGCCTGGTGGAGGCCAACATCGAGCGGGAGAGGTTCCAGGAGGAGCTGAACCTGGCCCGGGGCATACAGAAGGGCCTTCTGCCGGCGGTCATACCGGAGGTGCCGGGCTACTCGATAGCGGCGGACAGCATAGCCAGCAACCATGTGGGGGGCGACTACTACGATGTGATACCCCTGCAGGACGGGAGGGTGGCGCTGGCCATAGCCGACGTCTCCGGAAAGGGCGCCGCGGCGGCCCTTCTGATGTCTGCGCTCCAGGCCACGCTCCATACACTGCTGCGGAGGCCGGCGCCGGCGAACGAGATCGTGGGCATGCTGAACGAGGAGACCTGCCGCAGGATGCCCGAAGACAAGTTCATCACCTTCTTCCTGGCGGTGCTGGAGCCCCGGACGGGGCGACTGGCCTACTGCTGCGCAGGGCACGACCCTCCGCTGCTGGTCAGGTGTGACGGCGCCACCGAGCAGCTCACCAGCGGGGGCCTTGTGCTGGGGGTGCTTCCCGGGGCGGACTACGCAGCCGGAAGCGCCGCCATGGACCCCGGCGACCTGCTGGTGATGTTCACCGACGGGGTCACGGAGACCATGGAGGAGAAGGAGGGGGACGAGGTGAGCGAGTTCGGCCGGGACCGGCTGGCGCGGACCATGGTTCACCACAGGAGCGAGTCCTCGCGCGAGGTCTTCGCCACCCTTCTGCGCGTGCTGGACTCCTTCCGGGGGGAGGCGACCAGAACGGACGACGTAACTGCCTTGATAGTCAAGAGGATGGAAGATTCCACTTGACGGACGCCCCGGTCCTTCATCTATTAGTAATGATTACTATTACTTTCACTGCTGCGCGCAGGGGAAGTGATGGTAGCATGTGCGGGGATATTTTTCTATCCTTAGTAGCGCCGCCCGGCTTCGGACGTTGCCGGCGCAACCGCTTGAAGGGAGTCTGAGATGGCAGAGCGTCTCGAGATATACAGGTGCGAGAGGTGCGGCAACATAGTGGAGGTGCTCCAGGGGGGGGCGGGGCAGCTGGTGTGCTGCGGCGAGCCCATGGAGAGGCTGGGCGAGCAGACGGCAGACAGCTCCACCGAGAAGCACGTTCCCGTGATAGAGGAGACGGACGACGGTTACAGGGTGAAGGTGGGAAGCGTACCCCATCCCATGGAGGAGAAGCACTGGATACAGTGGATTCAGCTGATCTGCGGGGGCAGGGCCTACAGGGAGTTCCTGCAGCCGGGAGACAGGCCGGAGGCGGCATTCCAGACCGATCACTGCGACGACGTCTCCGCCAGGGAGCACTGCAACGTGCACGGACTTTGGAGGGGCTGAGATGCTTGAGAAGAAGATGCAGGACGCGCTCAACGACCAGATAAACGCCGAGCTCTACTCGGGATACCTCTATCTGGCCATGTCGGCCTGGTTCGACGACATCGACATGCCCGGATTCAGCAACTGGATGGAGATACAGGCGCAGGAGGAGCTGGCCCACGCCATGGGCTTCGTGAACTACGTCAGGGAGCGCGGCGGAAGGGTGATCCTCAAGGCCATAGAGGAGCCCCAGGTCAGCTGGGACTCCCCCGAGGACGCCTTCGGCGCCGCCCTGGAGCACGAGAAGTACGTCACCGGCCGCATCAACAGCCTGGTGGACATCGCCATCGAGATGCGGGACCACGCCACCAACCAGTTCCTGCAGTGGTACGTGGCCGAGCAGGTGGAGGAGGAGGCCTCCGCCGAGGAGATACTGGCCAAGCTGAAGATGGCGCCCGAGGGCTCCGGGGTCATGATGATGCTGGACCGGGAGATGGGTTCCCGGACCTTCAACGTCCCCTCCATCCTGGGCGGGGAGGGGGATTAGGACCGTGCCCCCCCGCCCCACAGGCGGGGGCTCCCGCCCCGCAGGCGGGGGCCCGGCGGAATGAGAAGCTACGAGGAGTTCGCCAGGGAGCGCGAGGAGCAGAACCGCAGGGTGCTGGAGTCGGCGGACAGGGTCACGAAGCGCTTCTTCAGCCTGGACTCACTGACCTACCGGGACGGAGCGCTGCCGGCGGCCACCAAGGAGCTGCTGGGACTGGTGGCGTCCCTGGTGCTGAGATGTGATGACTGCGTCGCCTACCACCTGGGCCGCTGCCGGGATCTGGGCCGTACCGGCGAGGAGGTCTCCGAGGCCCTGGGGGTTGCCATGGTGGTGGGTGGATCGATTACCATACCCCATGTACGCAGGGCGGTTGCCCTGTGGGGGGAGCTAACCGAGAAAGCGAGCGAATAGAAGAGAGAGAGGAACGGTAACTTGCGCATAAAGAGGGACCCGGACGTACTCAGAGGCGGAATAGAGAGCATGCTCAGCAGGTCGGACCTCGCCCCCCGCGAGATGCTCCAGAAGATCACCGACTACCTTGCACAGAACTCGGACAACTGCGACTGGGCCGGATACTACCTTGTGGACCCCTCCTCACCGAGGGAGCTGGTCCTGGGCCCCTTCTCCGGCGAGCCCACCGAGCATCGCAGGATCGCTTTCGGTGACGGGGTCTGCGGCCGGGCGGCCGAGACGGAGCGCACGGTGGTGGTGGACGACGTCGAGGAGGAGGACAACTACCTGGCATGCAGCCCTGAGGTGAGCTCCGAGATAGTGGTCCCGGTTTTCCACGAGGGCGTTCTGGTGGGAGAGCTGGACATAGACTCCCACGAGAAGGAGGCCTTTACCGAGAAGCACCGGGCCTTCCTGGAGTGGGTGGCGGACGCCACCGCGAAGCTGGTCTCGCGGCTGGCCAGGAGCTGAGGCCGGGCACACCGGAGGAGGCGGTATGAGCCGGAACTTCGAAGCCGTAGAGATAAGCGACGGCCTCTTCTGGGTCGGAGCCATAGACTGGGACGTCAGGGATTTTCACGGGTACTCCACACCCGCCGGTTCCACCTACAACGCCTACCTTCTCCGGGGGCCGGAGGGATGGGTGCTGTTCGACACGGTGAAGGAGCACTTCGCAGACGAGATGCTCTCGCGGGTGGCCAGCGTCGTCGACCCCTCCCGGGTGGACGTTCTGGTGTCCAACCACTCAGAGCCCGACCATACCGGCTCCCTGAAGGGCGTCCTCGGTGAGCTGGGCGAGGTTGCTCTGGTGGCCTCCAAGATGGGGGCGAAGAACCTGCGCTCCCACTACGGGGGCCTCCCCGACATCACCGTGGCGGCGGACGGGGAGAAGATGACCCTGGCGGGCGCGGAGGTGCTCTTTCTGGAGACCAGGATGCTTCACTGGCCGGACAGCATGTTCAGCTACCTTCCGGACAGCGGGGTCCTGATAAGCCAGGACGCATTCGGAATGCACCTGGCCGGCAGCGGCCGCTTCGCCGGCGACTACGATCCGGCCGCTCTGCGGCGGCAGGCGGCCAAGTACTACGCCAACATACTGATGCCCTTCTCGCCCCTGGTGAGCAGGCTGCTGTCGAAGGTCGGCGACCTCGGTCTGCGGATCGATCTCATCGCACCCGATCACGGTCCGGTCTACGCAGCGGGCGGGGAGCCCGGCCCGGAGTGGATAGCAGACCTCTGGGGAAGGTGGGCCGAAGGCGAGAAGGCTCGCAAAGTGGTGATAGTCTTCGACACCATGTGGCACTCCACCGAGCTGATGGCCCGATCGGTTGCCGAGGGGGTGGCCCGGGCGGGGGCGGAGGCGAAGGTCCTGCATCTGGGCGGCACCCACCGCAGCGACGTGGCCACCGAGGTGCTGGAGGCCGGCGGCCTGGTGGTGGGCTCCCCCACCATCAACAACCAGATCTTCCCCACGCTGGCCGATGCAATGACCTACCTCCGGGGCCTGAAGCCCGGGGGCCTGGTCGGGGGCTGCTTCGGCTCGTACGGATGGAGCGGGGAGGCGGTGGGCAACCTGGAGGAGATCCTGGACGGGATGAAGGTGCAGCGGGTGGCGGACAGCGTGTCCGCCAGGTTCGTCCCCGACGGGGGAAAGCTCGCCGAGTGCGTGGGTCTGGGAGTGGCGGTAGCGGAGAGCATGTGAGCGCCGCTGCGCCGTCTGACAGAAGAGACCGGGCGGTCACCGCCGGGCTGCTGCTGACGGCCGTCCTGCTGGCCGCCGGGGTGGCCGCGGACATGTTCGCCCTGGTAGTGGCTGCGGCCGCCGGCCTGGGAGCGGCGATCCTGGTGGTCGGATCACCCTACCGGACCATGCTGGCGGCGCTGGGGCTGCAGATATGCCTGAGCCTGGCCATGCTGGACACGGCGGCATTCTACGCCGGCCCGGTTCTGGTGCGCCTGGACACCGTCGCCCTGGCCTGGGTCCTCCTCGTGTGGGCCGCGGCCCTGGCCGACGGAGCCCGCATCCCGGCCCGCCCCGGCCTCACCGGATGGCTGGCGGCGGCATTCACCGCCCTGGCGGCAGTGGCCACGGTGCAGGGTCTGGTCACCGGAAACGACCCCGAGGTGGTATTCAGGTTCGCCCTGACCTACGCCGGCTACCTCTTCCTCTTTCCCTTCCTCTGGATCCTCTGCTCCACCCGAGACCCCCTGCCCCGGCTGGTTCGGATGCTGGTCCTCTTCGCCGGCGTGGCGGGGCTGTCCTACGTGATAGCAGGCATCACCGGCGAGGGGATGGGGCTCTACTACCGGCCCACCGGCATGCGCATAGCAACCAGACAGCCCAACGCCATGGCCGTGGTCCTGGTGATGCTGGGAGGCCTGCTCTGGCGCTCCCCCCGCAGCGCCCCCTCCCTGCTGCTCTCCGTTCCGGCTGCGGTGCTCATGGTGGCAGGCATACTCCTCTCGCAGACCAGGGGGCTGTGGCTGGGGATGGCCTGCGCCGTGGGTTTCATGTTCCTGGTTGGCCTCTTCAAGAGGGAGAGGGAGACCGCCGGGCCGGGAAGGCAGGTGCTGTCCCTGCTGGTGTTCGGCATCCTGGTGGGCGCCGGCGTCTTCCTGGTGGGGGCGCTGGATCTGCTCTCCACCGGCCAGCTGGCCCAGAGGACGGCCAGCGAGTCGGGCTCCTACCTCTTCGACGTGGCCATACTCTCCCGGTTCATCTCCTGGGGCGCGGTACTGGACAAGCTGCAGGGCGCCGCCCTGCTCTTCGGCCACGGCTTCGGGGAGACCATCACCTACTTCAAGCCGGAGATGGGGATGATGTGGACCATGGCGGGAGTGGACGGGGCGCTGTTCCAGACGGCCCTGGTGGCGGGCATCTCGGGGGTGGCGGTCCTGGCGCTTCTCTACGTGGCGGGAGTGGTGGACGGAGCCAGGCTCTTCCTGGGAAGCGCCCACAGCGGCAGGGCCGCCCTGGCCCTCTCCTGCGCCGGCGGAATGGTGGTGGTGGCTGTGGCCTCCCTGTTCGCATCGCCGGCCACCAACTACCGGTACACCGTTCTGTGGGCCCTGCTCTTCGCCATCGTCCGCTACCTGCGCCACCTGGAATCGGAGGGGGCCTGATGGAGAGCCCCACCGGCAGGGGCCTGCTGCAGGCCCTGGAGCTTCTGGACGACGGCGTGATGGTGCTGGACTCCCGGCGGAGGGTCACCTACATGAACGCTGCGGCCTCCCGCATAACGGGCATTGACCCCGAAGAGGCCGCGGGGATGCAGTGCTCGCAGGTCCTCCGCTCCGACCGCTGCGGAAGCGACTGTCTGCTGGACCGGTCCCTGAGCCGGGGCGGTCCGGTGGAGTCCCGACAGGTCCAGATGGTGGACGCCCTGGGAAGCCGCAGGCTGCTGAGCATGAAGGCGCTGGCCGTTGCCGGCGGCGACGGCGAGCTGGAGTACGCCGTGGAGGTGTTCCGCGACCTCTCCAGCTCGGCCAGCCTGCGGGGACTGGAGAGGGTGGGGGGGCTGTACAGCATGAACAGCAGGATGCTGGAGATCTTCGAGCTGGTGCCCCTGGTGGCCGACAGCGGCAGCTCCGTCCTCCTGTGCGGCGAGAGCGGGACCGGCAAGGAGCTCCTGGCCCGCGCCATCCACGATACCGGCCCCCGGTCGGAGGGTCCCTTCGTCCCCGTGAACTGCGCCGCCATCCCCGACAGCCTCCTGGAATCCGAGCTCTTCGGGCACCGCAGGGGGGCGTTCACCGATGCCCGGGCCGACAAGCCCGGCCGCTTCGAGCTGGCCCGGGGAGGCACCATCTTCCTCGACGAGATAGGCGACCTCTCCCCCGCCATACAGGCCAAGCTGCTGCGGGTGCTGCAGGACGGGACCTTCCTTCCCCTGGGAGCGGTGGAGGAGGAGCGGACGGACGCCAGGGTGATAGCGGCCACCAACCGGCCCATCGACCGGATGGTGGAGGAGGAGGAGTTCCGGGCCGACCTCTACTACCGCATAAACGTGGTGCGCATCGACATTCCTCCCCTCAGGGAGAGGATGGAGGACGTGCCCCTTCTGGTGGAGCACTTCGTCTCCCGCTTCAACGCCGAGCTGGACCGGGAGGTGGAGGGGGTCACCGACGCCGCCCTCAGCGCCCTCATGGCCTGCGACTACCCGGGAAACGTCAGGGAGCTGGAGAACATGATCGAGAGGGCCTTCGTGCTGTGCCGGGAGGGTCGGATAGACCTGAAGCATCTGCCCCCGGGAATCGTGGGCGGCGGGACCCCGCAGGGCGAGGACGGCCTGGAGAGGCTGGAGGCCTCCTACCTGATGAACGCCCTGAGGCGCAACGGCTGGAACCGTGCCCGGACCGCCCGGGAGCTGGGCATTCACAAGACCACCCTGTACCGGAAGATGAAGAGGTACGGCATCCGGCCCCCGGACAGCGACGGTAGCGGCGATGCTCCGGCGCGGTGATGGCGGGTTGCGCCGCTGCAACCCCCCGGCCCGGCCGGCCCCTGCGCGGCGGGCCCCGAGAGCGGTGGCGCGGAATATGCTTCAAGACGAGTCGAGATGATAGCAGCAGTTGCGGCATGCCAGGACGGAACGGTGGCCCCGGCGCTGGACTTCGCGCCGGAGGTGCGCCTCTACGACCTCTCCCCGGACGGGGAGGCCCGCCGCCTGGAGACGGTGCGGCCCCCGGGCAGGGGAATGGACGCTCTCCTGGCCGGCAGGCTCAGGCGCAGTGGAGCGCAGGCGGTGGTCTGCGGGGGCATATCCCGCCCCATGCTCTGGATGCTGGCCGAGTCCGGCATGACCGTCTACCCGGGAGTCTCCGGGCCCGTGGAGCGGGCGCTGAGGAAGCTCTCCGCGGGAGAGCTGGGCAGCATGACCCCCGGCGGCTGGCGCGGCAGGGGAAGAAGGGCGGGCCGCAGACGTGGCCGGGGAGGCCGGCGCGGCGGCCGCAGAGGAGGCAACAACGGAAAGGGACCACGAAGATGAAGATACTCCTGACCGCCAAGGGCGACAGCCTGGACAGCGGCTTCGACAGCAGGTTCGGCAGAGCGGCCTGGTTCCTGGTGCACGACACCGAGACCGGGGAGACCGAGGCCCATCGCAACGAGGCGGTGTCGGCCGGACACGGCGCCGGCGTAAGGGCCGGGAGCCTGGCCGCCGGTTTGGGGTGCGATGCCGCCGTGGGCGGGAACATCGGCCCCAAGGCCTTCAGCACGCTTCAGCAGGCCGGGGTGAGCGTATACCTCAGCGACGCGGAGACCGCCGGCGAGGCCCTGCAGCAGTTCCTGGACGGCCGGCTCCCCGAGCAGGGCGGGGCCAACGTCCGCTCGCACCGGTAGCAGTGGGGACGGCAGTGGGGACGGAGGTATTTTAACTCAAATACGCTACTAATACGGAAACTGAGCTGCAGGCCCCTGCTACGCATTAGTCGCGTATTTGAGTTAAAATACCTCCGTCCCCTTTTTGCTGCGGGCTTGTCCGCGGCAGCGCGCCGGTCTATGCTAGTCTGTCAGGTCGATTGTCCCGGCAGTCCATACACGCGACGGAGGCTTTCAGAATGAAGATCCTCGTACTCAACAGCGGCAGCTCCTCCATCAAGTTCAGGCTCATGGAGAGCGACACCGGCGGGGTGCTGGCCAGGGGCCTCATCGAGAGAATCGGTGAGGAGACCGGGCGGATGAGGTACCGGCCGGGCAACGACGGTGAGGTGGTGCGGGAGGAGCCCATCGGGGACCACAGGAAGGGCCTCTCCATGGTCCTGGAGACCCTCACCGACACCCGGGTGGGGGCACTGGAGAGCCTGGAGGAGATAGACGCCATCGGGCACCGGGTGGTCCACGGCGGCGAGAAGTTCTCCGACTCGGTGATGATAGACGACGACGTCATAGCCGGCATCGAGGAGTGCAGTCCCATGGCCCCCCTCCACAACCCCCACAACCTGGAGGGCATATGGGCGGCCGTGAAGAACCTGCCCGGAGTCCCCAACGTGGCCGTCTTCGACACCGCCTTCCACCAGACCATGCCCCCGGTAGCCTACGTCTACCCGCTCCCCTGGGAGTACTACGAGGAGAAGAGGATGCGGCGCTACGGGTTCCACGGCCCCTCCCACCAGTACGTCTCCGCCAGGGCGGCGGAGATGATGGGCCGGCCCCTGGAGGATCTCTGCGTGATAACGTGCCACCTGGGCAACGGCTGCAGCCTCACGGCGGTGAAGAACGGCCGCAGCATCGACACCAGCCTGGGATACGGCACCATGTGCGGCGTGATGATGGGCACCCGCTCGGGGGACGTGGACCCGGCCATAATCGTGGAGCTGGCCAAGAGCCACGGCCTGACGCCGGACGACATCAACAGGGTGATCTACAAGGAGAGCGGCCTCCTGGGCATCTCCGGCGTATCCCGGGACATGCGGGACGTGGAGGAGGCCGCCGAGGAGGGCAATCACCGCGCGGTCCTGGCCCTGGACCTCTTCGCCGACAAGGTCCGCAAGTACATAGGCGGCTACGCCGTCACCATGGGCGGCCTGGACGCCATAGTCTTCACCGCCGGGGTGGGGGAGAACGGACCGGAGATCCGGGAGAGGATCTGCAGCGGACTGGAGGTCCTGGGAGCCTCCATTGACCCGGAGAAGAATTTGGCCCGGGGACGGGAGGAGGACATCACCGCCCCCGACAGCCGGGTGCGGGTCCTGGTGATACCCACCAACGAGGAGCTGATGATAGCCCGCGAGACCGCCAGGCTGGTGGGCAGCTGAGGGTCCTCTGCGGAATACCCGAAGAGGCGGCGCGGCGGGCCGGCAGGCCCGCCGTCCTGCTTTCGCGGCGGAGGGCCAGGGTCAACATCCGCGCCATGGCGGAGAAGGCCCGCAGGCTGGGTCTGGGGTTCCGGCCGCATTTCAAGACCCACCAGTCGCTGGAGGTGGGCGGCTGGTTCCGTGACGCCGGCGTACGGTCGATTGCCGTATCCTCCCTGGAGATGGCCCGATACTTCATCTCCGACGGCTGGAGCGACATCACACTGGCCATTCCCCTCAACCCCCGTCAGCTCTCCCTGGCCCGGGAGCTCTGCGCCCGGGCCGAGCTGGGGTTCACGGTGGACTCCGAGGAGGCGCTGCGGGCCATTGGCCGCATGGGGTCCCACCGGAAGCCCCCGGTCTGGCTGGAGCTGGACTGCGGCGACGGCCGGACGGGCGTCCGCTGGGACGACGGCCCACTCCTGGAGAGGCTGGCCGAGACCGCCTTCGCGGAGGGTCTGAGGCTGGCGGGGGTGCTTTCCCACGCCGGCCAGACCTACGCCGCCGCCGGCCCTTCGGGGGTGCTGGAGGCCCACGGGACGGCCATGGAGCGTCTGGAGACGGCCCTGGAGGCGCTGGGAGACCGGGCGGAGGGGATAGAGGTCTCCTGGGGCGACACGCCCTCCTGTCGCCTGGCCGACGGTTTCGGGCCCGCCACCGAGCTGCGTCCCGGGAACTTCGTGTTCTTCGACCTGATGCAGCTGATGCTGGGCTCGTGCAGCCCGGAGGAGATAGCCGTATCCGTCCTCTGCCCGGTGATATCCTCCCGTCCGGCGGAGGGACGGGCCGTACTGTACGGCGGGGCCGTGCACTTGTCAAAAGAGTACTTGACACT
>JAWLEP010000002.1:0-25598 GCA_041686025.1 Candidatus Fermentibacteraceae bacterium
GGGATGCCGCCTTGCGAAAGACTCGCAAGAATGGAAAACGGCGGAGATAGTGTTGCATCTAGACCGGCGAATCTGTTGCACTCGTAACCGGCGTTGACATATCCCCTTGGTCATTGATGCTGACGCTGGGATCTCCCGTAGGTGATGCGGCTTCTCTCACCTCTGAGAGGCTCTTATGGTCTACATCCCTGTCTTCTTGAAATCCAGTTTCCTATTGCTTCAAGCATGTCCGACTTTCGGGATGCACCTCTGTTTCTGTCTACTCAGGGTTGAATTTGTATGCTTCATAGTCTGCTTCTACTGCTTTCAGATCAACGTTCTTCTTTATGGAAAACACACCCATAGTGTCAGCCCGGCTGATTGTATCCAAGTACTTGAGAACAATATGGTAATGCGGCCGATTCCAGAAATCATGAATTATTATTCTAATCCTGCTGTTTTCATGACATGCAAGAACTATTTTTAGAGTACATGCTACTCGAAACCTTCCATCAACCAGCGACAAATCAATTAGTGTGCTATCAATGGACTGAAAAACGTCTGATGAATACTTTTCAAAGGATTCCCTGAATTCTTCTGATTGCGGGTATCCCCAATCACCTAACGGACCAATGTTCACAGGAAATATATACAGCCGCTTGTTTTGAAAGAACCTGAATACGACATATTTCCGCATATACTCTATCCACTCGGCGCTTGACTCAACCGTGTAGATCATTGCTTTTGATTTCTGAATGGCTCGGAGGGTGCTACCGCCCAGTCCAAACTCCAGATAATGACGCGACTCTTTTATGGCCTCGTCAAATATGGCTTTCTCATTTTCAGACATTCTAAACGGATAATAACGTGGATATGGAGAAAACGGGTCCAATCTTATCAATGTTCTTTTTATCAATGCCTTTAGTGGCATCATATTACTGTGACCCCATTGTGTTGCGCTTGACAATGATTGATCGGCTGTCTTTCAATACCTGCTCCAATTCAACAGATCAACAGGGGAGACAATTCGATATGGTTGTTTCGGCCAAGAGAGACTAGTCCATATATAGTTTGGCTCCGTCCGTCAACGTGGTGTATCAAGCGGAGGGGCGGTACGATCTGCACCTGAGCGGTTTCAGCTCCGGACTGTACATCCGCCGTATGAGAGCGGAATCGTTCTCGTCCACCGAGAGGTTCGTGGTCATAAGGTAGGAGGGAGCGACCGGGAAGTCCCTGTACCCGGCCGGTTCCTCTTCCGGTGCGCGGCTCAATGCCGTGCTGCCCTCAAGGCAACTTATCGCCTTTGTCTGCCCTTCCTCGGCCGGGCATCTGACATTTTCCCGTTGAGCTCACTGTTCCGGGCCTGACCACGGTCCCCATCCGGGGCGAAGCGCCCTGCTTCCGCCTGCAGCTGAATACACGGGCGTCTGTCAGGAGATCGGCCGGGGACCCCGACCATACCAGCCGGCACTCCATGCCGGCGGCGGCGGCCGTTCCCAGGACGGCTTCGGTGTTTCCACGGCGGACCATAACCAGGGGCTGCCGGTCGGAGAAGGCCTGCAGCGCCCCGTGAAGGGCACGGGCGCGGGAAGCGTGGAAGATGGGGACCCCTTCCGTCATCAGGGCTGCCAGGTTCTGGGGCTGCTCCCAGGAGGTGGTGATCACCGCGCCACCATTGCTCCTCAGAGCATCTATCGTTTCCTGCTCCCGCAGCCTCTTGGCCGTCAGCACCGAGAGGGAAGCGGCGGTGGACAACAGACCCACCGCCAGTACGGAACAGACCAGGCTTCGGGGGGGCTTCCCGCCGATGAAGAGGGCGGCAAGGAGGAAGAGGAACATCCCGTGGCGGAACCCCCACGACAGGTCCTCGGTGTGCATGGGGCTCATCAGCAGTACCATGAGGAGGACCACGCCCCCGACGGCGTAGAGGAACCGCCTCGGCGGACGGGCCAGCCAGAGGACGGGAAAGATCACCAGGGGGTGCTGCACCGCCACCGTGTCCAGGGAGGGAAGACCGCGGACGAACATGGCCGCCAGGGGGACTACCGACAGGGCCAGCCCCGCATACGCGAAGGCCCTGGAGCTGCGTCCGCGGGTGGCCAGCCTCATGGCCCAGGAGGCCCAGAGGGCCAGCCCCAGGGCCAGGCCCTCCCAGCCGAAACCGGGGAAGGCGTTGATGAAGGCCCTCCTGACGATGTAGAAACGGGCCTCCATCCAGGACATCTCGGAGGCGTACAGCTCCTGCTGGATCCCGCTGGCCCCCAGGTGAACACCCAGCCACTGGCCGGTGAGGAGCCTCTGGAGGGCCAGGAACACGGCAGCGGCCAGGAGGACGGAAGCGATCAGGCGCCCGGTCCCGGGCCGGCGGGGCAGGAACATCAGGAAAAGCGGGTAGACCAGGACCATCTCTTCTCGGAGGACCAGGGCTGCGGCCGCCAGCACCGCAGCGGCGACTGTCCTGCCCCGCCGCAGCAGCAGCAGGCTGCCGAAGGCCAGGGCCAGGGCCAGGGTGTTGGAGAAAAAGGTGGCCATGTAGAAGGGCAGGCCGGTACAGAGGACGAACAGCAGCAGCCGCAGGCCGAAGGGATAGCCGCTTTCAGCGGTGGCCACCGCCAGCAGATACACCAGCACCACCCCCGCCAGCAGGCCGGGCAGGTAGATGCCCCACTGGCCCAGGGTCAGGTGGAAGGGCACCGCCAGCAGGGCCAGCAGCGGGTTGTACTGGCTGTAGAGCCCGCCGTCCTCCATGTAGCCGTAGTGGCCGGGGAGGGGCCTGAGGGTCTCGGCCAGACCGGTGCCCTCCAGCCCCTGCGAGCCCGGGTAGGGAAGCTCTGGGGGAAACTCCAGACGGCGGGACAGCGACCAGGTCTGCAGGTACCTGTTGCCCTCGTCCATGCACCAGAAGGACTCCCCGGGGAGCAGGAACACGAAGGCCGCCATCGCCGCCAGGATGATGGCCGCTGCTGCGATCCTGCCTGTCGGGCCTCCGGCGGCTTCGGGCATATCACCGCTTCCAGGGCTGGGGTGGGGCCTGCGCCGTCCAGCGCAGAATGTACCACCCGCTCCCCCGGGGGGAAACCCCGATTCTGCCCCCGGTCCGGGATCGCGGGGAAGCCGTGTCCAGGGTGGTCGGGCTGTAGCCGGTCCTGCGGGGTCGGGCTAGCCGCCGTCTCCTACGCGGGCCGCCAGGCCCTCCGCCTCCTCGGCCCGGCCGGGCAGGCCCACCCGGCGGAAGGTCTCCGCCGCCGCCGACAGATGCTCGGTGGCCTCCGAGTGGTGGTCGGGTCCTTTCTCCGCCAGCAGACGTCCCAGCTCGAGGCCGGTCTCGGACATGTTGCTCTGCGCCGAGAAGTCCTGGTACAGCCCGAGGGCGCGCCTAAGCATGTCCTCGGCCATATCCGTCCTGCCGGCATCGGCATAAGCCAGCGCGAAGTGGTGAAGACAATCGGCCAGTACGATGTCCAGGACGTCTTCCGCATCGGCCTCCGCCTGTGAGAGCAGCTCCTCCAGCTGAGCATCATCCGCCGACCCCGCCGCCGCCCTGGCCAGCAGACCCCTCATCGTCGGGGCCTGCCACTTCTCGTCCAGGTCGCGTGACATCTCCAGCGCCTTTTCGATCAGCTTCTCGGCCTCGGCCATGTCGCCTGCCAGGAGCGCGGCCCAGCCCAGATAGAGGTAGGCCTTCCATTCCTCCCTGCGTATGCCCTTCTCCGAGGCCAGCTCGAGAAGCTCCCCTGCGCTGCGCCGCATCCTCTCCACATCCCTCTCCCACATGGCCAGGTGGGCGTCGAGGCCCAGTCCTATGGTGATGTCGTGGGTGGAGACCAGCTCCCGGGAGATCCTGAGGTAGCTGTCGCAGTGACGGCGGGCCTCCCTCATTCGCCCGGCTCTGATGAGGCTGGGGACCAGCTCGCCGTGGCATGAGTTGACCATGTACTTCTCGCCTATTTCCCTCACCGTCTTCATCTTCTGGGTGATCGCCTCGATGGCGTCCTCCCAGAGGCCCTGGCCCTCCAGGACCAGACCGATGTTGCCCAGGGTTACCGCGGCGTCCCTGCGCATGCCCATCTGCTTCGCCAGCTCCAGGGCCTTCCTGTAGTAATCTCCGGAGGTCTCCATGTCGCTCAGGGCCCAGTAGACTGTGGCCAGGGTGTTGTAGGCATAGCCCAGCAGACGCGGTCGTGCAGGCTCGGACTCCGGGATGGACAGAGCCGTTTCCACCGCCTTTCGGGCATGCTTCATGCCCGCCTCCACGTCCCCCTGAACGGTCTTCACCCACGCACGGAATCCCGCGAACTTGACCGCGTACCTCGGGAGGATGCTCCCGGACTCGAGCAGACCGTTCTCGGCCTGCTTCACTATCTGCAGTGACTCATCGAACTTCCCGCGGACGAAGTGAATCTGCGCAATGGACTGCATGGCATTCACCCAGTGATCGGTGTTGGCCCCCAGATCGGCAACGGCCCGGTAGGTGTCCATGGCTCCGTCCAGCCGGCCGATTACGTCGAGGACGTCGGCCTTCAGGCGCAGGGCTTCGGAGAGCGATTCCTCCCGTCCCCCCAGCCTGTCGGCAATCTCGGCCGCCCTCTCCGCGTGGGCCAGCGCCTGCCGGTTCCTGTACTCGTCCTTCGCCCGTCTGCCGGCGCGGAGGTTCTGCCGCAGCGCCGGGTCCCAGTCCTCGGCGAGCTCGTAGTGGTAGGCCAGAACCGCCGCGGGAGAGTCCATGCTCTCCAGTATTGCGGCCACCTGGCCGTGCAGCTTCCTTCTGCGCTCGCGGAGCAGCGAGTCGTAGGCCACGTCCCGTATCAGCATGTGGGAGAAGACATACTCCAGCTCCCGAAGCGTGGCGGAGTAGACGAGGCCGGCGGCGACGGTCTCCCGCAGGTCGGCCGTCACCTCCCTCTCCAGCAGCGACTGCACCAGCCGGCCGGAGAACTCCATTCCCACCACGCTGCCGATCCGCAGACACTCCTTGGCCCTGGCGCTGAGCCGGTCTATGCGGGCCATGATCATGGAGAACACGTTGTCCGGCAGGGAATCCTCGGAGTAGTCGGGAGAGGGCCTCCAGGTATCGCCCTCCCGCACCAGCAGGTCCTTCTCCACCAGGTAGAGGACTATCTGCAGCAGGTAGAAGGGATTTCCCTGGGCCCGCTGCATGACGGTCAGCTCCACCTCCGGCTCCAGCCGGCCACCGTTCAGGGGACCTCCCACCAGCTGACGCCTGGCCCTGTCGTCCAGTCCCGACAGCTCCATGGCTTTCAGTGTCATGCCCGAGGGGGGCTCCAGTGCGAAACCCTCCGGACGCCGGGCCACCAGCACCGACAGGGCCCGTTCGGGGCCCGGCATGGCCTTGCCCAGGAGGGTGCCCAGCTCTTCGACCTCCTCCTCTGAGAGAAGGTGGGAGTCGTCCAGGATCAGCGCTCCCGCCGGACCCAGGTCCCCGGCCAGCGCCCCCAGGCAGTCCAGGAGGTTCTCCCTCCGCAGCCGGGGGGTGAGGGCGGTGTAGGGCGAGTCCGGATACTCCAGGCCCAGCAGCATGCTGCCGGGTACGCTCTCCATTCGGGCCAGGTCTTCTCCTCCGGCGGACAGCAGGGCCCCGGCCAGCTTGGAGCGGCGAAGCTCGGGGGAGTCGTCGGCCCCTATCCTGCAGATGCCGGTCAGCAGCGAGACCAGGTGGTCGTCCACTCCCCGCGGCTCCTCCGGGCGGGCCATCACCACCGTCATGCCCCCGGCCTCCAGTGCCGCCCGCAGCTCCTCCAGGAGCCTGGTCTTGCCCATGCCGGCCTCGCCGGTGAGCTCCACCAGGTTACCCGGGGTCTGCAGCATCCGGCCCAGCCTGGAGAGCTCCCTGTCCCTGCCCACGAAATCGTACCTTCGCACGTCCGAGGCCCCGTCGCCGGTGGGCACGAACCTCCGAATGGCGGATGACTTGCCCTTTGCCATCACCGGGGGAAGCTCCTCGAACCCCAGGTCGGCCACCGTGGCCCTCCTGGCGTCCTCGGAGACGACAATGGAGCCAGGCGCGGCGGTGTCCGCCAGACGGGCCGCCGTGTTCACCGAATCGCCTATCACCGTGTACTGGCGCCGCCACTCGCTGCCCACCACCCCCGCGTATGCGTAGCCGTAGCCGACCCCTATGCCCACGGAGACCTGCTCCAGGCCGGACAGGTCATCGAGGGCCCGTCTGCCGGCAAGGACGGCGTTCCGGGCATCGCGGCCGGTGGAGACGGGGGCCCCGAACAGCAGGAAGACCCGGCAGCCGTCGCTCATCATGCTGTCCACCAGCTGCAGTCGCCCGCCGAAACGGTGGGCAATGGAGGAGAGGCAGGCGTAGGCCGCCCCCAGCTCGCCTATGGGGGGCCTGGACGGGTCGTAGCCGTAGAGCCTTACGAAAAGGGCCGCCATCGAGCGGTGCTCGGCGGCCGGGGGGTCGACGGGTTCGTCCGGCCCATCCCTCCCGGGCGATGTCATGCCCCCGGAGGCGTCTCCGATGACGGGGGGCACGTAGAGCCTGGTGGAGGCGGTTCCGCCGTCCGGGTCGGACTCCCTCTCCAGCTGGGCCAGACGGGAGATCATGGGCCCGGTTAGAAGTATGTGGCGGTGGCCTCCGTGGGCCAGCACCGTCTCCCCCCATCTGCCGGCTCCGTGGGTCACCGAGGCCCTCGGCCGGACCTCCCCCTCGGGGGTGTCGAAGCTCCCCAGGGCCGCCAGCCCCTGGTGTATGGCCTGCGGACAGCCCGCCGCCCCGGCCGGGTCGGGCATCCGGGCGGTCACCGAGTCTCCGGCGAGGTAGAGGACCACGCCTCCGGCGTCCCTTACGGGCTCCAGGATGGCGCCCAGGGCGGAGTTCAGGACTTCCGTAAGCCTCTCGGTGCCGGCCTTCCCGTGCGCCCCCAGCCTCTCGGCAAGGCTGGTGAAGCCCGACAGGTCGGCGTTGAGGAGCGTCCCGGAGAATATCCTGGTGCCGGTGGATATCAGGTCCAGGTCAGGGCATACGAAGGGGTCGCGCATGGTTGGCTGTAGTTCCCTCCCGTCGGCAGAGGCGTGAGAGTGCAAGATATTCCCGCGTCGAACCGGGAGCAAGCCACTGCATAGAGCTTCCCGGGGAGGGCGGCTAGGGCTTCCCTTCGGCCTCCTTGGCCCGCTGCCAGTGCTCCTCCATGGTCTGCAGGTCCGCCTGGTGGAGGGAGATGCCCTCCTCGGAGAGGGACCGCTCCATGCGGGTGAAGCGGCGGATGAACTTGGCGTTGGCGTCCCGCAGGGAGGCCTCCGGCTCGAAGCCCATCAGACGGCAGTAGTTGACCACGCTGAACAGCAGGTCTCCCAGCTCTCGTCTCTGCTGATGGCTGTCGCCGCTGTCCAGGGCCTCCTCCAGCTCTTCCAGCTCCTCGCGGAGCTTCTCCCGGGCGCCCTCCGGCTCGGGCCAGTCGAATCCCACCTCGGAGGCCCGCTGCTGCAGCCGCCATGCCGCCTGCAGGGCAGGCAGGCTCGGGGGCAGGGAGCCGAAGAAGCCCTCATCCCCCTTCTCCCCGGACTTGATGGCCTCCCACTGCTGCTCCACCTCCTCCGGGGTCAGGCCCGACTCCTCGTCGAAGACATGGGGATGGCGGCGGACCAGCTTGGCGCGAATGCCCTCGGCCACTCCGGCCAGGTCGAACTCCCCCTCCTCCTCGGCAATGGTGCTCATCATGAGAACGTGCAGGAGGAGGTCGCCCAGCTCCCTGCGCACCTCGTCCATCGAGCCCCCGGAGATGGCGTCGGCCACCTCGTAGGCCTCTTCCAGCATGAAGGGCCGCAGCGAGGAGATGGTCTGCCTGCGGTCCCACGCGCAGCCCCCCGGGGAGCGGAGGGTCCGTACGGTGGCCAGCAGCTCGGCTATCGCCTCCAGCCGCCTATCCATGGATGGCGCCGTGACCGAAGCTCTCGCCGGCCTCCATGAACAGCTCCGAGAGGGTGGGATGGGGATGGACCATCCGTCCCACATCGGAGGCCCTGAGCCCTGCGCTCACCATCACCACCGCCTCTCCCACCAGGCTGCTGGCTCCGGCGCCCACTATCTGCACCCCCACCACTACCTCGTCCCCGCGGCGGGAGATGATCTTGAGGAAGCCGGTGGGGCGGTTCATGCCCAGGGCCTTTCCGTTGGCGATGTAGCGGGCGGTTCCCGTTGTCACGTCCACGCCCCGTCTGCGCCACTCCTCCTCCCCCGGGCCTACCGTGGCCACCTCCGGGGAGGTGAAGATGCAGGCGGGCATGGCGTCGGGGTCCACCCGCCTCTCCCCGGTGCCGAACATCCGGTCCACGGCGGCCAGGGCCTGGGCGCTGCCGGCGTGGGCCAGCTGCCAGCGGCCGGTGGCGTCGCCCGCGCACCAGACTCCGGGAAGGTTGGTGAGGTGGTCCCCATCGGTGGCGATGCCCTGCGGGCCGTGGTCGACACCCGCCTCCGCCAGGCCCAGGTCGTCGGTCCGGGGGGCCCGGCCCACGGCCACCATCAGACTCTCCGCGGTGAGCTCGGTGCCGTCCTCCAGGGTGACGGCGGCCCCGTCACCCTCCATCGACACGCCGGAGGCCCCGCTTCCCAGGTGGAAGCTCACGCCCCTCTTGACAAGGGAGCGGCGGACCACCTCGGTGACGTCGGAGTCCACCCCGGGGAGTATGTCGTCCAGCATCTCCACAACGGTAACGTCCACGCCGAAGGCGTTCATAATGGAGGCGAACTCGCAGCCGATGACCCCTCCGCCAACTACGATCAGACTGGAGGGCAGGTCGGTCCATGCCAGGACGTCCCTGCTGGTGCAGACCCCCTCCGCGGACAGCGGCCGGGGGATCAGGGGCCGTGACCCCGGCGCCAGCAGCACGTTGTCCGCCGCCAGCTCCTCGTCCTCCACCGCCACCGCTCCCGGGCCCCTGAGGATGCCGTGGCCGCGGACCACCCGCACGCCCAGCTTCTTCAGGTGCGCCTCCACTCCCTTGCGGAGCCGCTTCACCACCATGTCCCGGCGCTTTGCGACCGCGGGGTAGGAGAAGTCCAGCTTCCCCGACAGGCCCAGCCGTCCGGCCTCCCGGGCGCTGGAGAGCAGCTCGGAGCTGGCCACCAGGGTCTTGGTGGGGATGCAGCCCCGGTTCAGGCAGGTGCCCCCGACGTTCTCCTCCTCCACCACGGCGACCCGCCTGCCCATCTGCGCCGCCCTTATGGCGGGAACGTAGCCGGCGGGCCCCCCTCCAACTATCACCAGATCCAGCCTGTCCATCGGTCACCTCTTGGTTTCGGGGCCTTCGTATTGCTGACTTGATGCATTCGAGGGGGTATGATAAGTACCCGACCGGAAGAAGGGAAGACAGGCAGCAGCTTCCAGGGAGGTTCCTTGGTTTTCGCACTCCTGATTGCCGCTCTCCTCGGCATCGACCTGGACTCCGAGTCCGCCCGGCTGCACCTGGAGACCGGTCTGGCCTACATACAGCAGGGGCTCCTGGAGAAGGCGGTGGAGGAGCTGGAAACCACCCTGGAGCTGGACCCGGACTGCCACGAGGCCTACCTGGCGCTGGGCAGGCTCCGGGCCGGGATGGGCGACCCCGGGGCCGCCGAGGAGAAACTGCAGAGGTTCATGGAGATGAGGCCGGAGGACTGGCGGGGGCCCCTGGCCATGGCCCGTCTGCGCCTGGACACCGGGGCCAGTGCGGAGGCCCGCGATCTGGCCCTGCGGGCCCACGCTCTCAACCCCGCCGAGCCCGAGATATGGATGGAGCTGGGGGAGGCCGCCGCCCTCTGCGGGGACACGGCCTCCGCCCTGGACTGGCTGGGGCGGGTGGTGGTGGAGGAGGGCCCGCTGGAGAACGCAGCCCGGGTCAGGGTCGCCTCTCTGCTGAGGGCCGGGGGGAGGCTGTCGCAGGCCAGGACGCTCCTGCTGCCGGCGGCAGAGGAGGAGGACCCGGCGGCGATATGGGGCCTGGCCAGGGTGTACACCGCCTGGGAGGACTGGATGCGGGCCAGCGACGCCATACGCAGCTACCTGAGAATGGAGCCTGAGGGCAGGTGGGCAGACTCGGCCCGCATGGAGCTGGAGCGCTTCTCCGAGGAGGGCCTCTACATCCCCGGGAGCATGCCTTGAGCGGCGTCCGGGCGGGCTCGGAGGGATGGCTGGAGCCGGCCCTGGAGAGCGTCCACGAGCTGCTGCAGGCCCGGCCTCCCGGGGACTACGCCGAGGTGAGGCTGGAGGAGGGTTCGGGGCTGGACATGGTCCAGGCCGGCCGGGACCTGGAGAGCTGCGACCCGTTCCGTTCCACCGGCGGGCTGGCCCGGGTGCTGGCGGAAGGCAGGTGGGGAACCTGCGCCTTCACCGAGGAGACCGACCCGGCAATGGCACTGGACCGGGCCCTGGAGATGGCCCGGGCCTCCGGGATGCCGCCCCTTCCCCGCCCCCTCTCTCCCAGCTGCCCGGTGGCCAGCCGCCACGACAACCCCCTGGAGCCCCTGGCCGAGGTGCCGGTGCGGGACAAGGCCTTCCACTGCCGCAGGTACACCGAGCTGATGGCCTCCTCGGCCCGCGGGGCCTCCGTGATGGCCCACTACCGCGAGCACCAGCGCACCCGGGCCGTGGTGGGCTCGCTGGGCACCAAGGTGGTGGAGTTCGAGAGTCTCTGCGGCATGGCCCTGCAGATGTCGGGGCCCGGGGGGATCTCGGTCTCCCGGTCCCTGGCGCACAGGGGGGGCTACGAGTACCTGCGCCACCGCGAGCACCTGGTGGAGGAGATGGCGGACGCGTACTCCACCATGCAGGGGGGGGCGGCTCCCCGGTCCGGAAGCTACAGGATAATCCTGGACCAGAGGCTGGCGGGAATACTGGTGCACGAGGCCTTCGGACATCTCAGCGAGGCCGATCTGGTGCACAGCCATCCCTTCCTGGCCGACCTCTTCGCCATGAACGCCCTGGTGGCCCCGGATACGGTGACCATCTGCGACGACGCCACCCTGTGCGGGAACCCGGGCTCCTACAGCTTCGACGACGAGGGTGAGCCCGGTGGCCGCACGGTGCTGCTGGACAGGGGCCGGGTGGCCGGGCGGCTGCACACCCTCTCCACCGCGGCCGCTGCCGGCGTCAGCACCACGGGAAACGCCCGGGCGGTGGACTACCGCAATCCCCCCCGGGCCAGAATGTCCTGCACCTTCATGGAGGCCGGGGAGCACTCCCTGCAGGAGCTGATGGCGATCATGGGCGACGGCCTCTACCTGGAGGGAGCGGTGTCCGGGTCCACCAACCTGCACCGCTTCACGATCACGGCCGAGAGGGCTACCGAGGTCTGCGGCGGGTCGCCGGGGAGGGTGCTGGGGCCGGCCACCGTCACCGGCAGCGTCCCCTCCGTTCTGGGCTCCATAACGGCCCTGGGTGACGAGGTCAGGATGCACAGCGGAATCGGCGGCTGCACCCGCGGCAATCGCGGCCACCTGCCGGTCAGCTACGGGGGCCCGCACATGCTGGTGGAGGGCATCGATGTCCTCTGAGGCCTTTCCGGGGAGGTCCGTGGAGAGACTGGAGGGCGCCGCGGAGCGGCTTCTGGAGATGGCCGACGGGGTCTCCGCCTCTGCCGAGGTGGTGGGGACCGCCGTGGACGAGGAGAGCGTGGAGGTCCTCTACGGAGGGGAGATAGCCCCCCACAGGACCCTGTCGTCTTTCCTCAGCCTGCGGATCGTCAGGGGAGGGAGGCTGGGGGGCGCCGGAGGGACGTCCGCCACTCCGGGCAAGCTGCTGGACATGGCCATATCCACCGCCAGGGTGGGGCCGGAGGCCGGGTTCCGCTTTCCCGGGTCCATCACCCCCGCCGCGGTGCACATACTGGACCCCCGGGTGGAGGAGACGGGCTGCAGCGAGCTGGCCGGGGCCATGGAGCGGCTGCGGGACCGCACGGCCGGGGCCTATCCGTACTCCTCGCTGGAGGGCAGCATGTCCGTCCGAAGGCTCCGGGTGGGCATCCACAACTCCCGGGGGCTGAAGGCCGAGTACCGGAAGGCCCTGCTGGAGTGGGACCTGCAGCTCCTGGTGCCCACCTCCGACGGTCTGGTGACCTTCACCTCCGCAGCCGCAACCTGCAGGCATACCTCACTGCCGGGGGCCTCCCTGCTGGCCGACGTACCGGAGCACGGGCAGCTGTCGGACACCACAGGCCCGGTGAGCGGAGAGGTGCCGGTGGTCTTCGCACCGGAGGCCATGTCCGTTCTGCTGCAGCCGGTGCGGGTGGGGGTCAGCGGACGGTCCCTCCTGGCCGGCTCCAGCCCCCTGCGCAACATGGAGGGAGGGCAGGTGTTCTCCCCCGCCGTCACCCTGCTGGACAGGCCTCTGATGGAGCTGGGGGCCGGATCCGCGCCCTTCGACGCCGAGGGCACCGGGACCAGGGACAAGCCCCTCTTCGACAGAGGTCTTTTCGAGGGGTTCGTCTTCGATCTGGCCACCGCCAGCATGGCGGGCGCCGAGTCCACCGGAAACGCCGGAAGGGAGTACGACACCCCTCCCTACCCGGTGGTCACCAACCTGGACATGGCCGCCGGGGAGCTGGATATCCCCGGCCTCCTGGAGCTGGCCGACGGCGGCTACCTGGTCTGCGGCTTCCAGGGCGGAAACAGCGATACCGTCACCGGCGACTTCACGCTGGACGCGGGAGCGGCCTTTGCCGTCCGCGACGGAAACCTGGACGCCAGGCTCAGAAGGCTTACCGTCTCGGGAAACGCCTACCGGCTGCTCTCGCGGGTTAGGGGCCTGTCCAGGCAGCGGCGGCTCTCGGGGCGGGACGTGCTGCCCTACGTATGCGTGGAGGCCGTCGACTGCGGCTGATCCGCCGCGGTCTCCCCCCCGGCGCTCTGCATCTCCGACCTCATGGCTCCCAGGGCATTCCTGCCGTTCCACATCATCATCGCCGCCACGAAGCCGATGCCCTCGGCCAGCGTGATCCACAGCCTGGCGGCTATGGACACCAGCTCGGCGCGTCCCGCGGCGGCCGACACGGCCAGGCCCACCAGCCAGGCTAGGCTCACCTCACGGACACCGAGCCCCCCGGGAGCGAACACCACTATGAAGCCGATGGCCATGGCCATGGGGAAGACGAACATCCCCGGGAACATGGGAATGTCCAGGCCGAAGCTCCAGGCCAGGAGCACGAAGGCCAGTCCCTGGGTCAGGAAGACCATCAGGTAGACGGGCAGCAGCCTGAGCACGTTGATGAAGCCGGGATCCTCGACCTCCAGCTCCTTGCCCGTGGCCCGGCTGACGATCCTCAGCAGCCGCTGAAAAGCGGTGGGGTGGGAGGTCATTATCAGGACGAAGGCCACCACCGCCACCGCCCCCAGGCTGAGCAGCGGGCCCAGCCCCAGCCTCTCGGCGGCCAGCGGGACCAGCGGCAGGCCCACCAGCAGGGAGCCGGAGACAATGAAGAGGCTCTCCAGCACCATGGCGTGGCTGGCCTTGACCCCGGAGAGGCCCAGCTTCCTGGTCAGGCCCACCTTGCCCACGGCGGCCCAGAGCTTTCCCGGCAGGTACTTTCCCACCTGGGTCAGGAAGTGGATGGCGAAGGCCTGGCGGAAGCTCACCGGGCATCCCACGACTCCGGACACCATCTTCCACGACAGGGCGGCCAGGACCATGTGGACCATGAGCACCAGGAAGGAGGCGATGAACAGGCCCACGTCGAAGCTCAGCAGGTCCGAGAGGCTCTGCTGGCGCAGGCCATGGGCGAAGGAGCGGCCCAGGTAGAAGAGGGCCGCCGCCGCCAACAGCAACCCCAGCCAGTTCAGCAGTCTCTGCATGTTGGGCTTGCGCACGCGTTCTCCCGTGATTGGGGGTCTGCCGCGAGGGATCAGTCCAGGACGCTGACCCGGCTCTCGCGCCTTCCGCTGTCCCTGTCGCTGCGGGCCCCGTAGACGAATCCGCTGAAGAAGGGCAGGTTGGCGATGTCCATGAGGCTCTCCAGGGTCGACTCGTCGGGCTCGCCGGAACCTGCGAAGACCTCCACCAGCTTCTCGGGAAGGGCCTCACGCCTCCCGTCCTCGGACATGGATGACAGCTGGCGCCAGCCGTCGGGGTCGTCCATCCTGATGAGCAGGCGCCTGGCTTCGATCTCCTTGGCCCCTATCTGAGAGCAGATGGCCTGCGCCGGCTCCGACCCCACCAGCTGGACCAGCTGGCGACCCAGGAGCCGTACGGTAATGGCGTCGCTCTGGTAGAGCCGGTACATGGCCCCCAGCCTCTTCAGCAGGGTCGTTTCCAGCTCGCGCTTCCTGTCCTCATCCATGGGAGTTCCTCTTCCGTTCCAGATTCCCCTCTCGAACCACTTCCGCGTCGGGGCTCAGCGGTCTCATGCTCCACTCTACGCCGCTGCGCTCCAGGGCCGTCCTCACCGGCTCCGCTCCCCGCTCGGAGGCCACCAGCATACGGAGCTCGCCGTCCTCTCCGGCCCGGTCCCGGACCAGGCAGTGGGTGTGCAGCCAGTTTATGATCCTGCCGCCTGCGCTGTCCAGGGTCAGCTCGAACCAGCTGAGGCTGTCGTCCCTGGCCCTGCGTACGGCTTCCCGAAGGGGGTCGAGGCCCTCCCCGCGGACGGCCGACACCCCCAGCCCCGTGCCCGGCTCGTCCTCGCTTACCAGGTCCATCTTGTTCCACACCAGCATCCTGGGTATCTCGGCGGCGCCTATCCTGAGCAGCGTGTTCAGGACGGTCTCCAGCTTTATCTGCCGGTCCGGGTCGCTTCGGTCGGCCACCAGCAGCAGCAGGTCCGCCTCCCTCACCACTCCCAGGGTCGCCCTGAAGCTGGCCACGAGCGTCTCCGGAAGGCGGCGGATGAAACCCACCGTATCGGACAGCAGGACGTTCTCGCCGTCGCCCACGTCCAGCCTTCTGGACACCGTGTCCAGGGTGGCGAAGAGCCGGTCGGCGGTGCCTACCCCTGCTGAGCAGAGAGCGTTCATCAGGGTGCTCTTCCCGGCGTTGGTGTATCCCACCAGGGTCACGCTGAACATCCCCTGCCGCCGGCTGCGCCTGACCTGGCGGCTGCTCTCCACCTTCTCCAGGTCCTTCTCCAGGGACTTGATGCGGTCCCTGGCCCGCCGGCGGTCGATCTCCAGCTGGGTCTCTCCGGGGCCGCGGGTGCCGATGCCGGCACCCAGCCGCGAGAGGTGGTGCCACATCCTGGTCATCCTGGGAAGGGCGTATCGCAGCTGGGCCAGCTCGATCTGGAGCCTGGCCTCCCGGGTCCTGGCGGCCCGGGCGAAGATGGCCAGTATCACCTCGGTGCGGTCCAGCACCTTGCAGCCGGTGAGGTCCTCCAGCCGGGCCACCTGCCCCGGGGAGAGGTTGTGGTCGAAGACCACCGTGGAGGCATCGTGGCCCTCGGCGGCCTGCACGACCTCCTGCAGCTTCCCCTTCCCCACGAAGTACCTGGCGTCGGGGGCCACCCGCTTCTGCTCCAGAGAGGCCACCACCGTGCCCCCGGCGCTGGCTATCAGGCTCTCCATCTCTCCTGGAAGGTCCGAGGAGGGCTCCTTCTGCAGCTCCACGCGGACCAGGACGGTCCTCTCCCCTCCCTCTGCGCCCTCTCCCAGTACCCGGCGGCCGGAGTCGCGGCCCCCGTTCGGCTGCGCGCTGAACCCGGCTACTTGCTACCCTCTTCCTTCTTTTTCTTCTTGGGCTTGGAGAGCCTCTTGATGAGAGCCTTGGCGCTGTCCACCTTGATGTCCTTCACCAGGGCCACCTCTCCGGCCAGCACACCCATGGCCTCGGAGAGCACTCGTTTCTCGGAGGGGTTCATCTTGCTGTTGGCCGACCTGGCCTTCACGTCACGTATGGCCCTGGCCACCTCGCCGGGATCACCCGAATGCACGCGCTCCTTCAGGGTCTCGATCCTCCTGCGCCAGTCCTTGGGAAGCTCCTCGGGATCGGCCTTCAGAAGGTCGAGCGCCTTCTGCATGCCCTTCTTGGTGACCACGTGCCGCAGCTCGGTGCTCTCCACGGTCTCGGTGGGGAGAAGGATCCGGGCGTTCCCCACCATCAGGCGGATCGCCACGCACTCGGTGGGCTCTCCCAGAATGTTCTTCTCGGCTATCTCGGATATCACACCGGCGCCGTGCATCGGGTGGACTACCTTGTCGTTGACCTTGAATGCCATGCGGGCCTCCTATGACCTCTATTGTTGCTCTGTTATGGGCTCTGCCCGGCGCGCGGGCCGCCCACCAGTATCCAGATATCGGGTACCGTCAACGCTTCCGGAGGACCGGCAACGGTCCCGGGAATCGGCTGTATGGCCTCCCTGATCGCCGCCTCCGCCGCCCGGCAGTGGGCCGAGCCCTTCCGGTAGAGAAAGACCGTGCTCTCCGTTCCGTAGGACAGGGGAACCTCCTCGTTGCTGCCCCTGTCGCCCCAGCGGGTCTGCACCACCCGCAGCAGCCACTCCCCTTGGTCCGGGACCGTCACGGACCTGCCGTCCACCGTCTCGGCCAGCCAGACATGGGCCGGAGTGACTCCGTCGGGGGGGAACTCCATGCCCTGGTTGATCACCTCCACGTACAGGGTGCCCGCCGGGTCGGCCGGCTGCCGGAGGACGCCCCGGTTGACGCCATCGTAGCGGAGGTCGGCCCCCACCAGCACCGAGAGGTCCACCAGGGCCAGCTCCAGTGAGCTGTCCGCCTCCATGATGGCCCGGGCGTCCCCGAAGGCGGACTGCGCCTCCGGGCCGGCGGAGGGGTCGTCGCGCCGCAGCATCAGAAGCGAGCCCTCCATGGGCCGGCCTCTCCCGAAGGGGTAGACGTGGGAGAACTCCGAGAGGACGCCGGTCCTGTAGTCCACCTCGGCCCCCGCCTCCGGCGCCCGGTTCGAGACCCAGATCACGCTGGGTCCGGCCGGGGGGGGCAGACTGTCCTCCGCCGGAGCGGCGGAGCTGTCGGGGGGCGGAGCGGGCTCCGGGTCGGGCTGCTCCGCACCTGCGCTGTCGGCCTCCGGCTCGGTAAGCGCCGGCGTCTCCCGGGATGGCGCCTCCCCTTCCCCGTCTCCGGAGAGGAATCCCGGCACTATCAGCAGGGCGGCCGCCGCCGCGGCGGCGATGACCGCGAACGCCACCAGGTAGGTGGGAAACGACCTCCGTCTCCTCCCCGAGGAGGCGGCGTAGCCGGACCTTCTCACGAAGCCCTCCGGGCCGGTGGGGGGCGTCTCGGCCGGTGGGACAGGTGCTTGCTCCTCCGTCTTCCGCTCTTCGGCCTCGGCCGACCGCGGCTCCCGGGCCGGGGGCGGCTCCTCCTCTCCGGAGAGGGTCCGCCGGATCTCGCGGCCGAAGATGGTGACGCTGGGAAGCCGCTCCTCGGGACGCTCCCCAACCGCCCGCTCCAGCAGTGAGCGGGTGCGGGGAGAGAGGTCTTTCCAGACCTCCACCTGCCGGTCCCTGTCGTCGGTTCCCGCTATGCACCGGAATATCAGCGTGCCCAGGGCGAAGACCATGCTGCGGGGATCGCCGGTGGAGCCCCCCTGTGCCTCCGGGGCGGTGAAGGGGCCCGCGGGACAGCCCCGGCCTCCGGCGAGTATCAGCGGTTCCTCATCGTCGGTGAGCACCCCCTCGGGCCCCAGATAGCCCAGCAGGCGGTTCCGGGAGGCCAGACGGCCCAGGACGGGGACCAGGCCCAGGGCCAGCTCCAGCGCCTCCTGCTCTTCCATCGGCCCCCGGCTCAGCCTCTCGGCAAGGACCTCCCGGTCCTTTAGATCGAAGACCCTGATGCGGACGCCCCTGATCTCCCTGGAGGCCAGGGAAGCGAGAACGCCGTCCACCTCCGGCCACGACACCTCCGCCCCGGGGTTGTCGGCGGGGACCACCTCCGCCACGTACTCCCCTCCCCGGGACCTGACCCGGGCCAGCAGGTAGTCCTCGCCCTCGGCTATCTCGCCTGTGATCTCGGCGAAGGAGGAAAGGACCTCAGAAAGCATGGCTCTCCGACGAGTAGTTCGGTGACTCCTTGGTTACGATCACGTCGTGGGCGTGGCTCTCGCGCAGCCCGGCAGAGGTGATCCTGACGAAGCGCCCCCTCTCGTAGAGCTGGGGGATGGTGCCGGCGCCAACGTAGCCCATGCCGGCCCGCAGCCCTCCGGTGAGCTGCACCAGGTAGTCGGCCAGGGAGCCGGCGAAGGGAACCATGCCCTCGATGCCCTCGGGGACCAGGTCCTTCTCCTCCCGGTGGTTCTGGAAGTACCGGTCGGCACTCCCCGTCTTCATGGCGCCTATTGAGCCCATTCCCCGGTAGCTCTTGAACTTGCGGCCCTTGTAGATGATGGTCTCGCCGGGACTCTCCGCGATGCCGGCGAACAGGCTGCCTATCATCACTGCGCCCCCCCCGGCGGCCAGGGCCTTCGTTATGTCGCCGCTGTACTTGATCCCGCCGTCGGCTATCACCGAGGCCCCCATCTCCCGGGCCGCCTCGGCGCACCGGGCCACCGCCGATATCTGGGGGCAGCCCACGCCGGCCACCACCCTGGTGGTGCATATGGAGCCGGGGCCCACGCCCACCTTCACCAGGTCGGCCCCCGCCTCCAGCAGCTCCCGGGTGGCCTCCGCGGTGACCACGTTTCCCGAGCAGATCAGGACGCCGGGGTAGAGCCGCCGCATCCTGGAGGTGGCCTCCAGGACACCCACGGAGTGCCCGTGGGCGGTATCGATGAAGATGGCGTCCGCGCCGGCCTCCACGAGGGCTCCCGCCCTCTCGACGCCCTCCTCGCCCACGCCCACCGCGCAGCCCACCCGCAGGCAGCCGTTCTCGTCCTTGCAGGCGTTGGGGTACGCCTTGGCCTTGTGCACGTCCTTGACGGTGACCAGGCCGGTGAGACGCATTCCGTCGTCCACCAGGGGCAGCTTCTCCAGCCGGTTGCGGCGCAGAAGCTTCAGGGCATGCTCCAGGTCGGTGTCCACCGGTGCGGTGACCAGCTTCTCCGCCGGCGTCATCAGCTGTGACACGGGGCGGGACAGGTCCTCCTCGAACTGGTAGTCGCGGTTGGTGAGCATTCCCACCAGCCGGCCGTCATCCACCACCGGAAACCCGGACACCCCCTTCTCCCTGGCCATCTTCACGGCGTCCTCCACCCGCGCCTCAACCGGAAGGGTAATGGGGTCGACGATCACGCCGCTCTCGGCCCGCTTCACCTTGCGGACCTCCGATACCTGCCGGGCGACGCTCATGTTCTTGTGGATCACGCCCATGCCCCCCTGCTCGGCGAGGGCGATGGCCATGTCCGACTCGGTCACCGTGTCCATGGCGGCGCTGAGTATGGGGATGTTCAGTGTGATGCCGCGGCCCAGGAGGGTCTTCAGGCTGACGGTCTCCGGCAGGAACTCCGACCTGCCGGGGAGCAGAAGCACGTCGTCGAATGTAAGGGATTCCTCAGCGCTGGATGGATTCATCTTCATGCCTCCTGGAAAGTCCGCATCCGGATCCCGGCTCGCCCGTGGCGCGGTCCACGGCCGCCTGCTCCGCCGGGAAGGGGCCTAATCGGCCCAGTAGATTATCCTCCCGCAGGTGGGGCAGCTCCGTATCTGCTCGTTCCGCTCCGGGTCGGAGCACATGGCGGTGGGGAGCCGGGTCAGGCACCCGCTGCACCTGCCTCCGATGGCCGGCACCACCGCGTTGCCGTAGTGGCTGGCCAGACGGTCGTACTGGGCCAGAAGCCTTCTGTCCAGCTGGGCGGTAAACTCGGTCCTCATCTCCCGGAGCATCTTCTGGGCGTCGTCCGCCTCCAGACCCAGCTTCTCCTCCTGGTGCCTGATCTCCTTGCGGGAAAGGTCCGCTATCATCACGTCGAGGTCGTGCAGTGTAATGAGCTTCTCAAGATCCTGATTCATCTGTCTCGCTTCCCGGTATCTCGAGTCCCAGCATGTCCGCCAGCTCCGAGGCACCCTCGGCATCGAAGAGCTTCTCTGCGCCCCCGTCGCGAAGCCTGGACGCGAAGTGCCTGATGAGCTCGGAGTGCTCCTCCGGTCCGCCGGGCTTGACGGGGGATATGAAAAGAATCACGATTCTCACCTTCTCGTCGGGCCACGCCACACCGTCGGCCGATCTGCCGACGGAGATGAGGAAGTCGTCGACGAGGATGCTTCTGCAGTGGGGCATGGAGACCCCTTCGTGGACCACCGTAGCCCCAGCCTGCTCGCGGGATTCCAGCGCCGTCTGAAGCAGCTGGCGGCGGCGCTTTTCGAGATCGGGCATCTGGCTGAGGAGCTCGGAGATGGCACCGGACCTGTCTGAGGACTCGAGACCCCATTTGCAAACGCAGCGTCTTCTCAAAGATGACTCCTTCGGCTTTGAGGTGTAATATAGGTTCCAACGGTGTCCGCCAACAATGCTCAGCGCCACTCATGAAGACATGGGACAGAGGCTTTGACACAAGATAGTAATAACCGAATCTCCGAGATTGTCCAATTCCCGGGGCGGGGAGTCGATCTGGCCCGCTCGGGAGAGGGGGAGGCAAGCGTATCCGAGAGGGCGGCCGAGCTGGCGGGAGACCCGGACAGGCTGGTCCGGGCGGTGGAGGAGCTGGGCTCCGGCGAGTCGGTGCTGGTGGTGGACGGACGCTGCCTGCTGGTCTCGAAGACCGAGGTGGAGGAAGGCTTCGCGGCAACCGTAAGGGAGGCCGGCCGCGATGGCCTTCGCAGCCACCTGGACTACCGATACGGAAGCGAGTGCGTTCTCCTGGTGGACGGATCCTATCTGATCCTGGGGGCATCCTCGGCAGTCGAGGAGGTATTCGGCCGGCTGGGCGAAGAGGCCCGGGTCTCGGCGGTGCTGGACTCGGCCTCCATGATGTCCTTCCAGGGCGCCTTCGAGGACGAGGTGCGGGGGGCGGAGACCTACCCGTTCACCGTAAGGGCCACCGACGCCTCGGGAGGGCTAATTGCCCAGGTGGTGAGGCTGCATCGGCTGGCCGGCGCGGACACGCTGGTCAGAGTGCATCTCTACCAGCCGTCGGTGGACCTGGCCGATTTCTCACCGGCCGAGACCAGCTTCCTGGACACGGTCATGCGCAACGTTCCCATGCCAGCGGTCCGGGTGAACAGGGAGGGCCTGGTCACCCGGGCCAACGACCCGGCCGTGAGGCTGGCCCTGGAGACCTCCGCCCGGGACCCCGAGTCCACCTACTTCTTCGACTGGGTCCATCCGGAGGAGAGGAACAAGGTGGTATCCCTCCACAAGCGGAGGACCAGCGGACACTACGCTCCCTTCAAGTACCGGGTGCGGCTCCAGCCCGCTTCCGACATAACGCTGCAGACCGAGGTCACCGCTCTCCAGCTCCCCGACGAGACGGAGACCCTGGTCTTCCTCAACCTGCTGGACCGGGCGGAGGGGCACCGCAACACCACCTCCTCGCACGTGCAGCACATTGCGGGGATGGCCGGGAACCTGGCGGAGTCCGACGACGTCACCTCCGGGCTGCTGGACCTGATGCGGGAGGCGGTGAGCGCCGACGGCGCAGCCATACTGAGCACGGGCAGGACGCTGACATCCGGCAGCGCTCCGGTGACCCCCACCCTGAACGGACCGGGGCTCGCCAGCGAGATGCGCTGGGAGGAGGCCTCCGACGGCCTCTACAGCCTTGTGCTTCCCCTGAAGCATCCCGAGGGGCTGGTGAACATCCGGTTCTACGGCCTGCACTCCAACCAGCCCGACCCCCTGGCCCGCCTGTTCATCGGCCTGGCACCCGTTCTCACCGACATGATAGTCACCAGGATGACCCGCAGGTCCGTCTCCTCGGCCATGTCCGGGGTGGTCTCCTTCTTCCGCGCGATGGCTGAGGACACCGACGACCTCGACGAGCTCATGGAGAGGCTGGCGGAAGCCTGCGGCGCCGACCGGGCGCTGCTCTCCATCGTGGCCGGGCCGGAGGCGGTGCTCAGCCCGGTGGGAGGCTTCGGATACCCCGGGGCTCTTCCCTCCCTCACCCTGCACGGCGACTTCACCTCCGGCTGGGCCTACACCCACCAGGAAGTGGTCTACGTGCCCAACATGGCCCTGGACAAACGCTTCTCGTCATCCTCCCCCGGCACGGCCAGCGAGCTGGCGATCCCCATGAACCTGCGGGGACGGACCATCGGCGCCCTGCTGGTGTCGTCCACGAAGCCCAGCGCATTCCCCAATCCCCTGCCCAGCCTCCTGCAGGTCCTCGCCACCGCCCTGGCCCTGCGGGTGGCCATGGAGCCGGCGGAAGGGGCCGGGGCCGAGGCCCGCTCCGGACAGCGCGGCAGGACGGACAGGGCCGAGATGGAGGCCACCCTGGACGAGATGTCCCGGAGGATACGCTCCTCGCTGTCCACCATGGACGGCTACCTGGACCTCATGTCCCGGGAGAGCCTGGGCCCGCTGGAGAAGGAGCAGTCGGAGGCGGTGGAGGCCATGACCAGGGCCATGGGGGGGCTGAGGGACTACGCGGGCAACCTGCTCACCTTCCTGAGGCTGGACCTGGGGCCGGTGGACCTCGACCCCGCCTGGTCGCATCCCTCCGACCTGCTCTCCTCTCTGGAGCCCCGGCTGACGGAGAAGGCGGCCCGCTACGGCGTGGAGCTGGACCTGGAGCTTCCCGAAGAGCCCTTCACCGCCTTCTTCGACAAGGCGAGGATGGAGCACATAGTGCTGAGCCTGGTGGACAACGCCGTCCGCTTCAACAAGCCGGGGGGCAGCGCTTCGATATCCGTCTCCCGGGAGGGCGAGAACTGGACGCTGGAGGTCTCGGACACCGGCAGGGGAATCCCCGCCGGGTCTCTGCCCTACATCTACGACCGCTTCTACTCCGAGGACCCCGAAGGCGCGGGAAGAAGCGGCCTGGGGATCGGACTGGCCGTGGTCAAGCGCTTCACAGAGGCCATGAACGGCACCATCAGCGTCTGGAGCCGCGAGGGCAGAGGGACGCGGGTCCAGGTCCGTCTCCCGGTATCGGGATAGGCCATGTCGATTACCAGGTCCGACCTCTCCTACCACCTTCCCGAGGAGCTGATAGCCCAGGAGCCGGCGCCGCGGCGAAGCGGCAGCCGTCTGCTGGTGGTGGACGGGGGAGACGGCCTGACGGACGCCGGCTTCCAGCGACTGCCCTCGCTGCTCTGCCCCGGAGACCTGCTGGTGATGAACGACACCAGGGTCTTCCCCGCCAGGCTCCGGGGGTCCAGGGCCGACACCGGAGGGAAGGTGGAGGTGTTCCTGCTGCAGACCGGCGAGGGGGGCACCTGGAAGGCCCTGATCCGTCCGGGGAGGCAGTGCCGGGAGGGGGTAAGGCTGCGGCTCCCGGAGGGGATTTCCGCGGAGGTGGTCCGTCCCCTGGGGAGGGGCAGGGCGCTGCTGCGGCTGGAATCGCAGCGGGGCCCCCTGGACGAGGTTCTGCCCGGCGCCGGGGAGGTGCCGCTTCCCCCCTACATCCGGCGGAGGCCGGTGGAGGCCGACTCGGACAGGTACCAGACTGTCTACGCCAGGCACCGCGGCGCCGTGGCCGCCCCCACCGCCGGGCTGCACTTCGACCGCCCGGTGCTCCGCGCCCTGGGGGAGGGGGGAGTGGGCACCGCCTTTCTGACGCTGCACGTGGGTCCCGGAACCTTCCAGCCCCTGCGGGAGGAGCGGCTGGAGGACAACGCCCTGGACCCGGAGGCCTACTCCGTGCCCCCGGCCACCTCCAGGGCGGTGGCGGAGACCCGCCGCCGGGGCGGCAGGGTGGTGGCGGTCGGGACCACCACCACCCGGGTCCTGGAGACCCTGGCCCGGGAGGGCTGGCCGGCGGGGGAGGTCCGGGGTGAGACGGACCTGTTCATCTACCCGCCGTTCGAGTTCCGGGCGGTGGACGCCCTGCTCACCAACTTCCACCTTCCCGGGAGCTCGCTGATGGGTCTGGTGGCGGCCTTCGCGGGTCTGGAGAGGATCATGCGGGCCTACGAGCACGCGGTGCAGCAGCGGTACAGGTTCTACAGCTACGGCGACGCGATGCTCATACTGTGAGGAGACCATGGGACTAGCAGAGCGCCGACTGATACTGCGAAGCGGGGGCTCGGCCGGATGGCGGAGCCTGGTCCTGGGAGCGGTGGAGACCGTCCTGACCGGGGGCTGGGGCCTGCTTCTCTTCGCCGCCGTGAGGCTGATCACCGGAAGGACTATCGCTGCGGCGGCCCCCGCCTGCTACCTGGCCGCAGTGCTCCTGGCCACCTGGGTGGAGCGCAGGTGCCGGTGGCGCAGGGGCAGCCCCCTGTTGTTCCTGGGCCTGGAAGCGGTGACCACCGCCGGAAACACCCCCGGGCCGTGGCGGACCTTCGCCAGGCTCCTCCTCACGCCTCCGTCCCTTCTGGCCGCCTGCGCCGGCTACCTGCCCCTGGTGGCGGGCCGCAGGGCCCTGCCCGAGATCCTGTCCGGGACCATGCTGCTGACGCTGCAGCCGCAGCTGGACCCCCGGCCGGAGAGGGTGATGCGGGCGGAGCGGGCCCAGAGCAGGCGCCTGGTCCTCTCCTACTCCCTGCTCTCCCTGGCCGCCGGCCTGCTGGTGATGCTGGTTCCCGTCCGGGCCCCGGGGGAAGGCGGCACCCGCCATCTGGCGGAGGCCTCCGGACTGGGAGGGGAGGACGGCGCGCTGCTGGTCTACTACCTGGACAAGGTGCAGCGGTACCCGGACAGCCTGGAGTTCCATGTCAGGCTGGCCAGCCTGTACTACCGCAACGACATGGAAGGCGACCTGGCGGTGGAGCTGGGGGAGATAGCCAGGCTGGACCCCCACCACCCCATGCTCCTTCTGGGACAGGACCTGTCGGTGGACATCCACCGGCTGCTGCAGCCGGACAGCACGGTGAGCGACTCCGCAGTCATGGCCGCGGTCTCCGACAGCGCCGCCGCCGATTCCGGCTCCACAGGCGGGGAAGCCTCCCCCGGGGATTCCGCCGCCGCCCCTGACGCGCCGGACTCCGTGGCTGCCCAGCCCGACGCTGAGGCCGACAGCGCCGCCGCCGGCAGGCAGGCGGCTCCCGACACCGCGGCTGCGGAGAGGGCCGACACACTGTCCGCCCCCGGCCCGCAACCGCCCTCCCCCGACAGCGCCGACTACGACGGGGCCCCTGAGGTGGAGCCCGCGCCGGCCGACAGCGCCGCGGCGGAGCAGCCCGGTGGCCGGCCCGACAGCCTGCCGGAGCCGCCGGAGACGGAGGCGGACTCCCTGACCGCACCGGAGACGGTAATGGAGCCTGCGGAGGAGGCCCCTACCCCGCCGGCGGGCGAAGACGGCCCCTCCCCGGAGGAGCCGCCGGAAGAGGAGGAGGCGGATGGGCAGTCCCCCTGATGCCGGGCAGGCCCCGGGGTTCACCCTCCACGGATGCTCCGGCCGGGCGCGCCACGGGACCCTCCATCTGGCCCGCGGCCACGTGGAGACCCCCGTCTTCATGCCGGTGGGCACCCAGGCCAGCGTCAAGACGGTCCGCAACAGCGACCTCACTGCAATGGGCTACCACCTGATACTGGCCAACACCTATCACCTCTACCTCCGGCCGGGAGCGGAGGTGATCGGCCGGGTGGGCGGGCTGCACGAGTTCATGGGCTGGGACGGCTGCCTGCTCACCGACAGCGGGGGCTTCCAGGTGTACAGCCTGGCCGAGCTGAG
>JAWLEP010000002.1:25698-40870 GCA_041686025.1 Candidatus Fermentibacteraceae bacterium
ACGAGAGGCCCCGGTACCTGATGGGGGTGGGCAGGCCCGAGGACCTGGTGGACTTCGCGGGCATGGGGGTGGACATGTTCGACTGCGTGGTACCCACCCGCAACGCCAGGGGGGGCAGCTTCTTCGTCCCCGGCGGGCACATCAACATCCGCAACGCCCGCTTCCGCGACGACACCTCACCGGTGCAGCCCGGCTGCCCGTGCTACGCCTGCCGCAACCACAGCAGGGCCTACCTGAGGCACCTGTTCATGAGCCGGGAGTGGATGGCGCCCATACTCACCACCCTCCACAACCTGCAGTACTTCGCCACGCTGATGCAGGAGATCCGGAGGGCGGTGAGGGAGGACCGGTACGATGACTTCGCCGCGGACTGGCACCGGCGCCGGGCGGGGTTCGACTCCCGCAGCTGGTGATGGGGCCCGAAGAGCTGCTCCTGGAGATCGACTCCCTGGGCAACCGGGTGGGGGGCATATCCCGCCGACGGGGGGAGAAGACGGTCTTCGTACGGGGCGGGCTTCCCGGGGAGCTGGTCCTCTGCAGGCCGGTCTCGGAGAAGAAGAGCTTCGTGGAGGCCGAGCTGCTGGAGGTCCGCCGCCACTCGCCCCGCCGGACCGCCCCCTCCTGTCCCCACTACTCCTGGTGCGGCGGCTGCTCTCTGCAGCACCTGCGGTACGGGCGGCAGCTGCACTGGAAGCGGGAATGGGTGCGCAACGCGCTTTCCCGCAGGGGAATCGACGGATGCGAGCCCTCGCCCACCGTGGGGAGCCCCGCGGTGACGGGCTACCGCAACAGGGTCACCTTCCAGGTTACCGGCGGAGTCCCGGGGCTGCACGCCTTCCGGGGAGACCCCCGTCCTGTGGACGCCTGCCCCCTGCTTTCGGAGAGGGGCAACGCCATCCTGGGGGAGCTGGCCGGGACCGACCTGGGCGCCTTCGACAGGGTGGCGGTCCGCAGCTCCACCGGGACCGTCTCGGACAGCGTCGAGCTCTATGGGGCCGGTGAGGGGGAGCCGGAGCTGCAGCTGCCGGAGGCGGTCTCCCTGGCCTGGGAGCGGGACGGGAGGTGGAGAAGCCGCGGCCCCGGGCTGAGGGAGCGGCTGGCCGGAGTGGAGCTGGAGGTCCCCCCCGGGGGATTTCTGCAGGTGAACACGGGGGCTGCGGAGCTGCTGGTGTCCATGGTGGCCGGGATGTGCGGTCAGGGCCCCGTCCTCGACCTCTACGCCGGCGTGGGCACCATGGGCCTCTCCCTGGCGGCCGGGGGCAGGCAGGTGCTCTGCGTGGAGCGCAGCAGCAGGGCCGTCCGCTGCGGGCGCAGGGCCGCCGGCAGGCAGGGCATCGACACGGTGGAGTTCCGCGCCTCCCGGGCCAGGAGCTTCCTGGTGGAGGCCGTGCGGGGGAGGACGACCTTCGGGACGGTGGTGGCCGACCCACCCAGGGCCGGCCTGGGCACCCGGGTGGCCAGGCTGCTTCGGCGGCTGCGGGCACCCCGGGTGATCATGGTGGGCTGCGACCCCTTCGCCATGGCCAGGGACCTGGATATCCTCCTGGGAGGCGGGTACCGGCTGGACAGGGTGCAGCCTCTGGACCTCTTCCCCCAGACCGACCATGTTGAGACCGTTGCGCTGCTGCTGCTGAACAGGAGTGAGACACCCACCGAAGGGTCTTGAGGAGGGCGAGTTCAATGAACAGGTCTGTCCAGATGACGATAACCCTTGTGTCCGCGGCGATACTGGCGGCCGGGGCTGCCGCGGAGCTGCCCCTCAGCGACCCGCTGTGGAACTGGATGCGGCCGGCTGCCACCCTGGGGGGAGTACCGCTGTCGAGCATCATGCCTCTCTGCGGTCTGCCCGCCGCCGGTAGCGGGGCATGGGCGCCCCTGCTCGACAGGGCCGGTCGTCTCGGCGGGGAGGGACGGCATTCCCTGGCCGAGGGTGACTGGATAGGCATCGACGGCCGCGTCGTTCTGGAGGGCGCAGAGGACGATGGTGGCCAGTACCGGGTGGGCACCGCCCTCCGGCTGGTGGCCGATCTCACGGACAATCTGTCCGTTCACGAGCGGATGTCGGTCTGGGCGGGCGGAGACGAGCGCCCCCCCCACCACTTCTCGCGCTACCATATCGGCGAGGAGGAGGGCCGGCACCTCTACGCCGACTGGGGATACATAGCCTATACGCCGGGCACGATCGGCCTGTCAGTGGGCCGTATCCCCCAGACCTGGGGACCAGGCCGGTACAACAACCTCCTGCTCTCGAGCAACAGCCCGGGGCTGGACATGATGCAGTTCTCGACCTCCCCTGCTGAATGGCTTGCGTTCACGGGACTGACCGCAAGCGTGAACACCGACTCGGCTTCCTACCTCTCCATGCACCGGCTGGACATCCGGCCGGCAGCCTCTCTGCGAATCGGCCTCAGCGAGGCCATACTCTACTGCTCCGACGGCCTGGAGCTGGCCTACATGAACCCCTTCATCCCCTACTATCCGGTGCAGTGGAACGAGCGAGACGACGACAACGCCTTCCTCTGCTTCGACGCGGAGTGGTCCCCCACGCCCGGCCTCTCGGTCTACGGCGAGCTGCTGGTGGACGACTTCCAGTACCAGACCACGTACGACCGCCCCAACAAGCTGGCCTGGACGGTGGGAGCCGAGACGGCCACCCCCCCCGGGGGCGCCTGGGCGAACCTGGAGTACACCAGAATCGACAGGTACGTCTACAGCCAGCTGCTCAGCCGCAACTACTACCTCCATGATGGGAGGATCATCGGCTCCCCACTCGGGCCGGACACCGACTGCCTGACCCTGGGCGCCGGCTGGGCCGGGCTTTGGCCGCTGGCCGCCCGGACCACGTTGGACCACATCCGCAACGGCGAGGGCGACATCTACGACGGCTGGCCGGATACGGTAACCAGCGGGGAGCCCTTCCCTTCCGGAACCGTCGAGCATCTGACCAGAGCCGGCCTGCATCTCTCCGCCTACCCCGCGGGGTCCATGGAGCTCCACGGGGGCATCTCCCACGACTGGATACGCAATGCCGGCCATCAGCAGGGCGCAGAGGACAGCCAGACGAAGGCGTGGGCCCAGGCGGTATGGAACTGGTAGCCCCGCGGGTGTAACCTTCCGGGGACCGATCCGTCTTAGGGTACGAAGGCGGAAAGAGGTTGCGGGCACCATCGAGAGGATTCCGAGATGAGAGCAGTACTGGTTACGGCGGCAGCCCTGGCGGCCCTGGGATGCTCCCGGCAGGCGGCGGTCGTGGAGGAGAGCATGCCCTTACAGGTGGGCTCCCGGGTGGACATGTACACCTTCAACGGCGACATCACGGTGGAGTGGCACCAGGGCACGGAGATGGACCTCAGCTACCAGAAGACCACCTGGCGGGGCGAGGGGGAGCTGGACAAGGTGGAGGTCACCGTGGCAGAGGAGGGCGACGCCACCATCATCAGGGCGGAGAAGCTGGAGGAGAGCGCCCAGGTGGGCGTGGACCTGGATGTCAGGCTGCCAGAGGGGGTAAACCTGGGTCGGGTGGAGACCTCCAACGGCAACGTCATCGTAACCGGGGGCAGCGGCGACGCCATCGTGGACACCTCCAACGGCGACATAGTGTTCCGCGGCTTCAGCGGCAGCGTCAGGGGGGACACCTCCAACGGCGACATAGTGGTTCTGGGCGGAACGCTTCGCTCGGCGGACACCTCCAACGGGGAGATCGAGGCCGAGATCCGCTCCCTGCAGGGCTCGCGGACGATACTGGACACCTCCAACGGCAACATCGACGTCTACCTCGGCCCCCAGCTGGACGTGAAGGTCATCATGGACACCTCCAACGGCTCGGTGTCCGTGTCCGGGCTTCCGGGAGCCGACGTCCGGATAGAGGACTCCGAGGGCACCGCCACCCTGAACGAGGGCACCCACGAGCTGGTGCTGGACACCTCCAACGGGGATGTCCGCGTCTACGGCCTCGACGACGTGGAGTAGGCTTGCACCGGAATGCCGCCGCCGGTCTCGGGCTGGCGCTGACACTGGCCGCCGCCGTCTGCTGCGGCTCCGCCCACAGCCCGCCCCGCAGCGGACTGTCGCTGCAGAACGCCGTGGACATAGCGGTCGGCGAGGTGGTGGGATCGGACAGCCTCGACAGGACCCTTCTGGCCCTGGGCCACCCCCTGGACCCCGGAGACAGCCTCTTTCCGCAGATGATGGACGATGCAGCCGGCTACCGCGTGGACCGCAGGTCCTGGCTGCTCTTCCTGGACGACATGAGCTCCTACCGCTGGGCCCATCCGTGCCGCTGGATCCTGGTGGACGCCGCCACCGGGGAGGTCCGGGTCATACGGGAGAGCTGGTGGCCCGCGCGCCGGGACATGATGGACACGGTGAGGGTCTGGACCCGGCCGGCCGAGGGGTGAGCGCTTGCCCGGCGACACCCGGATAAACACGGGAAGGGGACTCTCCATGGGCCTCGACTTCGAGCGCTTCTGGCTGGAGGCTCCGGGGACGCCTGGAGGTGGGCCTGGGCCCGGAAACGGCTGCGGCGGGGGCTTCTACCGGTTCATCTGGGAGTACGTGCTGGACGCCCCCGTGCGGGTGGAGCTGCTGGCCTCCGTGATGGGGGGAGACGAGATCTGCAGCTTCGCAACAACACCCCTGGACCGAAGTGTCCGCTGAAGACCGCAAGGTGGTTTTCGGTACCCGGCGCCTCACGGTGCGGCGGGCGGACGTTTCCGACGCCGGCCTCTACCTGGAGCTCTGGAACGACCCCGCCGTGATGGCCAATGTAGGCTTTCCGGAAGGACTGGGGACAACCGAGGGGGAGGTCCTGGAGAAGATAGGGGCGGGCACCGACGAGTTCGACAGCCTGCTGGTGGCGGTCAGAGCCCGGGACGGCATACGGGTGGGAGAGTGCCGCATGCACCTGCCCGACGGGGACGGAGTGGCCTCCACCGACATCAAGCTGCTTCCGCGCTTCCAGGGCCTGGGGTACGGCACCGAGCTGAAGCTGGGCCTCCTGGACAGGCTCTTCCGCACCACGGACTGCAGGGCGGTCCGGGCTACGCCGAACGTGGGCAACGCCGCCTCCGTCGGCATGCAGGAGAAGGTGGGCGGGGTCCGGGTAGCGGAAGACGTGTTCCGATTCCGCAGGGACATGGGCGTCCCGACCACACCGGTGCACCACTACGTCTACCTCGTAAGCCGCTCCGACTGGGAGAGTAGGAGGCCTAGCGAAGCCGGCGGAAGGTAGTTGTCCTCCCCTGCCGGTGAAGGGTGAAGGCGCTGTCCCCCTGCAGACGCAGAACGAACTCCGCCGCCGTCTCCGAAGGCGACGGCCCCACCCTCAGAATCAGGCTGTCCCCCTCTTCCAGCGTCCAGTACTGTATCTGGCCGCCCCTGGCCCGCATGGTGCCGTCCTCACTGATCTCCACTGTGTTTGCCCGGCCCTCGAAGGTCACGTTCCATCTGCCCACGATCCGCTTTCGCGGACCCTCGGAGGCGCAGGACAAGAGGGCGATCAGGGCCAGGGTCAGAACGGCCCGCAGACGCACCGTCGGGGCCATGGAGCTCAGTCTGCCAGAACGCTGTCTATGGCCGCCCGGATCTCTTCGGCGGCGTTGCCCCCGGCGCCCCGGGCCCGGTAGAGGACCCTCCCCTCGGGGTCTATCAGGTAGAGGGTGGGAATGCCGGTGACCAGGTAGTCGGCGGCCACGCTGTCCCCCTCCAGCGCCAGGGTGTAGGTGAAGCCGCTGTCGGCCATCATGGCCCCCGGGTCGCCCTGCTCCCAGACGTTCACGCCCACCACCTTCACCGCCCGGTCGGCGTAGTCCTCGTGGATCGCCTGCAGCTCCGGCATCACCATAAGGCAGGGGGCGCACCAGGTGGCCCAGAAGTCCATCACCACCAGGGTATCCTCCAGGGCCGCCAGGCTGAGGGTGTCACCCGAGGGGGTGGGCAGGGCCCATTCCGGCGCTTCGCTGCCCACCGGAAGGAAGGCCATGTGCTCGGTGACGGTCCAGCCCTCCGGGGCGAACAGGCGCATCTCTTCGGGCGTTATCTCCACGCCCGTCTCCAGGTGAGAGAGGATGGTGGAGATGGTGAGCTCCTGCCCGTCGCGGCTCATGACCCGGTCCACCCTGCGGGGCAGGTAGTCGTCCGAGGCGAACCACCACAGCGCCCGCTGTCCGCCGGGGTAGGCCACCTCCACCTTGTGGCACTCCACGTCCCCCACCTGCTCGGTGCCCAGGTCGCGCACCGCTTCGGAGGCCAGCTCGTCGGAGAAGGGGTCGTCGTAGATGAGCTCTCCCAGCAGGGCCGGCCCCAGGGCGCCCAGCAGCTGGTCGGCCCCGTTCTCCACAGCGCCGTAGTTGAGCGTTCGCGATGCGTAGTCCAGGAGGAATACCGAATCGGGGCCGGCGGCCACCACCAGGCTGTCCACGCCCTCCTGCGTCTCGGCGGTCAGGGTGGCCCGCAGGGCCGTGATCTCTCCCCCGGAACCCTCCAGGGCTACCCGACCGCTGAGGGAGGGCAGGCCGGCGGCCGGCGCGCCGGAGGCCTCCATTCGGATGTCGTAGGCGGCGGAGCCCACCGCCTCTGCCGCGGAGTCCGCCATGGCCAGGACCCGCAGCGCCGAGCTGTCCGGTCCGGCGGGTGGGGCCATGGACGTTGTGTCATCCGGCGCCCGTTCTGCGGGCTCACCCCCGCCCCCTCCGCAGGATGCGGGGATTAGCAGAGCGGCGGCGGAGAGAATCGCGACTATGGTGGCCTTCATGACAGCCTCCCGGGTTGGTGATCAACAGCAAAGGCTCTGAAGGCCACCATAAGCCGCGCCGGGGCATTCGGCAAACGCAGTCGGTCAGAAGAGGGCCTTTATCCCTCCCCAGGTCTCGCTCTGCAGCGAGAGGTCCACCGGCGAGCCGTGGGCCCGGATCAGGTAGTCGTTGGCCGTCGGCCCCTGGAGTATCCAGGGCTCCCAGACTTCGAAATCGTCGGAGTAGAAGCTGTGGTTGGCCGAGTTCGGCGAGTCGTCGGAGAGCAGGGCCGGCCAGCCCCCGGAGGACAGCTCGCTGTTCTGCAGTATCCAGAAGTCCGGGTCAGCCAGTATGCTGTCGGCCGGGAAGACGATGACGCCGGTCATGTGCGCCGCGGTGACGGTGGTGTCGTACAGCAGCTCCTCCGGGCCGGACTGGGCCCCGTTGTATACCTCCAGGATGAACTGGTCGGTGTCCCAGGGGTAGCTGCCCGAATGGTAGAACCAGAGCTCCGCCCCCCCCAGCATGAACTGGCAGGGCTCTGAGTAGAAGTCGGCGGTGTGGAACCAGGTGCCCCTGTAGAGGCCGCCCCAGGTCATCCACCAGGCGGTGCCGTCGTCGTACTGCAGCACGTCGTCGGTGGCCGGAGCTGCAGCCGGCTGGATCATCTCCCCGCCGGCGCCGGCCGAGGCGGTCAGTGCCATCAGAATCGCAAGAACGCTCATCTGTCTCTCCCTTCCCGGGTGTCCTCAGTGATACAGGGCCTCTATTCCGCCCCAGGTGACGGACTCCAGGCCCAGGCCCACGGGCTCCCCGTGGGCGCGGATCAGGTAGTCGCAGGCCGTCTCGACCTCCACGATCCAGGGCTCCCATGCCTCGCCGTCGTCGGAGAGGAAGCTGTGGTCGGTGGAGTTGGGGGAGTTGTCGCCCGGGCTGGAGGGCCAGCCCCCCGATGAGAACTCCGTGTTGACCACCAGCCAGAAGTGGGCCGCCGTCTGCAGGCTGTCCGGGAGCTCTACCGTCACTGCAGTGTAGTGCTCGGCAGTTACAGTTGTGTCGTACAGCATCTCGGTGGGCCCGTTCTGGCCACCGTTGCAGACCTCGGCCACGAACTGGTCGGCCACCCACCAGCTCGCAGGATGGTAGAACCAGAACTCAGCCGCCTCCGCGACGAATTCGCAGGACTCGGGGTAGAAATCGGCCGTATGGAACCATGTACCCCTGTATTGCCCGCCCCAGGTCATCCACCAGGCGGTTCCGTCATCGTATGCCAGCACGTCGTCCCCTGCAGGCATTGCCTGGCCGGCAGGCTCGCCCGCCGGTGTCAGCGCCAGCATGATGAACAACAAGGTCATCTCTCGCCCCTTCCCGCTCTATCGCTACACCACAACAAGGAGCAAGGCGCTTGCCAAAGGCCTATATAGTTGCCATACAGTGAGATACATTGTATATGCATGTTTGGGTACGGACGCCGTACCAGGGAAATTATCCCGTTTCCGTATATATTCCCTAGACTGGGGGTATTTCCCTTGCCATCCGGCGGCCGCAGGGTTATCCTATTGGGGGAGGGAGCCATGGAAACACCCGACGGCATCGTTTCGCGCACCCATCTTCCCGGGGACGTAACCCAGGTGGTCTTCCGCAGCGGCGACGGCCTGCGCCTCGGCCGCATCTACCCGGTATCTCCGCAGCCGGGGGCCATCTCCGCCCTCCTTGCCTGGCTGCGGGGACGCAGGTCTGAGGACGTGGCGTTTCCCGACGACTTCCGGCTTCTCGACGGCGGCAGGGTCTGCCTCTCACTGCCCCTGCGGTCGGAGCCGCGAAGGCCCGTGGGGCCGGTTCCGGCATCGCTGCTGGTGGACCGGCTGGAGTCCCTTCGCCGCAGCGGCCTGGGATGTCTGGTGCTGGACCGGGGCTCGCTGCTGGAGATCGACGGCCGGCTGAAGCTGGTGGCCTGGGGCGGCGGCATCCTCGGCCTGGGGGGCGTGCAGGCCCCGGAGGTTGCCGAGGGCGGCTATGCCGGGGACTGGTCCACCGCCTGGGCCCTGGGGCATCTCATCCGGGGGGCCCCCCGCCTGCTGGAGCACGGCCTGGGGGACACCCGTCTGAGGGCCCTGCTCTCTCCCGTCCCTTCCCGGAGGGCCAGGGCCGCCGTGAAGCTGGGCCTGGCCGCCTGGCCCATGCCCGAGGGATGCGACCGGCTCACCGGCCCGGGGCTCGGCGTGGTCTGCGGGGGGCCCTGGCGCATGAGGGCCTGCGCGGTGAACGACCTGGCCGGACTGGCGGTGTCCCGGGGCATGCGGGTGCGCGTTGTCAGGTGCTCCTCCCGGGAATCCCACCGTCCGCTTCCGGACGTGGAGCCGGGAGGGGGTCCCATACTGAACCCCGGGGACCTGCTCCGCCGCCTCTTCGGACCCGCCAGCGACATGGACCGGCTTCTGGTATTCGACGATGCCCACAGGGCGTCCCCCGACCTGGCCGCCATGCTGAGAAGGCTGGCCATGCTGCCGCCCCCCGGCCTGAGGCTGGTGATCGCCGCGCCGGAGCCGCCCGAGTTCGTTCCCCCTGCCCAGCGGACTGTGAGGCTGGAGGGGGAGGCCGGCGAGGCGGACGATCTCCCGCTGCAGCAGTGGAGGGGTGAGCTTGAAGGGTGCGGGCAGCCGGAGCCCTCCTGGTACGGCCCCAGGATCAGGTGCCCGGGAAGGGCGGCGGGGGACGCGGCGTCACCGGAGGCCGCCCGGCTCCACGCCATGGGGGCGGACAGGGTGGCCGCCTCCCTGGCCCCCTCCCTCTCCCCCGACGACGGGGACGCCCTGCCGGTGGCCGCCAGCCTCATCAGGCTGGGCCGCTGGCGGGAGGCGCTGCGGCTGCTGCCGGAGCACGCCGCCCTCCTGCGGGGCCAGGCGCTGCTGGGGCTGGGCAAGGCCTCCGAGGCGGTCCCGCTGCTGCGAAGGGCTTTCGAGGAGGAACCCGGCGACCGGTCCCGGTGCCTCCTGGCCCGTGCCCTGGTGGCCGCCGGCTCTCCGGCGGAGGCGGAGGAGCTGCTCCGCCACGGCCGGTCGGCCGGGTCCGCCGTAGCCCTGGCCGACCTGCTGGACTCCCTGGGAAGGCCGGCCGAGGCCATCGGGCCCCTGCGGAGGGTGGCTGATGAGGGCCCCGAGGCCACCCCGGAGGTCCTCTGCGCCCAGGCCAGGATCTACATGCGCCTGGGCAGGTACGCCGAAGCCCTGGAGAGGACCGACAGGGCAGTGGCCATCGCCGGCTCCCTGGGCGAGGGCCAGGCGCTGGTGGAGGGCCTCCTCACCAGGGGCAGGACCCGGGAGGTGCTGGGGGACTGGAAGGAGGCCCTGGGGGACTACCGGATGGCCGTCTCCCTCTTCGACGCCTCCTCCTCCGCCGCCGAGAGGCCGCCGCACGTGGACCTGTACGTGCTTCTCCTCCGCACCGGCCGACCGGGAGAGGCCGACGGCATATGGGACCGGATGCTGGCCGCCATGCGGACCTCCGGAGCAGCGGCCCCCAGAATGGAGCAGATGCTGCTTGCCTACAGGGCCGTTCTGCTGGGAAGGGGCGAGGAGGGCCTCCCCTTCGCCAGGAGGGCGGCGGAGATGGCGGCGGCAGAGGGCAACCCCCTGCACCAGGCCCTGAGCGCCATGTACGCGGGGGTGCTCACCGTGCAGGCCGGCCGGACCGGGGAGGGGCTGGACACGATACGAAGGGCCAGGGCAAGGGCCGGGATGCTGGGAGACCGGCACCTGCAGCTCATGTGCGACCTGGAGCTGCTGGCCGCCGGTGACGGGGGGCCCGGCGAGGACCTGCGGCTGGCGGCCGGGGAGCTGGGACTGGTGCCGGAGGAGCTGCGGGCCGCCGTGCTGCAGCACGGCGAGACAGAGGCCCTGGAGTCGCTTCTGGAGCTCCCGGCGCCCCTGGAGGCCCTGGCGGCGGCCCGGTGCCTGACGTCCCTCCCCCCAGCCCTGGCCGCCAGGCTCCGGCAGACGCTGTCCTCGCTCTTCGAAACCCTGCCGGAGGGTGAGGCGGAGAGCCTGGCGGAGCTGTGCCGGGACCTTCCGGGCGGCCCGGGCGGCACCGAGGCGGACGGGGCTGCCGTGCTCCGGGAGCTGTCCGGATGGGCCCGCCGCCGGCTGGCGGAGGGAGCGCCCCTGCAGGAGCTGGCGGACTCCCTGGGCATAGGCTGCCTGGACACCGCCCCCTCGGAGGGCTGCAGCGTGCGACTGTGCTGGGAGCCTCCCCTGTACTCCAGCTCCCCGGTGCCCGGGCTGGAGGACGCCGCGGCGCTGGTGGCCGCTCTGGCCAGCGCCACGGTGGAGGAGCCGGGGGCGGCTCCGGGGGATGGGGACTACCCCGAGCTGGTGGGGGCCTCCAGGACCATGAAGGAGCTGCGGCGGACCCTGGACCGGGCCATCGGCAGCTCGGTGCCCGTGCTCCTGCTGGGGGAGACGGGCACCGGAAAGGAGCTGGCTGCCCGGGCCATCCACCGGGGCCGGGACACCGAGGGCCCCTTCGTCCCCCTGGACTGCGGCGCCATTCCCCCCGAGCTGCTGGAATCGGAGCTGTTCGGGGCCAGGAGCGGGGCCTACACCGGTCTGAGGGAGGACCGAAAGGGGCTGATCGAGGAGGCCAGGGCAGGTACCCTGTTCCTGGACGAGATAGGCAACCTCACCGGTGCGCTGCAGGTCAAGCTTCTGCGGGCCCTGGACACCGGCAGGTTCCGCAGGCTGGGGGAGAACCGGGAGAGGGAGTCGTCCTTCGGTCTGGTGGCGGCCACCAACCGCGACCTCCGCCGGGCGGTGGCCCGGGGCGACTTCCGGGACGACCTCTACTACCGGATAGCCGTGATGGTGATAGAGCTGCCTCCCCTGCGCGAGAGGAGGGGGGACATACCGCTTCTGGCCAGGTACTTCCTGCGCCGGGAGGTGGCCGGCGAGCCCGTTGAGATAACCGCCGGGGCCCTGCGGAAGCTGGAGGAGCACGGATGGCCCGGAAACGTCAGGGAGCTGCGGAACGTCATTCAGAGGGCCCTGGCCCTGTCCGGCGACAGAGACATCCACAGCCGGCACATCCACCTCTCCGAGCTGAGGCCTCGGGGGACGGAGGGGAGGATGGAGACCATACGCACCGCCACCGCCAGGCATGTTCGGCGCGTGGTGGAGGAGATGGGGGGAAACCGCACCCGGGCGGCGGGGGTGCTGGACTGCGACCCCAAGACGGTGCGCAAGTACCTGCGAATAGCGGAGAGGGAGCTGGATCAGCGGGAGAGGTAGTCCGAGCCCGCCACCGTGAAGCGCCGCTTCAGGTGCGCGTCGCGGCTTATGCCTATGCGGGTGGACACGGATACCTCCAGCGGCAGCTCCCGGCCGGGGACCAGCACCCGGAGGGGAGGGGTACGAAGGTCATGGCCGCTGTGCTCCAGCCCGATCCCCAGGGCCCCGCAGAGCTTGCCGGGGCCGCTGCACAGCTCCCTCTCCCCCCTGTCCCCGCGGCGCCGTCGCATGATGCCCGTCCCCTGCAGGGGCTGCAGGGCCCTCACCAGCACCGCCTCGCCGCTGCCGGCGGGCCCGGAGGTGACGTTGAAGCAGTGATGCATGCCGTAGATCAGGTACACGTAGGACAGCCCTCCCGGGCCGAACATGGGCCGGTTGCGGCCGGTGGGGCCGCTGCGGGAATGGGAGGCCGCGTCTTCCTCCGTGTAGGCCTCCGTCTCCACGATCACGCCGGAGACCGGGCCAGGCGACCCCTCCGTCACCAGGAGGCAGCCCAGAAGGCGGCGGGCCAGGGCCACCGCCCCCAGGGAGAAGAAGCCCGTGCCCGGCGGGCGCCACAGGCCGGGGGGAAGCCGGGAGAAATCGCTGACCGTGCCGTCCGGGGGGTTCGCTCTTGACACCATGGTGCCTACTATGCTTGAATCAACACAGGAAAAGGAGGTGCCGACGTGACCAACTGCCCGTTCTGCAACCCGGCGCCGGAGGATGTCCTCTGGCAGGACGAAAACGTCTACGTCATCCGCGACCGATACCCGGTCTCGCCCTCACACTCCCTCGTGGTGCCCTTCCGGCACTTCGAGAGCATCTTCGAGGCCACCGAGGATGAGCTCAGGTCCATCGCCGTCGCGCTCTCGGCCCGCCGCCGGCAGCTGGCCGAGACCCTTACCGTAAGCGGCTTCAACATAGGGATCAACGACGGAAGGGCGGCGGGACAGACCATCCCCCACGCCCACGTCCACCTGATCCCCCGCTACGACCGGGACGTACCGGACCCCTCAGGCGGGGTTCGCGGCGTGATCCCGGAGAAGCAGAAGTACCCCATCGGGGAGTGCTGAGCCCGGGCAGGGTCAGTAGCTGAAGGTGTAGTGGAGCTCCAGTGACGGCTCCTGGTCGCCATGGATGGTGGGCTTGGTGCTTCCCTGCAGGTACACGTCCTCGCTGATGAAGTACTGGGCGCTCACCGTGCCCGGCCCGGAGGAGAAGACGTCGCCCTCGTAGGAGACGAACAGTTCCGGCAGTACGTACTTGCCGACGTTGAAGCGGAAGCTGGTGGTGTCCGACAGCAGCTCGGGACTGAGGCTGAAGGCGTCCAGCCCGATGTCGTCGCGGAGGCTGCGGGCCAGCAGCTTTCCGATGTAGCCCTGGGCTATGTCCTCCAGTCCCGTCCCCAGGGCCCCGGTGTCCACCTGCTGCAGCTGGCCGTAGGTCAGGCCGGTGGCCAGCAGGGACAGGATGTCCTCCTGGCTGAGCTCGCCCTCGGGGCCGGATCCCGAAAGAACTATGTCCGGGGAGCCCGGGGGGCCTGTGATCCTGACGGTAATGGTGTACATGGACTGGTCCATGATGCTCCGGACCGAGGTCTCCGCCGTGATGTCCAGCTCCAGGGAAGGGGGCAGGCCCGCCCTTATGATTACCCGGCCCTCCGTTATCCGGAAGTCCTTCTGCAGTATGTAGACGTTTCCGCGGGATACGTTCAGCTCCCCGTTGACGGTGGGAACACGCTCCTGGGTCATGACCATCAGGTCGGCGGTGAGCTCCAGGTCCGCCATTGAGCTGCGGAACCACAGGCCCCGGCTGCTCCTTATCCTCACCAGCAGGTCGAAGGGCAGCTCTGCCGCCGTACCTTCCCCCGAGCCCCCTTCCTTGCCGGACGGGGGCATGCCCAGGTAGCCGCCGGTTATGCGGATGTCTCCCTCCAGCAGAGGTCTCTCCTCCATGCCCTCGCCGGAGGCGCCGATCTCCCCGTCCAGGGACAGGCTGGCGTAGCTGCCCAGCACCACCCTGTAGTCCTCCAGGGTGGTCCGGAAGTAGTAGCTTCCGATCTCCGGCGTGGGAAAGTGACGGAGCACCTTGAACATGGCCTGGGCCGTGACCTTCCCCATGCCCTCGGCCCCGGAGGTGAGGGCTATGCGGGTGGAGTACTGCTGGGTGGTGGGATAGCTGTAGAGGATGTTCAGCGACACGTTGGGCAGGTGCTGGTTGATGCTGGTGATTATCATCTCCCGGGCGGTGGCCACCACCTGCATGTCGAAGTCCGGCTCCCCGGCGGCGTTCCTGGTGTACTCGGCGCTGGCGGAGATCGTGGCCCCCCTGGTGCGCACCGGTATGGGCAGGGCGTAGAACAGCCAGTCCCCTATGTCCGTCAGCTCCACCTCCGCCCAGAGCAGGTCGGAGAGCGCCGGGGAGGGTGTGCCGTCAGACCAGAACCTCCGTATGCCGCCCCGGATCCCGGAGCGTATGCCGTCCGACCAGGAGTAGATGCCGTCCACGGTCATCACCGAGTCCCTCAGGACGATGTCCACGGTGAGGCTGTCGGCCAGGTAGGGTTCCCATGCCGGTCCCCCTATGCGGCCCCTGATGTGCCCCCGGGGACGCTGCATGGTTCCCCAGGCCGCCAGCTCCAGGTTCCCCACCCCCGAGAAGCCGCCGGAGGGGAGGAACAGGCCGGAGATGGACGCCAGGTCCAGGTGCTCCAGCCTCAGCATGGCGTCCAGTGTGTCGGACTCCCCGCCGAAGAAGCCCCTGCCGGCCACGCTTCCATGGGGAGTGGGCATCCACAGGGAGTCCAGGGCCAGGCCTCCCTCCCACCAGGATCCGGCCAGCCCCCCTCCCGAGATCAGCCGCAGCTTGCTGCGCTCCACCGACAGGCTGTCCATGGAGAAGCCCAGCGTGTCCCCCAGGCCGGCGGCCAGGTCCATCGAGACCTGGTACCCCTGGCGGGTGCTCAGCTCCAGGTCTTCCATGCTGATGCTGTCACCCTTCAGGCCAAAACTCGCCGAGAGGGAGGCCGCCGCCGCGCCGGCCCGAAGGCTGTCCACCTCCAGCATTCCCTCCGCCTCGGGGTATCCGGCCGGACCGGAGGAGAAGCTCCCCACGTACCCTATGCCCAGGGCCTCCAGGCCGGGCATCTCCAGGGATCCCACGCTCAGGCTGCCGGCG
>JAWLEP010000002.1:40970-73570 GCA_041686025.1 Candidatus Fermentibacteraceae bacterium
GGGTATCCGGCCGGACCGGAGGAGAAGCTCCCCACGTACCCTATGCCCAGGGCCTCCAGGCCGGGCATCTCCAGGGATCCCACGCTCAGGCTGCCGGCGACGCTCACCGTCCCGGCGAAGCCCATTCGAGTCCGGCCGCCGAATCGGACATCGCCGGCCACCGTGCTGTCGAGCCTGGCCGAGGCCGCGGAGACGCTTCCCTCCGCCGAGAGCCGCCGCCGGTCCCCCTCCACGCCCACACGGAAGGAGAGCCCGCTGACCATGGGCAGCGGAAGGTCGGCGGAGAGGTCCTCCAGCATGCTGCTGTCGGAGAGGCGCCCGGAGACGGTGCCCCGGTAGGAGACGGGCACCATTCCCTCCCCCAGAACCGCCCCGCCGTCCACCTCCGCGGACCCCCCGGGGGTGTGGAGGACCCCCTGCAGGGACGCGGAGCTGCGGCTGACGCTGCCGCTGAGAGTGCCGCTGTTGACCACGACCGGCCCGGCCCGGCCGCCGGAGAGGATGGCCGACAGGTTCAGGTACCCGGGATCCGTCCCGCTTCCCGAACCGTCCAGGGAGACGGTCCCCGAAAGTGACGTGGACGGGGCGCCCTCCAGCAGCGCCGACAGGTCCGCCCCGTTCAGGGAGGCCTCCGCCACGGCGGTCCAGGAAAGGTCCGAAAGCCTGATGCCGCCCCCGGCGTGGAGGGAAACCCCTCCCCTGGAGACCCGCACCCCCTCCACGCGGGCCGAATCCGGCGACACCAGCAGGCTGTCCACGCTGAAGGCCGTCATCTCCCCGTCCGGGGCGGCCTCCGCCTCCGGCACCGAGACCGCGACCTCCAGTGCTGAAAGCGGCCCGGAGACCCTGCCGTCGAAAACCACCCTCAGGGGGAAGTCCAGCCATCGTATGTCGGGCCCGGCGGCCCCGCTGATCCGGAGATCCAGCTCCTCCTCTCTGCCCCTGAGCTCGCCGCTGACCGTAGTACTGCCGGGGGCGGCCCGCACGGTGAAGCCGTCCGCAAGTGCCAGGCACTCACGCATTCCCAGGGAACCGCTTCCGGTGAGCCTTCCCAGCTCCGGCAGCACCGCCGCCACGCTGTCCACGGCCAGTTCGACTCCCTCCCCCAGCGATACGGAGGTGGCTATGGACATGCTGTCCACCAGGGGTCTTCCACCCTCGTGGACGATGCCGTACTCCAGCGTAAGCAGGTCGGAGGAGGTTACAAAGCCGTTGCGGATCTCCTCCAGCATGCAGGCCAGGGTATCGGGCTCCTCCTCGGGGGAGGGGGCCGCTACCGCCACCTCCAGTCTGCCGACCCCGATGGAGTCCACGCCCGTACCCATGAGGTACGAGGGCACGCTTCCCCGGATCCGGGCCGGCACCACCCGGACCACCAGCCCTCCCTCCCCCCGGACCACCACCGAGTCCACCGAGGTGCTCCAGAACAGGTCGCTTCTGAGGCCGTACACCCCCACCGAGACGTCTTCCCCGGAGGCAAGGCGGTGGATCAGCGAGGTGGCGACCCTGTCCAGCCATCCCGCGGCCAGGAAGACGTAGAGGTTCAGCACCAGCACGGCCAGGCCGGCCAGGGAGAGCAGGGGCATGAAACGGCGCCGGACAGTGCGCGGAGCCATCAGAAGGCCTGCCCCAGCGCTATGTAGACCCGGCCCCGGCGCAGGCTCTCCCGCCAGGTGGGGGCGAAGCCGTAGTCCAGCCGTATGGGGCCGAAGGGCGTGGAGACCCGAATGCCGATTCCCGTACCGAAGCCCGTGCTGCCGGCGGCTATCTCATCCGTGGTCTGCCACAGCCCGCCCACGTCCACGAACAGGGCGGTTCCCACGGGGCCCCAGACCGACACCCGCACCTCCGCGTTGCCCAGGGCCATCACCCGGCCGCCCAGGGGATTGCCCTCCTCGTCCTCCGGGCCGATGTCCCGGAAGCCGTAGCCGCGGACGGTGGAGCTTCCGCCCAGGTAGAAGCGGTCCTTGGGGGGGACTATGCTGCTCTCGCCGAAGGGGAAGACGGTGCCTCCCTTGAGCCTCCAGGCCAGCACCAGGCCGCGGGTCATGGTCCTCATCACCCGGGCCTCCCCCTCCAGCTTGTAGAAGTCGCGGCCGCCCAGGGGCCCTCCCGAGAGCTCGGCCCGCCCGGAGATGTAGTGTCCCCTCACCGGGTCCAGCAGGGGGTCCCTGGTGTCGTGGGCCAGCTGGGTCCAGACCCGCGAGCTGGTTGTCCAGTCGGTCTCCTCGTATCCGCCTTCCTCCAGTCCCGCCCTGATCCTGTCCCGGTCCAGCGAGTAGCCCAGCCCCAGCTTGAGGTCCCGCGCCAGCTCGCGCTGGAGGCCGGTGCTGGTTTCGAGGCTCCTCTCCTCCAGGGACGGCAGCTGGAAGTAGGTGTAGCTGAGGCCCAGGTTCCACTCCCACCTGGTGGACAGGAACCAGGGCTCGGTGTAGGTCATCTCCGGCTCGAAGACGTCGCCTCCGTCCTTGCCCAGGTACCGCTTGTACGTGGCTCCTATCCTCAGCCTCTGGTTGTTGCCCCAGATGTTGGGGTGCTCCCAGTAGGCACTGCCCAGGACGGCGTAGGGGGAGAGGTAGCCGGTGCCCAGGTCCACCCTGTGGTAGTCCTTCTCGGTCACCATCACCCGGACGTCCACGGTGTCGCTCTCCTCATCGAGACCGGGGTACTGGAACCGGACGTCGCGGAAGAGGCCCACCGAGTAGATGTCCCCCACCGATTCCCGGAGGAGGACCATGTTCAGCGAGTCGCCCCGGGCCAGGGGGATCTCCCGGGTGACCACCTGCTCGCGGACGGTCCTCAGCCCCTTCACCTCCACGTCCCCCATGTAGAGGCGGCTTCCCTCCTCCACGTGGCACTCCACGGTGCGCAGCACCCGGCCGGAGTCGGCCGCGGCGGTGTCTCCGCTGGCGGCGTAGACGTTCACCCTGGCCCTGGCGTACCCGTAGCGCTGGTAGAGGCTCTGTACGTCCTGTTCGAAGCGGCCCAGCGCCTCCGGGGTAACCGCGTCCCCCGGGTCCAGGGGGTACATGCCGGAGATCCTCTTGGGGGAGAAGACCCCCACCCCTCCCAGCACCACCCCCCCCGCCATGCTCTGCATGCCCGGGCTGACGTCGACGGAGACCACCGACATGGTATCCCGCCAGGAGGGCCAGGTGACGGTCACCTCGGCTTCCAGGTACCCCCGGGAGACCAGGTTGGACATGATGGCCGACCGGACCTCGCTGCGGGTGATGGAAAAGAGGGAGGCCCCCTCCTCCAGGCCGGACCCGTCCAGGAGGTGGCCCCTGCCGAAGGGCACGCGCCCGGTAACGGAGATGGAGTCCACAGTGGGCTCCTCGTACTCCGCAGCCGCAACCGGGCCCGCGGCGAGAGCCAGGAGGGCCAGGAACAGGAGGCTCTTGCTTCTATCAGTCATGTGCAGGAAGATAAGCACAGGCTGCGTTTTCAGGTAGTTGGGCGGCGGGGCTTGCCCCGGCCGGCCCGTCGCCCAATGGTGGGCTGTGGACCCGGAGCCGAAGGAGGCAGCATGCGGGAGAAGCTGGGAGGGGACAGGCCGGTGGTGCTGCTGGCGGGCGGCACCGACCCCAGCGGGGGCGCCGGTCTGGCGGCGGACCTGAAGACGGTGGCCGCCCTGGGGTGCCACGGGTGCCTGGCGGTCACCGCGGTGACCGTTCAGAACAGCAGCGGCGTGCGGGACTGGCGGGGCATGGGACCCGCGCTCTTCGGCGCCCAGCTGGAAGCCGTCTGTGACGACTGCTCGCCGGCGGCTGTGAAGAGCGGGATGCTGGGGAGCGGGGACATGGCCTCCAGGCTGGCCGAGCTCCTCGAGGGCCGTCTCCGGGCTGCCCGGTACGTCCTGGACCCCGTGCTGGTGGCCGGCAGCGGCGACTCCCTGCACGGTCCCGGTCTTGCGGAGGTGGTGGCGGAGCGTCTCCTTCCCAGGGCCGACCTGGTGACGCCCAATCTGGACGAGGCGGAGGCCCTCACCGGCCTGGAGGTCCGCAGCAGGGAAGCCATGGAGCGGGCGGGGAAGACCCTGTTCGATATGGGTGCCGGGGCGGCCCTGGTAAAGGGCGGGCACCTGGAGGGGGAGCCCGCCGACTACCTGGCGGCGGAGGGCGGGGGACGCTGGTACCCCGGCCGGCGGGTCTACCCGGGCAAGGTCCACGGTACCGGATGCACCCTGGGGTCGGCGCTGGCGGCTGGCCTGGCCCTGGGATACGACACGAAAACGGCCGTCTCCACCTCCCTCACCTACCTGCGGCAGACCATACGGGGAGGCGTGATGCTGGGCGGAGGGCCGGTGCCGGGCCATCTGCCGCCTGCAGGCCCCATGCCCGGGGAGCGCGACGGAGAGGCCTTCTACCTGGAGCCGCGGTTCTGCTCCCGCTGCGGCGCCTCCCTGCCGGGAGCCGGGCGCCGGCAGCCGGTATGCCCCGACTGCGGCATGGTGGCCTGGCGCAATCCACTGCCGGCGGTCACCCTGGTGGTCCGCCGGGGCCGGAAGGTGCTTCTGGTGAGGAGGGCGGTGGCCCCGGCCAGGGGTATGCTGTCGCTGCCCGGCGGATTCCTGGAGCTGGGGGAGACAGTCTGGCAGTGCGGCCGCAGGGAGCTCATGGAGGAGACCTCGCTGCGGGCCGGGAACCTCCGGCTGGTGGGAACGGAGGTGGACGACACCGCCTACGGCGGCGTTGTCCTCTCCGTGCTGGAGGTGGAGGAGGTCTCCGGCGAGGCCCGGGCGGGGGACGACGCCTCGGAGGTGCTGTGGATGGAACCCTCCCGGGCCCCGGAGCTGGCCTTCGCGGCCCACAACAGGATCGTCGCCGGGCTGGCGGGCGATTGACGCGGAAGCCGGCAACCGGTTGATTCAGTCCGAGGACACTCGAAAACGAAAGGAGCCTTCATGGCTATGGTGAAGTGCGCCTGGTGCGACGGTACGGGCACCGACGGCCCCGGCAACTCGCCGTGCGACATCTGCGGAGGCGACGGATACCTCAACGTCCCCGAGCCCCCCACCAAGTGCGGAAGGTGCAACGGCACCGGAAGGATAAGGAACGAGGTTACCGAAGAGGTCTCCAGGTGCTCGGGGTGCGGCGGGTCGGGCTGGGCCAGCTGACCGCTGTCTAGTCCCCGCCGGGTCTCAGGACCCGTGACAGCAGGTCGCGCAGCTCCTTCATGGTGTAGGGCTTGGCGATGCAGTCCACAAAGCCGTAGTCTGCGTAGTCGGACATCACCGGATCGTTGGAGTAGCCGCTGGAGACCACCAGCCTGGCCGAGGGGTCCATCTTCACTATCTCGCCGGCCGCGGCCGCCCCGCCCATTCCGCTCCGCACGGTGAGATCCATGATCACCGCGTCGAAGGGGCTTCCGCCTTCCAGGGCTGCTTCGTAGGCCGTTATGGCCGCGCGGCCCTCGGTCGCCTTCTCCACCGTGCATCCCAGGGCCTCTATGAGCTGGCCGGCGGTGCTCAGCACCGACCTGTCGTCGTCCATGAGGAGCACCCGGCCCTCCAGCGGGCTGTCCGGGGACGTTCCCCCGGTCTCCTGCGGCCTGCTGTCGGCTGCGGGGAGCAGGATGGTGAAGCAGGTGCCCCTGCCGGGGTTGGACACCACGTCGATGTGCCCACCATGCCGGCTCACTATGGAGTGGGTGGTGGCCAGACCCAGCCCGCTTCCCTCCCCCTTCGTGGTGAAGTAGGGGTCGAATATCCGCGGCAGCATGTTTTCGGGTATCCCCGTTCCCTGGTCCTCTATCTCGATCCTCACGTAGTTGCCCGCGGATGCCGGGAAGTCCTCCTTGCCGTTCACCCGCTGGTTGCTCAGGCGAATGGAGATGGTCCCTCCCGAGGGCATGGCCTGGCGCGAGTTCAGCACCAGGTTGTTCACCACCTGGCTGATCTGGGCCTCGTCGGCCTGCACCGGCCACAGCCCGTCCTCCGCCCGGAAATGCATCTCGCAGTTGGTCCCGCTGAGAACGAACCCGGCGGTATCCCGGATCATGTCCGTTATCCGCATGGGCCGGGCCACGGGCGCCCCGCCCCGGGAAAAGGTCAGAAGCTGCCGGGTGAGCCCCCTGGCGCTCACCGCCGCCCGCTCCACCTCCCCCAGGATCTCCCGATTCCTGTCGGGGTCGGAGTGGAGCTTGGACAGCTCCAGGCCGGAGAGGATGGCGGTGAGGGAGTTGTTGAAGTCGTGGGCAATTCCTCCCGCCAGGACGCCCAGGGACTCCAGCCGCTGGGCCCTGGCCTTCTCCTCGGCCAGGCGCCGCTCCCAGGTGGTGTCCCGCAGGATGACGACGAAGCCCTCGCTGGGCCCGCTGAGGCAGCGGACGCTTAGGCGCATGGGCCTGGTGCGGTCCGGTCCGTGACAGAAGGCGCACTCGATGGTCTTCTGCCCCCCATCCTCCAGCGAACCGGTCCCCGCCCTGGCGATCCTCTGCCAGGAGAGCGGCTCCCGGGAGTCCGGCTCCAGGAGCGTCATGCAATCCAGCAGACCCTTTCCCGTGGCGGTCCGGAGGGGAATGTCCGTAAGGTCCTCGGCGGCCCGGTTGAAGAAGAGCACGTTCCCGGAGAGGTCCGTGGTGATCACCGCGTCCTCGATGGTCGACAGGGTCACCTCCAGCTTCTCCTTCTCGGTGGCCAGGCGGCTGCGGAAGCGCTCGGCGGAGACGGCGGCGGACACCAGCCTGGCAGCAATGGCGCATGCGTCCACCACGGGATGGGGAAAGGCGCCGCTGCGGTCGGAGGTGAGCAGAAGGCAGCCCCAGGGGCTGCCGCCCACCTTCACCGGCATGGCCAGGCAGGACTCGCACCAGTCCTCCAGCAGATCGGACAGACCTTCGGGCAGCCGGCTGCAGGTGCCCGAGAAGGGCCCGTCCCTGCGGGCCAGCCTTGCTATCAGGCCGGGGCCCGGGGACTCCTCCAGGGCCCGGATCATCTCCTCGGCCGCGGGGGGAGCGCCGGGAGAGACGAAGACCGGACCAATGTCGTCGTTGCCCACCAGCAGCATTGCGGCGGTCGAGTCGGTGGACCCGGCGATGCGGTCCAGAACCTCCCCGATGCTTTCCCGCCAGGGAATGGTGCTCAGGAACAGGGTGGAGACGACGCTCACGGCCTCCAGGACCCGCTCCCGGGCGGATAGCTCGTCCAGGACCTGCTGCCTCCTGGTGATGTCGTGGACCCTGGCCTGCACCAGGGTCCGGTCGGCCAGCTCCACCCTCACCAGGCTCACCTCCGCGGGGAAATCGGTCCCGTCGCCGCGGCGATGCGTCCAGGTGAAGAACTGGGGCCGGCCCTCCAGGGCCGCCCCGATCCGCTCCATGGCCATCTCCCGGGAGCTGCCTCCGGAGGGCTGGGTGGGGGGCGACAGCTCCCAGGGACGGGCGTTGAGCACCGTCTCGCGGTCTACGCCGAAGATCCTCTCGGTGGCCCTGTTGCAGTCGATGAACCTCTCGTCATCCATCACGAAGAGGGCGTCGCCCGCGTTCTGGAAGAGGGACCTGTGCATGGCCTCGCTGCGGGCGAGGTCGCGGCGGGCCTTCCGGGCGTAGGTTACGTCCTGCAGGATGCCCCTCAGGCCCGCCAGCCCGCCCCGGGAGTCCCGAATCGCCCGCACGCTCTCCTCCACCCAGATCCGGGTGCCGTCGCGCCGCCGCATCTCGCGGGTGCGCTGGGAGACCACGTCCCTCTCCTCCAGCTCGCGGCGCAGCTCCGCGGCGTCCTCGGGATGCACGTAAAGGTCGATGGCCCGGACATCCAGCATATCATCCGGGTGGTGGTAGCCGAACATGGCCGCCATCTCCGGGTTGGCCCGCAGTATCCTCCCGGCCTCGGAGGTGTGGTATACCCCTACCGGGAGGCTGTCCAGCAGCTCCGAGTCGCCTGCGGGACCATCGGGTATTCCTTCCCGGCCGGGCCCGCTCATCCCCGGAGGTCCTCCAGCGTCCTGCGCAGGTCCTCGGGGGTTCCCGTTCCATAGGTGGTGACGTCGCGGTTGCGTCGCAGAAGGCCCTGCAGGACCGAACCGGGGCCCACCTCCACGAACACGTCGCAGCCGTCCTCGATGAGCCTCTCCATCGACCGCGCCCAGAGCACGGGGGACACCACCTGCCTGCGCAGCAGGTCCGCCGCCTGCTCTCCGCTCTCCAGGTAGTCGGCGGTGACGTTGGCCACCAGGGGGAGCGAGGGGTCGGCGAAGTCGGTGGAGGCCAGCTCCCGGCCCAGCCCCTGGGCCGCCTCCTTCATCAGCGGCGAGTGCCAGGCTCCGGAGACCTTCAGGGGGATGGCCCGGCGGGCGCCCATCTCACGGCAGAGCTCCCCGGCCTTTCGAAGCGGCTCGCTGGCCCCGGAGATCACCACCTGGCCGGGGGAGTTCATGTTGGCGATGCCCACCGGTCCCAGGGCGGAGGCCTTCTCGACGCAGGCCCCGGTCTCCTCGAGGCCTATGCCCAGAAGGGCCAGCATGCCTCCCGGGTAGCGGGAGGCGCACTCCTGCATCAGCTCGCCCCTCCGGGCTGTGAGCCGGAGGGCGTCCGCGCCGTCGATCACGCCGGCGGCCGCCAGCGCCGAGTACTCCCCCAGGCTGTGGCCGGCAACCGCGTCGGCCTCTATGCCCGCCTCCCGCAGAACGGCCAGCGTGGCCAGGCTGACCAGGGTTATGGCGGGCTGCACGTTGTCGGTCCTGGTGAGGAGGTCCTCCGGACCCTGCGAGATCAGCTCCGACAGAGGGGCACCGTGTCCCAGGCCCTCCGCCATCTTCAGGACGGCGTCCGCGGCTCCGCTGCCCCGGAGGTGATCGTCCATTCCCACCTTCTGCGACCCCTGGCCGGGGAATAGAAAAGCGGTCCTGCCCATGTCGTCTCCTCGGTTTGGCTTCCGATCTGCTCTCCGGCCGCAGCCCGGCCGGTCTCGGGATGCTCACATACCATGTGGATATAGTCCAGAGAGGGAACCGGGCAAGGGCTGCCTCAGTCCTCCTCGGGGACTATTATCCACGCCACCACGTAGGTGATCAGCGCCGGCATGACCGCGGTGAGCAGGGCCAGGAAGACAAGCAGCAGCCTGATGATGGTGGGGTCGGCCCCCAGCATCTCCCCCACTCCTCCGCAGAGCCCGGCGAACACCCTGTTGCTGCGGCTTCTGTACAGCTTCCGTCCCATCGCTACTCCCCCAGCCTGGGCGTGCGCCCCAGCAGCACCAGCAGCTGGGCCTCCTGCAGCAGACACTCCATCCTGGCGCTGACCACCGAGGCCTCCGCCTCCGCCAGCTGCTGCTGGGCGTCCAGCAGGTCCAGCAGGCTGGTGGCCCCCATCTCGTAGCTCCTCCTGGAGAGATCGAGCTGCTGCTCGGCCTGCTCCCGGGCCATCAGGGCTATCCGGTAGCTCTCGATGGAGTTCAGCAGCTGATCCCTGGCGCCGGCGGTCTCGGTGGCCAGTGACCGTTCCACACTCTCCAGGGCGGCCCTGCTGCGCAGGTATGAGCCCCGGGCCGACTGTATGCGGCTCTCCCTGAACCAGCCGTCGAATATGGACCAGCTCAGGTTCAGCGAGACGTTCCAGCTGTCGTTGTCCGGGACCTCCGCCAGCTCCGGCTCGTCGTCGCTCCAGCTCCAGCTGCCCCGGGCAGAGAGGGTGGGCCAGTAGGCCCGCTTGCTGGCCGAGAGAGAGGCAGAGGCCTCCCTGACATCGGCCTTCGCCGCCGTGAGCCCCGGGTTGTCGCGGTAGTCGATGTCCAGGGACCGGGCCTCCTCCGTGGAGAGGGGCTCCAGGACAGCGTCGAAGTTGACCGCATACCTGCCGTCGGGCTCGAGGCCGGCGGCTTCGTAGAGGTCGTAGTAGGCCCCGGTGAGGCTCTGGCGGCGCCGGGCCACCGCGAGACGGTCTCCGCTCTCCCCCACCCGGGCCTGGGTGAGCTCCAGGGAGGTGGCGCCGCCCACGTCGTAGAGGGCCTGGGTGCGCTCCAGCCGGCCGGTGCTGCGCCGGTGGGCGCGCCTGGCGGACTGCAGCAGCTCCCGGGCCTCCACCACTCCGTAGTAGGCGGATATCACGTCCATCACCTTGGACAGGACCTGCTGGCGGTGAGACGCCCTGGCAGCCTGCAGCCCGTGCCGGCTGGCCGAGAGCTCAAGCCAGCTGGCTCCCCCCTCGCCCAGCAGCTCCTGGGACAGGGTCAGGGAGTAGGAGTAGCTGGAGTAGTCCTCCCCGGTCCCGCCCGGGATGTCTCCGGGGCCGGTCCAGGTGTGTCCCGCGGACGCGGAGAGCCCCAGATCGGGCCAGAGGAACGACCTGCTTCCCAGGACCCCGGCCTCCGCGATGTCCACCGATGCCCGGGAGGACGCCACGTCCGGCGACTCCTCCAGGGCCGTGGACACCCAGCCGGAAAGGTCCATGGCCAGGGAGTCCCCGGGCTGGGGGGTGCCGGATGCGGCAAGGGACGCGGCCAGAAACAGCGAAATTGCAGCAGTCATCGTTCCTCCCTCGTATCGTCCTTGTGCCCGCTCAGCCCGAAAGCAGCACTGGCGCCGCCAGCAGGAAGAGCCCGCAGGAATATACAAATGCCACCAGCTTCAGACCAAATGACGGTGACCGTTCAAATAAAGATGACACCCCGATGCCCCAGACGGCCACCGTGGCCGCGGACTGCAGGTCCAGGTGCTGCAGAAACCGGAAGGCGAAGACGTACAGCCTGGAGGGCTCGGCGGGAATGGGCATGAGCATGGCGGGTGAGGGGCCCCCCAGCCATGGTGCGCCCAGCAGACGGGAGAGGACGGCCAGGACCAGGGAGACCGTGGCGTAGGCGGCCATGGCCATCCAGGCGGCCTTCAGGTGCCTCCACAGGCTGCGCTTCCAGTCCCAGCTGGCGGCGTAGACCACGCCGAAGGTTGCCAGGCCCCCTATCAGGGCGTAGAAGGCCCGGGTCACCAGCTCGACCAGCGGTATGGCCCAGCGGCCCTCCCGGAAGGCATCCGCCTCCGCGGCCGACAGGCTGTCCGCCTCCGCCGCGGTCCTGCCCTCCAGAACGAGGCTTTCGGCCAGGTCGCGCCTGGACTCCTCGATGGCCCGGTCCCCGAACAGCAGCGGCACCAGGGCCGCGTTGGCCAGCAGGACCACCAGCAGCGCGGCCACCATCGCCACCGCCGGGCTGCGGGCCAGCTGCCGGTAGGACTCCGCCGGCCGCCACAGCTGTCTTACGGGAGCCAGCGCGGCGTCGGTCCACTCCGGGGCGGACACTCAGCACCCCCTTCCGGCGAGGGCGCGCCGGTAGACGTCCACGTACGCGCCCGACCGCCCCGACCAGGAGCTGTCCTCCCGCATGCACCTCTTCACCAGCCAGGGCCACCGTCGGCTGCGGCGCACGCCGGCGGCCCTGAGAACGGCGCTCTCCAGGGCCGGGGCGGTGGCCGGGCCGAAGCAGAAGCCGTTTCCCCCGGGATCGCGGCCCAGGTCGGTTACCGTGTCCGCCAGCCCTCCGGTGGCCCTGACCACGGGCACCGCCCCGTACCGCATGGCCATCATCTGGCCCAGGCCGCAGGGCTCGAACCTGCTGGGCATGAGAAAGAGGTCCGAGCCGGCGAATATCCTCCTGGCCATTGTGTCGTCGTAGTCGATGCGCACCCCCGCCCTTCCCGGGAAACGCTCCTCCAGGTCCCTCATGCCCTCCTCCAGCTCCCGGTGGCCGGTGCCCAGCACCGCCAGCCCCACGCCTTCGTCCAGCAGCCTGGGAGCGGCCTCCAGCACCAGGTCCACCCCCTTCTGGGGGGTGAGCCGGCCCACCATGCCGGCGAGAACGTCCACTCCGTCGCCGATGCCCATCTCCCGGCGAAGCCGGGCGGCGCACCTGCGCCTTCCCGAGATGGAGTCCGCGGAGAAGCCGGCGGCCAGCGCGGGATCGGCGGAGGGGTCCCAGGCCCGGTAGTCGATGCCGTTGAGCACCCCCTCCAGGCAGTCGGAGCGGCTCCGCAGCACACCGTCCAGGCCGTGGCCCATGCCCGGGGTCTGTATCTCCTCTGCGTACGTGGGGCTTACGGTTGTCAGCATGTCCGCCCACACGATACCGGCCTTCAGGAAGCTCCAGCTCCCCCAGAACTCGATCCCCTCGGGGTTGTACAGCTCCGGAGGCAGGCCGGCGACGTGGTACTCCGCGGGGGGAAAGCACCCCTGGAATGCCAGGTTGTGGATGGTGGTTACCGTGGCCGGGTCCGAGTCCCGCAGGTAGGCGGGAACCAGCCCCGCGTGCCAGTCATGGCAGTGCACCACGTCGGCGGGGAACACCCGCGCAAGCAGGGGAAGGACGGACCGGCAGAAGAAGGCGAAGCGCAGGGAGTTGTCCGGCCAGGCCTCCCCCGGCCGCGGCCCGTACAGGCCGTCGCGGTCGAAGAGGGGGCTGCGGCTGATCAGGAAGACGGGGCACTCCGTCCCCGGCAGAAAGGTCCTGGCCACGCCGAACTCCTCGCCCATAAAGGTCCGGAAGCTTCCCGGAAGCCATTGGGGCTCGCCGGGAAGGTCGATGCCGCCGTAGAAGGGCATGGCCACCGCCACCCGGTGCCCGCCCCCGGCCAGGGCCCCGGGAAGCGATCCCACAACTCCGGCCAGCCCGCCGGTGCTGGCCAGGGGGCAGGCCTCCGCGGAGACCATCAGTATCCTCATCCGCTCCTCCTCCTTGCCAGATGAAAGCCGGCGTATACCAGGAGAGCGAGTCCCGCAGCCAGCCATATCCACCTCTCGTAGCTGTGCAGGAATGCCCTTGCGGTCTCCATGTTGTCCCCGGCCACCACGCCGGCCGCGGCCAGCAGGGCGTACCATGCCGCCGCGCTGACGGAGACCGCCAGCGTGCTGCGGACGGGGGCCATCCCGGAGGCTCCCGCCACCACCACCAGCAGGGAGCGGACGCCGGGAATGAAGCGGCTGGCCACCAGCGCGAAGGAACCGTGACGCCGGAAGAGGGCCTCGGCCCTGCGGACCTTCTGCTGTCCCAGCCTGCGGGCCAGGAATCCCCTGGTGAAAGCCCGGCCGGCGGTGCGGCCGAAGACGTACAGGCCCACGCTGGACACCATGCAGCCCAGGAAGCCGGCGGCGGCCATGGTGGCCGCCGAGCTGCCCCCCACCCTGGCCCACCCCGCGGTCACCACGAAGAGAAGGTCGCCGGGAACCGGGGGGAAGAGGGTCTCCACCAGGGCTATCACCCCCAGAAGGGCCACCACCCAGTCACCGGGCGGCGTGCTCTCCAGCAGACCCAGGAACCACTCGATCAAGGGAGGGCGCCGCCCGGCGTTCTCCGGGTCAGCCTGATCAGGGCCATCGCACCCATGGCCTCGCCGCGTCCCAGCGGACCCATGCCGTTGGTGGTGGTGCCCTTGACCCAGACCTGCGACTCCCGGCACCCCAGGGCCTCCGCCAGGGCGGCCACCATATCCTCCCTGGCCTCCAGGACCCGCGGCCTCTCACCCATCAGCGTGAGGTCGGCGCTGAGGACCCGCCAGCCCTCCCCGGCGGCGGCATCCACCGCCCGCCGCAGGAGCATGCGGCTGTCGGCGTCCTTCCAGGCCGGATCCCCGGGGGGAAACAGCTGGCCTATGTCGCCCAGCCTGGCCGCCGACAGCACCGCGTCCGCCGCGGCGTGCAGGGCGGCGTCCCCGTCGGAGTGCCCCGCCGGCCCCACGGGGTCGGGGAGGCGGACTCCGCAGGCCACCATCGGCCTCCCCTCCACCAGGGGATGGAAGTCCAGGCCGGTTCCCAGGGCCGTCTCCTCTCCGGGGAGGAAGGCCTCCAGCAGGCGCATGTCGCCGGGACGGGTGAGCTTGAGGTTCTCCCGCTCCCCCTCCACGGCCGCCACCTCCACCTTCGCCCTCTCCAGGGCAGCCGCCTCGTCGGTGCAGCCCGGATGGGCGCGCAGGGCGCGTTCCAGCAGGTCCAGCTCCGCAGCCTGGGGGGTCTGGCTGAGACGAAGCCTGCCGCGGTCCACTGTGGCCTCCACCCGCGCCCCGTCGGCGGAGACCCTCTTCACGGTGCTGGCAACCGGATAGAGGGGAGCCGCCGCCCCCCGCAGCTCGGCGGCGTCCATCACCCGGTGGAAGAGGGCGGCCGAGGCCAGGGGCCTGGCGGCGTCGTGAACCGCCGCGTGGGTAACGCTTCCCAGAGCTTCCAGGCCCGCCAGCACCGACTGGCCGCGGACGCTTCCCCCGGGGCGGACCAGGAGCCTGTCGATGTCCGGGGGGGTCCAGTGCCGGCGCCAGTCGGACTCTGCCGGCACCACCAGGACCACCCTGGACACCCTCTCCATGGACAGCACTGTGCGCAGGCTGTGCTCCACCACGGGGGCCCCGTCCAGGAAGAGGAACTGCTTGGGAACCCCGCCGCCGTAGCGGGTGGCCCCGCCGGCGGCCACTATCACCGCTCCCCAGACGGCTTCGGCCCCTCCCCGGCCGGACCGGTCCATCCTAGACCGTCACCTCCGCGTTCTCGGGATGGGGGGAGTCGGTGGCCCGCGCGAAGATCATGGTGCCCCCGGAGGCCCGGAAGGTGGTGTGGCTCAGGGCGTCCACCGTATCGCCCACGCTCTTCTCGCCGTTCTCCACCACCACCATTGTGCCGTCGTTGAGGAATCCCACGCCCTGCCCGGGGTTCCTGCCCTTGCGGATGACCTTGACCCTTATCCTCTGGCCGGGGAGAACCACCTGCTTGGCCGCCGGGCCCAGCTGCTCCAGCCTGATGGTCCGGCTGCCCTCACGCTCGGCGGCGTCCAGGATGCCCGTGTCGTCGCTTATCAGCGCGGCCTGCTCGTCCCGCAGCCAGTTCAGCATCCGGAGCCGCTCCCGCTTTCCTCCTCCGAAGTCCACGTACTCGATCTGCTCCTTGCCGGCGGCCTCCTCCAGCCTCTCCAGGGTCTCCTGGCCCCTGCGGGCCCTTCCCCGCTCCACCATGTCGTCGGAGTCCTTCATCTCCTCCAGCTTCTTCCTGGCCCCCGCGGGAACGATGAAGGGGCCGGTGAGGAGCCCGGCGTGGACCAGGTCGGCCACCCTTCCGTCCACTATGGTGCTCATGTCCAGCAGCAGCGACCGGCCCGCCGCCGGCTTCTCCTCCGCCGGCGCCGTCTCGATCAGGCCCAGCCTGCGGCCCTTGGTGATGCATACGTGGGCCATGGCGAACCCCAGGGCCAGGGGTATCATCACCAGCGGGTCCCCCCCGTACCTGCCCTCGTCCACCAGGCTGATGTTGCCCATGCGGAGCACGAATACCATGAGGACTCCCAGAATCAGCCCGGCGCTGCCCCCTACGAGGGCGTAGAGAATATCCTCCGCCGGCATCCTGTGGAACAGCATCTCCAGGCCGATGGCCACCAGGCCTATTCCCAGCCCCACCAGCCCCATCCACCAGTCGAAACCCAGTGAACCCACAAGGCCGAGTGCCAGAAGGAAGATCAGACGCGTCTCCCAGACCTTGCCTCTCATAACCAGCTACCTCCCTTTGGATCGTCATGGAGCAGGGAGTCGATTGAATCCATAACCGTCGAATACCCCACCGCTCCTGAATGAGCCGTCCCGCCGGAGCCCGTCTTCTCATCAATGTCGGGCCCGGAGGCCCGCACGTTCTCCAGCGAACCGGCCAGTGAATCGAATCCCAGTCCCTCTACCTCTCCCAGCCTGGTGTCGAAGAAGGACACCGGCCTTATCTCCCCGCCCAGCCCCACCTCGCCGCAGAGAACGGTTCCCCGCCTCAGGGGCCGGTCCAGGAGGCTGGAGGCCACCGCCAGGCAGACCCCCAGGTCCACGCCGGGGTCGGAGAGCGACATTCCCCCGGCCACGTTTACGTATACGTCCTGCTTGCCCAGGTTGAGCCCGCAGCGTTTCTCCAGCACGGCCAGCAGCATGGGAAGACGCTGGCGGTCCAGCCCTATGGCCGTCCGCTGGGGCATGCCGTACCTGGTCTCGCTGGTCAGGGCCTGCACCTCCACCAGGAACGGCCTGGTTCCCTCCATCACTGCCACCACCACCGTTCCGGGGCGGGCCGCCTCCTCCCGCCGGAGGAAGTAGGCCGAGGCCTCCCGAACCCCCTGCAGGCCGGCGGCGGACATCTCGAAGACCCCCAGCTCGTTGGTGGAGCCGAAGCGGTTCTTGGAGACCCGCAGCAGGCGGTAGCTGTGCGTACTGTCGCCCTCGAAGTATACAACCGCGTCCACCAGGTGTTCCATGACCTTGGGGCCCGCTATGGCCCCCTGCTTGGTGACGTGACCCACCACGAAGGTGGTCATGGCCCGGGTCTTGGTGATCCGCAGCAGCTCGGCGGTGCAGTGGCGCACCTGGGAGACCGAGCCCGGGGCGCTGGACAGCTCCGAGGCGTAGACGGTCTGAATGGAGTCCACCACCAGCAGCGAGGGCTCCTGCTCCTCCACCGCCCGCTCTATGCTGGAGAGGCAGGTGGCCGGAAGAACCATCAGCCCCCCCGCCACGGAATCCGTCCTGCGGGCTCTGCCCGCCACCTGGGCCGCCGACTCCTCGCCGGTGGCGTAGAGGACGGAGCAGCCCTCCCGGGACACCGCCGCCGACAGCTGCAGCATCAGCGTGCTCTTGCCGATGCCCGGCTCGCCGCCGATGAGGTTGATGGAGCCGCGGAGTATGCCGCCCCCCATCACCCGGTCGAACTCGTCCATTCCGGAGACCATCCGCTCCCCGGAGTCGGAGGGTATGGAGCCGATCTCCACCGGGCTGGCCTTCTCGGCCGGACGCTTACCGACAGACGCGCCCCGCTCCTCCACCTCCTCCACCAGGGTGCCCCACTTGCCGCAGTGGGGGCAGCGGCCGCTCCACGCAGGAGACCTGCCGCCGCACTCCCCGCAGACGAACACCGTCCTGCTCCTGGCCATGGGTCAGGGCCTCGCGCCGTCCCTGGCCTCGGCGAAGAACCTGTAGATGGCCGTGTCGAAGACCAGGTCTATGACGGCCCGGGGGCCGTTCCGCTGCTTGCCGATGATCAGCTTGATCTGGCGGAACATGTCGTCGGTCCGGGGCATGCCCTGCTGCTCCTCGGCGGTCTGGTCGGGATCGTGCAGGAAGAGGACCACGTCGGCGTCCTGCTCTATGGCCCCGCTCTCCCGGAGGTCGTTGAGCTTGGGAGGGCCCGTGCGGTCCGCCGCCCGCCGGTTGAGCTGCGAGAGGGCTATGACCGGCAGGTTCAGCTCCTTGGCCAGCGCCTTCAGAGAACCCGATATCTGGGCGATCTCCTGCTGGCGGTTCTCGGCCCGGTCCTCGGACCGCATCAGCTGGAGGTAGTCCACGAACACCGCTCCCAGCTGTTCGTGCTTGGCCAGCCTGCGGGCCTTGGCCCGCAGCTCCATGGGGCCTATGCCGGCGGTGTCCTCTATGTACATGGGAAGCCGCGACAGCCTGTCTGCCGCGTGCTGCAGGTCACGGACGTGCTTCTCGGGAAGGTTGGGGCTCATGATGGCCTGCAGCCCCACTCCGGCGTTGGCGCAGACCAGGCGGTTGCTGAGCTGCTGGTCCGCCATCTCCAGGCTGAAGAAGCCCACCGCCTTCCCCGAGTGGGTGGCGATGTGCTCGGCCATGTTCAGCGCCAGCGTGGTCTTTCCCACCGAGGGCCTGGCCGCCAGCACCACCAGCTCTCCGCCATGCAGACCCGTGGTCTTCTTGTCCAGCTCGTCGATTCCGGTGGATACGCCGGTCACCCCGTCGACGGAACCCCGCAGCTTCTCCATGTCGGCCAGGCTCTGGCCCACCAGCTCGGAGAGGGGGACGAAGTCCTGCTCGGAGCGCTGGGCCGAGATCTCGAAGATCCGCTTCTCGGTCCTGTCTATCAGGCCCGCGGCGTCCTCCCCGCCCTGTATGACCTCCCGGATGGTGTCCTGGCACGTCTTCAGCAGCCTGCGCAGCATGGACTTGCTGCGGACTATCCTTATGTGCTCTATCACGTTGCTCAGTATGGGAATGTCCTCGGTGAGGGCGGCCACGTACTCCTCGCCCCCGCACTCGCCCAGCCACTTCCTGTCCGCCAGCTCCTCGCACACCGTCACCAGGTCGATGGCCGAGTTCCTGGAGTCCAGCTCCCGGCAGGCCTGGTAGATGAAGCCGTGCCTGCGGTCGTAGAAATCCGAGTAGTGCAGCCTGGCGAACGCCTCCAGGGCGATCTCCTGGTCCAGGAGTATGGAGCCCAGCACCGACCGTTCGGCCTCCACGTTGCTGGGGGGCCTGTAGCCCTTGAGCTCATCCATCTCTAACCTTCCCTCCTCGGGAGCCCGCTGCGGTCGAGGAAGTCGCGCAGATCCCGGATGTCGTCCCAGACCGGCTTCTTGAGGGCGGGCGAGCGCAGCAGGGCCGCAGGGTGGTAGGTGGCCATCAGGGGCACGTCCATGTAGGAATGCATGCTCCCCCTGAGAACGCCTATTCCCTCCCGCCTGCCGGTGAGCGTCCTGGCGGCGGATGCCCCCAGGGCCACTATCACGCCCGGTCTCATGATCCGTATCTGCTCCTCCAGCATCCAGAGGCAGGCGGTGACCTCGTCTCCGCGGGGGGCCCTGTTCTTCGGAGGCCGGCACTTCACGATGTTGGTTATGTAGACCGAGTCCCGGCCCAGGTCTATGGCGGCCAGTATGCGGTCCAGCAGCTGTCCGGCCCTGCCCACGAACGGCTGGCCGGTACGGTCCTCGTTCGCCCCCGGGCCCTCGCCCACCAGCACGATCCCCGCAGCCGGGTTGCCGTCCCCGAAGACCAGCCTGTTCCTGGTCTCGCCCAGACGGCACCTGGTGCAGTCACCTATCTCCTCCCTCAGGCGGGCCAGGTCCCGCCTGATCCCGTCCGCCCTCTCCGCAGCTCCCGTTGCCATGCCATCCTCTTCCGGTTCCCCGCCGGCCCCGCTCTGCAGCCATCCCTCCGGCAGGTACAAGCGCCTCAGGCCGAAGCTGGCGGCCGCCCGCCAGACCGGGTCGCGCCTTCCAGCCCGGTCAGTCATCGCCGCCCTCCCCCAGCCACCGGCCCAGGCAGGCGGCCAGGGTCTCGGCCACGTACCGCTTGGAGCCGGGGGGTATCTCCAGTCGCCGTCCGCCCTCTCCCACCAGCACGCCGGCGTTGGCCCCGCTCTCCATGCCCAGCCCCTCCAGGTCTCCCCTGTTGAGGAAGACGGCGAAGGCCCCCTTGCGCCTCATCTTGGCCAGGGCCCTCTCCTCGCGGCCCTCGGCCATCTCCAGGGCGAAGGCCAGCACCGGGCAGCCGGCGTCCAGGTCTGCCAGCAGGTCGGGGTTGGGCTCCAGCTCCAGCTGCGGCGCCGCCTTCCTGCGGTCCATCTTCCCCGTCTGCCGGGAAGCCGGACGGAAGTCCGACACCGCCGCCGCCATGGCCAGCAGGTGGGCGCCGGGGACGTGCTCCCGCAGGGCCCTCCCCATCTGCAGCGCCGTCTCCACGTCCACCAGGTCCACCCCCGAAGGGGGCTCGGCCCGCATGGGGCCGGCCACCAGGGTCACCGACGCCCCGGCGTCCCGGAAGGCGGAGGCCAGCATGCAGCCCATCAGCCCGCTTGAGCGGTTGGAGAGGAAGCGCACGTCGTCCAGTGGCTCCCTGGTGGGCCCGGCGGTGACCACCACCTTCCGTCCGGCCCAGTGGTCCAGGCCGTCTGTGCATCCGTGGTACTCCAGGGCCTGCGCGGGGTAGGGGCTCCACGCAAGGCCGCTGGCGGTGGACGTGTATATGTCCTCCATGCGCTGCAGGGCCTCCGCCCTGGCGCCGTTGAGCACGAAGTAGTCGAAGGCCCCCAGCCAGCGGACCTCCCGGGCGGCGGCCTCCATCCGCCTCTCCACCGTAGAGGCGTCGTCGGTGCCCCGGCCGGCGAGCCTGGCCCGCAGCTCCGCGGCGGAGGGCGGCAGGACGAATACCAGCACCGCGCCGGGCCAGCGCTCCCTCACCTGCATGGCCCCCTGGACGTCTATGTCCAGCACCACGCTGCTTCCGGAGGAGGTGGTCTCCCGCACCCACTGGCGGTCGGTGCCGTACAGGCTGCCGTGGACCTCGGCCCACTCCAGAAAGAAGCCCCGGTCTATCCGGCGCCGGAACTCCTCCTCGTCGACGAAGTCGTAGTCGCTTCCCTGCCGCTCGTCTCCCCGGGGGGAGCGGGTGGTCGTGGACACGGAGAAGCGGGCGTCGGCGAAGGTGTCCACCAGATGCCTGGCCAGGGTTGTCTTGCCGGCCCCGGAGGGCCCGGCCACCACCATCAGCCTTCCGTAGCTACTCGAGGTTCGCAACCTGCTCCCTAAGCGCTGCCAGATCGTTCTTCATCTGCACAACCTGCATCTGGGCCCCGGAGTCGTCCACCTTCGAGCCCATGGTATTGAGCTCGCGGTGGATCTCCTGCAGCAGGAAGTCCAGCTTCCTGCCCTGGGGGCCTCCGGCCTTCAGTATGTCCCCGGCGGCCTCCACGTGGCTTCGGAGCCGCTCGTACTCCTCGCTGACGTCCACCCTGTCCGCCAGAAGGGCCAGCTCCTGGTAGAGGCGCGACTCGTCCTCCGGCGGGGAATCCAGCAGGGCCGCAACCCGCTCCTTCAGCGCCTCGAAGCGGCGGGCCACCCTGCCCTCCTGGCCCTCCATCACCGATTCCGTGGCGGAGGCGATGCCGGCGATCCGCCGGGACATGGCGGCGACCAGGTTCGCCCCCTCCCGGGCCCTGGACTCCAGGAAGCCCTCCATTGCCGACCCCGCGCATTCCAGGAGCTTCCGCGACAGCAGCTCCGGGTCCTCCCGGCCGGGGTCCGGCGCAGCAACCACTCCCGGCAGCAAGAGCAGGTCGCCGGCGGTGACGCCCACCTCCAGGCCGTTCCTGCGGGCCAGCTCCCTGGCGGCCTCCAGGTACCTCTCGGCCTGGGCCGGGTCCACCACCGCCACGGCGCCGGACGAGGCCGGCTCCAGCCTGGCGGTGAGGGTGACCCTGCCCCGGGAGACCGAGTCGGAGACCATGCCCCGAAGGGCGGCCTCGTTCCCGGCTGTGGAAAGCGCGTCGTCCAGGCGCAGCGACAGCCTCATTCCCTTGCCGTTCACCGAGCGGATCTCCACCGAAAGCGAGAAGGCCTCCGCCTGACAGGTGGCGGAGCCGAAACCCGTCATTGACTGCATATTCTTGTCTCCAAACCGTTTGCATTTGTGCTGCAGCGGCGCCGTAGGGCCCGGGACCGCGCGGCGTCTCTCACCGGGCCACGGTCGGGTATTATATACCCAGCACGTTATGATGTCGTCCCGCACACGGGGAGGTACTGCCGTGCTGGAGGGCGTTTTTTTCTGCGCTCTGGTGCCGGAGCTGCGCAATCTGCTGGAGGGCCGCACCGTCCGGAAGGTGGGTGTGATCATACGCCACGGCCTGACCCTGGTCTTCCCCGGGGGCGCCCTCTTCCTCTGCGCGCGGCCCGACCGGCCCGGCATATGGTTCAGCTCCGAGAGACACGAGATGACCGAGCCGGACTCCCCGGCGTGGTCCGACCATCTGGAGGGTGCCGCTGTCAGGGCCATCCGCCAGCAGGGGGCGGACAGGGTAATCATGCTGGAGATGGAGTCCGCCGACCCCTACTCCCCCAGCGGCGTGCGGCTGGTCTTCGAGGCCACGGGGAGGAACGCCAACCTGCTGCTGGTCCGCAGCGGCGACCACAGGGTCCTGGCGGTTACCAGGAGGGTGGACCCGGAGCGGTCGCGGTACCGCACACTGGTGCCCGGCTCACCCTACCGCCCCCCTCCCCCCTCCGGGCTTGCCCCCGGGGAGTGGTGCCGTGGCCTCAGCCTCCCTGCGAATCCGCGGGAGAGCGACATCTACCGGCAGCTGGAGGGTGTCGGACCCTGTACGGCCAGAGCCGTGCTCCGGGAGGCGGAGTCATCCGGCAGAAGCCCCGGGGAGGTGCTCTGCGGGCTGGAGCAGAGGCTGCTGCGCGGGGAGTTCCGGCCCTGGTCGGGCCCCGACGGCCCCCTCCCCGTGCCCCTGGGTCCGGGGGAGCCCCTGGAGAACCCCCTGGCCCCGGCGGGGGACAGGCCGGAGCAGACCGTGCGGCGCGGTGCCCTGGAGGACTACCTGCGCTCCATCCGCCGGGAGGAGGCGGCCCTGCGGCGCCGGCTGAGCAACCTGGAGGAGGCCCGGCTGGAGATGACGGGGCCGGAGGAGTACCGCCACTGGGGCGAGCTGCTCCTGGCCAACGCCCACCAGGTGGAGAAGGGGAGGGCAAGCGTGGTCCTGGACGACTGGGAGGGCGGACGGACCAGTATCCCCCTCTCCCGGTCGCGGGACGCGGTCTCCAACGCCCAGCGCTACTTCCGGAAGGCCAGAAGATGCGCAAGGGAGGAGGAGAGCCTGGACCGCTCCCGGCGCAGCGCCCGGAAGCGGCTGGAGGAGCTGGAACAGATGGCCTCCGAGGCCCCGCAGCTGGACGCCCGGGAGCTGGAGAGGCGTCTGGCCCGCCGCCGGAAGAGGAAGAGTCGGGGAAGGGCCCAGCCCCCCCCGGAGTACCACCTGTCGGGGGGCTGGCGGTGCTTCGTGGGCCGCAGCGCAAAGGAAAACGACAGCGTCACCTTCGGCCTGGGCCGAAGGGGCGACATCTGGCTGCACGCCAGGGGCATGGCAGGCGCCCACGTGCTGGTAAAGAGGGAGGGCAGGGGCGACAACCCGTCCTCCCGGACCCTCATGCAGGCCGCCTCCATCGCCGCCAACCACAGCCGGGGCTCGGGCAGCTCCATAGTTCCCGTGGACTACACGGAGGTCCAGCACGTGCGGAGGATGAAGGGCGGCGGTCCCGGCCAGGTCACCTACACCGGGGAGAAGACGCTCTACCCCGATCTCTCCGATCCCGGCACCAGGACCTTCCTGGAGAGGATGGGCGACGCATGACGGCGGGGCGCGGCCGGGTGGACTTCTCCCGGCCCCGCGGGCGATATTGGGGCGGACGGGAGGAAGCGTGAACAACGGGAGAACATCCAAGATGCGCAAGGCCTACCTCTTCAGGAATCTGGCCCCCGCCGAGCTGGAGCCCTTCCTGAAGACGGCCCGCTACCGCAGCTACAGCCCCAACGAGGTGGTGATCGCCGAGGAGGAGACGGGGGACGACCTCTTCCTCATCCTCTCGGGGAGCGTGCGGGTGATCAAGGGACGCAGCGAGGAGTACGAGCAGGTGATCGGCATGCTCAGGGAGGGGGAGTTCTTCGGGGAGATGGCCCTGATCGACCGGATGCCCAGAAGCGCATCCGTCTACGCCCACGAGCCCCTGAAGCTGGCCATATTCAGCCACGCGGACCTCAGGAGCATCTTCGAGAGGAACCCGGCCATCGGCCTGAAGGTGGTGACGGCCTTCGCCGAGGTCCTCTCCCAGCGCCTGCGCGACACCAACGACAAGCTGAAGACCCTCCTCTTCCTGGAGAGGACCTTCTGATGGCCAGGGCGGTGGTGCTGGTGCTGGACGGAGTGGGCGCCGGCGAGATGCCCGACGCCGAAAGCTACGGCGACACCGGAAGCGACACCCTGGGAAACCTGGCCGCAGCCGTGGGCGGGCTGGACCTGCCCAACCTGCAGCGGATGGGACTGGGAAACCTCCACCGCCTCCAGGGCGTGCCCCCCAGCCCCGACCCCGACGCGGCCTGGGGAAGGATGGCCGAGTTCTCCTCCGGCAAGGACTCCACCACCGGCCACTGGGAGATGATGGGGCTGCAGCTGGCCGAGCCCTTCCCCACCTTTCGCTCGGGATTTCCCCCGGGCGTCGTCGAGGAGATCTCCCGGCGCACCGGCCGGGGCGTGATCTGCAACCGTCCCGCCTCGGGCACCGAGATAATAGAGGAGCTGGGCCCCCGCCACCGGAAGACCGGAGAGCTGATCGTCTACACCTCCGCCGACAGCGTGCTGCAGATCGCGGCCCACGAGGAGGTTGTGCCCCGGGAGGAGCTGTACGACGCCTGCCTGGCGGCCCGGGAGATCATGCAGCCTCCCCACCTGGGCGTGGCCAGGGTCATCGCCCGGCCGTTCGTGGGCACGCCGGGCGACTACACCAGGACCGCCGGCCGCCGCGACTTCTCCCTGGAGCCCACCGGCCGGACCCTGCTGGACGCCCTGTCGGAGGCCGGCATGCCCCGTACCGGGGTGGGGAAGATAGACGACCTGTTCGCCCACAGGTCCATAGCCACCGAGCACGTGCCGGACAACGGCCGGGGCCTGGAGGTCCTGTCCCGCCAGATGTCGGAGGTGGGCTCCGGCCTGATCTTCGCCAACCTGGTGGACTTCGACATGCGCTGGGGCCACAGAAACGACGTGGAGGGGTTCCGCCGGGGACTTGCGCAGGTGGACGCCGCCCTGCCCGGCCTGGTGTCCCTGCTGCGGCCCGGGGAGGTCTTCATCATAACGGCCGACCACGGCAACGATCCCACCACTCCCAGCACCGACCACTCCCGGGAGTACGTGCCCCTGCTCTGCCTGGTCCCCGGGGGACGGGCCGCGGACCTGGGCCTGCGGGAGACCTTCTCCGACGTGGCCTGCACGCTGGCCGAGCTCTTCGGGCTGGAGGAGGACTTTCCGGGAACCTCCTTCCTGCAGGAGGTGAGGCCGTGAGCGGAGAGAGCGCCGTCAGGGACCGGCTGCTTCAGACGGCCCGGGGCCTGGTGGACCGCTGCCGCTGCCCCTACTCCCGTTTCCGGGTGACCGCGGCGGTGATGTGCTCCGACGGGTCGGTGCACGGCGGGGTGAACGTGGAGAACGCCTCCTACGGGCTCACCATGTGCGCCGAGCGGGCGGCCATGTTCGCAGCCGTGAGCGCCGGCTGCGGCACCATCACCGATCTGCTGGTCTACTCTCCCGACGGCGACCCCACCCCCTGCGGCGCCTGCCTGCAGGTGGCGGCGGAGCTGGGGCCGCCCTCCATGCGGGTGCACATGGCCGACCCCGACGGAAGGCTGGAGACGGTGACGCTCTCGTCGCTGCTTCCCCGCTCCTTCGGCCTGGACACCTGACCCCCGGAAGCCGCGCCGGCTCTTGACGCGCCTGCCGCTGGATGTAGAGTTTGTGCCTTCCGACCGCATACGAAACCGCTTTGGAGGAAGCACATGGAAAAGCACATAGCCGATTTCGAGAAGGGCGAGGACATCGTACGGGTGTCCCTGTCGGAGTTCAAGGGACGCCAGTACGTGAACGTCCGCATCTACTACATGAACGACGAGGGCGAGTGGAAGCCCACCCGCAAGGGGATCACACTGGCCCCGGAGATGATGCGCGACGTCCACGGGGCCCTGGGAGAGGCCCTGGAGGCGCTGGAGGACAGCGAAGTGGAGGTCGGCTAGCCTAGCCGCACTCGCTGTAGCCGCAGTTCAGCGCGCAGGAGACGCAGCCCGACTCGTACTTCAGGGGCCCCCCGCAGTTGGGACAGGCGCCCGCGTGGTTGCCCGGGTTCCCGTCGCCTTCCGCGGGGTCCCCCCGGCCCGCACTCTCGGTGCCGTGCCACTGTATGGCCTTTCCTATGGCATCGGCGCAGGACATTATCCGCACCCCCTTCTGCCACACCACGCGGTGGCAGCTGATGCCCATCAGCTCGCTGCAGATCTCCCCGGGGGGTATTCCCGACCGCAGCGCCAGCGAGACCAGGCGGCTTATGGCCTCCGCCTGGCTGGCGGCGCAGCCCCCGGCCTTCCCCATCTGGGTGAAGATCTCGAAGGGTCCGTTCTCGTCGCTGTTGATGGTGACGTATAGCTTGCCGCAGCCGGTCTGGATCCTCCTTGTGGTCCCCGTGGTCAGCTCCGGCCTGCTCCTGGGCTTCCTCGGCTGCAGGGAGGCCACGGGGGACTCAGATTCCTCCGTCTCCCCCTCGGCCCGGTCGATGTTCAGCACCTGGCGGTCCCTGCTGCCGTCGCGGTAGATGGTCACGCCCTTGCAGTTCAGGCTGCGGGCCAGTGTGAACACATCCGCAACGTCGTCCCTGGTGGCCGAGGAGGGCATGTTGACCGTCTTGGAGACCGCGTTGTCGGTGTACTTCTGGAAGGCGGCCTGCATCCGCACGTGCCAGGAGGGGGATATGTCGTGGGAGGTGACGAAGACCCTGGCCGCCTCCTCGGGGACCTGGTCCAGACCCCGGCAGCTTCCCTGCTCGGCCACCCGGTCGAGGAGCTCGTCGGACAGGAAGCCCCCCTTGCCTGCGGCCTCGGCGAACAGCGGGTTCACCTCCCGGAGCTCGTCTCCCTCGTCCAGCAGGTTGCGGCGGATGTAGGCCAGGGCGAAGGCCGGCTCCACCCCGCTGGAGCACCCGGCGATGATGGAGATGGACCCGGTGGGGGCGATGGTGGTAACGGTGGCGTTGCGCATGGGGGGCAGGCCCTGCCGCTCGTAGGTGCTGCCGCGGAAGTTGGGGAAGGGCTCCCGCTCCCGGGCCAGCTCGGTGCTGGTCTGCCGGGCCCTGTCGGCCACGAAGCTCATCACGTTCTCGGCCATGTCCAGGCCCTCCTGGGAGTCGTAGGGGATGCCCAGCCGGTAAAGCAGGTCGGCGAATCCCATGACCCCCAGCCCGATCTTGCGGTTGCCCCGGACCATGCGGTCGATCTGCTCCAGGGGGAACCGGTTCACCTCGATTACATCGTCGAGGAACCGCACCGCCTGCCGGACCACCCTTCCCAGCCGCGGCCAGTCCACCTCCGGGCCGGCCTCCCCCTCCTTCACCATCAGAGAGAGGTTCACCGAGCCCAGGTTGCAGGCCTCGTAGGGCAGCAGGGGCTGCTCGCCGCAGGGGTTGGTGGCCTCTATCTCGCCCACGTGGGGGGTGGGGTTGGCCTCGTTCATCCGGTCGATGAAGATCAGGCCGGGCTCCCCGCTGGACCAGGCGGCGTCCACCAGCCTGCCGAAGACCTCGCCGGCGTCCAGGGAGGCGGTGGCGTCCCCCGTCCTGGGGTTCACCAGGTCGTAGCGCTCCCCCTTGTCCACCGCGTCCATGAACCGATCGGTGGCGGCCACCGAGAGGTTGAAGTTGTTCAGCCGCTTCATGTCCCGCTTCACATCGATGAAGTCCTCTATGTCCGGATGGTCCACCCGCAGGACGGCCATGTTGGCCCCCCTGCGGACGCCCCCCTGCTTCACGGTCTCTGTAGCCTTGTCGAAGACGGTCATGAACGAGAGCGGGCCGCTGGAGACCCCCTTGGTGGAATGGACCGCGTCGTCCCTGGGCCGGACGCGGGAGAAGGAGAAGCCCGTACCCCCGCCGCTCTTGTGGATCAGGGCCGTGTGCTTCACCGCCTCGAAGATGCTCTCCATGGAGTCCTCCACGGGGAGGACGAAGCAGGCGGAGAGCTGGCCCAGCTCCCGGCCCGCGTTCATCAGCGTGGGGGAGTTCGGCAGGAACTCCCTGCCCGCCATCAGGTTGTAGAACTCAATGGCCCTGCCCTCGGAGTCGCCCCCGAACCCTTCCTCGGCGGAGGCCACCGTCCGGGCCACCCTCCAGAACATGTCCCGGGGACTCTCCGTCACCTCCCCCTCCGGAGTACGGCGCAGGTATCGCTTCCGAAGAACGGTCACGGCGTTCTCCGACAGCTCCGGCTCCAGTATCTCCGACTCGAAGCTTCCGCTCTCGCCTGCGGGCGGGGCGTCCACCCTCTCCCCGAACAGGTCCTCTCTGGCTTCAAAATCCCCCAATATGGGCCCTCCAGACGTTCGAAGCGCTTCCAGAACACACAGTGTATCCTGACGGTAAACAGCGGGGCCGGCCGCTGTCAACACAACATGTGGTATTCATGGCGCACCCAGAACACAATTGGTTGTGCCGCATCGACCTGGCCCATCCTTCCGAGGCCGGCGGTCTCCCTCCGGCGCGGTCCCTGTCCGGCCGGCGTACTCTTGCCCGTCCGCAGGGGCCCTAGTAGACTAATGTGGACAGGATGAACACCCATGGAAGGAATGTATGGCCGAAGACGGCAAGAGCAGACGCGAGCTCTTCGAGGAAGAGGTAATGGAGTTCATAGACGGCCTGTACGGCTATGCGCTCCATCTCACCCGCAATCCCGAAGATGCCTGCGACCTGGTCCAGGAGACGTACGCCAGGGCGTTCAAGGCCCAGGAGCAGTACACTCTGGGAACCAATGCCAGGGCCTGGCTGTTCGCGATATTGAGGAACACGTTTCTGAACCAGATCCGGTCCGCCAGCAGGCGCCCGAAGGAGGTTCAGTGCGACTGGGTGGACGAGCTTCCCCACCACGGGGTGGAGGAGATACGGAAGTTCGGTCCCGACCCGTACGACCAGTTCCTCAACGACCTCCTGCGGGAGGACATAGAGAAGGCTCTGGACGAGCTTCCGGAACCGTTCAAGAGCGCGGTGGTTCTATGCGACGTAGAAGGGTTCTCCTACAAGGAGATATCGGAGATACTGGGGGTTCCCATAGGTACGGTTCGGTCACGCATACACCGGGGCCGGTCGCACCTCCGCAAGAGACTGGAGAGATGGTACGAGAAACGGGAGGGAGAGAAAAAGGCTTGAGCTGCGCTTTTGTCCACAGCAACATTCACGACTTCATCTCGGGCGAGCTCGGGGAGGAGGACCGAAGACGGTTTGAGAACCATCTTCATGAGTGTGCTTCCTGCCGTTCGTGCGTCAACAATATGTCGATGCTCCGGAACAGGTTGGGGGACCTGCTGCGGTCCCGGGCCCCCGGGCATCTTCGTGACAGGCTGGTCGTGAGAGGGAAGGCCTAGGTAGCTTCCTTGAGTCCGCACCGCTTCACTTCCGCGGCTCTGGCGACGTTCTGCGTCGTCATGCTGGCGGCTATTCCCGTCCTCTTCCGACAGCCTCCCTCCACCATCTCCAGCCGCGGCCGGCTGCTGGAGCTGACTGTCCCGGTTTCCGCCGCGGACCCCATGAGGGAGAACTGGTCGCAGGCCGCGCTGGACAGCGCGGCCAACGCCTTTCACAGCGGTCTGCGCCTTCCGCCGCAGCCCTCGGAGCGCCTGGCCGTGGGCGCCCACAGCCTCTACCCCTACAGCTTCCTCACCGTCCGCGGCAGCCGGACCCTCACGGTTGCCCTCAGCCCCCCCTGGCCCCCCCGGCCGGCAAGGCAGCGGATGCCGTCGGGCACACTGCTGGATGGCCCCGTCAGGTCCGGCGGATGCCTGGTCTACACGCTGCAGTCCCCCGACGAATGATCCCCCGCAGCCTGCTCACGTCCGCCGTCCTGGTCCTGCTGCTGGCCTGCTCGGGCGATGACGGACCCGCCCCTTCTCCGCAGCCCGAGCTGGAGCCGGACCCGGTGGCCCGCCTTCCCGCCACTCTGGTGGGGCCGGAGGGAGACACCGTGGACGTAGCCGGCGACAGCGCCGTGGTGGTCTACCTCTGGCTCCCCCTGGCGGGCCACCGGCCCACCGAGCGCGACCTGCGGGCGCTGGCCCGAATGGCCGAGAGCGGCAGGGCCAGGGTCCTGCCCATCCAGCTCTCGTCCGGGTCCCGCAACGCGGCTCAGACCCAGGTGAACGGCCTCGGCCTCTCCATGGCCGTCTACCTGGCCGACTCCTGCATACTGCAGAGCATGGACGCCCGCCACCTGCCGTCGGTGCTGCTGGTGAGGCCGGGCGGCCAGCGGGCGGCCAGGGGATTCGGGGCCGCCTCCCGCCTGCTCCTGGGAGAGGGCGAGCGACAGTGACCCACTACCTGATCGCCGACGCCCACCTGTTTCCCCCACCGGCGGAGCACCCCGGCCGGGAGCGGCTGCTGGATTTTCTGGACAGTCTGCTGGAGGGCCAGCCGGCGGCGCTGTGGATACTGGGCGACCTGTTCGACTTCTGGTTCGAGTACCGCTCGGTGGCCCCGGCCGGCCACTGGAGGGTCCTCTCCTCGCTGCGGGCTCTCACCGACGCCGGATGGGAAGTCCGCGCCCTCCCCGGCAACCACGACAGCTGGCTTGGCGGGAGCTTCGAGGAGGCCACCGGGGCCCGGGTTCTGCCGGAGCGCATCGTAAGGGCCGAGCTTGCCGGACGGAAAGCGGTCCTGGCCCACGGTGACGGCCTGGGACCCGGCGACCTCGGCTACCGTCTGCTGCTGAGGCCCGTTCTCCGGGCCAGGCTGTCGGCCCTCCTCTTCGGGCTTTTGCATCCCGACCTGGGCAGGGGCCTGGCCCGTCTCTTCTCCGGCACCAGCCGGCGCATACTGCGGCGCAGCGTCGAGGAGCTGCCCCCGGGGCTGGCCCGCTGGGCCGAAGGGATGCTGGACTCCGCCGAGCTGGTGGTCACCGCCCACACCCACGTGCCCCTCATCAGATCCCTTCGGGCGGGGATCCACCTCTCCCTGGGGGACTGGATAAGGAGCTTCAGCTGGGCCAGGGTCGACCGCGAGGGCGTCGCCCTCTACTGCCAAGGCGACCTTGCCGACAGCAGTCCCTGGCCGGAAGGAGCTTGACACCGTCGCCGCGGCCGGGGAATCTTCCCCCCATGGATGACAACGGCGCACCCCGCGTAACGGTTGTGGTTCCCGCCTACAACGAGGCCCGGAGCCTGCCCGAGCTCCTTGCCGAGACCGGCGAGGCCCTGGAGGGCATCCCCTGGGAGGCCGTGGTGGTGGACGACGGCAGCACCGACTCCACCTGGAACGTCCTGCTCGACCTGAAAGGCGAGTATCCGCTTACCGCGCTGAGGCTGGGCCGCAACCAGGGCAAGGCGGCGGCCCTGGCCGCCGGCTTCTCCCGGGCCCGGGGCAGGTACGTGGCCACGCTGGACGCCGACCTGCAGGACGACCCGGCGGAGATTCCGGCCATGATAGAGCTGATGGAGGAGCAGGGGCTCGACCTGGTGAGCGGCTGGAAGCGAAAGCGCCACGACCCGGTTACCAAGACGCTGCCCTCCAAGCTCTTCAACCTCACCGTCCGCCTCACCACCGGCATACGGCTGCACGACTTCAACTGCGGCCTCAAGGTCTACCGCAGGGCCGCCGCGAAGAGCCTGCGGCTGTACGGCGAGATGCACCGCTACACTCCGGTGATAGCCGCCCAGCTGGGCTTCCGGGTGGGCGAGAAGCCCGTCCATCACAGGCCCCGCCGCTACGGCAGCACCAAGTACGGCATGGCCCGCTTCTTCCGGGGCTACGCCGACCTGATCACCGTCCTGTTCCTGCACCGCTACTCCCTGCGGCCCCTGCACTTCTTCGGGGGCATAGGCACGGTGCTCTTCCTGGCCGGCTTCGTGATCTCCCTCTACCTTACCGTCGTCTGGTTCGGCGGGGAGCCCATCGGCAACCGCCCGCTGCTGCTGCTGGGGATACTGCTCCTCATAGTGGGCTTTCAGTTCATCTCCCTGGGCCTGCTGGGGGAGATGCTCCTCAAGCTCAGCTCCCGGAAGACCTTCCATATCCGCGAGGAGCTGGAGGAGTAGGAAGGGCCAAGGCTTCCGCCATGCCACTCCTTCCCATATACCTCTACCCTGCTTAGGATAGACCTTCTCCCTATGCTGCAGCCAAGGCGATGGATCAAGGCCATGACGAAGGGAGGGGGAGAGAACCGTTGAGAATCGCCCTTGTGTCTCCAATGCCTCCTCTCCGGGGAGGGATATCGGAGTTCTCCTCGCGGTTGGCTGCACAGCTATCCGATATGGGAAATGCTGTTACAGCCTTATCATATTCGCTGCTCTACCCGGGATTCCTCTTCCCCGGCAAGACACAGTACAATGAGGGCGCGAGGTCGCCAGTGCCCACGGCACATACAATCAACTCCATCAATCCCATAACCTGGCTCAGGGCCAGAAGGCATATTGCGAATGGGAATTTCGATGCCGCGGTTCTTGCCTGGTGGCATCCTTTCTTCGCGCCCTGCATTATCGGGAGTCTGCCCCGTGGCATACGGACAGCCGCGATCTGTCACAACGTCGTGCCGCATGATCCATTCCCGTTTTCCAGTATCCTCGCCAGGCAGATCCTGAAAAAGGCGGAAATCGCCATAGTCCATTCCGACGAAGACCTGAAGAAGGCCAGACAGGTGTGTGATGAGACAAGCATTATAAAACTCTACCACCCAATTTACGACCAGTACACAAGAGCGGCTCCTTCCCGGAAATCCGCCAGGAAGGATTTGGGTTACTCCTCCCGGGAACGCGTTGTGCTATTCTTCGGGCTTGTCCGACCGTACAAGGGTTTGCTGGATCTGATAAACGCCATGGACCAACTGGAGGAGAGCGTTCGCCTCCTCATCGTGGGTGAGCCATATGGGGATGCGTCAATGTACCAATCCGCATTGAGCAAGCAGTCCGCAGCCGGAAGGGCCATCTGGATAGACCGCTTCGTTTGCGATAACGAGGTGGGCAAGTTCTTCCGGGCTGCCGATGCGGTTGCACTCCCGTATCGCCATGCGACCCAGAGCGGTGTGGGCCAGATTGCACTCTCCTTCGGAATACCGCTGGTCGTGACAGATGTCGGTGGGCTCCCTGAGATGGTCGAACCCGGCGTAACGGGTTTCGTGGCTGAGGCGGGAGAACCGGCAAGCATCGCCGAAGCGATACGCTCGGCTCTTTCGATATCCCAATCGGCACAGACGAAGCAGCTCGTGCTCGGAAAGGCGGGGGAGTTCAGCTGGCGAAGGTACGCCGAGGTCCTGCTGGAGAGCCTGCGATGAAGGTCCTGCTCACGGGGGCCGGCGGATTCATCGGAAGGC
>JAWLEP010000002.1:73670-99413 GCA_041686025.1 Candidatus Fermentibacteraceae bacterium
AAGGCGGGGGAGTTCAGCTGGCGAAGGTACGCCGAGGTCCTGCTGGAGAGCCTGCGATGAAGGTCCTGCTCACGGGGGCCGGCGGATTCATCGGAAGGCATGTGCGGGCCGTGCTGCGCGACCTCTCTCACCGGGTGGTGGCGCACGTTCACTCCCGCGACGGCGAGCTGGATGAGGGCAGCCTGCCCTCCGGGCTGGATGCGGTGGTGAACTGCGCCGGAAGGCTGGGGGGACAGGGGGCGACGCCGGCGGAGATGCGGGCGGCCAACGTGGCCCTTCCCGCCAGGCTGGCCCGGCTCTGCGCCGCCCGGGGCATGCCGATGGTCCATCTCAGCACTCCGGGCGTCACCGGACTCCTTCCCGAAGCGGGAGAGGACCTGCCCCCGGCGCCCTGGGGCGAATACGAGCGCACGAAGGCCGAGGCCGAGGAGGTCCTCCAGCGGACGCTGCCCCCGAAGCTCCTCACCGTGCTGAGGCCCGACTTCGTCTACGGCCCCGGCGACACCCACAAGCTGGCCATGTTCAGGCAGGTATCCAGAGGCTGGTTCCCCCTTGTGGGCGAGGGGGATGCCCTGCTCCGGCCCACATACGTCTCCGATGTGGCCCGCTCCGTGGCGGAGTCCCTGCCGGGGGGCCGGTTGGCCGGGGGCCTGTACAACATCGGCGGCCCCGAAGTTGTAAGCGTCAGGGAGCTGGTGGGCCTGATCGGCGGGGCTCTGGGCAGACGCGTCCTCACCCTGCCGGTTCCCAGACCGCTGCTGCGCGCCTGCCTGCGACTGGGCCCCCTCCATCCCCCTTCCCTTTCCGAGAGCAGGCTCAGGCTCTTCGGGGAGGACCATTACGTAGACGTGGAGAAGGCCGCCGCCGCCGGGTTCCGGCCCCGGGTGGCTCCCCCGGAGGGCATTGCGGCCACGGTGGACTGGTACAGGCGAAGGCGGATGCTGTGACCGGCGAGGGCCTGCGGCGCAAGCTCAGGGTCGTCGGCTGGGTCCTCCTGGCCTGCCTGGTGGTGGCGACGGCATGGATAGTGGCCCGCCGGGGCGGCCACTGGCTTGCCCAGGTTTCCGCCCACTCATGGCGGCTCTCCTGGCACAGCCTGGCCGTATCCGCGGTGCTGCTGCTGTACAGCCTCTGGCTGATACCCGAGGGATGGGTGAGGATCTGCAGGGCGCTGGGCAGCCGGGAGCCCAGGAGACTTCTGCGGGCGGTATGGTTCGCCAGCCAGCTGGGGCGCTACGTGCCGGGCAAGATCTGGCTCTTCGCCGGCAGGGCCGGCTTCCTCCGCGGAAGGGGCATGAGAATGTCCCGGGCCGCCGCGGCTCCGGTGGCCGAGCTGCTTTTCACCGCCGCCGCCGCAGGCGTCTCCAGCCTGGCCGGGCTGCTCATCTGGGGCGGCGGAATGGCCGACCACCTTCTGTACATGCTGCTGGCGGCTTCGGGGCTGGCCGTCCTTCTGCCCTTCCTGCATCCCCTTCAGAGGCTGCTTGTCAGGATGCGGGGCGGTCCCGCCGAGTCCGAGGCGCCGCTGAACCTCCCGGCATCGCAGAGCTTCCTGCTGCTGGGGCTCTACTCCGGCCTGTGGATCATGCGGGCACTGGCGCTGCTGGTCTGGCTTCGGGGGTTCGGGATCGAGGGGGTGGGCTTCGGAGCCTGTCTGGCCGGCATTCCGCTGTCATGGCTGGCCGGCTACGCCGCCTTCTTCGTCCCCGGGGGCATAGGCGTAAGGGAAGCCGCCCTGGTGGGCATCCTGTCGGCCGGGGGAGACACGGGGCCGCTGCTGGTGGCGGTGGCCGGCCAGCGTCTGCTGCTCTCCCTGGGCGAGCTGGCTCTGGGACTGTTATCTTTCGGGGCGTTCGGAAAATGGCGGAAAGAGACCGAGGAGACCCCCAAATGAAGCACAGCATCGGATTCCCGGCCGCGGCGGGACTGATCCTCGCGCTGGCCGTTCTCACATACTGGCCCGTACTCCTCCAGGGCAGGCTGCCGGGGGGAGAGCTCAGCGACACCACGTCCCAGGGATATCCCTTCATGCTCTACGTGGAGAGGTCGCTGGACGGGGGCCACCTTCCGCTGTGGAATCCCTACGTCTTCTGCGGCATTCCCTTCTACTCCTCCTTCTCGGCTCCGGTGTTCCACCCGGTCCGCGGTCTGCTGATGGTCCTGGGCGGCGCGGAGGCCTTCATCAGGTTCACCTTTCCCATACACATGGTCCTGGCGGGGATCTTCGCCTGGCTGTTCCTGGGGTCTCTGGGACTGGGACGGTGGGCGAGGCTGGTGGGAGCGGCGGCCTATGCCGCCGGAGCGTGGTCCAACACCCTCTTCTACGCCGGCCACGGCAGCAAGGTGGTCTGCTGGAGCCTGCTTCCCCTGGCCCTGTACGGATGCGAGCGGTGGATGAGGTCGGGGAGGGTCGTATTCGCGGGACTGGCCGGACTGGCCCTGGGCCTGCAGGGACTGGCCAGCCATCCGCAGATGATGCTCTACACCGGCGGGGCGGTTCTCATATGGCTGGCCTGGCGGGCGGGTCAGATCGGCGGAGGAAGGGCCTGGGTCCGGGCCGGGTCGGGCCTGGCGGCGGTGGCCCTGCTGGGGCTGGCCATAGGAGCTGTGCAGCTGCTGCCCGGCTACAACTTCTCGCAGGTCTCCACCAGGGGCGGGAACCTCTCCCCGGAGACGGCGGCCAGCTACTCCCTCCCCCCCGAGGAAACGCTGACCATGGCCTTCCCCCGGCTCTTCGGCCTGCGGCACGGCTTCCCGGGCAGCAGCGTGGCCGGGGTTCCCGTCTACTTCGGAAGGCTGGGACTGCGGCTGAGCAGCGAGTTCCTGGGGGTATCCGTATTCGCCCTGGCCATCATCGGCATCATCCTGGCGGGACGCAGAAGACGGTGGCCCCTGCTGGGAATAGGCCTGGCGGGCCTGCTGGTCTCCTGGGGCGGGTATACGCCCCTCTTCGACGTCCTGTACACCGTAGTGCCCCTGTTCCGAAAGCTGCGCGCACCCCACATGGCCGCCTTCCTCACCACGTCGGGGCTCTCTCTCATGGCCGCCTACGGCCTGCACGCACTGAGGCGGGAGGGGGCTCCTCTGGCCAGGGTCCGCAACGGCCTTCTCGTCGGCTCGGGGGCCTGCCTGCTCCTGCTGCTGGCCGCAGGGCCCATCTCCGAGGCCCTGCAGTCGGGATGGTGGCGGAGGATGGGGGTCCCCGGGGGCATCGGCTACGGCGGGGTCATCTCCAGGCGGGTCTCCCTGGCCAGGATGGACTTCGCACAGGCGGCCGCAGTCCTGCTGGCAATGGCCGGGCTGGTGGAGGCTCGCGCCAGAAGGAGGATCCCGGGCTGGGGCCTGCCCGCGGGGGTGGTTCTGCTGGCTGCCCTGGAGCTGGTGCCCTTCAACCGGGACTTCCAGGTCTACCTCCATCATCATGACGTGGAAGGCGTAGTGGGAAGCAATGACAGGATGGCCGAGCTGGCCGGGACGGGACGGGTATATCCCGGCGGCAACCACCTGGTCCCGGACTCGATCCACTCCGTGGCCGGCTACCATGCGGCCAAGCCCGCCGTCACCGAGGACCTGCTCTCGGTCCTCTCCAGCGGGAGCCCCGCCGCCCTGCGCCAGACGGCGGCCACGGTCTTCACTCTGCAGGGCAGCACCTTGACCTACCAGCAGCTGAGGCAGGCCCTGGCCTCCGACACCTCCGGACAGGCCAGGGAGATGGTCGGGCGGATGCCGGAACGGCCGCTTCCCCGGGCCTTCCTTGCCGACTCCTACCTGGTTGCCAGGCCGGGTGACATAGAGCGTTCCCTCTCGGTGGGGTACGACCCGCAGGCCTTCACCCTCCTGGCCGAGAGCCCCGATCTGCCGGCGGGAGTGTCGGGAAACGGAACGGTAAGGCTGATCGAGGAGACCCCGGTCTCCCTGGAGCTCGAGGTGGAGTCGGAGGGGCCGGGGCTGCTGGTACTGGCGGACACCTGGGACCCCGGGTGGAGGGCCAGCGTTGACGGTCTCGCCACCGGGGTCCTGCAGGCCAACCACTGGCAGCGAGCCGTTGCCGTCCCCGACGGCAGCCACCGGGTCCTCTTCCGGTACGACGCCTCCGACGTGAAGACAGGTGGTCTGATAACCGCCCTGGCCACCCTCCTGCTGGTCGCCGTGGCCTTCGCCGACCGGTGGCGCAGGGGAAGGGGATCTTGAGCAGACACCGGAGACTCTTCCACCACATCTCCACCTGGGGCGGAGTGGTCCTGCTCGCGGGTGCGGGGGTCTACTTCGCCCTGGAGCTGTGGCCCCGCTGGCAGCCGGAGCTGCAGAGGTTCTGGGAGGGCTCCCGGGACAACGCCAGCTGGCCCACCCTGGTGCTCTCCTTCCTCCTTCTGTGGGGCGGCTACTACTTCGCCCCCCACGCCTGGGCCAGGATCCTCCAGGCGCTGAAGACCCCGGCCATAGACCGCGGCAGGCTCCGGCGGAACTGGTTCACCACCCAGATGGGGGCCTACGTTCCCGGAAAGGTCTGGATGGTGGTGGGGCGGGTGAGCTTCCTGGGGAGCAACGGGGTCAGCTCGGTGAAGGGCTTCACCGCCCTGATACTGGAGAACATCTACATGATGGTGGCTCTGAGCATACTGGCCCTGGTGGCCCTTCCCTTCCTCAGCCTGGCGGACGTACCCCTGGCGGTGATCATCGTCCTCTGGGTATCCGTGGGCCTGGCCGTGCTTATGCTGTTCGCCCCCGGAATCCAGCGCCGCATAGCCCGGGCCTTCAGCCACCGCATGGGCACGGACATCGAGGACCTGCCGCACATATCCCACCGCCACCAGGCCGGCTTCATCGGCTACCACCTGCTGTCCTGGGGGCTGCGGGGCCTGGCGCTGTACACCTGGTTCAGGGGCTTCGGGGTCCCCTCCTCCGACCCCTCCTACGCCATGGTGGCCGTGTGCCTCCTGGCCGCGCCCGCCTCCTGGCTGGTGGCCCTGGCCATGGTCTTCATCCCCGGCGGCATAGGGGTCCGGGAGTCGGTACGGGGCCTGCTGCTCTCGGGGTTCGTCCCGGGGGGCATGGCGGTGGCCACCACCATCGCCCTGGGCCAGAGGCTCATAGTGCTGCTGGTGGAGGGGGGGTTCGCCCTGCAGGCGGTGATCCACGACTTCCTCCAGAAGCGCTATCCGGTGAAGATGAACCACCTCAGCCAGCTGTCCCACCTGGCCTGGAGCATGGCCACCTCCATGCTCGCCAGGCTGGGCCTGGCCAAGCCGCCGCACCCCATAAACGTCACCTTCTCGGTTACCATGAGGTGCCAGTCGCGCTGCAAGACCTGCTTCATCTGGAAGCATCGGCCCCAGGGGGAGGAGCTGGACCTTCCCGGGATTGAGATGCTCTTTCGCTCCATAGGCTGGACCTACTTCTTCAACGTCTCCGGCGGCGAGCCCTTCCTGCGTGACGACCTGCCCGAGATCGTCCGCCTTGCCTGCAGGCACATGCATCCGGCGGTGGTCCACATACCCACCAATGCCCTCATGCCGGAGCGGGTGGAAGAGCTCACCGAGAGGATCCTCCTGGCCATCGAGGAGGAGGCCCCCGGTACGGTGCTGACCATCAAGCCCTCCATGGACGGGGTGGGCGAGCTTCACGACGAGATCCGGGGCGTCCCCGGAAACTTCGAGAAGCTGCTGGACACACTGGACAGGCTGAAGGAGCTGCGCGAGATGCACAAGTACCTGCACGTCGGCGTGGGTACGGTGATATCGCGCTACAACGCAGACCGGCTGGGGGAGATCATCGAGTTCGCCCGCAGCCTGGACGTGGACACCTACATCAACGAGATAGCGGAGGAGCGGCAGGAGTTCTACAACATAGGAAGCGGCATCACCCCGCAGGGCAGCAGGTACGGGGAGATCATGCAGACCTTCGGGGAATCCGTGGCCCGGCAGATGCGCGACATGCATCTCTTGGGCAGGATCACCACTGCCTTCAGGCTGGTCTACTACGACCTGGTGGTCCGCATACTGGAGGAGGACCGCCAGGTGATCCCCTGCTACGCCGGCATCCTCAACGTGCACGTGAACGCCGACGGCTCCGTGTGGCCATGTGCCGTCCTGGCCTACTCCGGGGAGATGGGCGTCCTGGAGGACGGCAGGGACTTCCGTGAGATATGGGACTCCAACACCGCATGGAAGGTCCGCCGGTCCATACGTCGCGGCGAGTGCGCCTGCCCCCTGGCCAACCAGGCATACTCCAACATCCTTCTCCATCCCCCCTCCCTGCTCAAGGCGGTCTGGATAGCCGTCAGGGGCGGCTGAGACCTCTTCCACAGCGACATCACTCGCATTATTCCGACCATGACCATTTCATTACAAAAAATTTGACAGTCGAGCAATATTTTTTTAGTGTACTCCTCCGTTCGAGCGGGTTGCTCGAATTGTGACTACACCGAAGGGAGTTACCAACGATGCGAGCACTTCTTCTTGCAGCTCTGGCAGTATCTGCAGCCATGGCCTTCTCCGGCGAGGACGTGCAGTGGGAGGACCTGGCCATGGAGTCCACGGTGAGCAACTGCATCACCTGGGACGACAACGGCGGCAGGATGCTGGTGGGCACCTACGAGGGATTCCACAGCTGGGACATCGCCGCCGGCGAGTGGACGGTGGTGGAGGAGAACGGCATGGTGGGCCGCGAGGTCTACTGCATAGACGCGGGAACGACCCAGCCGGACATCATCATCACCGGACGAGCCACCGCCTTCGACAAGGGCTACATGGACGCGTCCTTCGACTTCGGCGAGAACTGGGACTACTACCACAGCAGCGCGGGCGGGGCCTTCTGGGCCCTCCACCAGGACGTGTCGGTGGCCGGCCGCTTCTACAGCGGCGCCATTTCCGACATCGAGCCCGGCGATCTCCTGGTTACCGACGACAACGGCCAGAGCTGGACCGCCCTGGAGAAGCCCCAGAGCGCCATTACGGACATCACCCAGAACCTCATGGGCACGCTCTACACCTGCGGAGTCCCCTACGTCTACAAAAGCGACGACGGCGGGACCACCTGGGAGGAGGCCGCCGGCGGCCTCAGCAGCGGGACCATCTTCTACTCCATAGCTACCGAAGGCATGGATCCCGACGTCCTGGTCTGCTCCGACGAGAACGGCATCTACAGGACCACCGACGGCGGAGAGAGCTGGACACAGGTGGGCGACCAGTGCTGCATGGAGATAGAGTACTGCCCCGGCGAGCCGACGAAGCTGGCGGCCGTAACCCTCTCAGGCGGCGTCCTGGGCAGCACCGACGGCGGCGAGACCTGGTTCGACATCACCGGGGACCTGCCGGGGTACCCCATGGAGCTCGCCTTCTGCGGGGATGACGATCATCTCTACGTGGCCACGATGTACGAGGGCACCTACAGGACCCCTGCGACCTACACCGGAACCGCGGGGGAAACCGGCGCCCAGACGGGCCCCGGCGCCCTCTCGCTGAGCGTCAGCCCCAACCCGGTGACAGCCACCGCGGCGGTATCCTACACCCTGCCGCAGGCAGGCACGGTCCGGCTGGACGTCTTCGACGTCACCGGCAGGCTGGTGCGCACTCTGGACGGCGGCCAGATGGAGGCCGGCGCCCATCAGTCGCTGATCAGCGTATCCGACAGCGATCCGGGAGTGCTCTTCGTAAGGCTCTCCACTGAGTCCGCGTCTGCTGTCCAGAAGGTACTGGTAAGCAGGTAGCAGCCGGCTAGACCTTCCCGAAGGCCGTTCCCCTCAGCCTGCCGAGGGGGACGGCCCCCTCGCGCAGAAGCTCCATCTCCCCGTCGCTGACCCTGGCCACTGTGGAGGGAGGCCGGGGCGGCAGCTCCCCTCCGTCCAGCACCAGAGCGCACCCGGCGGTGATACAGTCATCCACCTCCGTCACGCTGAGCGGGTGGGCGGCCCCGGCGGGGTTGGCACTGGTGCTGGCCAGCGGACGGCCCAGCCCGGATAGCAGCCCCCGGGAGAGGGGGTCTGCCGGCCGTCGGAGGGCGATCTCACCGGACTTGCTCAGCACGTGGGGAAGGGTCTTCTCGCCGGCGGGCAGCACCAGGGTCAGCGGACCGGGCCAGAAGGCCGCCGCCAGGCGCAGGGCCCCCCGGGAGAACCGGGCCAGCCGCCGGGCGGTCTCCATTCCGTCCACCAGGACGATGAAGGGCCTGGGCCGGGGGTATCCCTTCAGGCGGGCCATGCCGGCCACCGCTTCCGGGGCGGTTGCGTCGCAGAGCAGGCCGTATACGGTGTCCGACGGGTAGAGGACCGCGCCCCCCCCATCGAGAACGCGGGAGGCCCTGGCCAGGGCCTCCCGCTCCGGTTGGTCCAGACTGACGCGCAGGCGCTCTTCGATCAGCCTTCCAGCCTCTCCCGCAGCCTTCCGGCCAGGTCGTCACCGCCCAGGGCCAGTATCCTGGCCGCCAGCCAGGCTGCGTTCCGCGCGCCGTGCGAACCTATGGCCACGGTGGCCACCGGCACTCCCTTGGGCATCTGGACCGTGGAGAGAAGGGCATCCAGTCCGCCCAGGCCTCCGGCCTCCAGGGGAACGCCGATCACGGGGAGACGGGAGTGCGCGGCCACCGCCCCCGCCAGGTGCGCGGCCAGCCCCGCGCCCGCTATCAGCACCCTGATGCCCCGTCCGGCTGCCCCGGAGGCGTACTCCGCCACCTTCTCCGGGGTGCGGTGGGCGGACATGACACTGATCTCGTGGGGAATGCCCAGCTCTTCCAGCACCGCCGTGCCCTTCTCCATGGTCTTGCGGTCGCTCTCGCTGCCCATCAGCACTCCCACTACCGGCCCGTCGGACATTATGACCTCCCGATGTCTCGTCTGTAGTAAGCGTTCTGGAAGCTGATCCTCCCCACCGCGCGGTAGGCGCGGTTGAGAGCCTCCCCGTAGTCCGGCGCCAGGGCCGTCACCCCCAGCACCCGGCCCCCCGCGGTGACTACGGCGCCGTTCCTCCTGGCGGTGCCGGCCTGGAACACCATAACGTCACCGGTGTCGTCCAGGCCGTGTATCTCGTACCCCTTCCCGTAGGACCCGGGGTATCCGCCGGAGGCCATGACCACGCAGGCGGCGGTCTCCGGCCGGACCTCCAGCCTCTCCGGCAGGCTTCCGCCCCTGGCGGCCGCCAGCAGCAGCTGGCCCAGGTCGCAGTCCACCCGCGGCAGGACAACCTGGGTCTCCGGGTCACCGAACCGGACGTTGAACTCCAGCACGAAGGGTCCCTGGTCGGTGACCATGAGGCCGGCGTAAAGCACGCCCCTGTAGTCTATACCCCGGCGGGCCAGCACCTCCAGCACGGGCAGGATGATCCCCTGCCGTACCTCCTCGGCGAAACCGTCGTCCAGCTCCGGGGGAGGGCTCACCGCCCCCATCCCGCCGGTGTTGGGCCCCGTGTCGCCCTCGCCGGCACGCTTGTGGTCGCGGCTGGGGGGGAACACAACCGCCCGGGTACCGCTGCAGACGGCCAGCACGCTGGCCTCCCGGCCCTGCAGCCGCCGCTCCACAACCACCCGGCTTCCCGCCTCGCCCAGCTCGCCTCCGAAGAGGCTCCGCAGGGTATCCCCGGCCTCATCCACGGTCTGCGGCAGGAACACGCCCTTGCCCGCCGCGAGGCCGTCGGCCTTTACCACGAACTCCGAAGGCGAGTCTCCGATGTAGGACATGGCCTCTTCGGCGCCCTCGAACACCCTGCCCTCGGCGCAGGGCACCCCGGCCTCGGACATCACCTCCTTGGCGAACCATTTCGACCCCTCCAGGGCGGCCCCGTCGCTTCCGGGGCCGAAGCAGGGTATGCCGGCGGCCCGCAGGCTGTCGGCCACTCCGGCCACCAGCGGGGCCTCGGGGCCCACAACCACCAGGTCGGCGTCTATCTCGTCGGCCAGCCTCACCACGGTATCGGGATCGGTGGGGACGACCTCCTCCAGCTGCGCCAGCTCGCCTATTCCGGGATTCCCGGGGGCGGCCCAGAGAAGGTGGTCGCCGCTCCGGTCGAGACCCCAGGTGATGGCGTGCTCCCGACCTCCGCTTCCCAGAACCAGTATCCTCAATTTTCCTCCTTGGCTCCGTATACGTGCTCGTCTCCGGGGAAGACGCCTTCACGAACCTCCCCGGCGTACCTCCTTACCGCTTCCTCTATCACGGGCGCCAGATCGGCATATCGCTTCAGGAACCTGGGGCTGAATCCCGGCGTGAGCCCCAGCATGTCGTTCACCACCAGTATCTGCCCGTCCACCCCGCGCCCGGCCCCTATCCCTATGGTGGGAACGGTGCAGCCGGCGGTTACCTGGGCGGCCACGTCCTCCTGGACGCTCTCCAGGACTATGGAGAACACCCCGGCGTCCTCCAGGGCGGCGGCCTCGGCCTGCAGCCTCTGCAGGCCGTCGGCCCGGACCACACGGTAGCCCCCGGTGAGACGCAGAGACTGCGGCAGCAGCCCCAGATGGCCCATGACCGGAATGCCGGCCTCCACTATGGCCCCGGCCCTGCTGAGGGCCATGCGGTTGCCGCCCTCCAGCTTCACGGCGTGGGCGGCGCCCTCCGCAAGGAAGCGGACGGCGTTGCCCACCGCCTGGGCATCGGACTCCTCGTAGGACCCGAAGGGCATGTCCCCCACCACCAGGGTCCGGGGAGCGCCCCGGGAGACCGCCCTGGTGTGGGCCAGCATCACCTCCAGGTCCACGGTGAGGGTGGTCTCCTCGCCGAGGACGGCCATGTTCATGGAGTCGCCCACCAGGATCAGGTCCACTCCCGCCTTCTGTTCCAGCATGGCGGTGGCTGCGTCGTACGCGGTGAGGGCCACGATGGGCTCTCCCGCCCGCTTCTTCGCCGCCAGCGTCCTGACGGTCACCGATGCCATTGCTCTCCCTCCCGCGTCAGCCGGGGCTCCCTGCGCCCTCGCTGACCCGGGGCATCAGAACCCGGTAGACCACCAGGTAGGTGATCACGGCGTAGAGGGCGCCGGCCATCACATCCACGACGTAGTGCTCGGCTCCGTAGATTATCTCGAAGATAATCACTGCCGCCGGCAGGAAAACCCAGGCGGCCCTCCGGCCGTACTCCCTGATGGCCATCATCAGGATCAGCAGCGGCACCCCGGCATGGAGGGAGGGCATGGCGCCCCTGGGGCTGGGCTGGAAGGCGCCGGCCACGCTGCCGGGGACCATCCTGCCCAGGGCCCTGAACACCAGTCTGGGCATGGGGGGCGCGTTCCCCTCCAGGCTGGCCATCCAGGGCGGGGTGACCGGGTAGAGGATGTAGGTCAGGTAACCGGCCAGGGATATGATGGTCAGGCCCACCGTGGCCCTCTTCATCCTCTCGGGGCCTCGGCCGGCCAGCAGGATTGCGGGAAACAGTATGGGCAGCCAGAAGATGGTGGCGTGGAAGGCGGCGAACACGTAGTCGAACCATCTCAGTGTGCCCCCGGGGTTGAGCAGCAGCTGCAGCCGGTAGGTGGGAAGGAAGCCGAATATCCAGCGCTCCGCGGCTATCACGTCGGCGCAGTGAAAGCTGGCGTGGTAGCTGGTTACCACGTTCCGCAGCGCCGGATAGGTGACGAAGAGGAATGCGTAGAATATCCACCTGCGCACGCTCTCCGGTATGGGGCGAAGGCGGTAGAGCAGGTAGCAGGCCAGCCATATGGCCAGCTGCAGGGGTGGACGCGGAACCAGCCTGGCCAGGGGAATGATCGACACCAGCAGGCTGTAGCCGCCGGTAACCCAGATTATGATCCGGTAGCTTCTGTCGGTAACCGGCACAAAGAGGCTACCGGGGTCTCGCAGGAACTCTCTCACAGATGCAACCCCGCATCGCCTTGGGCCAGGTGTCGCCGCCTGTCAAAGGAGTGGGGGCCACCCCTTGGCGAATGTCTCGCTTACAAGGGCTAAAGGACTTACACGGCCGGGTACGTTTCGCATCCGCTACCTGCCTTCGCAGGGTCTCGGCGTAAGCTCAGCACCCGGGCGCGGCCTTCATCGGTTTTATACTCCATCCCCAGGTGCGTGGCCCCCGTGCCAATACCCTATGCAGGCGGGGCTCCGGCGTCAAAGGCCCCTTGAGCACCCGGGGCGATTTCGTTAGTATTGCGGCTGTTACCCCGGAAGCGTCGGTGCCCGGCCGGGCCGGCGCGTCCCCGCAACATCTCAAGGAAGGGCTGACATGGCCAAGAAGATAACATCCCCCGCCGAGGATTTCTCGAGGTGGTACCTGGACGTCATTCGGGAGGCCGAGCTGGCCGACACCGCCCCGGTCAGGGGCTGCATGATCATCCGCCCCTACGGGTACGCCATCTGGGAGAACATGAAGGCGTCCCTGGACCGCAGGTTCAAGCAGACGGGCCACAGCAACGCCTACTTCCCCCTGTTCATCCCCCAGAGCTTCATAACGAAGGAGTCCGAGCACGTGGACGGCTTCGCCCCGGAGCTGGCCATGGTCACCCACGGAGGCGGGAAGGAGCTGGAGGAGCCCCTGGCGGTGAGGCCCACCTCCGAGACCATCATCAACCACATGTTCTCCAAGTGGATCAACAGCTACCGCGACCTGCCGATGCTGCTCAACCAGTGGGCCAACGTGGTCCGCTGGGAGAAGAGGACCAGGCCCTTCCTGCGCACCACCGAGTTCCTCTGGCAGGAGGGCCACACGGCCCACGCCACCGAAGAGGAGGCCCGGGAGGAGACCATGAGGATGCTGGGGGTCTACGAGGACTTCGCCCGTGAGGACGCGGCCATACCCGTAATCGCCGGCCTGAAGACCGAGAGCGAGAAGTTCGCCGGCGCCGTGGACACCTACGCCATAGAAGCGATGATGCGCAACGGCTGGGCCCTGCAGAGCGGCACCAGCCACTACCTGGGCACCAACTTCGCCCGAGCCTTCGATACCAGGTTCCTGGACAGCGACAACGAGCAGAAGTACGTCCACCAGACCAGCTGGGGAGTGTCCACCAGGCTGGTGGGTGCCCTTATCATGGCCCACGGCGACGACCACGGCCTGAGGCTCCCCCCCAACCTGGCCCCGATCCAGACGGTTATCGTCCCCATATTCCGCAGCGACGACGACCGAACCCGGGTGCTGGAGAAGGCCGAGGAGATCCGCAGCCGGCTGGCCGACGCGGGAGTCAGGGTGGAGCTGGACGACACCGAGGGGGCCAGTCCCGGGTTCAAGTTCAACCACTGGGAGGTCAGGGGGGTGCCCCTCCGGCTGGAGCTGGGGCCCCGGGACCTGGAGGAGGGCCACGTTATGGCCAGCCCCCGCAACCGCCCCGGACGCGGGGGCAAGTTCACCATTCCCATGGAGGGCCTGGCCGACAGGGTTGTGGAGAGGCTGGAGGCCATCCAGGCGGAGATGCTGGCCGACGCCACCGAGTACCGGGACTCCAGGACCTTCGAGATAGACTCCTACCAGCAGCTGGCGCAGCAGCTGCCCGGAAAGCCGGGGTTCTACCGCGTCTGGTGGGCCGGAGGAGACGAAGAGGAGCAGCGGATGAAGGAGGAGACCAAGGCCACCGTCCGCTGCATTCCGCTGGACCAGCCCGGGGGGGCGGGCAAGTGCTTCATCACCGGCCGGGAGACCGACCGCAAGGCCATAGTGGCCAGGGCCTACTGAGCTGAGCATGTCCCGCCGGCCGACGGATCCGGGGGAGGTCGGCCGGTACTGGACCGCGGCGGCGGTGCTGCTGGTTCTGGCCTCCGCCGTTACCTGGCCCATGGCGGCAAGCGGAGGGGCGCACGACCATGCGGACACCCTCTACAACTCCTGGCTGCTGGCCTGGAACCACCATGCCCTCACCGGCCTGCACGACCCCCTGACCCCGCCGATCTTCCTGGGCCAGCCCGACGGGGCCGGAAGGGGTGACCTGCTGCTGACCCAGGCCGTTGCAGCGGCTCCCCTTCTGTGGCTGGGGCTCTCCCCGCTGCGGGTGCACAACCTGCTGTTCGTGGTCTCCCTGGCCTTCACCGGCTTTGCGGTGATGCTGCTGGCACGCAGGCTGGGGGCCGATCTCTGGGGCGGTCTGTTCGCGGGCTGCGCCTGCGTCTGCCTGCCCTACTTCCAGAGCCATCTCTGGCACCTCCAGCTGGTCTCCGCCGGCCTGGGCGTGCTGGCCATGGAGCGGGGGCTGGCCTTCCTGGACGGCCGCTCGTCGGGCTGGTGGGTTCCGGTACTGATACTCCTCCAGGGCTGCGCCGGCCTCTACCACTGGCTGTTCACGTGGCTGGCCCTGGGGACAATGGCGGTCTGGGCCCTCTTCCGCCGCCGGCCGCGCCGGGCGGCCGCTCTCGCCGGCCTGTCGCTGCTGGGGGCGGCGGCCATGCTCCCGCTGCTGAGACACCACCTGGAAAACGCCGCCTCCTGGCCCGTGGACCACATAGCCTCCACGGACCTCCTCGCCTTCCTGTCGCCGTGGGAGACCAGCCTGCTGCTGGGTCCGGCCAGGCCGGAGGCGGTGCGGGGGGAGGTGGCCCTGTGGCCGGGGTCGGCGGTGGTGGTTGCCGCCGCCGCGGCCCTTCTGCACCCCGGCCTGAGGCGAAGGGTGCGGGCCAAGTGGCTGCTGGCGGGGCTGGCGGTGGCATTCGGGGCCTTCTCCCTGGGACCCACGATTGTGGCGGGGGGAAGGCAGCTGGCCCCGGGCCCGTTCCGGCTGGCCGCCCTCCTGCCGGGGGTAACCTCCATCCGCCTTCCGGCCAGGGCGGGGCTGTTCGCCCTCCTCCCGGTCCTGTCCCTGGCCGGGGTGGCGGTCTCGGGGCGGAGGGCTCTGGCCTTCCTGGGGGGCCTGCTCTGTCTGGCCGAGGTGATGCATTCCGGCCTCGGCATGTACCCGCCCCCTCCGGACCACGCCCACCGCTGGCTGGCGGCGAACCCCCAGGAGGCCGTGGTGTTCCTTCCCCTGGAACCAGATCTGTCCAGGCCGGAGCGCGAATGCAGCCGGATGTACGGCTCCCGGCTGCACTTTACGGCCATGGTCAACGGATACAGCACCTCCCTCCCGGAGGGATACCGGGAGACGGCGGCGGTTCTCAACCGCTGGCCCGCCGCGGAGGCGGAATCGCTTCTCGACCGGCTGGGAGTGGAGTGTATAGTGTACGAGGGAAGAGACCTCCCCGGCGCGGACACGGTCTACACGGACGGCAGGATCTCCGTTTCCGTGCTCCGGCGCCGGAATGGATGGAAATGAAAGGAACTGCAATGGTCCCGCTGCTGCTTTCCACGCTGCTTCTCGCCACCGCTCCCTTCGGCCCGCCCCGGCTCCCGCGGTCGGAGGTGGAGCGGTCGCCGCTGGAGTCCCGCCCACCGGGCTTCCGGAACCTGGCCGTCAGCCTCTGCGACCGGGGGGACTCCGACGTGGCCCTGGTGGTGGCCTCGGGCCTGGAGACGCCCCTGGCCCCGGAGCTGGCCCAGCTGGCCTCCGACCTGGAGTCGGAGGGCTACAGCGTGATAACCGAGGTGATGACCGGCGGTACCGCCGAGGACCTGCGGAGCTGGCTGGCCGACCACCCCGATCTGGCCGGGGCCATACTCATCGGGCACCTGCCGGAGGCCTGGTACGAGAGCGACTGGGGATCGGCCCACGAGGAGTACCCCCTGGACCTGTTCCTGATGGACACCGACGGCACGTGGACCGATTCCGACGGCGACGGCATCTACGACGGCCACGCAGGCGACCGGGCACCGGAGATCTGGGTGGGCAGGATAGACGCCCACGCCATGGAGATGGGATCGGAGGTGGACCAGCTGCGCGACTACCTCACCGCCAACCACCTGTACAGGACCGGGGCCATGGCCCTGCCGGACAGGGCCCTGGTATTCAACGACGACGACTGGAGCTACTCCGGCGACTGCGGGCTGGACGCCGTCTACACCGACCTGGACCTCTACCAGGACCAGTCGCAGACCACCGACGACTACTACCGGGACAGGCTGGGCCATGGATACGAGTTCGTCCACCTGATGTCCCACTCCTCGCCGTGGGGCCACACCTTCAAGGTGCCCGGGGGCTACTCGGGGACGGTCATGGCCCCGGAGATCTCCCAGATCAACCCCCAGACGGCCTTCGTCCAGCTGTTCGCCTGCTCCAACTGCCGGTGGACCGAGCCCAACTGCCTGGGCAACTGGTACCTGTTCGGCACCGACTCCGGGCTGCTGGCCATCGGGGCCACCAAGACCGGGTCCATGCTGGACTTCGAGCAGTTCTACGGCCCCATTGGCGACGGCCAGACGCCGGGAGAGGCCTTCCGGGAGTGGTTCACCAACGTGGGCATATACGACGAGAACTGGCACTACGGCTGCGTGCTCCTGGGCGATCCCACCCTGCGGCCCCTCAGCGGCAGGCGTCTGTCCGCCTCCCGGGTGCCCGGGGTGGAGACCGGCGCGGACTACGACGCCATCTCCCCCAGCGGGGAGTCCGACTGCTACCCCGTGGCCGCCACCGGCGGCGGGCTCACCTGCGTGGCCTGGCTCACCGGGGCCAACGGAAGGCTGGACCTGCAGACCCGGTGCTGGGACGGAGAGAGCTGGAGCCAGGTGTACACCATTGACGCCGACGAGTACTGGGACGTGACGCCGGACGTGGCCTTCGACGGCAGCGGCGACCCCTGGGTGGCCTGGGGCGACTTCGACTCCGCCAGCTACGGATACAACATCAAGGTGGCCACCGGAGATGGCTTCGGCGACGTCTCCATAGCCGCCTCGGGCTCCGGCTACGACGTGAGCCCGGCCCTGGCCTGGTCGGACGGGATGTGGCTGGCCTGGCAGGTCTGGCGGCGCGGCGGGGGGGACGTGATGATCAAGCGGCTGGACGGGGGCTTCCCGGAGACCTACCTGAGCTCCCAGGGCAGCCAGGACCTGGCCCCCGACATAGCCGTCCTGGACGGAGAGGTCTTCGCGGTATGGGCCTCCCAGGGCCCCGACGGAGGGAGCATCCTGTGCAGCCGGGGGGACGGGAACGGCTTCTCCGCTCCGGAGCAGATCTCCTCCGGGCAGTTCTGCCGCGCGCCCACCATCTGCTCGGTGGCCGGGTACGTTGTCGTGGCCTGGCAGGAGAGCGGAAGCACCTCCTCCATAGTGGCCAGGACCTGGAACGGCTCGTCCTGGGGCCAGGAGGAGGTCCTGGCCGAGAGCGCCGATGCCGCCCTGCTGAGACCCTCCGCGGGCACCGGCCCCTGGGGCGCCCCCGTCGTAACCTGGCAGCGGGGCTTCGGCTCGGACGCCGGTATCTGGATGTGCTGCTTCGACCCCCCGGCGTGGTCCGACCCCTTCCAGCCGGTCACGCCCGGGGGACCGGCGTGGCTTCCGGCTCCCGCCGACTCCGGACTGGCATGGTCCGGCACCGGCGGGTCGGGGGACTGGGACATCTGGTGGAGCCCATGGGAGCTCTCCGGCACCGCCGGAGATCGCAGCGCCACCGAGCCCCTGCGGCCCAGGCTGGTCTCCAACCCCGTCCGGGGCAGCCTGGTGCTCGCATCGGAGGCTTCCCCCGGCGCCGCCGCCGACGTGAGTGTATACGACATGTCCGGCAGGCTGGTGGCCAGGAGCACCTGGGAGATGGACGGAGCCAACCTGTCCGTCGACATCTCCCACAGGCCCAGCGGGGTCTACGCCGTGAGGGTCAGGCGGGGAACCCGGCGCTGGTGCGAGAGGTTCACACTGCTGAGATAGAACCACACGACACACGGAGGGAGAACGGATGAGCGACCGGGCGATAGACGCGATAAAGGGCGCCATACTCCTGGAGAGAAGGGGACAGGCCTTCTACCGCAGGGTGGCCGAGACATCGAAGAGCGACGCCGTGTCCGAGGTCTTCTCCACCATGGCGGACGAGGAGAAGAGGCACGAGGAGGTCCTGGAGCAGCACTACTCCTCCCTGGTCCGCGACGGCAGGCTGGCGGCCATAGGCGAGCTGGGAGAGGTGAAGGAGCATGCCGCCGAGATGCTGACTCAGAACATAAGGCAGCAGGTGGAGGCGGCGGGCTACGAGGCGGCGGCCATATCCGCGGCCATGGCTCTGGAGAAGGAGGCCGAGACCTACTACTCCCAGAAGCGCGACCAGGCGGAGTCCGACGTGGAGCGGGACCTCTACGACTGGCTCTCCCGCTGGGAGCACGGTCACCTGGAGATGCTGGGCGACATGGACCGGGCCCTGCAGAAGGAGATCTGGTTCGAGAACAGGTTCTGGCCCGAGATCTGACCCGGGCCGCTTTTAGGGAGTCAGCTCGTTCAGGGAGGCCTTCAGGGCGTCCATGGTAAAGGGCTTCTGCAGAAAGGTGACCCCGCTGCGGCCCCGGAACCGGCGCCTCAGGTCCTCCCTGCTGTAGCCGCTGAAGACGATTACGGGAAGGTCGGGGGAGGTCTTCCGTATCAGGCGGAAGGTCTCCTCCCCGTCCATTCCGGGCATGGTCAGGTCCAGCATCACCATGCCGATGTTTCCGTCCGCCCCGGCAAGGACCTCCAGGGCCCTCTCCCCGCTCTCCACCACGGTCGCCCGGCATCCCAGCTTCTCCAGCATGCCGCCTGCCACCTCCCTGACCATCTTCTCGTCGTCCACCACCAGCACGCGCTCGGGCAATCCCGGATCGCCGCAGGCTGCGTCATCCCCCTCGCCGCTCTCCCCGGTCTCTCCGGGCAGCCGGGGGAAGACGGCGGTGAAGCAGGTGCCCAGGTCCCTCTCCGTCTCCACCAGGATGGTCCCCTCGTGTGATCGCATGATTCCCAGCACCGCCGAGAGGCCCAGTCCGCTGCCGCTGAACTTGGTGGAGAAGAAGGGGTCGAAGATCCGTTCCACGTGCTCGGACTCCATGCCGCAGCCGTCGTCCTCCACCTTGAGGAGGACGTACCCGTGCTCGGTGTCGGGAAGTGTCCCCCGCGGCTCCAGGCCCTCCTCGTCCGGCTCCGAGACGGAGACCGTTATGCTTCCGCTGCCCTCGATGGCCTCGGCGGCGTTGGTTATGAGGTTCATGGCCACCTGCCTTATCTGAACGGCGTCCCCCTGGACCAGGAGGGGGTACTCGGGGACCCGGCACTCGATGTCTATCCTCCGGGGTATGGAGGCCCGCATTATGTCGAACAGCTCCCCCACCAGGGCGCTGAGGTCCAGCACCTCCACCTGGAAGCTGGCCTTCCCGGCGTAGGCGAGCATCTGCCTGGCCAGCTGCGAGGCCCTGAGGGCGGCATTCCTGATCTTCCCCAGACGGTCCGCCGCCGACGGGTCTATTCCGCCTCCCTCCAGCGCCATCTCGGCGTTTCCCAGTATGGCCACCAGTATGTTGTTGAAGTCGTGGGCGATGCCCCCGGCCATGATGCCCAGGCTCTCCATCTTCTGGGCCTCCAGCATCTGCTGCTCCAGCCTCTTCCTCTCCTCCTCCGCCCGCCGGCGGTCGGTTATGTCCCTGGCTATGCCGCAGATGCCCGTTATGCGGCCGGAGGCGCTTCTCAGCGGAACCTTGACGGTGTGGAAGATGTGGCTGCTACCCCTTACGGGCTTCTCGGGCAGCTCCTCCACCACCTGTCCCTGAAGCACTCTGGCGTCCGACTCCTCGTCTGCGCCGCCCACGTCGGGGCCGAACAGCTCGCTGTCGGTCCTGCCCAGAATGTCGTCGCGGGAGAGTCCGAAGAGCTCCTCCATGGCGTGGTTCACCCGGATGTAGCGGAGGTCTGCGTCCTTGATGAAGATGGAGTCCCTGGCCGTCTCGAAGACGGCCCGGAAGAGCTCCTCGTTCTCCCGCAGCGACTCCACCATGCGGGCCCGGTCTATGAAGAGGCCGATCTGGTCGGCCACGAAGGTCAGCACCTCCAGGTCCTCGCGGCTGTAGGCCCCGGGGTCGTCGTAGCTCTGGACGACTATGGCGCCTATGGTCACCCCCATGGCCCTCAGCGGGGCCGCCATCCAGACCTCGCTGGGGGTCCCGATCGTCTCGATCAGGCCCCTGCGCTCCATCTCGTCCATGTCCGAGCCGTCCACCAGCAGCGGCCTGTCGGTCCTGATCACGTACGCCGTCAGTGTCTTGCCGGCGGGGAAGCTGGTGAACCGGTCCTTCTGGTCGGAGGAGTAGGCCATGGTGAGCATGTCCTCGCCCCTGTCGTGCAGCGCGATGATCATGTTGGTGGTGTCGAACAGGGAGCCCAGCGCCTTCTGTATGGCGGGGTAGAGGTCCTGCACGCTGTCCAGCGTGTGCGCCTTGCGTGCGATCTCCAGAAGCACCTCGCGGGTCAGCTCCACCCGCTTGCGGTCGGTGATGTCCTGGGCGGAGATCAGCACCGGGACTACCCCCTGCTCGGGCTCCAGGGCCCGGGCCCTGAGGTCGGCCCAGCGGATACTCCCATCCCGGGTGACGATCCGCAGCTGGTATGAATCGGGGGGATGCTCCCCCCTTCTCCTGGCCAGGCCGCGTGCCTTGACCATCTCCCGGTCCACCGGGTGGACCAGCTCCCAGAAAGGCATGCCTATCATCTCGGACTCATCGTACCCCGTCATCCTGAGGGCCGTTCGGTTGGCGTAGGTCCAGACGCCGTCCCGGTGGATCATGATGGCCACCGGCGACAGGTCGCTGAAGGTCCTGAACCTCCGCTCGCTGGCGGCCAGCTCCTCCTCCGCCCTCTTCAGGTCGTCTATGTCCATCCAGATGCCCGAGACCTCGGTCACCCGTCCGTCCTCGTCCCGGGCGGAGGGGGAGCCCCGGACCAGCGACCAGCGGTAGCTTCCGGCCACCTTCAGCCGCAGCTCCAGCGCTGCTGCCTCCGCCTCCCCGGACATCAGGCTCTCTATGCGTTCCCTGGCCGCCCGGCGGTCGTCGGGGTGGACCAGCTCCAGCATGTCACCAAGGCTGCCGGTCAATTCCGGCGGGACCCTCAACCCGGGGTTGGTCCAGCTGCTCTCCACCCGCAGGTTCATGTCGGCGGTGCTTATCGCCCATACCACGGCCTGGTAACCCATCTCCCCGGAGCCGATAGAGCCGTCCACAGGTCTGGCCACAGATCTCCCTTCCGTCGGAATCGCCGCGCATGGGAACATCGAGGGTGTTCCGCAGGCAAACGAGGTATGTTAGATTGATCTTCGGAAAGCGAGCCGATGACAACCCCGTGGAAGGAGTCTCGTGTCCAAGGCCCCAGAAGGCTCGGGCAGCCGCTTCTCGGGGATTCTGGACAGCTCCCGGATACTCCGGGGCCTTATCGTCTTCCTGGTGCTGTCCGCCATCGGCTTCGGCATCCTGTTCCTCCGCCCCGCCTCCAGCGACCAGGTGAGGCAGCTGGGCAGGCTCAGGCCCGGGTACCTGGCGCTTACCCTCTGCTTCTCGCTGCTGGACATGTTCCTCGGCGGGCTGCGCAACCATGTCTTCATCCGCGAGATACGTCCGGACATGGGATACTGGACCAGCTTCAGGGCCAACCTGTCCAACGTCTTCATGGGGGCCATGACCCCGTCGCAGACCGGCGGAAGCCCCGCCCAGGTGTTCGTCTACTACCGAAACGGCCTCTCCATAGGGGAGGGCCTTTCCATAATCGTGGTAAACTACCTGGCCACGGTCATCTTCTTCATCATTGCCGCGGTCTTCGGCCTGAGGGTGCTCAGCGGCGTGGGCAGCGACACGGTGCTGACGCTGGTTGCCGTGGCCTTCGGCCTGTTCAGCCTGCAGCTGCTTCTGTTCCTCTTCTTCCTGTGGAGGCCGGAGATGGTGGAGAGGCTGCTGCGGAGCGTGTCGGCGTGGCTGGCCCGGAAGCTCCGGTTCGCTTCTTCCTTCATCGGGCGGGCATCGGCCAGGCTGTGCGACGAGCTGGCCGAGTTCCAGGAGGCCTGCCAGCTCTTCCTCCGCCGCAAGCCGGCGATCTTCCTGCAGAGCTTCGGGCTCACCGCGGTCCTCTACTTCAACAAGTTCCTCCTGGCCTGGCTGGTGATGCGGGGCCTGGGAATCGATGGAAGCGTCCTGGAGGTTCTGGCCATACAGGCCCTGATAGTGTTCATTCTCTACTTCTCCCCCAGTCCCGGGGGAAGCGGCATAGCCGAGCTGACCACCGGCGCCCTCATGGCCCGCATGGTGCCCATGGCCAGGATGGGGGTCTTCACGGCCCTGCAGCGGTTCTTCTTCCTCTACCTTCCCGCCGGGGTGGGAGCGGTGATCTTCCTGCACGCCCTGGGCCGCTACGCCGCGGAGAGGGCTGTGGAGAGCCTCGAGGACGCCGATGGCTGACGCGGCGCCCTGTTGGCGCTGCTGCAGGGCTACCTGCCCAGGCCCGTCAGCCTGAGAAACGCAGTGTCCCCTTCCGCCTCGGCGGAGCACACGAATACGCCGGATGCGGGCACCGTCAGATCGATTGCGTGGCAGCCGGCAGGCAGCTGGCCCATGCGCCGGCACATCAGCTGCCGGCCCGCGATGTCGAACAGCCTAACGGTCACCGCTGCAGGCTCGGAGAGGGACAGCTCCAGCCCGGCGGTCCCGGTGCAGGGATTGGTCCCGGCCAGGGAGAGCTGGACGCCGCCTGCGTCATCGCCGCTCTCCACGCCTGAGGGGCCCCCGCCGATCACCGCCAGCTCACCCAGCTCGTTGTCCACGACGTAAACCTCGGTGCCCGCCGGATGGACGCAAATGCCCAGGGGGCTTGCTCCGGTGGACACGGTATCCGCCACTGTCCCCTGGGAGAGGTCAAGCACCATTACCTCCCCGGTCCCGCTGGAGGAGACGTAGAGGTGCTGGCCGCCCGGCAGCACGCAGATGTCCAGCGGCTCGTCCCCGACTCCGGAGACCTCGTCCACCACCTGGCCGGTCCCCACGTCCACCACCTTGACCATGTCCCACGGGGGCACGGTGAAGTAGAGGAGCGAGCCGTCCGGAGATGCGCATACGTCCCGGGTGTCCGCCCCCGTGAACAGGTCCGCGGTTCCGTAGTCGTCGAGGTCTACAAGGGTTGCGTTGTAGGAGTCGGACCTGGCCACGCAGGCGCTTCCGCTGCCCGGCAGTGCGCAGACGCCCCGCGGCGAGCTGCCCACCGAGACCACTTCCTCCACCGTCCAGCTGCCGGTCTCTATCACCCACAGCTGAAACAGGTTGCAGGTGACGAGGACCCTCTGGCCGTCCGGTACCGCCTCTATGTATTCCGGGTCGGCTCCCACCTCCACCGTGGCCAGGTGCTGCATGTCACCGGCTCCGATCACCTCCACGCTGCTCTCCTCCACGTTGCAGGCCAGGAGGTGCTGGCCGTCGGGGGTCACGCATATTCCGCCCAGCTCGCTTCCGATGTAGCAGGTGCCGTCCACGGAGTATCCGTCGGTCTCCACGGAGCTGACGATTCCGAACTCCGCAGCGGCGTACACATGGCCTCCGTCGGGGGAGGCGCACACCCCCACCGGGCCGCTGGCTCCCCCCAGGGATACGGTGGCCACCACGCTGTCGGGGTAGTCGGCCGCATGCAGGGCCGGCACCAGCAGCAGCCCCGCCGCGACTGCCGGACGCAGCACGGCTACCTCACCACCACGAGCTTGCTTACCTTGCTCCCCGCCGGCGTGCTCAGCCGGGCGAGGTAGACGCCGCCCGCCAGGCCAAGCTCCTCGGCGTCCAGCGTCACCGAGTGCGGCCCCCGGGCCAGCTCGCCGGCCAGGGGCTGGGCCACCAGGCGGCCGGTCAGGTCGTAGATCCGAAGGGTGCATCGGCCGGCGGAGGGGACCACCAGGTCCAGCCTGCCGCTGGCGGCCATGGGGTTGGGGGTTGCGGAGAGGCCCAGTACGTAGTCCATGCGTCCCCCCTCCACGGCTGTTCCGTCATGCTCCCAGAGGGTGATGTCGGCCTCCACCCAGGAGCTCAGCCCCTGGTAGTTGCGCCCGGAGAAGACGGTGTAGTAGCTCCTGTCGTGGGGTATCACGAACTCGGTGTATCCCGAGCTCGAGTACTCGGCAACCTCGCAGGCCTCGAAGGGCTGGTCGTCCATGTAGGCTTCGAGGCCGTCCTGGTCGGTGAAGAAGAAGGTGGTCCCGCCCTCATCGAGGGGCTCGAGAAACTCGCTTCTGGGGTTGGCGTAGTAGTCCCTGCCGGTGGAAACGTCGCACGGCACCTGGTAGTCCACCTGGATCAGGTACTTCCTGTCGGTTCCCATGGGCACCTCGGTGGCCTCCACCGAGGGCATGGTATCCGACGGTATCCACTGGAAGTAGTAGTGCTCTCCCGCCTCGCTGTTCTCTATGAGGTCGGCGAAGCCGCCGCCGGGGTATATGCCCAGGTCGCAGTAGAGGTTGATGTAGAAGCTCTGGTTGTCGCCCAGCACGAACTCCGCGTTCCCTTCGCGGTCGGTCCATGCCCAGCTGCCCCTGCCCACGGCGCTCTGCTGCCAGTACTCGCTTGCTATGGTCACCTGGACGTTGTCCACCGGCGTGCCCACCGAGTCCTCCACGTGCACGGTAAGGGTGCAGGTGTCCGAGTAGCGCCCGATCACGTCCCAGGTCCAGCCGTCGTTGCGCCAGTCCCATATGCACGAGCACTCCTTGGAGCCGCCCATGTCCTCGTCGTAGGCTATGCCGTAGTTGCCTATCTGGGTCCTGTTGCCCCCCAGCTCCACCTGGTAGGGCTTCCAGTCCCCCTGCCAGCGGATCTCGCACCAGACGTGGTCCTCCAGTACGTCCATGGTGCAGGCCATGGGCAGCAGGCAGGTCCTTCCCGCCGCGCAGAGCAGGTCCTGCAGCTCGCCGCAGTTCCCGTTGTGCTCGTGGGCGATGACGTTGGGCTGTATGGGGCGGTTGCCCGAAGCCGGGTCCGGGACGGTCTCCGAGCACCAGTTTCCAATGGCGTCCACCACCATCATGGAGTCGGTGAAGGGCCGGCCGCCGCTCCAGTTGTACTCCTGGCCGTCCCAGACCACGGTCAGCGGCTCCAGCACCTCCTTGAGGTTGGGGTAGCCGGGGTCGTTCTCGTAGTAGAGGTACTCGCGCCAGAACATGTCGTAGACGAAGTCGTTCTGAAGCGGGACCTCGTCGGAGACCTTGGGCATCACCACCCAGTCGTAGTACTCCTCCTTCGGTATCTCCACCGTGGTGGTATCGCCCTCCAGGACTACCGTGTACCGGGTGGTTGAGTAGGCCTCCGGAGTTCCGGTGTTGTAGTCCATTATCTCCACGAACTGCAGGTCGGCGTCCAGCTCGTACATCAGCTCGGCGCCGTTCACTATCACGGTCTCGTCCCAGTTCGGGTTGGCCAGGATGGTCCAGCTGAGGGTCGCCACCTGGTAGGCCACCTCGTCCAGTATCTCCGGCTGCGTGATCCCGTTGATGAGGTCGGCGTAGCGGTCCTGGTTGGACTCGGTGAGCTGGGACAGGCGCCACTGCAGCCTGTCGGCCATCCAGTCCGGGGCCGCGTCCACGGCGTCCTGGGCATCCTGGGTGAGGGTGTAGGGCGCCTCGGTCACCGACAGCTCACCGGTGGAGTAGTCCATCTTCACCACCAGCTCGCCCCCCGCCGGCACCAGGCAGTCCAGGGTCAGGGAGTCCACGGGGTCGTAGTACGGCGGGATCTCCAGCGACCTTCCCGGCTCTGCTCCAGCCTCCCCTTCCGTCTCCCAGGTAGGGAACAGGGTCACCAGGTGGGTGGCGTCCTCCACCACCCGGACAGGCTCCGGCGGAACGCCGGTAGCCCCCCGGTCCGCCGCGGCGGAGGAGAACAGAATCGCAAGAGCCAGAGCGGTACGGATCATCAGGGTCTCCTTCTTCAAGAGTGTGGGAGCTCCTTGTCTTCGAGAGCACTATACCCCCGGCGCAGCCGCCCTGTAAACGCCGGGGC
>JAWLEP010000003.1:0-96601 GCA_041686025.1 Candidatus Fermentibacteraceae bacterium
GAGATGGCTCGCCAAACCGTAGTCGAACATTCAGATTCCGGTTAATTCGCCGAGGATAGAGTCAGGCCTGGAGGCACAGCCTTCAGGGACTGGCGTCGGAGCTAGCCGCTGAAGAAGTCGGGCACGCAGGTGAGAAGTATCCCCAGGGTGAGGACGATGATGCCGCCCAGGAAGGCCAGCCCTCCGGCGACGCGCTTGCGCGACCGCCCGCCCAGGAGCACGAATCCTCCCACGGTGGACAGGAAACCCACGACTACCAGCACAAGGTATCCATAGCTCAAGACGGCAACCTCCGATGCGGGTGATGGCGTCGGCCGCCGACCGTGGCCGGCGGCCTTCGCATGCTACAGCTGCAGCACAAGGTATAAGGTATTACCCTCCCGGAGGACAAGTAGCAGGTTCTCCGCCTCAGGCTGAAGAAGCTGTCTCACCCGGGTGGGGGAGTCCACCGGCGCGCGGTTCACCTCCAGTATCACGTCCCCGGGCCTGAGGCCGGCCTCGGCGGCGGCGCCGCTGCGGTCCACGCCGGCCACCAGGACACCGTACCGGATGTCCAGCTCGTCCAGGCGGTCCTCGTCAAGCTCTGCGAGCCGCCAGCCGGCCTCTACGCTTCCGGTGCCGCCCGCGGCCCTGGAGACCTTGTCGCCGGGGCTGGTGCCCAGCTCCACGTCCAGCTCCGTCTCATCGCCGTCCCGGAGAACCAGCAGCTCCACCTCGGTGCCCGGCTCCATCTCGGCTATCGTGTTGCGGAAGCGGGAGACGCCGTCCACCTGCTGGCCCTCCAGCTCCAGGACTATGTCGCCGCGCTGCAGTCCTCCGTCCTCTGCGGGGGAGTCCTCCAGCACCTGCGATATCAGCACGGTGCCTTCGGGAGCGTCGAACTGCCCCGCCAGCTCCGGGCCGACCTCCTGGATCATCACGCCCAGCCAGCCGCGCAGGACGCTGCCGTGCTCCAGAAGGTCGTCCACAATCCGCTCCACGGTATTTACGGGGATGGCGAAGCCCACGCCCTGGCTGCCACCGCTGCGGCTTGCTATGGCGGTGTTTATGCCGATCACCTCGCCGCGCATGTTCGCCAGTGCGCCTCCGCTGTTGCCGGGGTTGATGGCCGCGCTGGTCTGTATGTAGCTCTCGTAGTCGGCCAGTCCGAGATCGGTCCGGCCCATGTAGCTGATTATTCCCTGGGTCACGGTCTGGCTGAGGGCAAATGGACTCCCTATGGCCAGCACCCACTCCCCCACCTGCAGGTCGTCGCTGTCTCCGAGGTCGGCGGCGGAGAGGTCATCGGCCTCTATCCTCAATACGGCCACGTCCGTGTCCGGGTCGGTTCCCACCAGCTCGGCGGGGTAGCTGTCGCCGCTGGAGAGAACCACCTCTATCTCGTCGGCGTTCTCCACTACGTGGTTGTTGGTAACCACTATTCCGTCCTCGTCGAATATCACGCCGCTTCCCAGCCCCCGGGCCTCGAACTCCTCGGTGTGGGGTCTGCTTCGGCGACCCCAGGGATCGAAGGGGTTGGGAAACCCCGGAATGGTTCTGGTGATGGTGCGGCTGGAGTTGATGGTCACCACCGCCGGGCCAACGCTGCGCACAATGGACGAAAACGCCCGGCTGAGCTCCTCTGCGGCGTCGGAGCCCGCCACGTATACGGTGTCCGTCTGCTGCAGCCGCTCCCTCAGCATCTCCGCAACGTCGTCCGGAAGCGGAAGGTCGGTGTCTCCGTTCTGGGCCACCATCGTACCGGCCAGCAGGAGCCCGGCGGCCAGCAGTATCAGCATGGAATAGCCTCGCATGGGATACCCCCCGTAATGCGTTCTTCGTGTTCTTCGTTTTCTATGTGATACCCGAAGCGCCTGTGGAATGTTCCAGCGTCAGCCGCTTCGAAGGGCCTCCCAGTGCCTCTTCTCCTCGGGGGAGGGGCTGGCCGGCAGCTTAACGTTCACGGTGACGATCTGATCTCCGGTGGCGCCCCTGTAGGGCACTCCCTGCCCGGAGAGACGGAGTTTGGTTCCCGGCTGGGTACCGGGCGGAATCCTCAGCTTCACCTTGCCCCTGAGGGTGCGGATCTTGAGGGTGGTTCCCAGCACGGCCTGGGGCGCCGTGATCCGCACTGTGCAGAGTATGTCCCGGCCCTCCCTGCGGAGGAAGCTGTCCGGGGCCACGTCCAGGCGAACCATCACCTGGCCGCCACCTGCCGAAAGCCGAAGGGTGGTGCCGTCGTCCGACCCCGGAGGAACGTCAATGGCGACGTTCTCCGTGCGGCTGACCTGCCCGGACCCGCCGCAGGTGGCGCAGACGCTCTCGAACGTGAAGCCCCGGCCGCCGCACTCGGGGCAGGGGTGCATGGTGGCGAAGGCCCCCTGGCGGCTGCTGACGCTTCCGCTGCCGCCGCAACGGGGACACTGCTTCCTGCCGTGGCCTCCGGCGCCGCCGCAGGAGGGGCAGGACCGCGGTATCTCCAGGCGGGCGTTCACCCGGCCTCCCAGGGCCGCGGTGGCAAAGGGCACCCTTATCCTGGCCACCGGGGGCCTGCGGGTGGCTCCGGTGAATCCCCCGCCGGCGGCTCCGCGGCTTCCGAAGCCGAAGCCCTCGCCGCCGAAGAAAGACCTGAGGATGTCCTCGAAGCCGCCCATGCCACCCTCGCCAAAGGGTGCTCCCCCGGCCCCGGCGCCCGCGCCGGTGGGCCCGGTCCAGGCTCCCCCCTGGCGGATCTGGTCGTACTGCTGGCGCTTCTCGGGGTCGGTCAGGATCTCGTAGGCCTCGGAAACCTCCTTGAATCGCTCCTCGGCCTGCGAGTCCCCCGGGTTGGCGTCCGGATGGTACTTCTTGGCCAGCTTCCTGTAAGCCTTCTTTATCTCGTCCTCGGACGCGGTCTCGTCCACTCCAAGGACGGAGTAGAGGTCCTTGTTCACCTGCTCCAATCCATCTGTGTGCTATCTGATCTGCGCCGCAAGCGGTTATTACTCCTGGTCCCGGTCCTCCGCCTCTCCGGGTGAGGGCGGCTCGGCCTCGGAATCGGGGGGCGCCGTACCCCGTACGGGCTTGCCCACCTTGACCCTGGCGGGCCTGAGGAGCTCCTGCTCCAGCATGTACCCGTCCTGGAAGACGTCCAGGACCAGGTCGTGCTCGGCCTCCTCCACCTCTTCGGCCAGCATGGCCTCGTGGACGTTGGGGTCGAAGTGGTCGCCGCTGTCCACCTCCAGCCTCTGAAGGCCCTCGCGGCGGAGTATGTCGTTGAGCTGGCCCGCCGTCTGGAACAACCCCGCCAGTATCTCCTCGGCGGAGTGCCCCTCCTCGCTGAGCTCCTCGGCCCTCCTGACGTTGTCCAGAACGGCCAGGAGCTCCTCGATGAGGTCCCGCTTTCCGGCGGAGCAGAGCCTGTGGAACTCCCGGGCCTGACGCTTGCGGTAGTTGTCGAACTCCGCCCGCAGCCTGAGGAGCTTCTCCTCCAGGGCCTCGCGCTCCTTCTGCTCCCTGCGCAGCAGCTCCTCCACGTCCTCACCCTCGGGCTTGCCGGGGGCCTCCGAGCCGCCGCCTTCCGGGGCGGCCTCCGGTTCCTCCTCCTCGACCTTTACGGGGACTTCGGCCTTCGTCTCCTCGTCTTCTGCCTCCCTGCGGGGAGGGGAGTAACTGCGTCGTCCCTCCTGGGATCGCTCTCTTCTGGGATCACCGGGCGCCATCAGTCATCCACCACCTCGTAGTCGGCGTCCACGGTCTTCTCCTCGTCGGTCCCGGCCTGTGCACCGGGAGCGCCGCCGGGCTGAGGCCCGGCCTGGGGGCCGGCTTCGGGGCCGGCCTGCTGGGCGCCTTCCTGCTGCTGGTACTGCTGGTATATGGAGGCGCCAACCTGCTGCCAGGTCTCCTCCAGCCTCTTCAGGGAGGACTCTATCTGGTCCTGGTCCTCCTTCTCCAGGGCGGCCCTGACGTCGGATATGCAGGTCTCCAGCTTGTTGCGGGACTCGTCGTCCACCTTGTCACCCAGCTCCTTGAGCTGCTTCTCCACCTCGTAGGCCAGGCTGTCGGCGCGGTTGCGGGTCTCCACGCTCTTGCGCCGCTTCTCGTCCTCGCTGGCGTGGCGCTCGGCCTCATTGACCATCTGGTCTATCTCCTCCTCGGAGAGACCGCTGGAGGCCTCGATGCGGATCTTGTTCTCCTTGCCGGTGGCCTTGTCCTTGGCGGACACGTGGACGATGCCGTTGGCGTCGATGTCGAAGGTGACCTCGATCTGGGGCACCCCCCTGGGAGCCGGCGGTATGCCGTCCAGTATGAACCGGCCCAGCGTGCGGTTGCCCGAGGCCATCTTCCTCTCGCCCTGCAGCACGTGAACCTCCACCGATGTCTGGTTGTCCGCGGCCGTGGAGAAGATCTGGCTCTTCTTGGCCGGAATGGTGGTGTTCCGCTCGATAAGCGGCGTGAAGACGCCGCCCAGGGTCTCGATGCCCAGGGTGAGCGGGGTCACGTCCAGCAGAAGGACGTCCTTGACGTCACCGGAGAGCACGCCGGCCTGTATGGCGGCGCCGATGGCCACCACCTCGTCGGGATTCACGCCCTTGTGCGGGTCGCGGCCGAAGATCTCCTTCACCATCCGCTGGACGATGGGAGAGCGGGTCTGTCCGCCCACCAGGATCACGTCGTCTATGTCCGAGGGGTCCAGCTTGGCGTCGCTGAGGGCGCCCTGGCACGGCTTGCGCGTTCTCTCCACCAGGTCGTCCACCAGCTGCTCGAACTTCGAGCGGCTCAGCGTGAGGTTCAGGTGCTTGGGCCCGCTCTGGTCGGCGGTGACGAAGGGCAGGCTGATGCTGGTGCTCTGGGTGGTGGAAAGCTCGCACTTCGCCCTCTCGGCGGCCTCCTTCAGCCGCTGCACGGCCATCTGGTCCTTGGAGAGGTCTATCCCCTGGTCTTTGCGGAACTCCTCCACCATCCAGTCGATGACCTTCTGGTCGAAGTCGTCTCCGCCCAGGTGGGTGTCGCCGTTGGTGGACATCACCTCGAAGACCCCCTCGCCGATCTCCATTATGGAGATGTCGAAGGTGCCTCCGCCCAGGTCGAACACCGCCACCTTCTTGGTGCCGCCGCTCTTCTCCAGGCCGTAGGCCAGGGATGCCGCCGTGGGCTCGTTGACTATTCTCTTCACGTCCAGGCCCGCGATCCTGCCGGCATCCTTCGTGGCCTGGCGCTGGCTGTCGTTGAAGTAGGCCGGGACGGTGATCACAGCCTCCGTGACCTCCTCGCCCAGGTACTCCTCCGCCGTCTTCTTCATCTTCTGAAGGACCATGGCGGAGATCTCCGGGGGAGAGTACTTCTTGCCATGCACCTCCACCCAGGCGTCGCCGTTCTTGCCCTCCACCACCTTGAAGGGCACCAGCTCGCGCTCCTGGTCTATCTCGCCGTACTTCCTGCCCATGAACCTCTTGATGGAGAAGACGGTGTTGCCGGGGTTGGCCACCGCCTGGCGGCGGGCAACCACTCCCACGAGCCTCTCCCCATCTTCGTTGAACGCCACCACGGATGGGGTGGTGCGCGAGCCCTCGGCGTTGGCTATGACCGTGGGCTCACCGCCCTCCATGACCGCCACGCACGAGTTGGTCGTTCCCAGGTCGATTCCTATAGTCTTTCCCACTTCTTCTTCCTTCCTCTGTTCTCTATTCCCCGTCCCCGTCTATGGGGATGCTCTGACTCTTGATGCCTTTTCTGGGAATCACCAGCGTAAGAACGCCCAGATCGAACTTCGCCTCGATTCCGCCCCCGTCCAGGTCGTCGCGGAGGATGAAGGTCCTTCGGAACTCCTCTCTGGGTATCTCCTGAACGATGAGCCTTCCGTCCTCGTCCTGCGACCGGCTTCCCCTTATGGTCAGCTCGTTCCTGCTGAGCGTTATGTCCACGCCCTCCCTGGATACTCCCGGGAGCTCGCAGCGAAGCAGGTAGCTGCCGCTGTCGTCTATGGAAACGTCCGTGGCGGGGATCCTGGAGTGACCTCCGGGATATCCCCCGCGCCTCGGGTCTCCCTTTCGCGCCATCATCGCTAGCTTCCCTTCTCTATCTCGAGCCTGCGGGGCTGCTGCTCCTCGGCAACCGGGAGCACCACCCTCAGCACGCCTTCTGCAAGCGAGGCGGACGCGGCGGAAGCATTCACCAGGGAGGGAATTCGCACGGAGCGCTCGAAGCTGCCGGTGTTGCGCTCCATTCGCCGAAATACCTCGCCCTCGGCGCCTCCCCTTCCCTTGCTTCCGGAGACCGTGAGGTAGTCGCCGCTTATGTGAAGGTCCATGTCGTCGCGGTCCACGCCGGGAAGCTCCACCAGGACAACCAGCTCCGTTTCGGTCTGGTATATGTCCACCGGGGGAGCCCACCCGCACTCCGAGAGAAAACACCTTACGGAACGGTCTCCCGTGGTTCCGCCAACGTCGCTCTCCGAGCCCAGATGGCCCCGGCCGTTTCCGCCTTCGCGCATCTTCTCACCTCCGATTTCGGTGTTCACCAATACTCGAGCAATCTGCTTTCCACAGGCATTATCAGCTCTAAATTACTGTATTGCAGCTGATTACATAGCGCTTTCGACGTTGCGGTCCTCTTTGCCCGGTTGCGCATGTGCTAATGTGACACAGCCGATGGGCCGCGGCGGAAGTGGAACCGGAAGCGGCGGCGGGTTATATTGAGGGGTTGCGACACCACTCGAAAGGCGGACGATGGACCTGATAAGGATAAGGGGCGCCGGGGAGCACAACCTCAGGGGCATAGACCTCGACCTGCCCAAGCAGAGGCTCCTGGTCCTCACGGGCGTATCCGGCTCCGGGAAGAGCTCCCTGGCCTTCGACACCCTCTACGCCGAAGGGCAGCGGCGCTACGTGGAGTCTCTGTCCGCGTACGCCAGGCAGTTCCTGGGCCAGATGGACAAGCCCCGCTACGAGAGCATCGAGGGGCTCTCCCCCGCCATCTCCATCGAGCAGAAGACGGTTAGCCACAACCCCCGCTCCACGGTGGGCACGGTAACGGAGATCTCCGACTACCTCCGCGTGCTCTACGCCAGGGTGGGCATTCCCCACTGCCCGGAGTGCGGCCGGGAGGTGACCAGCCAGTCGGCGCAGGAGATGGTGCAGCGGGTCCTCGCAATGGACGAGGGCACCCGCATACTGGTCACCGCCCCCCTGGTCCGCAACCGGAAGGGGACCTTCGCCGACCTCTTCGACCGCCTCAGGCGCAAAGGCTACGTCCGCGCCATGGTGGACGGCGAATCGTTGGATCTGGACTCCCCGCCGCGGCTGGGGAAGCAGAAGAAGCACGACATCTACCTGGTGGTGGACCGGCTTGTGGTCCGCGACGGGGTGGAGAGCCGGCTGACGGGCTCCATCGAGACTGCCCTCAAGGAGTCGGAGGGCATAGTGGCGGTCGTGGACCACGACAGCGGGGAGAGCTTCCTGATGAGCGAGGAACGGGCGTGCGCCTACTGCGGCATTGGTCTGCCAGAGCTCAGCCCGCAGCTGTTCAGCTTCAACAGCCCCCTGGGCATGTGCCCCAAGTGCTCTGGGCTTGGCTACGAGATGCGGGTGGACCCGGAGCTGGTGATTCCCAGGCCATCGCTGTCCATCAAGGACGGGGCGGTGGCTCCCTGGGGTGAGCCCAGCGGCTGGACCCGGAACACCGCCAGGTCCCTGGCGCAGATGTACGGCTTCAGCCTGGGCGCGCCCTGGAAGACGCTGTCCGAGGAGGTCCGGCACGCCGTCCTCTACGGCAGCGGCGGAGAGAAGATCTCCTTCAGCTGGCAGGGCAGGAGCGGACGCGGCAGCTACGAGAAGACCTGGGAGGGCGTCATTCCCAGACTGGAGAGGCTGTACAGGCAGACCGGCAGCCAGTCGGCGAGAAGATCCTACGAGAGGTTCTTCCGTCAGGACGTCTGCTCGGAGTGCGGGGGAACGCGGCTTCGCCCCGAGGCCAGGGGGGTCACCCTGGCGGACATCGGCATCCATGAGATAACGTCCATGACCGTCCGCCAGGCAAGGGAGTTCTTCGACTCCCTGGAGCTGGATTCCTACCGCTCCAGGATCGCATCGGAGCTGCGCAAGGAGATTGCCGCCCGGCTGGGCTTCCTGGAGGACGTGGGGCTGCACTACCTGACGCTGGACCGGGCCTCTCCCACGCTTTCCGGCGGAGAGGCGCAGCGGATCAGGCTGGCCAGCCAGATCGGCAGCGGCCTAACCGGCGTCCTGTACGTCCTGGACGAGCCCACCATCGGCCTGCACCACCGCGACAACCGCAGGCTGATCTCCACCCTGGAGAACCTGAGGGACCTGGGCAACACCGTGCTGGTGGTGGAGCACGACAGGGAGGTGATCGAGAGCGCCGACCACGTGGTGGACTTCGGCCCGGGGGCCGGGACCCACGGAGGCGAGATAGTGGTCACCGGCACACCGAAGGAGGTGGCCGAGCACCCCCGCTCCATTACCGGCCGCTACCTCTCGGGCCGCAGCGAGATACTGCGGATGCGAAACCCCAGCACACTGGACGAGGGCCGACTGGCCATGCTGGGGGCGGGCCTGCACAACCTCAAGGGAGTGGACCTGCACGTGCCCCTGGGCAAGCTGGTCTGCGTTACCGGCGTCTCCGGGTCGGGGAAGAGCTCGCTTATCAGCCAGACCCTCTACCCGGCGCTGCAGTCGGTGCTGGGGGGCGGTTCCGCCCGGCCCGGGCCCTACCGGGGCCTGGTGGGCGCCGAGCAGGTGGACAAGGTGATCAACATCTCCCAGGACCCCATCGGCCGCACGCCGCGGTCCAACCCCGCCACCTACACCAAGGTCTTCGACCACATCCGCAAGCTGTTCGCGCAGCTGCCCCAGTCCAAGGTCCGGGGCTACAAGCCGGGGAGGTTCAGCTTCAACGTCAGGGGCGGCCGCTGCGAGGACTGCCGCGGGGCGGGGGTGAAGCGGATCGAGATGCACTTCCTGGCCGACGTCTACGTGGAGTGCCAGACCTGCCACGGCCGGCGCTTCAACGACGAGACCCTGAAGATAAAGTACCGCGGACTGAACATCTCCGAGGTGCTGGGGCTGACAGTCGAGGAGGCCATGGAGCACTTCGAGCGGGTCCCGGCGGTGTACAGCACGCTGAAGGTGATGCGCGACGTGGGCCTGGGCTACATCCAGCTGGGCCAGCAGGCCACCACCCTCTCCGGGGGCGAGGCCCAGCGGGTGAAGCTGGCCCGGGAGCTCTCCCGCCCCGGCAGCTCACACACCCTCTACATACTGGACGAGCCCACCACCGGCCTGCACTTCCACGACGTGAAGAAGCTTCTGGTGGTGCTGGACCGGCTGGTGAGGAACGGCAACACCGTGGTGGTCATAGAGCACAACCTGGACGTGATCAAGAACGCCGACTGGATAGTGGACCTGGGTCCGGACGGGGGCGAGGACGGGGGCTGGATAGTGGCCGAGGGAACCCCCGAGGAGATCGCGGAGGCGGCCAACTCCCACACGGGCAGGTTCCTCTCGGAGGTGCTGGCCTAGTTCGCCCGAAGGACCCCGGAGCTCACCGAGAAGCGGTCTCCTCCCAGATGGTGCAGCAGCCGCAGGCCGCCGGAGAAGTCCCAGCTTCCATCCGTGAAGCAGTCCTCGCGGGCCTCGGCATGAACCACGTTCGCCACCAGCAGGGAGCTGTGACCCATGTCCACAACCTGGGATATCCTGCATTCCAGGTGCGCGACCGCCTCCCGCACCAGGGGTGCTGCTATCTCCCGGGCAGGAGACCGGGTGAGGCCGGCCGCCGAGAACTTGTCCGGAACTTCGCGGCCGCTGTGCCGGCCGCAGTACAGCACGGCCTCGGCCAGGGACGTGTCGGGGACGCTGAGCCCGAACTCGCCGGTACTCCCCATGAGATTCCAGGAGTAGTGTCCCTTTCCCGACAGTATGGCCACCATGGGCGGCGTCTTCCGAAGCGCCATGTTCCAGGCAACGGAGAACAGGTTGTCGTCCGACCCGTCCCCGACGGTTACCAGGAGTACCGGACCGGGGGTGACCAGCCTGTGGGGACTGTCGACCTCAACGAATCTGCCGCTCATTCTCCTCTCCTCCCTCGTTTGCCGTCCCAATCCGGCCGCAGGGCCAGCAGCCGGGGCTCTGTCATCTCCTCGATTGCGTAGCGGGGGCCCTCCCGGCCGAATCCGCTGTCCCGGACGCCGCCGTAGGGCATGTGGTCCACCCGGAACTGCGGCGTGTCGCCATGGATGACACCGCCCACCTCTATCTCCTCCCAGCAGCGCCACACGGCGGCCAGGTCGTTGGTGAAGACCCCCACCTGCAGGCCGAAGCGGGTGTCGGCCGCCCGGGCTATGGCCTCGTCCCAGCCCGAGACCGGCTCGATCACCGCCAGCGGGGCGAAGGCCTCCTCGGCCACCACCTCCAGGTCCGGGTCCGCGCCGGTTATCAGTGTGGGCCGCACGCAGGGGCCTTCCGCTTCCCCCCCGCAGAGTATCCGGGCTCCCGCGTCACGGGCCCGCACAATGCGCGCAAGCGTCCGCTCCCTGCCGGCGTCGTCTATCATGGGCCCCACCATTACCTCCGGGTCGGCGGGGTCTCCCACCGCCGCCAGCTTTTCGGTGGCCCGCAGCAGCTCTTCCAGCATCCGATCGAACAGGCTCTCGAACACGTATATCCGCTGCACCGAGATGCACACCTGCCCCGAGTAGGCGAAGCACCCGGATACCAGCTTGGGGGCAACCGCTTCCGGGTCGGCGTCCGGGCCCACTATGCAGGCGGCGTTTCCGCCCAGCTCCAGCACCACCCTCTTCTTCCCCGCCCGGGCCTTCATGTCCCAGCCGACCTCGGCCGAGCCTGTGAAGCTGAGGAGCTTCATCCTTCCGTCTGTTACCAGGGCGTCGGCCACCTCCCGGGGAGCGGGTACTACGGTCAGGGCCGCCTCCGGCAGTCCGGCATCCAGGGCCAGCTGCCGCAGGACCAGGGCCGACATGGGGGTCCGGCTGGCGGGCTTCAGCACCACGGGGCAGCCGGCGGCTATCGCGGGAGCAACCTTGTGGATGGCCAGGTTCAGCGGGAAGTTGAAGGGGCTTATGGCGCCCACAGGGCCCACCGGGAACCTGCGGACCAGGCCGATCCGGCCGCTGCCGGCCTTGGCCACGTCCAGGGGCACCATCTCCCGGTCCAGCTCCCGGCAGGCGGCGGCCGCCGCCATCAGGTTCTCCGCCGCCCGGGCCACCTCCCCCCGGGCGTACCTTATCGGCTTGCCGGCCTCGTCGCTGATGATCCCCGCCAGCTCCTCGGCCCTTTCCCCCACCGATTCCGCCATGGCGTGGAGTATGGCGATGCGCCTGCTCTTGGGCATGGCCGCCATGCGCGGTCCAGCCCCGACTGCTGCCTCTACGGCGGCGTCCATCTCCTCGGGGCCGGCCAGCGACACCTCACCCACCTGCCGGCCGTCCCAGGGGCTGAGCACCGCCCGGCGCTGCAAGCCCGCCATCCTCTTCCCCGCAATCTCCAGGTCGAACTCCCGCATGCCTTCCTCCCGTCAACCGGGGACGGAGATTAAGTTCATCAAGTAGAGAGAATACTAGCTTTCGATATGCCATCCAGGGTGTTGCATCGATTCTGCGTCCGAGAGGGATGAAGGTTACTGGAGATTAACAGCAAGTATAACGCCTCTGGACTTGATGAACTTAATCTCCGTCCCCGGGGGACTGCGGGTACTCCAGCTGCAGCGACTCGCGGAGGTCCGGGGCGGTCTGGCCCAGTACCCGCTCCAGCCGCTGCGGCCGCAGGGCCAGGGTCTCGGGGACCCCCGAAGGCCTGTAGGCCAGGGGAAGGTCCGGGGCGTCAAGCCCCATGTGCTCCAGAAGGGCCTCGGCGAAGGCGCTGCGGGTCTGCTCCCAGCGGGCGGACACCAGAAAAAGGCCGGAGGCGCCCCGTTCGGCCAGGTCGAGGAGGGTCTCGGCCAGCCAGCTCACCGGGGTGTGGTTGCGCCAGGAGTCGGTGAAGAAGGCCGGGACCTCCCCGGCCAGCACCGCCTCCGAGAAGGTGCTGGCCTTCGAGGGCGAGGGCCCGAAGACCACGGAGGTCCTGGCCACCAGGGCTTCCGGGTATCGGCGCAGCAGGTGGACGTCCCCCAGGAGCTTGGTCCAGCCGTAGAGGGACAGCGGCACAGCCGGTGAGGTCTCGCGGTAGGGGGGAGTGGCCCCGGACCAGACCAGGTCGGTGCTCAGGTGGACCAGGGGCACCCGCCGCCGGGCGCAGGCGTCGCCCAGACGGGCGGGCCAGAGGGCGTTGAGGGCGAAGGCGCCCGCCGGGTCGGCCCGGCAGGCGCCTCCCGTGGACAGGGCGGCGCAGTTGATCACCAGGTCCGCTGAGCAGGACAGCACCGCATCGGCGGCCCCGGGACTGCAGAGGTCCAGGGCCTCCGTGCCGCTTTCGCCGCCTGCGGAGAGAGCCCGGACGCGGAAGCGCTCCTCCGCCCTGCATCTGACCACCGAGCCCACCCTTCCGGTGGCGCCGGTGATGACCACCGAGGGCAAGCTAGCCCCCGTCTCCCATCGAGATGAAGGTCCCGGTGGCGGAGGCCCTTACCTCACCCTCCTGGCGGAGCTCGGCCTGAGCGTTGTAGGTCCGGCGCCTGCTTCCCGTAACCTCCGACCGCACCTCCAGGGGAACGCCGGTGGCCACCGGCTTCGAGAAGCGCACCTCCATCCTGGCGGTTACGGCGTCGCCGGCCAGGCTCTTCACCGCGTAGGCCATGGCCTCGTCGCAGAGGGTGGAGACCAGGCCGCCGTGAAGGACGTCGCTGTAGCCCTGATAGGTCTTGGGAGGGGTCCAGCGGATGACCGACCGGCCCTCATCGGCCTCCGGGCTCAGCCCCAGGCCGTAGGTGTTGTCCTTTCCGCATACGAAGCAGTGATCGTCGTCGTAGACCTCTGTCATCTCACCTCCCCGGGGGTCGTTCTGAGGTACTCCATGACACCCTCGGTGGAGAGGACCAGCCTGGAGGTGCTGTCGATTACCTCCTGCAGCGTCTCCAGGGAACGGCTGAAGCGGTAGAAGTCCGGATAGGTCTCGTAGGCCTGCGCGTAGATTGCCGCCGCCGTGCTGTCGGCCTGCCCCCGTATGGTCAGGGCCCCGAGGTCGGCGCGGGCGCTGATGGAGTCCACCGCCAGGTCGGTCTCGGCGGTGATGCGCCGCGACATCCTGTGTCCCTCAGCCCGGTAGCGGGTGGAGATCCTGTTCCGCTCCGCCTCCATGCGCCGGAACACCGCCGCCTGGTTCTCCGCCGGAAGGTCGGCGCGCTTGATCCGGACGTCGATGATCTGAATGCCGTACTGCTCTGCCAGGCCTTGGGTCTGCTCGGTGATCCTCTTCAGTATGTTCAGCCTTCCCGAGTGCTCGGGGATGTAGACCAGCCTGGTCTCCTCGATCACCTCTCCGCCCTCCATGCGGACGTCGCGCATGGAATCGGGCTCGGAGGTGGAGACGTTCTCCACCAGCCGGACGTAGCTGCCCAGTCCGATGGGGTCGTTGGTGCTGCGGACTATCTGTATCAGGTCGTTGCGTCCCAGCTCCTGCCGGATGGCGGAGTAGATGATGTCGTCCAGCCGGGAGCGGGCCTGGTTCACGGTCTGCACGCTCTGGACGAAGAGCAGGGGGTTGTCGATTCGCCAGCGGGCGTAGGAGTCCACCTGTATGTGCTTCTTGTCCCGGGTGACCACGTCCGCCGGAGCGTCGTCGTACTCCAGTATCCGGTCGTCCAGGAAGCGGGCCTGCTGCAGGAAGGGGATCTTGAAGTGGAGCCCCGCGCCGAAGCTCAGGTTCACGCCGGGGGCGTTCTCGTCCATCCAGGCCTGCAGCTCCTGCCTCTCTGCCTCGTTCCGGTCTCCTGCGATGACCTTCACCGGCTTGCCCAGCTGCAGAAGAACCACCTGGTCGGTCTCGGTGACCACGTAGAAGGCGCCGAAGACGACCATCAGCGCAAAGATGACCGCCGCCGCCCACAGAAACACCCTCAGCTTCTTCATCACTTGACCCCCTCGAGGCTGTAGTGGGTGAGGGCGCCGGCATCGCCGTCGACCACCACGACCTCGGCGGTGTCCAGCACGGCCGCCAAAGCCTCCAGATGGAGCCTGGTGGCGGTGACCTCCGGACTCCTCGCGTACTCGGCGGCTACGGCGGTGAAGCGTCTGGTGTCACCCCGGGCCCGGTTGGTCCGGCGGGCCATGTAGCCCATGGCCTGGTTCACCCGGGTAATGGAGTCGGCCCTGGCGGCGGGAAGCAGCTCGTTGCGGTAGCCTTCGGCCTCGTTGATGTAAGCCTGCATGTCCTCCCGGGCCGTGGCCACGTCCTTGAAGGCATCGGCAACCTGGGCCGGGGGCTGGACGTCCATCAGCTGAACCGCCACGATGGTGACGCCCAGGCCGTAGTCGTCGGCCATTCCCTGCACCAGCTGGTGTATGCGGTCGGCGACCTCCACCTTGCCGGTGGTGAGTACGGCGTCCACGGCGTTGTCTCCCACCACCAGCCGTATGCTGGCCTCGGAGATGTCCCTGAGCGTGGAAACCTGATCACGCACGTTGAACAGGTAGGCCTTCGAGTCCTTGATCCTGTACTGTACTATTGCCGAGAGGTTTATGATGTTCTCGTCGCCGGTGAGCATCTGCCCCTCGCTTAGCATCTCCGGGTTGTCGAAGCCCCTGTACTGCGGGGGGTCGCTGCCCTCGATGGTGCGAAATCCTATCTCTACCCGCTGGACCACGTTCACCTGCGGCGTGTAGACCCTCTGGATGGGCCAGGGAAGCTTCATATGGAAGCCCGGACCCACCGTGGAGGTGTGCCTGCCGAAGGTGAGGACCACTCCCTCCTCCTCGGGGTTCACCGTGTAGAAGGGCCCGCCCACCAGGAACCAGATGAGCAGTATCACTGCCACCACGATGATCTTGACCGCCTTGGGGGTAATGCCCCTCGATATGCTGACTTCCTTCACCTGTCAGACCTCCTTCCTGTCTGCCCAACATAAGCAATCGGGAGGCCGTGGTAAGGTGCGCGTCAAATTGCCACACCTGGTGGTCGGAGGTATACTTGGGGTCTGGAAGGGAGGCGCCTTGGGAGCTGTACTGGGACGGGGGACGGTGCTTATAGCCGACTCCGACAGGGACCGGGCGCGTACCATAGGGGCCGAGGTGCGCGATCTGGGATACAAGACCCTGATGGAGTTCACGGCCAGGTCCGCGCTGCGCAAGATCCACACCCGGGCGGTGAACGCCATCGCGCTCTCCTCCCAGCTCTCCGACATACACATGGATACCGTCCTCACCTCCCTGCGAAAGGCAAACGTAAGCGCCGGGGCCTTCATCTACGGCGAGGACATATCCGTAGAGGCCGCAGTGAGATGGATGAAGGCCGGCGCTGTGGACATCCTCCTGGAGCCCGGCAGCACAGAGGGCCTGAAGGAGGCGGTGGAGAGGACCTTCAGCTACTCCGCCCGGCCGGCGGCCGCCGAGGAGAAGTCCGGAGTCGGGGCCGGAAGCGAGGAGAGCTTCCTCTACCGCAGCCGAATAATGGACTCCATCATGACCAAGGTCAGAAGGGTGGCACCACTCAAGACCACGGTTCTGATCACGGGCGAGAGCGGTACCGGCAAGGACGTGCTGGCCAGGAGGATCCACGCCCTCAGCGGCAGGAAGGGCCCCTACTTCGCAGTCAACTGCGCCGCCATACCGGAGACGCTTCTGGAGGGAGAGCTCTTCGGCCATGAGAAGGGGGCCTTCACCGGGGCCGACCGCCTGCGGGAGGGTCGTTTCGAAGCAGCCGAGGGTGGCACTCTTCTGCTGGACGAGATTGGCGAGATACCGCCCGCCACACAGGTCAAGCTGCTGCGGGCCATAGAGGAGGAGCAGGTCACCAGGCTGGGGGGCAACGTGCCGGTGCCCACGGACGTCCGTCTCCTGGCCGCCACCAACGCGAACCTGAAGGCGCTGGTGGACGAGGGCAGCTTCCGCCAGGACCTCTACTTCCGGCTGAAGGTGGTGGAGATCGACCTCCCTCCCCTTCGCAACCGTCGCCAGGACATCCCACTGCTGGCCATGTCCTTCCTCCGCCAGCTGGCGGACAAGCACGGCTTTCCCATGCCCCAGCTCACCCGGGAGGCCCTGGAGAAGCTCATCGGCTACAGCTGGCCGGGAAACGTCCGGCAGCTGAGGAACATGATCGAGAGCGTACTGATAACCGCCGGCGACCGCATAGAGGTGGAGGACCTTCCCCCCGAGGTGGCCGGAGCCGCCTCCGCCGACGCCGGAACGCTGCGACTCGATCTTCCCGTGACCGCCGCAGAGGCCGAGGAGAAGCTGATAGAGAAGACCCTGGAGCTGGTGGACGGCAACCGCACCCGGGCGGCGGAGCTGCTGGGTATCGGAAGGCGTACGCTTCAGCGCAAGCTCAAGTCCTGACCGGAATCAGCCCTTCGGCTTGACCACCAGGTAGGGGGGCATGGCCAGGGCGTCTATCCCCGTTCCGAAGAAGCACCTTATGGCATCCAGGGGGCTCTCCACGATGGGCTCACCCCGGACGTTGAAGGAGGTGTTCATCAGCACCGGGACGCCGGTAACCCTCCCGAACTCGGCCACCACGTCGTAGTAGAAGGGGTTGTCCTCCCGGCGAATGGTCTGCACCCGGGCCGTACCGTCCACGTGGGTCACCGAGGGTATCACGTCCCTCTTGGACTCCACCACCGGATAGGTCTTTATCATGTAGGGGGAGTCAGTGCAGCCGGCGAAGAACTCCCCGGCGCGCTCCCGCAGCACCACCGGTGCGAAGGGGCGGAACTCCTCGCGGTGCTTCACGCAGCGGTTCACGATGTCCTTCATGTCCCCCCGACGGGGGTCGGCCAGTATCGACCGTGCTCCCAGGGCCCGGGGGCCGAACTCCATCCTGCCGGCGTAGACCGCCACTATGAGCCCTTCCGCCACCATCTCGGCCACTATCCGCGGCAGCCCTTCGGGCTGGCTGAAGGGTATCTTTGCGGTCTCCAGGGCCTCCCGTATCGCGTCGCCGGAATAGCCGGAGCCCAGGAACATGTTGGGCGGGGTCCGCAGCGAGGCCTGGCCCTTCAGCCGGCGCTGGACGGCGACAGCCGCCCCCAGTGACGTGCCGGCGTCGTGGGAGGGCGGCAGGGGGTATACCTGTCCGAAGCCCGACTCCCGCTCCAGGAGGCCGTTCATCACGCAGTTGAGGCCCACGCCGCCGGAGACCAGGAGCCTGTCGCTTTCGGACCGCTCCCTCAGCCACCGGGCCAGACCCAGGCCGGTCTCCTCCAGGGCCCTCTGGGCCGAGCAGGCGATGTCCATGTGTCGCTGCTCTATCTCCTCGCCCTTCCTTCTGGGCGGGCCAGCCTCCCTGAGGACCTCGGGGCCCATTGATGCGCCCCAGACTCCCATGTGTATGTCGGCGAGGGAGGTATCGACTCTGGCCCTGCCTTTGCCGTCATGGTGCAGCATGCGGCGGAAGAGGTCCAGGTAGCGGGGACTGCCGTAGCTGGAGAGGCCCATCACCTTGTACTCGTCGTTGTCGGGCCGGAAGCCCAGATAGGCGGTCACGGCGCTGTAGAATATCCCGGGGGAGTTGGGGAAGCGGCTGCGGGAAAAGACCTTCAGCCCCTCCTGGCCCACCTCTCCCAGCAGGCTGGTATCCCTCTCGCCCACACCGTCCATGGTTAGCGCCGCCGCCGAGTCCCATCCCGAGCAGATCATGGCGGCCCAGACGTGGGCCCTGTGGTGCTCGACGAAGTGGAACCCGATGTCCTCACGCAGACCCCTGAGGTGCTGACGCACGGTCTGCGGAATGCGCCTCATCTTCGCCGCCCCCGCCAGCTGCCCCGCCAGGAAGCGCAGCCCTCCCGGCCTCAGGAGGTAGTGCCGGGAGTACGCCAGGTTCTCCCGGAAGACCAGTCCGGGAAGCATGTAGTAGGCCACGTGGTCTATGTCCGACGCCGACAGGCCGGCCTGGCGCAGAGAGAACTCGATGGCCATCCGGGGATAGCCGGAGTAGTGCTTTACCCGAGCAAAGCGCTCCTCCTCGGCGGCGGCGGCAACCCGGCCGTCGGCCAGCAGCGCGGCGGAGGAATCGTGCTTGTAGCAGTTGAGGCCGAGTACGACCGGCATCCTGCTCCTCTCAGTTATCGTGGTCCCCGGGGGCGCCGCCCCAGACGAGCCTCAGCGCCCGCCGGCAGTATGCTGGGGTGTACCGCACGTCCCGGCGGAGACGGGGGGCGATACCGCCCAGAACCAGCCTCTCCAGCTGCAGGGCCGTCATGAGGAGCCTGAAGGCCGCCGTGCCCGCCCGGCCGCTGTGCTTGCGGAGGAAGCGGAGCTTCGCGGGAATATAGCGAAGGTAGGTCATCCGTCCATACTTCTGGCGGGCCGAGCCGCCCTCCACGTGAACCACCTCCGCGCCGGGCTCGAACCACACCTCCCACCCCCTGCTCCGCATGCGGAGCTGGAGCTCGGTCTCCTCGTGGTAGAAGAAGAAGTCGGTGTCGAAGCCGCCGGCCTCCCGGAAGGCCTTCATCCTTATGGCCATCACCGCTCCCACCAGCCAGTCCGCCTGCCGGGCGGCCCTGTGAGGCCTCCGTCTGGCGCTGAGCCTTCCCAGGAGGGGCAGATGCTCCAGGACCAGGTTTCGGGCGAAGGGGAAGTCCCGCATGGAGGGCTGCAGCCCGCCCCCGGGCCAGAGGAGCCGGGGCCCTGCGAGGCCGGCGTCCGGACGACGGTCCAGCGCCTCCAGAAGTGCCGCCAGGCTTCCCGGCAGGAAGATCGTGTCCGTGTTGGCCAGCACGACCACATCCTCAGAAAGCCGGCCCATCATCAGGTTGGCGGCTCCGGCGAAGCCCAGGTTCTCCCCCCAGCGGACGACCTCCACCAGACCGGTGCTGCCGAAGCGCTCCTCCACCAGGTCCTCCGAACCGTCATCGGAGGCGTTGTCGAAGAACACCAGCCCCGAGCCGGTCTCCCTCAACTGGGGAAGCAGGGACTCCACCATGTCCTCCACGAACTCCCGGCCGTTCCAGTTGATGGTGAGCACCACGGAGTCGGCCAACTCAGCCCTCCCCGTCCATCATGCGGTCGCACCTGTCCCGTAGCTCCGCGAAGCCGTCCATGTCCCCTTCCGGCAGGCTGCGCCGGTGGCAGCCGTGGAATATGTACGGGTCCACGGGATAGCCCGAGCTGCGGTCGTTTATCTGGTAATGCAGGTGCGGGGCGTAGGAGCGTCCGGTGTTGCCCACGTATCCCACCAGGCCCCCGGGCTCCACGAAAGCGCCGGCCCTCACCCCTTCGGCCAGCCGGTCGAGGTGGATGAAGATCTGGGAGTAGCCCCCGCCCATGTCCACCTCCACGCAGCGTCCGTTGTAGTCGCTGTTCCAGTCGGTGCGGGAAACCGTCCCGCCGCTGCTGCTGCGCACCGGGGTTCCCACGGGGGCCTTGAAGTCAACGCCTGCGTGGCTGTGTCCCGACCGCGGCTCCCCGAACACGCCCGTGATCTCCTCGAAGGTCGACACGGGCATGGCGTCCAGAATGAGGGGCACCTCCGTACCGTCGGCGTACCAGTAGGAGGGGTGGTTGTCCCCCGTCCTCCGGTAGCGGTAGACCGAGAAGAGCCGGTTCTCCGATCCGGCGGCGGGAACGTATCTGAGGGCCACAACCCTGTTCTCGAAACCCTCCGGCAGGGAGTCGGTGTAGACTACGTACAGCGAGTCCCCCGCGACCAGGTCATCCCAGGGCTCCATGTCCCACCACATGCAGCGGGAGCAGTGGGCCCCCAGCACCTCCGCGGTCACGCCGGAGGCCAGGCTGTCGGACTGCATCACGTGGGCCAGCGAGGTGTAGAGCGAGCTCCGCACCTCCACGGCAATGGTACTCCAGTCCTCCCCCGCCGCAGGCGGCGGCAGCGAATCAGGGGCTGTGCTGTCGGCCGGGGACGAGTCCGCCGCCGCGTCCGCTGCCTTCAATGTGTCGATTTCCGTCTGGGGAACGGATAATCCGGCAGTATCGGCAGCCGTTTGACGTTGGGTATCCGGTTCGAACGTGCCTTCGAAGTCCTGGGCTCGAATGACTATTTCATCTTCCGATGGTTCCTTCTGGCAGGAGAGAATCACTGTCGCCCCCAGGATCAGGCTGAACGCAGCCACTGCCCGAAATGGCCTCAACCGAACCCCCTCGTCGAGATATTGACACCCGCTCTCACCCGATTAGCTTCTGGAATATGACCAAGCAGAGTGGAAGACGCTACAGGGTACTGGTAGTGGACGACGACCCGCAGATACGGCGCCTCCTGGCGGAGGTGCTGCAGACCGAGGGCTATTCCTGCGAGACGGTCTGGGCAGCCAGGGAGGCCATGCGGGTGCTCCGCCGCCAGAGCTTCGACCTGCTGATAACCGACCTGAACCTTCCCGACAGGTCTGGCCTGGACCTGCTGGACATGATATCCAGCCGGCACCCGGGTCTGCCGGTGATAGTGATCACCGGATACGCCTCCATAGAGAGCACCAAGCAGGCAATCCGCAGGGGCGCCCTGGACTACATACCCAAGCCCTTCTCCGGCCGGGCCGTGGTCAGCGCCATAGAGAGGGCGCTGCAGTCGCCGGGCGGGCCCAGGGGGGGCAGGGGCGACATCATATACCGCAGTGAGACCATGGAGGAGATCATGTCCATGGTCAGGCGGGTGAGCCGGTCGGACAGCACCGTGCTGGTGACCGGAGAGAGCGGCACGGGCAAGGAGCTCGTGGCCAGGGCACTCCACCGCATGAGCCGCAGGCAGTCGCAGCAGTTCGTCTCCGTCAACTCCGGCGCCCTTCCGGAGAACCTGCTGGAGAGCGAGCTGTTCGGGCACAGGAAGGGGGCCTTCACCGGAGCGGTGTCTACCACCCTGGGCAGATTCCAGGTGGCGGACGGAGGCACCCTCTTCCTCGACGAGGTGGGCAACATGAGCCCCGGAATGCAGGTGAAGCTGCTTCGGGCCCTGCAGGAGGGCGAGGTCTCGCCGGTGGGCAGCACGGAGACCCAGAAGGTGGACGTGAGGCTGATCGCCGCCACCAACATGAACCTGGAGGTTGCCGTCAGGGAGGGCGCCTTTCGGGAGGACCTCTTCTACAGGCTGAACGTCATCGAGATAAACCTGCCGCCGCTGCGGCACAGGCGCGAGGACATAATGGTGCTGGCGGAGCACTTCCTGGGGATCTACAGCTCCCGACGCAGCAACGGCAGGAAGCTGGACATAAGCGGGGAGGCCGCCGCCTCCCTCCTGGCCTACTCATGGCCCGGAAACGTCCGGGAGCTGGAGAACACAATCGAGAGGGCGTGCGTTCTGGCCAGGGGGAGCCCCATACAGATCAGCGACCTGCCGGGCAGAGTCGTCTCCGGAGTGGAAGGCCTGGAGGAGACCCGGATGCCCGAGGGAGGCGTGAATCTCCCGATGGTAATGGAGAACCTGGAGCGGTATTATATTGTCAACGCACTTCGCAGGCACGGCGGCGTAAAGGCAAGGGCGGCCCGATGGCTGGGGCTGAAGAGGACCACCTTCCTGGCCAAGATGAAAAAGCTGGGCATTCCCGAGGAGACGGGGAAGCGGTAATGGTCGAGAGCAGTTGCAGCGTACTCGTGGTTGATGACGACGACAACACCAGAAGGGTCTGCCGCGAGTTCCTGCGCAGCAGTGGATTCCAGGTCTACGAGGCATCCGACGGCCTGAAGGCGGAGGCTCTGCTGGAGAGTCATGCCGTAGGCATCGTGCTGAGTGACATTATCATGCCCGGTACAGGCGGCATACAGCTCTTGAAGCGCATTCGAGAGAACCATCCGGACACCCAGGTCATCCTGTTCACCGGCCATGGCTCCATAGACCTTGCGAAAGACGCCATTCGGCGCGGGGCGTTCGACTTCGTGACCAAGCCCTTCGGCATGGAGGAGCTTCTCCAGACTGTGGAGCGGGCAAGGGAGGCCAGAAACCGACTTACCTCCAAACTGCCCCATCCGGCCCTGGACGAGCTGAAGCGGATGACCGAAACGCTTGATATCAGCGGCTTCTCCCCCTCTGAGTACCTGCTCTCCTTCACCGAGGCTGTGAAGCGGAGCTTCCGAGCAGATGTGGTTCGTATCTACATGCTGGATTCGAACCGCGAGATGGAGCTGGAGGTCTCCTCGGGCAGGGAGGAACTCATAGGAGAGGACGACTGGCAGCAGTCCCTGGAGCTGTGTCTGGAGAGCGAGGACGGAGGCTACCTGAGCTCCGAGGAGCAGTCGGAACAGCTGCTTCCCACCCAGCGGCGGGCTCACATGATGGCCCATCAACTGGGGGGCGGACAGGGTCCACTGGGTGCCTGCGTTGTCGCGCGGGCCGAAGTTCCCGACGCATTCACCGGCAGAGACCTGAAGACTCTTTCCCTCTTCTGCGCCCAGGCGGGAAACCAGATTCAGAGCTACGAGCTGGCCGAAGGCCTGCGGCGAAGCACCAAGCAGCTGCAGACCATCAACCGAGTCGTCAGCCAGTTCTCGACCACACTGGATACCGGCAGCGTGCTGGCCTCCATCGCCAGGGGCTTCCACCAGGTGATCGACTACGATCTGCTGGGTGTTCTTGTCAGGGAGGAGGAGGCCAATCCCCTGGCCTATTTCCGGCTTCGAGCAGACATACCGGATTCGGTCTTCCTCTACGGGCCCCTTCGGGAGTCGCTGCTGGAGGACGTATCCGTGGAGCTCCTCGACCAGTCGCTGCAGGTTCGGGAGGTCGAGACCTTCGAACCCCGGGAGGGCAGGGTAGACCCGCAGGACCTGAAAGCGATCAGGAAGATCCAGCTGAGCGAGTTCAGCAACCTCAACGGGCTGCTGTTCTTCGCGTGCTGGCGGGAGGCCGCGATCGAGAGTTTCTCCTCCACGTACCTTCCCATACTGGCCAGGCAGGCCATAGGTGCTCTGAGCAATGCACGCTTTCACAAGAGAGACCAGCGCAACTACATCCAGACCATCGGTGCGCTGGCCCGCACGGTGGACGCCAAGGACCCCTATACCCACAACCACTCCACCAATGTGACCGCCTACGCCCTGGCCCTGGCCGACTACATGGGGATGGGCGAGCTCGAGCAGTCTGTGGTGAGGAATGCGGCGCTTCTGCACGACATTGGCAAGATCGGCGTGCCGGACTCCATTCTGAACAAACCGGGATCCCTCACGGACGATGAGTTCGACGTGATGAAGTCGCACCCGGAGCTGGGCTACAAGATCCTCAAGCCGGTCCACGCCTTCAGCGACCTCCTGGAAGCGGTGCGCTATCACCACGAGCGCTACGACGGCAATGGCTACCCGGATGGACTGAAGGGCAAGGACATCCCCCTGAAGGCACGGATCCTGACGGTTGCCGATGCCTTCGACGCGATGTACTCCAACCGCGTCTACAGGCCCTCTCCCGGTCTTGACTACGCAAAGGCGGAGCTCCGGGAGAACTCCGGGGACCAGTTCGACCCATATCTGGCATACGCCTTCCTGGAGGTCCTTGCGGAGAGACTTCCGGAGGACATCCTGACGGCTTACTCCGAGAGCAAGCCCAGATAGCTCTGCTGCTGGGACCTCTCTGGCCGAGATGATCAAATGGACAACAGAACGTGGATGATTGGGGGCCGCTATTGAACGCGATAGCCGAAATAACAGCGAGGCAGATACTGGACTCCAGAGGAAATCCAACGCTTGAGGCCGACGTTGTGCTCGAGTCCGGCGTATGGGGAAGGGCCGCAGTTCCCAGCGGAGCCTCCACCGGCGAGCACGAGGCCGTAGAGCTGCGGGACGGGGGAGAGGCCTTTCTGGGCAAGGGCGTCACCCGGGCGGTGGACAACGTGAACAGCAGGATCGGCCCGGAGCTCATGGGCATTCCGGCCGACGAGCAGCGGACCATCGACGACATCATGCGGGAGCTTGACGGAACCGACAACAAAGGCAGCCTCGGGGCCAACGCAGTGCTGGCGGTATCCATGGCCGCTGCCAGGGCTGCGGCGGCTTACCTGGGCCTACCCCTCTACAGGTACGTGGGGGGGCTGACCCCCGCCACCCTTCCGGTGCCCATGATCAACGTCCTCAACGGCGGCCGTCACGCCTCGAACCCCCTGGACCTGCAGGAGTTCATGATAGTGCCTGCGGGGTTTCCCGCCTTCTCCGATGCCCTGCAGGCCGCCGCGGAGATATTCGGCACCATGAAGGCCAGGGCCTCCGAGATGGGCATGCCCACCACCGTAGGGGACGAGGGTGGACTGGCCCCCGACCTGCCGGACAACGAGTCGGCTCTGGATTTCATCACCGAAGCGATCTCCGCCGCCGGCTACCGGCCGGGGGAGCAGGTCTTCCTGGCCCTGGACCCCGCCGCCAGCGAGTTCTGCGACCAGGGCCGCTACGAGATGCACGGCGCCGGCACCCTGGACTCCGGGGGAATGGTGGACTACTGGGAGAAGCTGGTGAGGTCCTATCCCATAGTCAGCATCGAGGACGGCCTGGACGAGGACGACTGGGATGGATGGAAGCTCCTGAACCGGCGGCTGGGTGAGCGCATACACCTGGTGGGCGACGACCTCTTCGTTACCAATACCGCGCGACTGGCCCGGGGCATCCGGGAGGGGTCGGCAAATGCCATTCTGATAAAGCTCAACCAGATAGGGACCCTCACCGAGACGGTGGAGGCCGTGGGGATGGCCCACCGCAACGGCATGCGCGCCGTGATCAGCCACAGAAGCGGCGAGACCTGCGACACCTTCATCGCCGATCTGGCGGTGGGGCTCTCCACGGGCCTGATCAAGACCGGCTCCACCAGCAGGAGCGACCGGACCTCCAAGTACAACCGCCTGCTGAGAATAGAGGAAGAGCTGGGGACCGGAGCTGACTACGCCGGCCTCAGCGCGCTCCTGGAGGGGTGACCTGGCCGTGGGGCGCGCCGACGGCAGGCGGCGGAAGGTGGTGGTGCTGGGTGCGCTGATACTGATCAGCGCCCTGGCGGTCTTCGTCATCTTCAACCGCAACGGCGTGCTCAACTACCTCTCTCTCCGCCGGGAGACCGAGAGCCTCAGGAGAGAGGTGGACTCGCTGGAGGCGGTGAGGGACAGCCTGGCCGTGGAGGTGAAGAGCCTGAGGACCGACTCGGCCTACATTGAGCGCATGATCCGCGAGATCCTGGGTTGGGGGCGTCCCGGCGAGATGATCATCCGCTTCCAGGGCCTTCCGTCCGGCCGGGGTTCGTGTCCCTGAGACACCGTCGGACCTGCCTGGCCGCGGCCCTTGCGGGGATGGTGCCCGTGCTTCTGCTTCTGGCTGCCGGCGGTGAGCATGCCGACAGCGATGCCCTGGCCCACCTGGTCTGGGCCAGGCAGGTGATCCGGCACGGATCCCCCCGAATAGCCGAGGACGGCGTATTCGACGACGTGTCACACTACTATCCCAACACGGTTCCCAAGCCCCTGCCCCTCCTGGTCTCGCTGCCCGCAGCGGCAGCCGGAGGAGCGGGGCTGCTGCAGGCCCTGTACCTTGTCTTCGCCTTCCTGGGGCTACTGGCCGCTGCCTCGCTCGCCCTGCGGGAGGGCGGCGGAACCCGGGCCGCCTGGTGGGCTTCCCTGGCGCTGGGGATGAACCCGGCGTGGGTCATGCTCACCATACGCTGCCGGCCGGCGGTGATACTGATAGCCGCTGTCCTGGCCCTCCCCGCCCTCACCCGCTTCTCGGTGCTGGAGCCGCTGGCGGCCCTCACCAGGCCCGAGGGGATCTTCCTCTCGGCCTGGCGGGCCCTGCGCGGGAGGCGCGGGGCCGGTCTGGCGGTACTGCTGGCCGCAGTGGCTGCGTGGCCGCTGCTGAACCTCTGGGCCGCCGGAGACCCGCTGTGGTCGCTGCGGGAGGTCAGGCTGGCGGTGGAGCAGATGGACTATCCCACACCGGGTCCCGCCGCCTATCCCCTGCTGCTGCTGCGCCGGCTCTTCCTCGTTGCCGGGCCGGTGATGGTCCTGGCCCTCTTCTCGAAAATCCGGAGATGGCCCCTTGCCGTTCCCCTGGCCGCATGGGCGGCGGTGCTCTGGGTCTCGCTTTCGGGAGGGTCGCTGGTCCTCCCCCGCTATCTCGACCCCCTGGTGCTGCTGGCGGTGCCCTGGGCCGTGGTGATGCTGGTCCGGATGATGCCCAAAGGGGAGGTCCGGGTTTCCCGCGCAGTTCTGGCTCTGGCCGTGGCCGCCTCCCTGACGCTCTGGCCCTCCGCACTTGCGGACTGGCAGCGGGAGCATGGTATCCAGATGGCGCTGGAGAGGCTGGGGAGGGATGGATGGTGCGGCAGACTGGCGGTGAACGAGCTGCTGGTTCCCAGGGTGGCCGAGGCGGCGGGAACCACCGATCTTTCCCGGGGCTTCGTGGCCCTGGACCGGGCGGCCTGGGAGGGAGTCGACCTGGACTCCCTGGGTGTGGGGACGGTGGCCGTGGTTGACCATCCGGTCTACCTTCCCGCGCACACGTTGGCATACCTTGAGAGCAGGGGAATTTGTCCCGACACCCTCTGGACGGAGGAATAGATGGATCGTCAGAAGCCGCTGCGGGTCTCTTCGGTGGGTAGAAGGGGCCTGGTCCTCAACGACGGCGGAGGCAGTGAGCTCCCGGCCCGGGCCGCAGGCAGAGTCTTCAGCACGAAGTCTCCGGTTCCCGGCGACCTGGTGCGGGCCAGGCGCGAAGGCGGCACCCTGCTGGTGGAGAGCGTCCTGCCCCGCCGGAACACTCTCACCAGGGCCGACCGCAAAGGAGATGCCAGGGTGGTTGCCGCCAACGTGGACCTGGTCATGGCGGTGATGTCCGTCGCCGAGCCGCCCTTTGCCGCCGGACTGCTGGACCGGATACTGGCCGCTGCCGAGTACGACCGGCTCAAGGCGCTTGTGGTTCTGAACAAGACGGACCTGTATGGGGAAGAGGATGCGGAAGGCCCCGGCGGGGCGCTGCTGGCCGACTACCGGGCAGCCGGCTACCGGTGCAGGCCGGTCAGCTGCCGGTCGGGGGAGGGAGTCGAAGAGATAATGGACCTGATGTCCGGGCGGGTGGTGATGATGGCGGGCCCGTCGGGCTCGGGGAAGACATCCATCGCCCGCCATCTGCGACCGGACCTGGACCTGCAGGTGGGAGAGGTGAGCCCCAGGACCGCGCGGGGAAGGCACACCACAACCTCCTCGCGACTCATCCCCCTCGGTCCGGATACGTTCCTGATGGATACCCCCGGCGTTGCCGGCTACGCCATAGACCACATTCCGCCGGAGGAACTGGGGGGATGCTTCCCCGAGATCGCCGCACTGCAGGACGACTGCCGCTTCCGTGATTGCTACCATGACAGCGAGCCGGGCTGCGCCGTAAGGGAAGCGGTGGAATCGGAACAGCTGTCAGGGGCCAGATACGAGAGCTACCTGGAACTGCTTCGCAGAGTCAGGGAATAAAGCGGAGCCGGCCCATCACGCCTTCGGGCTGCAGAGAAGCCTCAGCCCCTGCGGTCGTCCGAACGTTTCCAGAACTGCAGGTCCGACTTTATCTCGCCGCCCAGCTCTGCCCATCTGGACCAGGTCTCGGGCCTCTCCTGCTGCAGCTGGCGTACCCGCTCGCGAATGAACAGGTAGGCAACCACCAGAAGCAGTGCGGCGGCGAATACCTCCAGCCAGATGTAGAGCTTCTTGGGCTTGCTCTTCCAGCCGGGGTGCCTGGGGGGGTCAAGCATGCGGACGTTGGACTCGGTGCGGTTCTCTTCCACCATTGCCTGCTGGTAGTTCAGCGTGAGCATGCTGTGCATCTGCTGGGACATCTCCAGGTCGCTCTTGAACTTGATGTAGTCGAACTGGATCTCGGGCACCTCCCGTATGGAGACACCGCTGTAGAACTCCTCGTACCCGGGAGGAATGCGCCCCTCCTCCAGCATGCGGATGACCTGCAGAAGGGCGTCCGCCCGCAGCCCCAGCTCTCGCGAGGCGGTGGTGGGTCCTCCCAGGGCGGTCTCCATGGTCTGCGCCTGCGCCTCGGCCCGGAGGTAGTCGCTCTTCAGCTGGGCCAGGTTCTCGACAAAGGCCTGCAGCTCGGTCTCCAGGTCCACCAGACCGTGCTGCATCTCGAAGACCCTGAGGCTCTCGGCCGCGGCCATCCTGATGCTGTCGGTGCGGGCCAGCTGCATCCCCAGGAACCTCCTGTCCGCAGCCGCCCTGCTGGTGTAGACGTCATCCAGTGTGCTGTCCAGCACCGCTACAACCCTCTCGGATATCAGCACGGAGTACATGGGATCGCTGGTGGTCATCTCGACCTCCAGGAATCCAGCCGGGGTGATATTGGCGGAGTAGTTCTGGCGGAACATCTTGCGGGCCCAGTACATACGCAGAATATCGTCGTCGGGGTAGGCCTCGGTGAGCTCGTTGCTGTCAGCGTAGGCCGTGGTCCTGATGACGTTCTCCACCAGGCTTCTGCTCTCGAGAATCTCCAGGTAGACGTCGGACAGAGTGGTCATAAGCGGCAGCGAGAAGCCCATGCCCCCGCTGAAGTACCCGGCGAACTCCGAGATCCCCAGGCCACCTATGCTGAGGCTGGGGCTGCTCCTCTCCTCCGGTGGCATGATCACCGTGGTTACCGTGAACTGCTCCTGCAGGAGATAGGTGATGATCACCGTGGGAACCATTACCGCAAGCAGGGTCAGTATCAGGAACCATCGGTTCTTCAGCAGCACGTAGAGGTACCACGATGGCTTCCGCTCGGGGCGGATGCCGTCTCTCTCTGCGTCGGTCATCAGAATATGCTCTTCCACGCTATGACGACGCTGGCCACACCGGTGAGCACCGTAAGGTAGTCCTGCCACCAGACCAGCCCCGCCCTGGGCACCCGTATCACGGAGCCGGAGGGCACGCTTTGCAGCTCGTCTATGGAATATACCTCGCCGTCAGGTGTGACTATCTCGGTATCGTCCAGGTCGGCTTCGTCATCTATGCCTCCGGCGCTGGCTATGTAGTATCCGGCGTCCATTCCCGGCACGTATCCCTGGGGGCCCGGCATGAACACATGCCCCGACACCATGACCGTCACCGACGCTCCGGGGCATATCAGCATGTCCCCCGGCATCAGCACCGGGTCCATCGAGTCGTCGTCCATGGGGGCGGGCAGCCTCAGCTCCCGCCTGCTGCTGTCCCGCCTCATGACGTAACATCGGGAGGGATGGGCCCATGGAGAAAGGCCCCCCGCCCTCTTCACAAGCTCACTGGCCGTCTCATCCTCCCGGTAGGACAGGAACCCCCGGGTGCTGCCCTCCCAGCTGGTGTCGGCCTGGGCCAGGGGGGCTCCCGTCTGATAGATGTAGCGCAGGGAGACAGCCCCCTCCACGCCCACCTTGGGACCGGCGTAGGGCACGTTGATCACGTCCCCGGCGCCCAGCATGGGGTTTGCGCTCCATTCGCCGGTTTCCAGGTAGGCGGCCACGTCCACGTCAAGCGAGTCGCCCCCCCGCAGCAGGTAGACGCTGTCCCATGCGCCTCCATGGGATATCCCGCCCGCCAGCTGCAGAAGGTCCGAGACCCTGTCCGCGGCGGTTGAGGGATACAGTCCGGGCTTCACCACGTTGCCCGTCACCGACACCCGGAAGGTCCGCATTCGGGCAAGCCCCACCATCGGGGTGCCGCTGCGGAACCTCGCTTCGAAAGATCGCTCCACGAGGTCCACGGCCTCCGCGAGGGTCAGCCCCTCCAGGTCCACGGCTCCCACCAGGGGGATCACCACGTAGCCGTCCGGAGTGACGGGGAGCTCCAGCCCCCCCTGAGACATCGAGTCGGACAGCTGCGTGGGCAGGCCGCCCTCTGCGGACAGCCACAGGACATCGCCCGGCCCCACCTCGTAGCGCTCGGGGTCCACCGGGAATGTGAGCTCAGAGTTGGGGTATTGGTCACCCGGAAACTGGCCCAGCAGTGCGCCGAGCAGAAGCGTGCCTATCAGAGCTGCATTGGCCAAGCGCCGACACCTCCAGGACGGTATGTCTGGGAGAACCGATCAGGCGGGAAGCCCGGCCTCCCGCCTGCCCGGCTACCATAATCCAACTAAATCAGTGATGCAACCATAAGGGCCTTGATGGTGTGCTTGCGGTTCTCCGCCTCGTCCCAGACCACCGAGCTGGGGCCCTCGATCACGTCGAAGGTCACCTCGTTGCCCTTCACCGCCGGCAGGCAATGCATGAAGAGGACATCCGGGTTGCCGGTCTGATCCAGCATATCGGCGTCCACCCTGTAGGGCTCCAGCAGGGCGATCCGCTCCTTCATCTGCTCCTCCTCGCCCATGGAGGCCCAGACGTCGGTGTAGATCACGTTGGCGCCCTCCACCGCGGCCTCCCTGTCTGAGGTGATGCGGATCTCGGCGCCGGAGCGGTCCGCCAGTCCCCGGACCGTCTCCACCAGCTTGCCCTCCGGGTGGAGCTCATCCGGAGCCAGCACGGTGCAGTTCATGCCCATCAGCGCCGAACCGATCATCAGGCTGTTGGCCATGTTGTTGCGGCCGTCGCCGGCGTAGACGAAGTCCAGCCCGGCCACGTCGCCCAGGTTCTCCTCGATGGTCATCAGGTCCGCCAGCACCTGGGTGGGATGGTAGAGGTCTGTGAGGCCGTTGAAGACCGGCACACCCGAGTACTCGGCCAGCTTCTCCACCGTTGCCTGCTGGAAGCCCCGGAACATGATGCAGTCGAACATCCGGCCCAGCACCCGGGCGGTGTCCTCTATGCTCTCCTTGGCCCCCAGCTGTATGTCGGAGCTGGACAGGAACACCGGACAGCCGCCCTCCTCGCCGAAGGCGGTCTCGAAGGCGCAGCGGGTCCGGGTGGACCGCTTCTCGAAAAGCATCGCCAGGGTCCGGCCCCGGAAGCGCTGCTGGAACTGCCCCGCCAGCCTCTCCGCCTTGAGCATGTGCGACAGGTCAAGCAGGTAGCGTACGTCCTCCGCCTTTAGGTCCAGAAGGGTGAGCAGGCTTCTTCCCCTGAAGTTCTTCGCCATGGTGATCCTCCCTGTGCAGGATGCCGCGGAAAAGGTGGGTGCGTTTTCATCCCGGGCAAGATAGCAGGTAAGCTCGTCCTGTCAATGCAGAAGGGGCGCGGCGGATGCCGCGCCCCATTGGTTCACATTTGCGTCTAGAAGATGTAGTAGGCTCCGGCCAGTATGTTCTCCGGAGCATAGGTGCGGTAGCCGCTGTAGGTCTCGTCGATGTCCTGTTCGCCGCCCTCCGTGGTGGTGGTAGCGCTGTAGTAGTGGATGCCGAACTCCGTGAACAGGGCAAAGCGCTCGGCCCCCGGAATCGCGAAGTCGATCCTCATCAGCGGTGAGATGGAGTAGGCGCTGGTCTCCGGACCGTCTACACCGTCCGTCTCGGAAGAGGTCTTGGCGTAGATGATCTGCCCGCCGAAGCTGAACTCCGTGTTGGCGGGGTCTGCAACCAGGTAGTAGCCGGAGCCGCCGATTGCCCAGGTGCTCATGTCGTACTCATCCGTGCCGGGATCTTCCTCGTACGACAGCTTGTCGTAAGCCAGAAGGCCCTCCATGCGGAATGCAGGACTGACCATGGCGCCGAAGCGGAGCATCGGCATGCCCTCTGTATAGAGCGTGGCATCGGAGACGTAGTAGGGCACAGGGCTTTGCTTGAAGCCCAGGGAGTAGCCTCCGAAGGCGGCACCTGCCAGGGCGAGAAGCGCGACGGCTGCAAAGATCCTCATCATTCCTTCCCTCCTCAAGGTTGTGAGAATGATCTCGGGGATAGAATTAACCAAAGCTCACCATGCGTCAATGGGGCTAATGGGCGATGCGTGAATAATCCGTCACAGGGAGCGGTGGCGCCTCCCGCCGATACGACGGGAGGCGATGGGGGCTATTCGGTAGCGGTGAAGAGCCGCAGCCCGTTGATCTCCTGGTACTCGTAGCTGAAGGTGACTCCGCTTACCGAGGGGGCCTCGGGGTTGGCCTCGACCCCCTCCACCAGGAGCTTCACGTAGTTGCCCTGGGGGGTCTGGCCGAAGATCAGGCCGTCGGTGACGGCGGCGATGGAGTCGGAGTAGGCCGCCGGGTCTTCGGGGGCCACTGCGGAAGAGCCCGTGCCGTCGGCCATGGGGCAGGCCGTTCCCTGGCCCACCGGCGGAGCGCTTCCCGAGAACAGGGCCGCCGGCTCCAGCGCGGACGTGTGGCAGTAGACGTGGTAGTTGCCGTCGGCGTAGTCGTAGCTCAGGCTGGGCACGCAGGGGTTGAGGTACATGCCCACCGGGTAGCCGTCGGGGACGTCCTCCTCCCACAGGGTATAGGAACCCTCGCTGAGGGCGGGCATGGTGGAGGCTTCCTGCGAGCGGGCCGACTGGCCCTCGGCGTCGTTGGTCCTCACGGCGTAGAGGCCGGCGGACTGCGCCGTGTGCGTGTACTCCGTTCCCTCCACGGCCTCGGCCACCGTGTTCCAGCTGCCGGAGCTGTCGGCGTCGAACTCCACATCGTAGGACTCCGCGTCGGGGACCGCGGTCCAGCGGACCGTCACGGACGTCCCGGAGGAGGAGCCGGCGTCTACCCACACACTGTCTGGAGCGGCGGTGGATGTGTGGCTCACCGTGAGGACGCCGTCGCTGTAGTCGGACTCCTCGTAGCCGCCCTCGCGTATCACGCCGCGCACCCAGTAGTCGCCGGCGGGAAAGGTGGCGCAGTCCCAGTTGAACCCCGTCTGCTCCACACCCAGCGACTCGGCGATGAGCACCAGGCCGCTGGTGGGATCGAGGTCGGTGTCCACGTAGATGTTGACCCACGCGTCGGCCCAGCCCTCGGTGTCCAGCGTCCACTCCACGATGTAGCTCTCGTCGGCGGTGGCCCCTCCGGCCGGGGGGGCGGTGATGGTGATGTCCAGGTCGCTGCCGGTGCCGCCGCAGGATGCAAGGAGAAGGGAGACAGCTGCAACCGCCGGGGTTGCTATGGCCGGCACGGCCCTCACAGGCCCTGCTGCCTCAGCAGCTCGTTCCACATCATGGAGAAGGCCAGCTCGGCCTTGCCCCTACAGCAGGGGTCCTCCGCCACGGCCACCAGCCCTACCCTGGACCCGTCGGGCATCATGCCTATGGCGGCGATGGACTCGCCGTCCTCCTCGTACGCGGGCACCCCGTAGGCCACCACGCCCTCCAGGTTGCGCAGCACCTCGGGGCCGCGGGGGAAGCCGGAGTGAAGAGCCCTTCTTATACCGGGGTAGTCCAGACCCTCACCCAGGATCTCCACCATGCTCAGCATGTCGTCGATGCTGGAGGTGCTGGCCTCCACCTCCGGGGCCCCCGGGAAGTGCATGCGGAAGTCCGTGTAGTCCGTGTCGTCGAGGCTTCTCTCCGTCAGCCAGCTCTCGAACCGTTCGGCCCCTATGAAGTAGTGGAGGATGATTCCCGGGTCCGCCCGGCCCTTCATGTTCTCGGCGAGCAGGTAGGAGATCGTCTGGCCGCCTCCGGGAACGTCATCCAGAGCGATCTCGCCGCGACGGAGCAGGTCCACCGCGCAGGCTGCCAGCACCAGCTGCGGGTTGCCGAACTTCACGGGCCCGGTCTCTCCTGCGGTAAGCCTCTCGCCCGTTGCCAGGTCCACCATCCCCACCGCCATCTCGGCGCCCCCGATGTTCGCCGCATCGTTGACGGTGGACTCCATGCCGGAGAGGATGTCCGAGGAAACCGCCGTATCGGGCCCCTCGTCGAATATGGACCCCTGGCCAATGAGAGCGGCCGCTGCGATTGCCAGCAAAGCGATACTCATCGTTCTCCCCTGTTCGCATCGGGCCCCGCCGGCCGCTGGCGGCCGGCGGGGCCCTCCTGTGCGGGGATGCTATCCCCCCGGACTGACGCTAGTTGCTCTTGGTGGTGAAGAGCTGTATGCCCTCGCGGTCCTGGATCTCGTAGTGGAGGTCCACCTCGGTGCCGTTGTCGCTGCCCGTGTAGGGCGAGACATCGTCCACGAAGACCTTGGCGAAGTAGTCGCCTTCCAGCTGCAGTATGAAGATGTCGCCGCTGGCCAGGTTGGAGGTGTAGGAGCCGATGTTGCTCTCGGGGTAGCCGTAGGTGCTTCCCGGGCTCCAGAAGACCGTGGTGTTTCCACCCTGTGCCGGGCTCATGTCGCCGGAGCGGAAGAGGACCTCGGTGTCGCCCTTGCCCTCTTCGTAGGCGTAGATGTCCTGGTTGAAGTCGGCGCTGTAGGCGGATCCCGTCTCGGCGCCCTCGAATCCGAAGAAGATGCCGCTGGGCAGATCCTCGGCGGCGTAGTTGTCGTAGATGGTGTAGCCGGTGGAGATCTCGATGGGCATGGTGTTCACCGCGGAGGCGTACTCCTCGGAGTAGTTGTCGCCGTCCTTGGCGCGTACCGAGTAGTAGCCGGCGCTGGTGGCGTTGGTGTGGGTGAAGGTGGTGTTGGAAGTTGTCTCAACCGCGCTCCAGTTGCCGCCGGAGGTGGTCTTGAAGTAGACCTCGTACTCCTCGGCATCCTCCTCGGCGGTCCAGGTGAGGACGATGTCACGGCCGTCGGAGGCGTCCCAGTCGATGGACAGGCCCGTTATCTGGGGCAGCGTGCCTCCGCCGCCGCCGGGGTCGTCGCCCTCGCAGCCGACCATTAGCACGACAGCGAGTGCCGTAAGCAGAATTGCGTACTTCTTCATGAATGCTCCTCTCTTCGATGTTGGTGTCACTTCGGACACATAGCAAGATAGCTCCACCCCCATACCCTGTCAAACCTACCCGCCGGCGCCATCGGGGTTCCCCCCAAGTTCCTCCAGGGCGTGCTCGGCCGCCGAGCGGACATCCAGCTGCGGGTCCCCGGCCAGCTCCAGCAGCAGGGGAACCGCGGTGCTGTCCCCGATGGCTCCCAGGGCCGCCGCCACCCGGGTCCTCACCCGGGAGGAGGAATCCCGGGCCAGGGGCACGATGGCGGCAATGGAGGCCGGCTCACCTATCCGGCCCAGGGCCTCCACAACGGTGGCCCGCAGGCCCACCTGGAGGCTGTCGTCCAGGGCGTCCTCCAGGGCCGGCCGGCCCGAGGCCTCACCCATGCGGCCCAGCAGCCAGGCGCAGTTGCCCCGCACCCTGGCGGCCTCCGAGGCCAGCAGGCTCTCCGCCAGCGCCGGCAGGGCCAGCCGGGCATTCTCCTTCAGCGCCGACTCCATGGCCCGCAGCTCCAGGCCGTCCCAGGCGTTCAGGCGCTCCCCGAGGATGTACGCCACCGCTTCCTCCCCCCTGCGGCCCAGCTCCCGGCGGTGGGCCAGAACCCTCTCGCGATTCTCGGCCACCGCCCACTCAGCGGCCACCTCGAACAGGGAGTCCAGCTCCAGGGAGCCGGGGTCCCCGATGGGGTCATCGGCCAGGCTGTCCGGGGGGCTGCTGCGGGGTAAGTCGGCCCCCACGCCGTAGCTGGGAAGCCTCCACAGCTCGCCGCCTCCGGGCCCCAGGAAGCGGTCGTCGTCGGCCAGGTCCAGGAAGACGGCGGCCCCTCCGAAGCCGCGGCGCCATGGTGCCTCCCCCTGCCCGCCCCCCGCTGCGGCGTAGACGTCGTCACCGCCCAGGTCTGCGAAGATGCAGGCGGAGTTGGTGAGGGCCAGGGCCTGGCCGCCGTCTGCGCAGTACCAGTCGTCGCCGCCTGCGTCCAGCAGGAAACCCGTGGAGAGGTCGTGGGCGCTGCCCTGCGCCGGTCCCCGGCGGGAGACGTAGACGTCGTCGCCGCCGCCCTCCCATAGGCAGCCGGCGGCCAGGTGTATCCCCGAACCCTGGCTGTACTGGGCGGCGGTGTAGCTGTCCTGGCCGTCCTGGTCGTAGAGCATTCCCAGGCCGTAGAAGTAGGCGGCGCCCTGTCCGAAGACCTCCGCCCGGTAGGTGTCGTTGCCGGAGCCCAGGTCGGCCAGGAGCCCCACGCCCCCGGCCACGAAGGGCCGCAGGCCCATGGCGAAGCCCTGGGACATGGCCCGGTGGTCCTCACGCAGCAGCGGCTCGTGGGGGTAGCGGAATCCCGCCAGGTAGGAGTCGTGGCCGGCCCGGTCACACAGTGTGCCCCGTCCGGCGGGGCCCCCGAAGCCCTGCCCGAAGGCCGCCACCCTGTAGGAGTCGTCACCCCCGGCGTCCAGCAGGTCGCCCCTGCCCATCATGGCCGCCCCCTGGGACATGTAGTCGGCGCGGTAGGTATCGTCGCCTTCGAGGTCGGCCAGCAGGCCCTGGCCCGCCAGGCCGCACCCCTGCGAGAGGGCTCCGGCGGTGTAGGTGTCGTCGCCGGCAAGGTCCACCAGCACTCCCAGGCCCCCGAAGCCCGAGCCCTGGGCACCGGGCAGCTCGGTCAGGTAGCGGTCGTCGCCGGCCAGGTCCACCACCACGGCCACGAACCTCCCCGCAGGTGCGGCCGCCGCGGCGCAGTGGCCGCGGTAGGTGTCGTCGCCCCCGATGTCGATGATCAGGTCGAAGCCTCCGGTGTAGGTGTTGGGTCCGGGTCCGCCGATCACCCAGCTCACGGGGCCGGCGGTGTCGAAGTCGGCCACCGCGCCCTCCACCCCGGGAGCGCGGAGCTCCGCCTCCGGCCAGCGCACCTCCCCCAGTTCAAGTGCCAGGCACGTGAACGTGTCGGGGTCCAGGGAAGGGGGGACCGGCCACCGGGACAGGAGGCCGGCCAGCGAATCGGGCTCCACCTCCGGGCCGACGGGCTCGGCCAGGCCCCAGGAGCGGTGCAGGGCCCCGGGGGAGCCCCACTCCCCAGGGGCGTCCCCGTCGGCGAAGACCACCGGCAGCAGGCAGGCCAGGGTGTCCCCGGCCCCGGCTGCGGAGTCGAAGGCGGCGGAGTAGGCCTCCGCCCGCTCCTCCAGCAGCAGCAGCAGGTCGGCCATGGGGTCGTCTCCCCCGTAGCTGGCGCTGCCGTCCGGAAGGGCCGACACCTCGCCTGAGAGGATGGCGGGAAGGGAGTGAATGTCCGTGAGGGCCTTCAGGACCGTGGAGTCCGGAAGGGCTACCCCCCGGGACCAGTGGCGGTCGAAGTTCATCTGCCCCCGGGTGATGTCCAGGGAGTCCAGGCAGACCGTCAGGGCGGAGTCCACCTCGGCCGGCAGCTGAGGGGCCGGGGCCAGGGCGGCGATCAGAAGGGCTGTGAGCATCTGTCCTCCCAAGCTGGTTGCCGGGGCTGCGCGGGCATTAGATAACGCCGGCAGATGCCGCGGGCCAGCCCGAGGTTGACCCGCCCGGGGGGGGCTGCATACCTTCGATGCGGGATTGGGGGTGGCCGGGCGGTGGCCCGACCTGAGAGCATACCCCGGGAACTTGAACCGAGTAATGTCGGCGGAAGGAAATCCCTCCGGGCCTCCCGGCCCGGGTTTCCTCCGCCTCTGACAGGGAGGCGAGATGTCCGACCCCGTGATCGAGTACGCCGCAGACAACCTGCGCGAGCTGCGCGAGACCGGCCCCATGATCCACCACATCACCAACAGCGTGGTGACCAACTTCACCGCCAACATCACCCTGTGCCTGGGAGCGGCCCCCGTGATGGCCCCCTGCGAGGAGGAATCGGCGGAGATGGCCGGATTCGCCTCCGCGCTGATTCTGAACATCGGGACCCTGGACCCGGCCCTGGTGCAGAGCATGCTGGCGGCCGGGCGGGCGGCCAACGACAGGGGCATTCCGGTGGTCCTGGACCCGGTGGGGGCCGGCGCCACCGCCCTGAGGACCGACTCCGCCCGCATGCTGGCCGACCAGCTGGAGATAGCCGTGGTCCGGGCCAACGCCGGCGAGGCCCTCACGCTGGCCGGGGAGTCGGGCCGGGTGCGGGGAGTGGACTCCCACGACAGTGTGGAGGGCCGCGGCGAGGCGCTCCGGGAGCTGGCCCGGGAGCTGGGCTGCGTGGTGGCGGTAACCGGCCGCGAGGACGTGGTAACCGACGGCAGCCGGGTGATCACCTGCCGCAACGGCCACTCGGTTATGGGCCGGGTGACCGGCACCGGGTGCGGCGCCACCACGGCGGTGGCCTGCTTCTGCGCCGCGGGTGAAGATGTGATGCTGTCCGCGGTGTCCGGCCTGGCCTGCTACGCGGTGGCCGGGGAGCTGGCGGGAAGGGATGCCGCCGGACCCGGCAGCTTCGTTCCCGCCTTCCTGGACCGCCTGGCCTCCCTGGACGCGAAGACGCTCCGGGAGAACGCCAGGATATCGGGATGAGGACCGCCGACCTGGCCGTATACCTGGTCACCGACCCCGGGATGGGCCTGAAGCGGGGACTTGCCGAGACGGTGCGCCTGTCCCTGGAGGCCGGGGTCCGCACGGTGCAGCTGCGGGACAAGGAAGCCTCCACCCGAAAGCTGCTGGACGACGCATCGACGCTTCTGGCGCTGTGCCGGAAGCACGGGGCCACGTTTCTGGTGAACGACCGGGTGGATGTGGCCATGGCGGCGGGGGCCGACGGCGTGCACCTGGGCCAGGACGACATGCCGGCGGACGCCGCCAGGAGGCTCCTGGGCCGCGATGCAGTGATCGGGGTATCGGTGCGGACGGAGGAGGAGGCCCGGCGGGCGGCGGAGGACGGGGCCGACTACATGGCCGCCAACCTGGTCTACCCCACCGCCACCAAGACCGACCTCCCCGACCCTCTGGGCCCCGAGGGGATCCGGGAGCTGCGGTCCGCCTGCGGCCTGCCCCTGGTGGCCATAGGCGGCATAGACGCCGGCAACGCAGCGGAGGTGATAGGGGCCGGGGCCGACGGCCTGGCGGTGGTCTCGGCCATCATGGCGGCGGAGGAGCCGGCATCCGCTGCGGCCCGCCTGCTGGCTGCCGCCCGAAAAGCCTTGGCCGGCAGGGATTCTTGACAGGGCCCGCACAGGGAATACCTTTCAGGGAACAGGCCGGCGAGCTGGTCGCCCGGCCGCCAACCATGAGGAGGGATGGTTACGATGAGAGAGATGATGATCTGTATGGTGCTGGCGGCGTCCGCCATGGCCTTCGGCGGGCTGGACACCCCCGACGTCCCCGAGACCCCCGAGGCCGACCTTTCCCAGATAGAGATCCCGGGAATGGAGATACTGGACGGGATCCAGGTGGAGCTGGACGAGCTGATCGCCTCCACCGACTCACTGCGGACCCTGATACCCCAGCTCTCCGTGCTGGACGAGGCCTCCGCCGAGCTTGCGGAGCTGCGCGACACCGACCCCGAGCTGGCCGAGCTGCAGGCGGAGATCGACGCCCTCCGCGACGAGCTGGAGGTGGCCAGGACCGACCTGGAGACCAGGACTGAGGCCATTACCTCCAGGCTCGACGCCATAAACGAGTCGGTCACCACCTTCACCGAGGGACTTCCCGGACAGGGAAGCAGCGAGACCCGCTAAACCCCTATTCGAAGGGGCTCCGGCGGCGGAAGTCCGGCAGGCAGGACTCCGGGGAGTCCATGCCCTGGACCCAGCCCACCCGGAGCCCCTCCTCCTCCAGAACCTCCCGCGCCCTTGCATACTCCGAGGGCCGGATCCTCCTGGACAGAAGCGGAAACTCCCCCGCCCTGTGCAGGGGGTTGTACTGCGACATCAGGCTGACCCCCACCCCGGGCGAGAGCTCCCGGGCTATGAACCGAAGCCACTGCTCCGTCCCCGACAGGCCTCCCGGCAGGACCAGCAGCCTCACCAGCAGGCCGGACTCCGCTACGCCGTCGGGCCCGACCCGCAGGGGCCCCGCCTGCCTGAACATCTCCCGCAGGGCTTTGCGGGCGGCCCCCGGGTAGCCGGGGGCGCCGGAGTAGCGGACGGCGTGCTCCTCCTCCCAGTACCGCGCGTCGGGCAGGTATATCTCGAAGATCCCCTCCAGCAGCTCCAGCACCTCCACCCTGTCGTAGCCGGAGGAGTTGTAGATCAGGGGGAGGCCGAATCCCTCCTCCGCCGCCAGGGCCAGGGAGTCCAGTATCCAGGGGAGGTAGTGGGTGGGGGTTACGAAGCCCGCAGTGGGGCATCCGGCGTCCCGGAAGCGCAGCAGCGTCCGGGCCAGCTCCCGGGCCTCGGTGGGGAACCGCCTGGGGGTCTGGCTGATGTCGTGGTTCTGGCAGTAGACGCAGGAGAGGCTGCAGTGGGCCAGGAAGACGTTGCCCACGCCCCGGCGGCCGCCCAGCACCGGCTCCTCCCCGTGGTGGACGCAGGTGGAGGCCACCTCCAGCTCCCCCCCGGCGCCGCAGCGGCCCCGCTGGCCCCGGTCCCTGCGGGCCCCGCACCGGTGGGGGCAGAGCCGGCAGGGGGAGGCCAGCTCCCTCAGCCGGCCCGCCCGCTCCCGCAGCAGAGCCGGGTCCGCCATCATGCCCGCTCCGTGCCGGCGTCGGACATCTCCGTGGAGATCACCCAGCGGTAGAGCCTGCTCTCCCGCCGCAGCCGGTCATGGGTGCCGGCGGCCGCCAGCCGGCCCCGGTGCAGAAGCACCACCCGGTCGGCGTGCTTCACGGTGGCCTCCCGGTGGGTGACCACGAAGGTGATGGCGCCCGAGGCCGCCGGGCCGAGACGCTTCCAGAGAGCCTCCTCCCGCTCGGCGTCCAGGGCGGCGGTGCAGTCGTCCAGAAGCAGCAGCGACGGCCCCCCGGCCAGGGCCCGGGCGATAGCCACGCGCTGCCGCTGGCCGCCGCTCACCCCGGTGCCGCCCTGGCCCAGCAGACGGCGGGCGCCCATGTGCAGCTCCCCCGCGGGGAGGCCGGCGGCCTCCAGGGCCGCCGCCACCCGCTCCTGGCCGATGGGCCTTCCCAGGCGGACGTTCTCCGCCACCGTCTCGCTGAACAGCACCGACTCCTGGGGCACGTACCCCACCCTGGCGGAGAGGGCGTCCTCGGGGATGCTCTGAAGCGGGACGCCGTTGAGCAGCACCTCCCCCTCCCCGGCCGGCAGAAGGCCGGCCAGCATCTTCAGCAGGGTGGTCTTTCCGCTCCCCACCTCCCCCACCACTGCCACCACCGCCGGGGCCTCCACCCGCAGGTCGATGCCCTCCAGCCCGGGGCCCTCGGGGTAGCGGAATCCGGCTCCCCGGAGCTCCACGGTGCGCAGGGGGCCGGGATCCTCCCCCGAGAGCCTTCGCACCCTGCCGGGGAACTCCAGTATCTCGTTCTCCCTGTCTATGGAGGCGAAGGCCTGCCGGGAGGTGACGAAGAGGTTGGGGATGTCCATCATCGGCGCCAGGAGCAGGTCCAGGTAGACGTAGAAGGCGTAGAAGTCGCCCAGGCCTATACGCTGCCGGATCACCAGTATTCCCCCCACCAGGACCACCAGGACCTTCCCGAAGTGGCCGATGAAGTTGTAGAGGCTGTGCACCAGCATCATCAGCCGGGCGATGTCCATCTCTATGTCAACCCGGCGGTCCAGCAGGCGGCGCAGCCGGGACTTCTGGCCATCCTCGGCCCCGTAGGCCTTCACGATGGAGATGCCGGCGAAGGTGCTGTCCAGCAGGTCGTTGGTGTGGCTGGTGGCCCGGCGGCTCTCCTCCACCTTCTTGCCCAGCCGGTGCTCCACGCGGTAGAAGATGTAGATCATCAGGGGCAGGGGGGCCACCGCCAGCAGCGTCAGCTCCCAGCTTATCAGCACCATCACCACCAGGCAGAACAGCAGCCGGGCGGAGGACTCCAGGGCCCGGAAAACGGCCGAGCAGCTGAACCAGCCGATCCGGGGGTACTCCACGATGTCGTCGGTGAGCCTGGTGGTGAGATCGCCGGGACGGAACCTCCCCCAGAAGCGGTAGTCCTTCTCCTTGAGGCTGTCGAAGACGTCGTCGCGGACGTCCAGGCCGATCTTGCTGTTCAGCCAGGCCCTGGCCCCGGGGTAGAGGCCGGCCACGAAGCGTCCCAGGGCCAGGGCCCCCAGTATCAGCATCACCTGTCGCAGCCTGTCGCCTCCCTCCATGACCTGCTCCAGGTTGTCCAGGACGTAGCGGAAGACCAGGGGAAAGCCCAGGGCCACCCCGCTGGAGACCACGGTGAGCACCAGGAGGACGGAGATGTGGGCCCGGTGTCCGCGCCAGTAGGAGGCTATCCAGCGCATGTGCCTAAGCATCGATCCTGTCCTCCTCCCCGTCGCCCCGCCCCAGCTGAAGCCGGTACAGGCCCGAGTAGACGCCTCCCCGGGCCAGGAGCTCGGCGTGGGGGCCCTCCTCGATCACCCGGCCGCCCTGGATCACCAGTATCCGGCTGGCGTGCAGGACGGTGCCCAGACGGTGGGCCACCACCAGAGCGGTCCTGTCCTCCACCATCAGGTCGGTGGCCCTCTGAATTCGCTTCTCCGTGCCGGGGTCCACGCTGGAGGTTGCCTCGTCCAGGACCAGTATGTCCGGCTGCCGCAGTACGGCCCTGGCGAAGCTCACCAGCTGCCTCTCGCCCATGGAGAGGTTGGTGCCCCCCTCGGCTATCTCGGTGTCCAGGCCGCCGGGCAGCCTCTCCACCAGATCCTCTGCGTCGATGGCCCGCATGGCCGCCATCTGGTCCTCCCGGGGCACCTCCGGGTCGAAGACCGTGAGGTTCTCCGACAGGCTGCCGGAGAACAGGTTCACGTCCTGCAGCACCATGCCCAGCCGGCTGCGCCAGACCTCCATCCTGAGGTCGGCGATGTCCATGCCGTCCACCGTTATCCGGCCCCTCTGCGGGGTGTAGAAACGCATCAGCAGCCCCACCACGGTGGACTTGCCGCCGCCGCTGGCCCCCACCAGGGCCACCATCTCCCCCCGGCGGAGGGTCATGCTCATGCCCCGCAGGGCCCAGTCGTCGTCCTCGGCATAGCGAAACCAGACGTCCTCGAACCGGATCTCGCTCCAGTCCGGGGTAAAGGCCTCCCGGCCCAGTACGCCGTCCGGGGTGAGGGTCTCGGTGTCCAGTATGCCGAAAAGCCGGTCGGCGGAGGCCAGGCCCCGCTGGACCTGGTTCAGCGTGGAGCTGAACATCAGGATGGGCTGGAACAGCCGCCGGGTGTACTCCACGAACAGCACCACCGTGCCCGCCGTGAGGACCCCGGAGGCCAGCCCCCCCCGCCCGGCGAAGAGTATCACCGCCACGGCCACTATCTCGCAGCTGCCCAGGAAGCTCCAGAAGGTGTACTCCCAGCCCATGGCCCGCACCTCCCGGCGCACGTACTCCTCCCCGGCGCGGTGGAGCTTCTCCGCCGCCGTCCCGGTGGCCCCGAAGACCTGGAGGACGGGTATGGAGCGGACGTACTCCGCCACCACCGAGGAGACCCGGGCGAAGGCACTCCGCAGCCTGCCGTACAGGGTCCGCATGTAGCGCAGCACCGGGACGGTGAGCAGGGCCACGGGGACGATGAGCACCAGCACGGCTCCGGTGATGCGCAGGTCCGTGGCCGCCATCACCGCCAGGGTGCCCACCACCAGGGCCAGGCTGCGCAGCAGGGCCATGGACACGTCGCTGAACAGCATGCGGATCTTCTCGCCGTCGCTCTCCACCCTGGCCATGAGCCGGCCCGTAGGGTGCCGGTCGAAGAAGGACCGGGAGAGGGTGAGCATGTGCGAGAAGACCCCGCCCTTCACGTCCCTCACCACGGCAAGGCCGATCCTGGTGGCCATCACCACCTGCAGGTAGGAGAGGGCCATCACCAGGCCGAAGAGCCCGGCGAATAGGCCGGAGAGAAGCACTATCTCCCCGATGCTGCCGCTGGGTATGGAGACGTCTATGACCCGCCGGAGCACCAGGGGGGCGGCCAGCTCCCCCGCCACCGAGAGCAGCAGGAGCGCGCCGGCTCCCAGGAAGGTCCCCAGCCTGGGCCGCACGTAGGGCCAGAGCCGGGCCATAAGGCGCAACGACGACGTACGCCTGGTCTCCCGCCCTTCCTCCTCGAGCTCACCCCACATCACGCACCGATCCTCTCCGTCTGCTGCGCGGCGGACGCCGGGGAAGGGCGGACGCGGCAGCGCCCGGAAGGCCTGTCACCTGCGATGATGTGGTATGGGTCCGGGCAGGATGAAGGCGCACTCCCCCGGAACGGCCGCCGCCTGGACTAGGCCTTGCTGCCGCTCCTCAGCTGGGCTGGATCACTGTAAGGGACATGCGCTGCCTCCCGGCTGTTTTGTGCGGTCTAACCTAGCATGAGAGGCCGAATCGTCAAGCCGGGGGCTCTAGTGGACAAGCAGCCGGTCCGCCTCCCGGCGGTCCATGGGGGCCACGTCCTGCAGGGAGGTCCCCCGCGAGCCTATTACCGAGGTCCTTTTCCCCGGAGGCACCTTGGCGTACAGGGCCATCGCCGAGGCCATGACCCGAAGGTCCGGTTCCGACCCCAGGGCCACGGCCAGGGGACCGGGCCTGTCGGCCATCCGGAAGGTCTCCATCTCCCCGGCGGCGGACTCCAGGGCCAGGTTGTCGCCGTGCGACCGGCCCACCAGGCAGAGGCCTCCGGGGATCAGCATCATCCTCCCGCTGCGGATCAGCCCCGCCGTCGAGGCGTCCAGCAGACCCATCTCCAGAAGCAGCCGCAGGCGGCGGGAGTACCCCGGGTCGGTGAGGAGGCAGCCTCCCGCCGGAGGGCGGTACAGGAGCCCCTCCCTCCCGGCGATGGCCAGCTGCCGCTTTCTGCCCCGACCGCTTATGTCCAGCAGACCCTCCCGGTCCACCAGGCCCCGTCTCTCGGCCTCCGTCTCCGGCAGCAGCTTCGCCGAGAGAGGTCTGAGAATCCTCCCCGGAAGCCCCGCCAGCCGCTCCACCCGCCTCAGGGACCCGGAGTTCTGGGACATGGGCCGCTGCCCCAGGACCTCCCCGGTGAACACCAGGTCGAGGCCTTCCTTCGAGGCCGTCTCCCCCAGCAGCATGAACATCCTGGCGTGGCAGTCTATGCAGGGGTTCATGTTGCCTCCGAAGCCGCTGGCCGGGCAGCGGATTATCTCCATGATGTGCGGGGTGAAGTCCACCACCCGCCACCGCGCTCGGGTAAACTGCTTTGCCATGCCCGCAGCCTCCGTGGCCGGGAAGAAGGGGCTGTGGAAGGTGACCAGCTCCAGTTCGAGCCCCTGTCGGGAGAGGAGCCAGGCCGCCAGCACGCTGTCCAGACCCCCCGAGAACGCTCCCACGGCCCCTACGCCCATCCGGCGCGCCTCCCTTCCATTACCCTCCAGCCTTCCGCCTCCGCCAGGCGGCGCAGCCTGCGGCCGGGGGATACGGCCACCGGCCGCCCGCACAGCCGCAGCACGTGCCGGTCGGACCAGGAGTCGCCCAGCGCCGCGGCCTCCGAGGCGGGCACTGCCAGCTCCCCGAGCACCGCGCGGGCCAGCTCGGCCTTGCGCCGGCCCCAGGGACGGGGGCCGCTGAGGGCTCCGGTGAGCCTTCCGCCGGACACCTCCGGAACGCTGGCCACCACCCGGGAGGCGCCGCAGAGGGACGCCAGCTGCGAGGCCAGCGGCTGCAGGCTCGCCGAGATCAGCACCACCCGGGTGCCCCCCTCGCTCCAGGAACCCACCAGCTCCGCCACCTCCGGCCTCACCCGCCTGCGCAGCTCCTCCGCCAGCAGGCTGCACTGACCTTCCAGAAGGTCGGGGTCCATCCCCCGCAGGTAGCTGCGGTTCCAGCCCTTTCCCCGGGACAGGGTCCGGAGGGGATGGAGGGCGTAGGCGGCCAGGAAGCGCAGAAGCCCCCTCGCGGAGATGTGCCCCCCGCGCGCAAGGGAGACCAGCAGCTCCTTCTCGGAGGAGGCCGAGATCAGCGTGCCGTCCAGGTCGACCAGGGCCGCCTTCGGAGGGGCCGATTCGCTATAGCTGGGGATCGGGAGCGATCCTCACCCCCCGGCCGGTGCCGGGGGTGTTGTCGAACACGGCGGTGACATGGACCAGTATGCCGGGGAAGAGCCGCGGGAAGTCGCCGTGGAAGTAGCTGTGTGCAAGGTTTGTGTACTCCACCACATCCCGCGCGTAGCGGCCGGCCTCGCCGTCATCGGGGCTGACCAGCTCCCCTATGCCCCTGACCTCGTAAGACTTCCTGTCCAGGAACACCAGCGAGGCGGCGGGGCAGGCCATCAGGTTCAGAAAGGTGTGGGTCTCGAACTCCGGCGTGGAGTAGAGCTCAAGGGATATGAGCTTGGTCCGGTCGAAGTTGTCCCTGCTGGAGTACACCTCGCGCAGCAGTGCGAGCTTCTCCGGCATGGGGGAGTCGCCGGTCTCCCTCATCCTTTCCATGTAGCCGCCTATCAGGTCCCGGCGCGGGCAGAGCCCCATGCCCTTGAAGGCGTTGTTCACCGAGAGCCTGCTGTCGCGGCGCTTTCCCCCCCAGGTGGCCATGGCGGCGTTGTGGGGGCCGGCCAGCGAAGGCGGCCCTCCCTGGCCCGACATCATGGCCTCTATGGTATCCAGGACCTCCCGCCGGGCGGTGATGTTCCAGTCCATGAAGGCGTCGGGAAGCTCCACGGTCTCCATGTCGGCCCAGCCGTCCTCCAGCCTGGCCCGGACCACTCCTTCGGCCTCCCGGGAGGCGTCCACGGTCTCCTGGCGGAAGCTCCCGGCGGTCCAGTGCTCCACCTCGCCCTGCTCCATCTCCCCGGCCAGGGCCCCGGCGCCCAGCCCGGAGACCAGGGCCGCACCGCCCAGCCTTCCCATCTTCCCCAGAAACTCCCTTCTGTCCATGCCTCCGGCCCTCTTCGCGCTTTCCGAGCCGCTATCGCCCATGCATCACTCCATTCATCGTTTGGCGTCAACCGCTTCTTCCAGCCAGACGACTGCCGACTCCGGCTCGCTCGTCATGCCGGGGAAGCCCTCGGCCAGCGATCTCATCTCGTCGGCCACCTTCCCGGCTCTCTCCGCGTCCCCTCCGCCCAGCAGCACCCAGCCCTCCAGGGACATCCTCAGGAGCCTGGTGCGCAGGTAGACCTCCGGCGTCAGCTCGTCGGCCCTTTCCAGCAGCTGGGCCGCCCGGTCGGTCTCCCCGGCGCAGGCCAGCAGCCTGCCGTACCGTACCGCCTGCTCCAGCCTGGAGAGGGGGGCGCCGGTGGTCTCCCTGAGATAGGACGCCCTGCGCATCAGGTCCAGGGCCTCATCCATACGCCCTGCGCTCCTGGTAACCTCCGCCAGGCCCTGCAGCGCCATGCAGCGGACGTCTCCCGGAAGCTGGCCCTGGCCGCCCTCCATTATCTCCCGGTAATGGCCCTCCGCCCGTTCCAGGTCCCCCAGCGCGTGGCTGATCCTGCCCATCTCACCGCTGGTCCGGAAGCGCTGCTGGTCGTTGCCCAGCCGCACGAAGACCTCCATGGCCCGGGAGCAGGCGTCCATGGCCATGTCGAAGCGGCCTATCATGAACAGGTTCCTGGCCTCCTCCCGGTCAGCCCGGGCCTCCATGAGGGGGCTGTCGTCCTCCCGGGCGATGTACCTGGCAATCCTTATGTCGCTGCGGGCGCTCTCGTAGCTGCCGTCCGCCGCCATGAGGGCGGCCCTGTTGAGACGGAGCTTCCCCTCCAGGCCTTTCAGCGAAACCCGGCCGCAGATGTCAAGGGCGTCCTCGTACTCGCTCAGGGCCCTCTCCTTCTCCATGTTCACCGCCGAAAGGTAGGCCAGGTTGGCCAGTATGCCGGCCTCCGCCGTGTAGTTCTCGGACTTCCTGGCCAGCTCCCGGGCCTCCCCGAACCTGTCCCTGGCACCCTCCAGGTTGCCCCGCTCCACCTCCAGGCCCCCGATGTTGCACAGCAGGGGCGCCTCCATCAGCGCCGCTCCCTGGGCCCTGGCAATCTCCAGCGCGCTCTCGGTGACCCGCACGGCCTCGTCCACCCTGCCCCTGGCCCTCATCAGCGGCCCCATGGATCCCAGAATGGGGGCCTCGATGCCGGTGAGCCTCTTCTGCCTGGCCGTGAAGAGGGCCTGCTCCAGGGTCTTCTGGGCCCTGTCGTAATCCCCGCGGCGGAAGTAGAGCTGGCCGATCATCCTCTGGAACTCGCACTCCCGGTAGGACTCGCCTATGGCCCTGCATATGGCCAGACCCTTGGACGCCTTCTCCAGGGCCATCTCATGATTGCCCGTCAGCCTTGAGAACTCGGCCATCCGGTAGAGCACCTTGGCCTCCATCTGCTTCAGGCCGGATTCGCGGCTGAGGGCCAGCGCCTGCCGGTAGAGGTCCATGGTTGCCTCGGAGCCCAGCAGCTTCTGGCTCATCCCCGCAAGGGCGGTGGTGGCCCTGGCCAGGTCCACCTCCCGGCCGAGGTCCTCCCAGATCTCCGCCGCCCTCTTCATCAGGTCGGCGGCCAGGGCGGCGTCACCCGCCAGCCGCTCCAGGGAGGACAGAGCCTCCAGGGACCTGGCCCTCAGCTCCGGCAGCCCTCCCCGGCGGGCGGTGTCCAGGGCCGTTCCGATCCTGCTCCTGGCCCGGGCCAGCTCTCCCTTCCTGCGCAGATGGACCCCCCACTGCAGCTCCACCTCGGTCAGCCATGCCGGGTTCATGCTCTCCTCGGCCAGAACCGACATCTTCTCCAGCTCCTCGGCCTCCCGCACCAGGTCGGAACGGACCCCGTAGATCCTCCGGCGGCACCGGAGCACCTCCCAGTCCACCAGGAAGCGGGCGCTGCCGGAGATCTCCCGCAGCCAGCGCTCCACCCGGGAGAGCCACTCCTCGGCCTGCTCCAGCTCGCCCCGCTCCACGAAGCCGTTCATCGCCCTGACGGCCAGGGGAATGGCCTTGTCCATCTCCCCGGCCATGGCCCAGTGATGGGCGATGCTGGCCGCCTGGTCCTCCAGGTTCTCGGAGTAGATGTCCTCCATGATCTCGGCAACCCTGCCGTGGAGTCTCTGACGTCCGCTCTGCAGGATGGTGTCGTAGGCGGCCTCGCGAACCATGCTGTGGCTGAACTCGTAGGTCTCGTCGGTCCTGCGGCGGATCAGCCCGGCGCGTCCCAGGGCCTCGAGAGCCGGGAAGACGGGCGCGGGTATCTCCATGTCCCTGGCCATCCTGGCCAGCAGCCGGGCGGAGAACCGCTCGTCCACCACGGACGCCAGCTGCAGCAGCTGCCTCATATGCTCCCCCTGCCGCCCGATCCTGTCCACCAGAATGCCCTGGACGCCGGGCGATGGATCGGCGAAGAAGTCGCTGTCCTGGACACGGCAGCCGCCGGAGGTCCGGGGCACGATCACTGCGGTCTCCACCAGCGAGTAGACCAGCTCCTGCAGATGGAAGGGGTTTCCGCCGCAGGAGGATACCAGATAGCGGGCCAGCTTCTCGGGAAGGCTGTCGTCTCCCAGCATCCCCCTGGCCATCTCCAGGACCATCTCGTCGGAGAGGGGGCCCAGGTCCACACCCACCCTCCGGTCCACCGTGCCCTCGCCCTCCGGTCCCAGGGGCTCCCTGGAGGTCACCACCAACATCATCCGGCCCAGCTCCGGCGGGCGGTCCAGCAGAGCGCCAAGGATGTCCATGGAGGTGCGGTCTATCCAGTGGAGGTTGTCGATGAAGAGCACCAGCCCCCCCGGCATCGAGGCCAGAGCCTCCAGAAGGCACCGGACCGCAAGGCCGGTTCCCGTCTTGCGGGAGGTCTCGTCCGGCATGGCGGCTCGGGTCTCTCCCATCAGCGCCTTCAGGTAGGGGGCGCCATCTCGCAGGAAGGGCACCTCCACCCTCTCCTCCAGGCGGGATAGCAGCTTGGACACGGAGGCGCGCGCCGGGGCCAGGCCCTCCCGGCGCAGCACGTCCCGAAGGACCGAGGCCCAGGTCCCGTAGGGGATGTTGCCGAGATGGACGGCCCGTCCACGGATGAAGGCCGGCGGCGTCTCCCTGCGCTGGAGGTCCTCCTCCAGCTCCTCCACCAGGCGGGTCTTTCCTATGCCCATCTCCCCGCACACCCAGACAAGCGTGCTCAGCCCGCTTTCGGGGCCCTTGACGGACTCCCCGTAGGCGTTCAGAAGCAGGTCCAGCTCCTCCCGGCGGTTCACCATGCCGGGCCACCGAAGCTCCAGGAGCCTGTCCAGGGCCGATACGCTGCCGGTTCCGGACTCCAGAGGGCTGTACAGCGGGGACGGGGAGCCGGGCCCCGGCTCGACCTGCCTCCAGGAGAAGAAGTCCCTGCACTGGCTCCGGCATGCGGCCGTCAGCATCACCTCGCCGACACCACAGGCCGCCAGCACCTCCAGGGCACCCTTCACGGCCGTATCGGCTCCTGCGGAGCCCGAGCCCGCCGGCGAGCTGTCCAGACCCGCCGTGAGGAACAGCTCCCCCCCCTCCAGGTAGTCACTCACATTGGCGATGGCCCGGGACATGCGAAGGACTGAGGAGAGGGCTACTGCGGCATGCGTCTCCGCTCCGCGGTGACCGCTGAAAAGCAGGGCCACCGTGGCGTCGCCGCAGCCGGCCTCGTACTCCACGGCCCCCCGGGACTGGCCCAGGGTGACCAGCATGCTGGAGGCCGCTTCCTGCAGAGAGGCCAGCTGGGCGGGATCGAGAAGCTCCTCCAGCTCCTCCAGGCCGTCGAGTCGGACCAGCGCGGCCGTGGCCCCGGAATCCGCCGCGGAGAGCCTGGCCTGGGGGCCCTGCTCCGAGAGCGCGTAGAGGCTGGAGAGCCGCTCCAGATCCTGCAGTATCAAATCGTGGACGTTCTCTTCCAATTCGTCACCCGTCTGCGCTGTGATAAATTTGAGGCAACACCGACATTTGTTATACTATTAAAGCAAGCCAATCCTATTATGTACACATGAGGAGGCATATTGTCCAGTCTCAGTCAACTGGCCGAAAGGCGAAGACACCGGCAGCTCGAGGATGAATGGCTCGAAGGGCTGGAGGGCCGGCCGGACACCGAGGACATGGCGGGGGCCCTGGAGGTCCTTTTGCGGGAAGGCGGCAAGGCGGCGGAGCTGGCCGGGAACCTCCTGACGCTGACCCTGGAGGAGCTGGAGAACCGGGGAAGCCCGGCCCTGGAGCCCTTCCTGAAGGAAGCGGCAGGGCTGTTCGACGCATCCGACCGCCTGCGGGCCATGCTGCTGGACCATCTGCGGGACGAGTACCTGACCTACGAGCCGTTGGAACGGATGATAGACCGCAGCGGCCTTGCCCGCGGCGGCAGCATCCGAAGGGGCTGGGAGGCCCTCCGGCAGCTTCTGCGGTACAGAAAGGGAGCCTTTGTTCTCCACGACAGGTTCGGGCCCGGGGAGATAGTCCGCATAAGGCGGGCTTCCGCTACCGTCGACTTCCAGAAGGCGGCCGACCACGACATGGCCCTGGAAGCCCTGCTGGACACCACCAGACCGATTGGCGCGGACTCCCTGATGGTCCTCCGCTGGAAGCGGCCCCGCCAGCTGGCGGAGCTGGTGGCGGGGGAGCCGCAAGTACTGCTTTCGAGGCTTCTGGAAGAGCATGGCGGGGAGGTGGACGAGAACCTGATCACGCCGCTTCTGGAGGGTATCGACGTAAGACCGGGCCATCTCTGGAAAAGGCTGCGCAAAGCGGCCGCCGACAGCCCGGAGACGATGGACCTGGGGGCCAGCATAGCCCGCATCTCCCCGGGTGACCTGCTGGTCAGCGCCGGAAGGGCCCTCCGCAATCCCGCAGAGCCCCTGGCGGACAGGGTGACCCGCCTGCGGGCGATACTGGCCTCCCGGGAGGGCGACGGTCTGGACGAGGAGAAGGCGGCATCCCTGGCGAGGGAGGCGGCGGAGCTGGAGACCCCCGAGACGGGGGCCCGCTGGGAGGCGGCATGGCTTCTCTCCCGGGCATCGGGGGGACGGGCCGAGCTTCCTGCTGTGGAGACCACCGCCGCCAGGGCGCTGAGGGCGCTGGGCGAGATATCGAACAGCCGCTGCGCCAGGGACTACGTAAGCGCCCTGGCCCGGGCCATTCCGGCGGAGGAGGTGGCGGACCTCCTGCGGCAGATGAAGTCCAGGAGGAGGGAGTGGCTGCTGGATGAGCTCCTTTCCGAGAGGTCGGAACTGGCCGCCGCCGCCCTGCGGGAACTGGCCGCCGACATCCGCCAGCCGGGCCTGTACATCTGGTCGGTGACCCAGGCCCTGGGGCGCGGAATGGCCGGCAGTGCCGGCCTGCAGGTGGACGAAGGCCTGGCCGCCGGCCTGCTGGAGGCCATCGAATACGCCAGGGCCTCCGAGCAGAGAAGGGCCTGCCGCCTGCTGGAGGGAGAGCTGCAGGAATCTCTTCAGCGGCACCTGTCGGACCTGGACACCCGCAGGCTGTCCTCCCTGGCCCAGAAGCTGGAGAAGAGCAGCGCGGCCCACGAGACGGGCCTGCTGCTCCGGGTGCGACGGGAGCTCTCCAACAGAAGAAGGTCGTCGGTCTCCTCCAGCCGCCGCTTCTGGGAGAGCGAGGCCGTCTTCGCCTCCACGGAAGCCATCGCCCGCAGGCGGGCGAGGGCCCGGCGGCTGGAGAAGGTGGAGATCCCGGCGGCCGCCGAGGCGGTGGGCGAGGCCGCCTCTCACGGTGACCTGTCGGAGAACGCGGAGTACGAGGCCGCCATCGAGAGGAGGGACATGCTTCTCTCCAGGCTGCGGGACTACAAGGAGGAGCTGCGGAAGGTCCGGCCCTATCCCGTTTCAGACGTGTCGGCGCGCATCTGCTGCCCGGGCACGGAGGTCACACTGGCTGCGGAGGACGGCAGACGACTGTCGTACAGTCTGGTGGGCCCCCTGGACGCCGCCCCGGAGGAGGGCAGGATCAACTACCGCTCCCCGCTGGGCGCCGCCCTGCTGGGCCGCCGTAAGGGAGACGAGGTGAGCCTTCCGGGGGGAGAGGGGGCCTGCGTGGTGGAGAGCATCGAGGTGCTTCCGGAGGTGCGGGGGGAATGATCTGCAGGAAGTGCGGGACCGAGCACGAGGGCCGCGTGGGATTCAAGACGGTGTGCGAGAACTGCGGCGCCCGGCTGCACTGCTGCCTGCAGTGCAGGCTCTACAATCCCCGGGCCCACCGCTGCCGGTCCTCCACCACCGATCCGGTGCGCGACCGCGACTGCATGAACTACTGCGAGGAGTTTCAGCCATCCCGGGGTCCCGTCCGCGAAGAGGCGGCAGGCGACGACGCCCGGGACAGGTTCAGGGAGCTGTTCGGCTCGGGCGGCGACTGATCCGCGGGACCCGGATCACCCGGACAGGCCGGACCTGACCTTGTCCAGAAGCGACCGCACCTGGATGGAGCCCAGGGCGTGGGAGACCCCCAGGAAGCCGGCGTAGCCCAGGGCCGCCGCCGCCCCCACCCGGGCGCCTATGAGCAGAAGGCTGGCGTCCAGGTCGAAGGGCCACAGCCTCTCCATGCCCAGGAGTATTCCCACCATCACCGCTCCCCCCGCCAGGAGCCGCAGGTGCTCCATGATCGTCCTCCGCGCCCCCAGGGGCCCCACCTTGCGGCGGAAGCTCCAGTAGAGGAAGGCCGTCTTCCCCGAGGAGGAGAGGGTGGTTGCCAGCGCCAGGCCGCCGATTCCCAGAGGACCCACCAGAATGAAGTTGAGGAGCACGTTGCTCACCATGGCCGATACCCCGAAGATCATGGGAGTGAGAGTGTCCTTGAGGGCGTAGAAGCCCTTGAAGGCCACCGCACCCGCTCCGAACTGGGCCAGCCAGGGGGCGTAAAAGGCCAGTGCGTAGCCCACCAGCCTGGCGTCGCTCACCGTGAAGCTGCCGCGGCGGAAGAGGGTGGCGACTATGGGAGTGGCCAGGGTGGTCATCAGTATGGCCACGGGCAGGGTGATGAACGTGGACCAGCGCACCTGCGACATCATGGCCCTCTTCAGCTCGCCGATGGCCCTCTTCGCCGCCTTCTTCGACAGCTGCACGTCCGCCAGCGCGATCAGCGGACCGATCAGTATTGAGTGGGCCACCATCTTTATGCGGTCGGCGTACTCCAGGGCTGTCACCGAGCTGGATTCCAGGTAGGAGGCCAGCATCTTGTCGAAGATGGGGCCCATGAAACCCACCAGCGACCCGAAGGTAACCGGGGCCGCCATCCTCAGGAGGGTGGCGAAGCTGCGCTCCCTGGGGTCCACCACAGGTTTCGGCCAGTGGCCGCCCCCGCAGGCCAGGGCCAGGGAGACGGGGAAGACGAGGATGGGCCCCATCACCCCGGCCACGGGCAGGGCGTATATGCCGAGGGGCCCATGAGCGGCAGCAACGGTGAGCAGCGTCAGCGCCGCCGAGCAGATCCGGAGCCCGGAGACCAGGGCGTACCTGTTCCTGTACATCAGCAGGGCGCCCAGGGTGCCGTTCACCGCCGCCAGGAGTATCACGGGCACCAGGATCCACAGCATCTCGGAGGCCAGGGCGGAGGCGTCCGGGTCCAGTCCCGGCCCGGCTATGCCTACCAGACGCCTGCTCAGCACGACCAGCAGAACCGAGATCAGCGCCCCTGTGATGCCTACCCAGGTCAGCACCCGGCTCACCAGCCTGTCGGCCGCCTCCCGGCCCCTGTTCTCCAGGACGTCCGAGTACACCGGCAGGAAGGTGGAGTTGAAGCTGTGGGCCACTATCTGCCGCATCAGGGTGGGGAAGACCATGGCCACGGCGTAGGCGTCGGTCTTCCAGCTCATGCCGAAGATGTCGGCCACCAGGGCCTGCCTGGCGTAGGTGAGCACGGCGATGACGATGTTCCCCGAGGAGAGCAGGGAGTAGCCGCTGCCGTAGCCCCCTCCGGTGAGGCGGCGCCCCAGCCCCCCCAGCAGACTCAGCGGCGAGCGGGCCCTACCCAACGGCCAACGGGGCTCTGTGCATCCCTTCTCCACCTCCAAACAGGGGAAGCAGGACTATGCCAACCTTCGTTTTGGCGAGTCAACCTCGTCTCCCCCTCCAGAAGGCCGGCCTCTCATTGCACCCCCACAGCGCCTCATCTATATTTTTTGCGTATCAGTGACCTTCCCTCCGCAGGAACCCGTAGGCTTCTAACCGGAAGTGGAGTGAAGCAGGCATGAGAATCGCCCTTCACGTGGACTGCCCGCCGTGGAGACCCACGGGCATCGGCAGGTACATGCTGGAGCTCACCCGGGCCCTGGTCCCACTGGCCGAGCGAATGGAGGCCTGGTCCCGTCCCAGCTGGCTGCGGGCAGCCCGACGGACATTCTCCGGTATGGACGTGCCGGTCTACCCCACCCTCAGCTGGCGGGGCTACAGGGACGCACTGCTTCCGAAGCTGCACACGCGGCTGAGGGATATCGCTCTGGTCCACTCTCCCAACGGCAGGCTGCTGCCTTCCAGCCTGGGCCTGCCGCAAACGGTCATGGTGCACGACTTGGCCCTATTCCTCTACGATGACATCAAGCCCCCGGGGGAGACCGAGGCCTGGCGACGGCGAATATCCCGCTGCGCAGGAGAGGCCGACGCCATCCTCGTCAACTCACTGGCCACCGGAAGGGACCTTGTGGACCTCTTTCCGGAGACCGAGGGAAGGGTCTTTCATACCCCTCTCGGCGTGGACCATATCCGCAACGCAGGCAACCGGCGCTCCGCCAGCCCCAGGCACATCCTTGCCGTTGGCAGGGTGGAGCCGAGGAAGAACTACACGGGGCTGCTTCGGGGGTACAGGGAGCTGGTCTCAAACCAGGGTTCTACACCACCCCTGGTGATCGCCGGAGGGGCCGGCTACCGGGCCGACAGGGTACTCGGCCTCATCGATGAGCTCGACCTGGCCAACCGGGTCAGGATGGAGGGTTACGTTACCGATGAGCGTCTGCACCGGCTCTATGCGGATGCACACTGCCTGGTCCATCCCGCCCTGCACGAGGGCTTCGGCTTCACCGTTCCGGAGGCGCTCGGCTTTGGCGTCCCGGTGGTCTGCTCCGGGGCAGGCGCTCTTGGCGAGCTCTTCTCGGACGCGGCCTACATCGTCGACCCCGGGGACCCCACCTCCATAGCCTGCGGCATTGCCAGGGCCCTGGCGGAGGGGCTCTCCGCGGACCAGGCCGGGGCGGTGGAAGACCTGTTCTCCAGGCTGACCTGGGCCGGCTGCGCGGCCCGAAGCATGGAGGCCTTCAGGTGCGTGCTCGGGGCCCGGCGGCCAGGACGTCCGTAACCAGCGACCAGAAGGCGGTGCCCATGGCGCGCCAGCTGAACCGCTGCTCGGCCACCCTGCGTCCCTCGGAGGCCACTCTCCCGGCCAGGCCCCGGTCCCGTGTCAGGTCCAGCACGCGGCCTGCCACATCCTCCGCGGTCTCCGCCTCCTGCAGAACGCCACTTCCTGCAAGACCCAGGCTTCGGGCTATCCTGGGATTGGTGACAACCGGCAGCCCCGAGGCCATTGCGGTGATGACCTTCAGCGGGGTTCCGCTGCCGATGCGCATCGGCGCAAGCATTACCTGTGCCCGGGCGTAGTACTCACGCATGTCCTCCACCGTGCCCGTGACGACAACGTCCTCACCGGCAAGCGCGCGTACGCTCCGAACCGGATCGCGGCCGGCCAGAACCAGCCTGCCGGACCATCCCCTGCGCCGCAGCATGGGGATGACTTTCCGGACCATATAGAGGGCGGCATCCACGTTCGGGTAGTAGCTGAGGTCCCCCGAGAAGAGGAGCAGTCCCTCCTCGGGCCTCCTCTCCATGGACCAGTATTCCATCTCTGCGCCGTTGTAAACCACCGGCACGGGCTCCCCCCGCAGCTCCGAGAAGTACTCGGCATCCGTATTCGAACAGGCCACGAGGAACGCGTTGTCGAGAACCCTCGCATTCTCCCATCTCCGCAGCTTCCACATCGTGACCCTCCTGTGCAGCGAGACGGGGAGCGAGTCGCTGGAGTACCGGATCAGACCCCTGCAGGAGTGCCACTCGACGTTGTGCGAGTCGTAGAGGACCGGATACTCCGGAGGTGCCATCGGGAACACATGCAGTCCGGAGAGAACCACCAGATCGGGGTCGAACTCCCTGATCCTCCGCCATACCTCCGACCTGTCGGGGGAGCTGCGGTAGGGCAGAACTATCTGAGGGGTAAGGCTGAGGAGCTCCCGCACCCTGGAGACTTTCCTGGGTTGGAACGTGGCGTCCGCAGGATACCTCTCGGAGGGCCCGGGGGGGTAGACCCTGAGTACCTCCAGATGGGCCGGAACGTGCTTCATGAGGCCTTGGATCCTCATAGAGAACCCGCTCATCAGGGGCTCCGGCGGCAGTGTCGATACGAACGCTATCCTATTCCCCAAAGGACCTCCCAGATTTCCTCTCCCGCCTTCGTCCCTGTGTCACTCTACCGCCCCGCCGCAATCCTGCGGGAACGCCACCCTCAATGCCCCTGATGCCATCCAGGGCGGCCCGCCACATCCATCTGACGGAGCGCCAGTGGCCCCTCAGGGGAAAGGTGAGCGTCTTCAGGCAGGTGACCGCAAGGTAGTATACGGCAAACAGACCCATCTCGGCGGGTGAGAGCTCCTCGGCGGCGGCCAGAAACCGGTTGCGGTGGGTGAAGTAGATGGAGAACGGGGACATCACGCCTCCAGTGGTGACGGAGACGTGGTGCAGGACCTCCGCCCGGGGCTCCAGGACTATCTTCATCCCCGACCGCAGGCACCGGAGGCACATCAGCGTGTCTTCGTGGTAGATGAAGAAGCCCTCCCGGAAACCGCCCAGCCTGCCGTAGGTGTCCGAGGCCATCATCATGGCGCATCCGCTGGCGAAGCCCGTCTCCACCGGCCGCTCCGGAAGGCTCTGCCGGTCCGGGTAGGTCCTGTGGTGGAAGACCATCCGCAGGCGCCGCAGTGTACCGCCTGCGCTCCATACGAGATCGGGCCTCTCGGCGTAAAAGACGGCCGGCGTGGATATTCCCGCGTCCGGCCATTCCCGGACAGCATCCACCAGCAGCATCAGCGTGTCGGGCTCCACGGTGGTGTCGTTGTTGAGGACGAAGGTCCAGGGGATCTCGTCGTTGTCGAACAGTCCGAAGGCCCGGTTGTTCCCTCCGGTGAATCCCAGGTTCTCCTGGGACCGCATCAGGCGCAGGTTCGGATACTCCTGCACCCAATCGGGCACCGGAGTCGAGGATCCGTTGTCCACCAGCATGGGATGAACGGAAACCCCCCGGGAGGCCATAAGGGAATCCAGACACTGCCTGGTCAGCTCCCACTGGTCCAGGTTGACCAGCAGGACCGCTATCCTGTCCAATCGATCACCTCCGGGAATCCCTTGGCGGGCTCACGGGAGATCCGAGTACACCTGGTCCACGAGCCTGACGAACCGATCCATCGAGTAGCGGGATTCCATCCGCCTCCTCGCATTCCGTCCCAGCCGCCTTCTGCCCTCTTCGTCGTCCAGCAGATCCAGTATCGCCCTCGACAGCGCATCCGCATCCCGGGGTCTCACCAGGATGCCGGTCTCGCCGTCCACCACGGTCTCCGATACGCCCCCCTCCGCGAAGGCTACCACCGGCACGTCCAGGGAGCCGGCCTCGATGACCGTCCTTCCGAAGGGCTCGGGCCGCAGTGAGCAACTGACTACAATATCCATGTCGGACATTGCCGGGAAGGGGTTCTGCCGGAAGCCCAGGTAGCTGATGCTGTCAGATATGTCCCAGGTCCGACAGAGCTCCTTCAGCTCCTTCTGCAGTGAGTCGCTCCCCCGTCCGAGAACGGCGAATCGGACGTCTTCACGCCGCTGGAGAACCTTTCGGGCGGCCTCCAGAAAGAGCCTGTGCCCCTTCCAGCCGACGATCTGTGCGAACAGACCCACCCATCGCACATCTTCGTCGAGGCCGGAGCAGCCGGCCGAAGCCAGCTTCTGCAGCAGCCGCGGGTCCACGCCGTTGGGCACCACAGTCACCCGCCCGGGAGCGGCCCGGTAGCTGTCCAGGATGAACCGGCGCAGGAAATCGGAGTTGGCCAGGATCATATCGGTCCGCGGCACCAGAAGCCGCATGAGCCACACCGGAGCGAAATGGTCGTGAATGGACCAGACCAGCCTGGCGGGACTGAGCCCGGTCACCAGGCGCCCCACCAGCTGGGCAGGGATGGAGTTGGTGTGCACGATGTCCACTCCCTCTGCGGCCGAGAACCTGGCTATGCGGAGCGCCGAGCCGGCCAGCTCCAGAAGGCTGGAGAGGCTTCCCTCGTCCTTTACGTCGGGGATCCGGAAGGGAAGAACCTGCGCTCTGCCTTCCATCCGGTCCAGGAAGGACTCCATCAGAGGTCTGTTGATGAACAGATCGTACCGGGAGGGGTCGAGATTCCTTACGATGTCCGCCAGGTAGAGCTGGGAGCCGCTTACCCTGTCCAGATGGTCCAGAAAGAGGATCCTGCGACTGGCCACTTCCCTGAGCGCACCCTTCAGCTGTCCAGAGCCATCCGAACGCGCCGACCCGACGCACCAGTAGAGTGTCCCATCCGGCACTTCCCGTCAAGTGAGTCGCGGATCATCGGCCTTGGAGCTTGCCGCGACTGCCGTCCGCCTTATCTTCTGCTGCAGAACCGGAAGGGAGAAGGTTGGAGACCGCGTCGATCTTCCATCATCTGCCCAGCGGGGGCGGGATACGCGTTGCATCCCAGATGCTGGGGGCAATGGCGCAGGACTATCGCTGGAGCGTTCACTGTCCCCAGGGATCGCCGGACCCCGGCCTCGGTCTTCCCGGGGGACTGGTGGAGTACCCCTTCCCCCAGTCCGAACGGATCTCGGGGATGAGAAGGCTGGCGGCTCCGCTGTCCCTGATCCGCAGGCTGCTGGCCTTCCGCCGGGTCTGCCGCGAGGCCGCCGGGAGGATGTCGGAATCATCCCGGCGGGCCCTGGTCCACAACTCCATGGTGGTGGCAGCCCCTCCGGTGCTGGAGTACCTCTCCATTCCTTCTCTCTACTACTGCTTCGAATACCCGCGGCACATCTACGAGCCCGGGCTGATCCGCAGGACGGCAAACCCCGCTGCCAGGGCCCTTCTGCTTCCGCTGCGGCTTCTGGAGAGGAGGGTGGACAGGAGGTCGACCCTCTCCGCATCGGGGGTTGCCACCCTGTCGCGCTACATGGCGGGCAGGCTGCGGGAGATATACGGCCTGGAGGCGGCGGTGGTGCGCCCCGGGGTGGACGCAGACAGGCTCACCCCCGGCGATGGCTCCGCCGGTGACTACGTGCTCTCGGTGGGCGCCCTGTGGCCGTTCAAGGGACACGAGCTGGCCATGGAGGCGGTGGCCCGGCTTCCCCGCCGGATTCGCCCCTCCCTCCGGATAGTTGCGGACAGGGAGCTTCCCGGATACTCCAGGCGGCTGCGGCAAGAAGCCGCCCGCCTGGGGGTAGACCTCCGGGTACACCGCGGCATCCCCGAGGAGGGTCTGCTCGAGGCCTACCGGCGGGCCCGGGCCGTCCTGTGCTGCCAGGCGCGGGAGCCCTACGGACTGGTGCCCCTGGAGGCCATGGCGTGCGCCCGGCCCGTTGTGGCGGTGGCGGAGGGGGGCTTCCTGGACAACGTGGAACACGGACGCACGGGATTGCTGTCGGATCGGTGCCCGGCGGAGGTGGCCCGCCGCCTGGAATCGGTTTTGGCCGACCCGGCGCTGGCCCGAAGGCTGGGGGAGACGGGGCGGAGCTTCGTCCTGGAGGACCGTACCGTGGAGGGAGGGGCGGAGAGCCTCTCCTCGCTGCTGGCCGCAATCGGCTGAGGATATCGACTGTACAGCTGCCGCGGCCGGGGCTATCTTCCCCGACTGTACAAGCTCGGCAGAGACTATAGCCGCGGCCATTCGGCTGCGGCACGGAAGGGACGTACACTTGACCAGGAGAGCTCTGATAACCGGGGGAGCAGGATTCATAGGCTCGCATCTCGCCGACCTACTGCTGGAGAACGGCTTCGAGGTGAGGGCCCTGGACAGCCTGGACCCGCAGGTGCACGGCGAGGGAGCGAACCGCCCGGCATACCTGGACGAACGCGTGGAGCTGGTGCGGGGAGATGTCAGGGACGGCGATGCGGTGGACTCGGCCCTGGAGGGCTGCTCCATACTGGTGCATTTCGCGGCAGCGGTGGGCGTGGGCCAGTCCATGTACGAGATCGAGAGGTACACGTCGGTCAACGCCCTGGGGGCGGCGGTGGTGCTTCAGCGGGCCCTGGACCACCGAGACCACCTGGACCGGATGCTGGTGGCCAGCTCCATGTCCATATACGGCGAGGGGCTGTACAGCTGTCCGCGGTGCGGTACGGTGGCCCCCAGGCTGCGCAGCGCCGACCAGCTGGCCAGGCGGGAGTGGGAGGTCCGCTGCCCGGAGTGCGACAGCCCCTGCACGCCGCTTCCCACCCCGGAGAGCAAGCCCCTGTTTCCCACCTCCATCTACGCGGTGAACAAGCGCGACCACGAGGAGATGTTCCTCAGCGTGGGGGAGGCCTACGGCATTCCGGCCACCGCCATGAGGTTCTTCAACGTCTACGGCGAGCGGCAGGCCCTCTCCAACCCCTACACGGGGGTGGGGGCCATATTCGCCTCCCGGCTGCTGAACGGCAATCCCCCAGTGATCTTCGAGGACGGGGGCCAGAGCCGGGACTTCATACACGTCCGTGACGTGGCCAGGGCCTGCGTGATGGCCCTGGAGAGCCCCGACTCCGCCGGGCAGGTGTTCAACGTGGGAACCGGCCGCAGCACCAGCGTAAGGGACATCGCCAGGGCCATAGCCCGCCATCTCGGCCATCCCGAGGACGACGTGATCGTGCGCAACCAGTACCGCGCCGGCGACATCCGCCACTGCTTCGCCGACGTCTCCCGGGCCAGGGACGTACTGGGATTCGAGGCCCGCACGGCCTTCGAGGACGGCGTGGAGGAGCTCTGCGACTGGGTGGAGTCCCAGACCGCCGCCGACATGGTGGACAGGGCCACCGAGGAGCTTCAGCAGCGGGGGCTGACCCGGTAGCCCATGCAACGCGAACCTCTGACGACGGACGGGGCGGAGGCAGGATGAGCTTCGGCGTTGCGGTGGTGAATCCCCCCTTCATGGGCGGCAGGTTCTCGCGGACCTCCCGCTCCCCGGCCATCAACAAGAGCGGCACCCTCTACTGGCCCTTCTGGCTGGCCTACGCCACCGGGGCGCTGGAGGAGGCCGGATTCGACGCCGAGCTGCTGGACTGCCCCGCCGCCGGCACCGGCGAGGGGGAGCTGCTGGACCGGCTCTCCGAGAGCAGACCCCGCCTGGTGGTGATGGACACCTCCACCCCTTCGATCTACAGCGACCTCCGCGTCGCCTCCGCGGTGAAGGCCCGGCTGCCGGAATCCATGGTGGTGATGGTGGGCACCCACGTCAGCGCCCTGCCGGAGGAGTCGCTCCGTCTGGCCCCGGCGGTGGACGCGGTGGCGGTGGCCGAGTACGACCGCACCGTGGTGGAGCTGGCCCGGGCCCTGGAGGGGGGCGGGGCCCCTGCGGAGGTGCCGGGCCTGGTCCTCTCCCGGAACGGACGGCTGGTCCGGACCGGCCGGCGCGAGCCCGTCGAGGACCTGGACTCCCTTCCCCTGCTGGCCGAGGTCTACAGCCGCCACCTGGCCGCGGAGGACTACTTCTTCGCAGCCGCCCGCTACCCCAGCGTGATGCTCATCACCAGCCGGGGCTGCCCCTACCGCTGCTCGTTCTGCGTCTGGCCGCAGGTGATGCACCGCGGGGGATACCGGGCGATGTCCGCAGGCCGGGTGGCCGAGGAGTTCACCCGGGTGGCCCGGCTCTTCCCGCAGGCCCAGGAGGTGGTGGTGGAGGACGACACCTTCGCCGTGGACAGCCGACGGGTGGAGGAGGTCTCCGAGGCCCTGATAGCAGCCGGCAACCGCCTGCCCTGGACCGCCAACGTCAGGGCCAACCTGAGCCTCGAGGCCATGCGGAAGATGAGGGCCGCACGCTGCCGGCTGATAATCGTGGGCTACGAGTCCGGGGACCAGGGGATACTCAACGGCGTCCGCAAGGGCACCACCGTGGAGCAGAACATGGAGTTCGCCGACAGGGCCCGGAAGGCGGGCCTGCTGGTGCACGGCTGCTTCATGGCCGGCAACCCCGGGGAGACCCGACAGACCCTGGACCGCACACTGGAGATGGCCAAGCGCCTCTCCCCGGACACGGCGCAGTTCTTCCCCATCATGGCCTACCCGGGCACGGCCCTCTTCGAGCAGATGCGGAAGGAGGGCCGGCTGAGGACCACGCGCTACGACCGCTGGGTCACGGAGGAGGGCCTGCACAACTGCGTGGTGGACCTGCCCGGGCTCCCCGCCGAGGAGCTGGTGAGCTGGTGCGACCTGGCCCGCAGGAGGTTCTACCTCCGGCCCTCCTACCTGCTCTACAAGGCTCTCCAGACGCTGCGCCATCCCCTCACCGAGGGCCGCAGGACCCTCAGGGCATTCGGCACCTTCCGGAAGTACCTCTTCCGGAGGTAGGCATTCTGTACGCCGGGCCCGTCATCTATTAGCGTAACCGCGTTATGCTGGAGACACTCTTCTGGCTGTTCGCCGTGCTGGGAGCCACCCCCTACGTACTCTACCCGTTGGGGATGGCCCTGGCCTCGCTGTTCCTTCGCGGCCGGGAGACGGTCCGCGACCTCCCCGAGGACTACGCTCCCGACGTGAGCGTTCTGGTAGCCGCCAGGAACGAGGAGGAGGTCCTGGCCCGGCGGCTGGACAACCTCCTGCAGCAGGACTACCCCGGCTCCCTGCGGGTGCTGGTGGGCTCGGACTGCTCCGACGACGGCACCGAGGAGATAGCCGCCTCCTACGCGGAGCGGGGAGTAACCCTCTACCGCAGCCACCGCAGGCTGGGAAAGCCTGGGATACTGCAGAGGCTGGCGGCCATTGCCGAGGGGGAGATACTGGTCTTCACCGACGCCGACACCCTATTCGCACGGGATACGGTGGCCCGTCTGGCCGCCCCCTTCGCAGACCCGCAGGTGGGGTGCGTGGACGGCTCCCGCCGCAACAGCCTGGACCGGCAGAGCTGCGAGAGCACCTACTGGAGGTACGAGCGGGCGGTGAAGAGGGTCTGCTCCCGCTTCGGGTCGGTGCTGGGGGCCACCGGGGCGGTGTTCGCCGTCCGCCGGGACCTCTTCGAGCCCCTCTCCCCCGGCAGGGCGGACGACTTCGAGCTGGCGGTGATGCCCAGGATAAGGGGCTACCGCTGCGTCTTCAACGACCTGGCCGTAGCGGCGGAGCCCACGCCCGACGACAGCAGCCAGTTCCGCCGGATGGTGAGGATCGTCAGCTGGATGTCCGTAAGCGGGGCCATGATGGCCTGGCGGGCCCTGAAGGCCGGAAGGGTGGGGCTGGCGCTGCAGCTGCTTCTGCACAAGATGCTGCGCTGGGCCTCCGGCTTCTTCCTGCTGGCGGTGACGGTGATCTCCGGCCTGCTCTGGAGCCATCCCTTCTACCGTATTATCTTTCTGCTCCTGCTGGCCTTCCATGCGCTGGCGGTGCTGGGAGGCGTCCTGAGGGCCAGGATGCCGTCCAGGCTCAGCTTCCCCTATTACTTCTGGCTGATGAACCTGGCATCCATGACCGGGCTCCTCAGGCTGGCGGTGGGCAACCCCATAGAGACATGGGACCGGCGCCGGCGGGGCGCGGCAGGCGGCGACCAGGCGGACAACTGACCGGAGGAGCGCTCTGAAGCGAACAGCCATCGTTCTGTCCCTGGCCCTGGACGGCGCGGCCGCCATGGCCGCCCTGGTCCTGGCCAGCTGGCTGAAGTTCCACTCCGGGCTGTTCCCCGAGGGGGTCAGCGTATCCTGGAGGGTCATACTGGCCGGCGCCACCGTCTCCATACCCTGGTGGTGGGCCCTCTTCGGTCTCACCGGCTGCTACCGGCCCCACTGGGACCGCAGCTGGACCGACGAGCTGGCCCTGGTCTTCAAGCCGGTGACCACCGGCTTCCTGGCCCTGGGGGTACTGGCCTTCCTGGTGAACCCCGGCCCATCGGTGGGCCGCTGGATCATCGTCATCTACTACGGGCTCATGCTGACCCTGGTCTTCCTGGCCAGGACCGCGTCCAGGCTGGTGCAGAGGGCCCTCTCCGAGAAGGGGCTGCTGGTCCGCAGGGCCATGATCGTGGGGGTGGGCTCCAAGGCGCGCTCGCTGCAGGAGTACCTGGACGTCAATCCCGCCCTGGGCTACCGGACCGTGGGCTTCATAGTGCCCCCCCACCACGACGTGCCCGCGGTGCCGGAGGAGATGGTGCTGGGAGAGGTGGACGACCTGGACGGGATCCTGGCCGGAGAGAAGGTGGACGAGCTGCTGGTGACCATAGCGTCCAACTTCCACCAGGACATACTCTCACTGATGCTCCCGGCGGCCCGGCGGAACATCCGCGTCAAGGTGCTCCCCGACCTCTTCGACGTGGTTGCCGGCCACGTGCACAACACGCAGATACTGGGCCAGCCCCTCATGGAGCTGCTGCCGGAGCGGCTGAGCTTCCTGGGCAAGACCATGAAGACGCTGTTCGACGTGGTCATCAGCGTGCTGGTGGTGGTGCTGGGCCTTCCGGTCTGGCTGGCGCTGGCGGTGGCCATCAGGATCGACTCCCGGGGGCCGGTGTTCTACCGCCAGGAGCGGGTGGGCAGGGGCGGCCACACCTTCCGGATATTCAAGTTCCGCAGCATGGTCCGGGACGCCGAGAAGATCAGCGGGCCGGTCTGGGCCGACAGGGACGACCCCCGGGTCACCCGGGTTGGACGGTTCATGCGCCGCACCCGGCTGGACGAGATCCCCCAGTTCCTGAACGTTCTCAAGGGCGACATGTCCGTGGTGGGGCCCAGGCCGGAGAGGCCGGAGTTCGTGGCCGAGCTGGTGCAGACCTACCCCTTCTACCCCAAGAGGCTGACGGTGAAGCCGGGAATAACGGGCTGGGCCCAGGTGAAGCTGGAGTACGACACATCCATCGAGGACGTGGGCGAGAAGCTGAAGTTCGACTTCTTCTACATCGAGAACCAGTCGCTCTTCCTCGACGTGGAGATACTGATACGCACGGTGCTGGTGGTGCTCACCGGGGCCGGCGCCCATTAGAAAGGACCCCTATGGCAGTCCCCCTGCTGGACATCGGCAGACAGCACGAACCGGTGAAGAAGGAGCTGATGGAGGTGTTCGAGGACGCCCTGCGGACCTCGCGCTTCATCAAGGGCCCGCAGCTGGAGGCCTTCGAAAGCGAGCTGGCCGAGTACTGCGGCGCAGGGGCCGCGGTAGGCTGCGCCTCCGGCACCGATGCCCTGATACTCTCTCTGCAGGCGGTGGGAGTGAGCCCCGGGGACACGGTCCTCACCACCCCCTTCACCTTCTTCGCCACCGCGGGTGCGGTGTCCCGCTGCGGGGCCAGGCCCGCCTTCGTGGACATACTGCCCGACACCTTCAACATGGACCCCGACCAGCTGGCCGGCTACCTGTCCTCGCGGTGCGCCCTCACCGACCGGGGCCCGGTGGACCGGGTCACCCGCAGCCGCCTGGCGGCGGTGATCCCGGTCCATCTCTTCGGCCAGCCCGCCGACATGGACGCCATCATGGAGACCTGCCGCGAGTGGGACCTCCCCGTGGTGGAGGACGCGTGCCAGTCGGTGGGCGGGAGCTGGAACGGCCGCAGGGCGGGCTCCTTCGGCGACGCCTCAGCCTTCAGCTTCTTCCCCTCCAAGAACCTGGGGGCCCTGGGGGACGGGGGCGCGGTTACCACCCCCGACCCGGAGGTGGCGCGCGCCGTGGCCAGCCTGCGCGAGCACGGGGGAAGCGGCTACGTGCACTCCATGGTGGGGAAGAACAGCCGGCTGGACGCGCTGCAGGCGGGCTTCCTGAGGGTCAAGCTGCGCCGTCTCGAAGGCTGGCACCAGGGCCGCAGGGCCAACGCTGCATGGTACGGCGAGCGTCTCGGCTCCCTGGAGGAGGTGGTCACACCGGTGATCGATGACCGGGCCCGTTCGGTCTACAACCAGTACACCCTCCGGGCCGCCCGCCGCGACGGCCTGCTGGAGCATCTGCGGGCGGCGGACATCGGCTGCTCGGTCTACTACCCGGTGCCCCTGCACCTGCAGGAGTGCTTCGCGCCCCTGGGCTACGGGGAGGGCGACTTCCCGGTGACCGAGAAGGCCTGCCGGGAGGTGATCTCCATACCCGTCTTCGGGGAGCTCACCGAAGGGGAGCTGGAGGAGGTTGCGGGCGCCATCGAGGCCTTCTACGGAAAGGACTAGCATGGGCGGCCTGGCCGGGGGATTCCGGCACGCCTTCCGGGGGCTTCTGGACGTGCTGGCCCGCCAGCGCAACGCCCGCTTCCACCTGCTGGCCACGGCCGCGGTGACAGCGGTGTTCGCCCTGCTGGGCGTATCCCTTCTGGAGTGGGCGGTGCTGGCCCTGTGCGTGACGGCCGTCTGGGCGGCCGAGGCGGTGAACACCGCCCTGGAGCACCTGGCGGACAGGGTCTCTCCCCAGCCGCATCCCCTGGTGGGCAGGTGCAAGGACGCCGCGGCGGCGGCGGTCCTGCTGGCCTCTCTGGGTGCGGCTGCGGCGGGAACGCTTATATTCCTCTCCCACGTTTGACCGGGATGGAGCAGCGGGCCGCAGCGGGCCCTCAATACTCAGGGAGCTGATGCGCAGATGCTGGACAGAAACCTTCTCAGGAAGGACCCCGACAGGGTCCGCGAGGCTGCCTCGGCCAAGGGAGAGCCCTGCCCCATAGAGGAGTGGGCCGAGGCCGACGGCCGCCGCCGGGATATACTGGCCGAGAGCGAGGAGCTCCGCCGCAGGCGGAACGAGCTGAGCTCCGAAGTGGCCGGCCGAAAGAGGGCGGGGGAGGACGCCGACGCCCAGATAGCCGAGAGCCGGGAGGTGGGGGGGGAGATCTCCAGGCTGGAGAAGGAGCTCCGGAAGGTGGACGCCGCCATGGCCGAGCTGGAGCTGGCCTTCCCCAACATCCCCGACGAGGACGTCCCCCGGGGCGAGGACGAGTCCGACAACATCCTGCTGGACTCATGGGGGGAGCCTGCGGAGCCGGGCTTCGAGCCGCGGCCGCACTGGGAGCTGCTGGGCGGCATGCTGGACGTGGAGGCCTCCGGGAGGGTGGCGGGGGCCAACTTCGCCCTGATGCGCGGAAGACTGGCCCGTCTGCAGAGGCGGCTGATCCAGTGGATGTGCGAGAGGCATGCGGGGGCCGGCATGGAAGAGGTCTGGACCCCCTTCGTGGCCACCGGCGACAGCATGCGGGCCACCGGCCAGATACCCAAGCTGGAGGCGGACATGTACAGGGTGGAGGGGGACGACCTCTACCTGATACCCACCGGCGAGGTGCCCCTCACCAACATCTACCGGGGCCAGCTTCTGGACGAGGACCAGCTGCCCCTGCAGCTGTTTGGCTACACCCCCTGCTTCCGCCGGGAGGCGGGGAGCTACGGCAAGGAGACGCGGGGGCTGAACAGGGTCCACCAGTTCGAGAAGGTGGAGCTGGTCTGGATCACCCATCCGGACCGCTCCGACGAGGCCCACGGCGCCATGACCGAGTACGTGTGCGAGATGCTGCAGGAGCTGGGCATCCCCTACAGGGTGCAGCTGCTGTGCACCGGAGACCTGAGCTTCGCCGCCGCGCGCTGCCACGACCTGGAGATATGGGCCGCCGGACAGAAGCGGTGGCTGGAGGTCTCCTCGGTGTCCAACTTCCGCGACTTCCAGGCCCGGCGGGGGGGGATCAGGTTCCGTCCGGAGGGCGGCGGAAAGCCCGTGCACGTGCATACGCTGAACGGATCGGCCCTGGCCCTTCCCAGGCTGATGGCGGCGCTGGTGGAGAACCACCAGACACCCGAGGGGGAGATCAGGCTGCCGGACTTCCTCGAGCAGTAGGGTCTACAGGCGGTAGAGGCGCGGGGTCCGGCCGGAGAAGTAGCAGGCCTCCCGGAAGCCCAGCTCCAGAAGCAGGTCCCTGCCCCTGGCTATTCCGAAGAAGGCGTTCTCCCTGCGGTGGGTGTCCGAACCCAGTGTCACCAGCTCCCCGCCCAGCTGGCGGTAGCGCTCCAGGACGCTGCGGGTGGGGTAGGTGGTCTCCTCGCTGCGGCGAAGGCCGGCTGTGTTCAGCTCCAGGGCCACTCCCTGCTCTATCATGGTCCCCAGGACCTCGTCGATGAGGCCGGGCCACTCCTCCACCTCGTCGAAGCCGGTGCCGTAGCCGGCAAGGGCCAGGCCCCGGCGGAATATGCCCATGTGGGCCAGCACGTCGATGTCGCACTGCCGCAGCACCCGCAGGGTCTCCTCGTAGTAGCCCTCCACCACCTGCATGGGGTCGATCCCCCGGTAGCCGGTCTCGTCCAGCACCAGGCGGGAACCAATCCAGTGCAGGGCGCCGGTGAGGAAGTCCCACTCCTCGGCGGCGGCCACCGGCTCCCAGCTGGAGGCGAAGCGGTGGGGCTCACCCACCTCCAGGCCGGTGGCGACCCGGATGCCCTCCGCCCCGGCCAGCTCTGCTATCCGTCGCGAGTCGGCCACGTAGGCCGCCACGTCCGGCCCTCCGGTGCAGTAGTCGTCGGGGTGAAAGTCCACGTGCACCACCAGGCCCAGTCCCCAGAGGCCCAGCAGCTCCGCGGCGGTCACCAGCTCCTGGGGGGATACGGCGGCGTCGGGCGAGGCGGGGGTGTGCACGTGCAGGTCGAATATCCGGCCCGTTTCGGTCAAGGGGTCCCCTTCTCCGACAGGTCATCTTCCGCAGGCTCGGGGCCGCGGAGGTGGACAATATCAAACACCGGGCGCAACTGCTACCCCGCCGGCGGGCGGATCAGTAGGTGACGCCCAGCCCCGCTATCACCATGTCCCGGGAGAGGTCCAGGGGCACTGTGAGCTCGAAGGCCACGGACTCCGGAACATAGGTGGACACATCCTGGCCCAGCCGCAGCTCGTAGCCCACCCCCAGCCTCAGGGCCTGGCTTGTGGTGTTGTCTATGGCGTCCCAGTCGTCCTCCCCGTCTCCGTCCTCGGGTACGTTGGCGAGGTCGGGGCCGTACCCCACGTCCCAGGCTCCGTACAGCTGCAGCCTGCGGCCCAGCCTGTGGCCCGCCGCCAGCGATCCCCGCACGGAGATGACCCTGGCCGGCAGCACGTAGCCCACGCCCGCCAGCGCAGATACCGCCGCCGGCGAGGAGGACTCCATGGGGGAGTACTTCAGGAAGGGGCCCAGGCCGTACCCGTAGGCCGAGATGCCTATGTCCACGTTCTCTGTGGCCCCGCTGGCCAGGGAGAGGGAGGGATAGGGCTCCAGGTAGTCCACGCCGGACTGCTCCGCCTCCGCCCTCTCCTCAGCTTCGAGGAAGGCGGGAAGCATGATGCTGCCGGTGGCCGTTATGTGGTTCTCACCCAGGGTGTGAGCTGGCTGCATGGTGCCGTAGTAGCATCCCACGCAGAGAAGAGAAGCTGCCGCCGCCACAACCGTCTTCGATGACAACACCGAACCCCCTCCCGGGCTGCAGGCGCATTCGGCCGGACCGGCCCCGCCGGCGCAGGGTTGCCCGGACCGTGGCTTTTGCTATTCTAACCAACCGGAAGCCCGAGTCGAAGGCCGGGCATGTGAGCGAAGGGGGGGCCATGACTTCCGCAGGGGTTCTGCTGGCCGTCATGCTGGCTCTGGGGCCGGTCCGTCTGGCGGTGCTGGGCGACCGCACCGGCGGAGCAGACGACCAGCAGTGGACCCGCACCATACGGGCCATAGCCCTGATGGAACCCGATCTGGTGGTCTCCGTGGGCGACCTGATCGAGGGTTACTGCGACAGCGCTGCCGCCGCCGGGCAGTGGCAGGCGGTGATGGAGTCCCTGGAGCCACTGCAGCCCTTCGGCATGGTGGCCGCCCCGGGCAACCACGACGTATGGGACGGAACCTCCGAGGCGCTCTGGACCGGGGTCACCGGCTGGCCGGTGGAGGGCGTTGTCCGGCGTCTGGGCGTGGACTTCGTCATCTGGGACACGTCCCGGGAGGGACACCTTACCCGGGAGCTCCTCTCCCGGCTGGATTCCCTTCTGGCCCTGACGGATGCAGGGGGCTGCACCGTGGTGGTCACTCACAAGCCCCTGTGGTCCATGGCCGAAGCCGATTCCGCCCTTGCGCGGCGGTTCTACGACATGCTCGGGCAGCGGGGGGCGGATGCCGTTCTCTCCGGCCACGTCCACGCCGCCGCCTGCCAGAGAAGGGACGGGGTCCTGCTGGCCACCATGGGGCCCTCCGGCGTCCGGATCGGCGAGCCCTCCCGGGAGGCCGGGATCTTCACCCAGTTCGGCTGGCTCACGCTGTCCGAAGAGCGGCAGGCCTTTGCGTTGATCGAATCGCAGGCCGTCCATCCGGAGAGCCTGAACACCAGCCTGGAGCAGAGGCTCCACTACCTGTACGGCAACCGCATGCTGGAGGCCCGCCCGCTGTCCCCGGCGGGCGGCGGGGTCACCGTGGTGCTGCATCCCTTCGAGGAGAGGCGGCGCCGGGTGACCGTGGAGGTGCGGGAGGAGGGATGGCGGGTAACTCCCGGCAGTGCCGAGGTGGAGCTGGAGGGCTCCCCCGACACGCTGACGCTGCAGGCGGGGGTCCGGGACGGTCTGCTTCCCCTGCCCTCCCTCCGGGTAGGTCTGTGCTACGGTCCCCGGGACAAGGAGCTGGAGCTGACGGAGACCCTTCCCCTGGCCAGACCCGTGCCCGCGGCCCTCTGCCGGGCCGTGACGGACGGGAACATCGGGGAGGGGGAATACCCGGCCGAGCCCATGGAGGTCTTCGTGGGCCGGGACGGCGGCCCCTCCGACATGCCCCCCACCGAGGTCATGGTGGCCGTGGGGACCGACAGCATCCGGGTGGCCTTCGACTGCTCCGAGCATCTCGAAGACGACGAGGCCGGCCTCTTCCTCTGCGGCGGCGGCCGGTCCCTTCTGCTCTACGCCGGGCCCGAAGGCGAGGCCAGGGGCTACGCCCGGACGGGCGGGGGCCCCAGGTCCTCCTGGGACGGGGGATGGAGCCTGGCGGTCACCGCCTCCGACGACGGATGGGTCATGGAGGCGGCGGTGGCCCTGGAGGAGGTCGGAGATCCGGATTCGGTTCGAATGAACGTCTTCAGGTCGGCGGGATGGAGGCTCGGCTGCTGGTGCTGGCCCCTGGCGTGGGACGGGAGTCTGATGGGGCCGCTTGCGTTCGACCCCTCCGGCCGCTGACCCAAAGTGAAAGGAGAGGAGATGGCCCGAAGAGCTGCCTTCGTGCTCAGCGGATGCGGAAACATGGACGGAACGGAGATACACGAGGCGGTGAGCGCGCTGATAGCCCTGGACCGGGCGGGGTTCGAGGTTGTCTACGCCGCCCCCGACATCCCCCAGAGCGTTACCAGGGACTACGTCTCCGGCGAAGACGCCGACGAGACCAGGAACGTCCTGCGGGAGGGGGCCAGGATTGCCAGGGGAGACGCCGTCGCCCTGGCGGACCTCGAAGACGACGACTACGACCTGGTGGTGCTGCCCGGAGGATTCGGCGCCGCCCTCAACATCTCCACCTTCGGCACCGAGGGCGAGTCGTGCTCGGTCAACCCGGAGGTGGAGGGACTGCTGAAGAGGGCCCACAAGGCGGGCAAGCCCATAGGCGCCATGTGCATAGCGCCCGTCATACCCGCCAGGCTGTTCCCCGGGGTGAAGGTAACCGTGGGCAACGACCCGGAGGTGGCGCAGAAGATAGAGGCCATGGGAGCGCAGCACGTGGAGTGCCCGGTGGACGACGCGGTGACGGACGGGGAAATGCGGGTGGTGACCACACCGGCCTACATGCTGGCCGGCGGCCCCGCCGAGGTCTACGCCGGAGCCGTGCGCATGGTGGAGGAGCTGGAAGGGCTGCTGGGCTAGACGGTGATGCTCCTGCGCTCCCGGCCGGCGGCAGTGGCGGCACTCTGCCTGGCGTGGTTCCTCGCGGCCTGGCTGGGAACCGGCTACGCCATCGACGACACCTACATACACCTGACCTACGCCCGCAGCCTGGCCGGGGGGCACGGGCTGAGCTTCCACCCCGCCGGGGGCCCGCTCTACTCCTGCACCAGCCCCGTCTGGGTGGTCCTGCTGGCCGCCGCAGAAGCCGCGGGAGCCGGGGGCCTCCCCGCGGCCAGGCTCCTCTCCTGCCTGGCCGGGGCCCTCACCCTTCTGCTGCTCTACCGGCTCTCCCGGCGGCTTCTGGGCCCGGGGGCCGCCCCCTACCCCGCGCTGCTGCTGGCCCTCAACCCCTGGTGGGTCCGCTGGAGCTGCTCGGGGATGGAGACCGCCGCCGCCGGCCTCCTGGTGACTGCCTGTCTGCTGCTGGCTGTGGAGCGAAGACCCGGATGGGCCCTTCTCCTATCCGGCCTGGGCATAGCGGTCCGGCCCGAGCTGGCCGTGCTGGGGCCGCTTCTCGCCGTGGGTTTCGTGGGCCGCAGCAGGCCCGGCCGCCCGGCGCATCTGCTGCTCTGGATGCTCCCCACCGCCGGCTGGGCCGCCTTTGCCTGGGCCTACTTCGGCTCCCCCCTCCCCCTGTCGGCCGCATCCAAGGTCTCCGCCGCCCCCCTGCCCGCCTACCTGTTCGCATCCCTGTCCAGGCTGGCCGGAATGCTCCTGGCCGGCGACGCGCTGGCCTCGGCGGCTCTGGCCCTGCTGGCGGCGGGGTGGCTTCTGGGCCGGTGGCGAATTCCGCGGCCCCCAAGGCGGTGGATGCCGCTTCTGCTGCTGCCGCCGGCGGTCTTCGCCGTGGTGCTGGCGGGCCGGGGCCCCATGATCTCGCGGTACCTGCTGCCGGCCTGGCCCGCCCTGGCGGCGGTGGAGGTGGCCGGGATGCGGCTGCTGACCCGGAACGTCGGGGGGCGGCTTTGCCGCTCGTGGCAGGTGGTCCCGCTCCTGGCCGCCGGCCTGCAGCTGGTGGTGCTGGTGACGGTGTTCGTACCCCACATGCGGACCATGGAGAGGAACCTGGCCACCCACCGGGAGGCGGCGGCGTTCATGCGCGACAGCCTGCCGGAGGACGCGGTGGTGGCTGTCCGCGAGGTGGGGGTGTTCGGCTACATGGCCCACCGCAGGCTGGTGGACCTTGAGGGCCTGGTGACGCCGGCGGCAGCCGGCTATCCCGGGCTGCACCGGGACCTGGCGGCCTCGGTCCGCATACTGAGGGAGCTGGGAGCGACCCACATGATGGACCCCGTAGACCGGGCCCGCCTGCTGGACGGGCCGGCCTCCCGAAGGCTGGGGCTGAGACTGGTTCCCCTGCGCTCCTGGAGCTTCCCGGGAGGCACCTCCCTGAGGGGCAGGGACTACAGTCGGGTTCTGTACAGGATGCAGTGGGGGCGGCCGGAAAGGTAGCCCTCCCTGCTCAGGACCGGGCCGGCCTTCCCACGGGAGCCATGTAGACCACCATCTCCTCCCGGCCGTCAAGGCCCAGAAGCTGGTCGCAGGCGTCCTGGTTGTAGGCCCCCACGGCGCAGGTTCCGGCCTCTATCTCCTGGCAGGCCAGGTAGAGGTTCTGGCAGATGTGCCCGGCGTCGAGGGCGATGATCTTGGCGGAGACGGGACCGTACCGCCACTCCATCCGGTAGGGAATCGCCGCCCAGACGAAGGTTACGGCGGCCTCCTCCAGAAAGCCCTGCCCCACCGCCGCGTCGGCCAGCCTTCCGGGGGCGGGCAGCCGGCCGTGAAGGCATACGGCGTGATCCAGCGGCAGATACCTGTAAACCCCCGGGGAGAGGTCCGAGACCCTCCGGCAGAACAGGTAGGTCTCGAAGGGGTGCCGCGCCCCCCCTGAGGGAACGGTTCTCAGGCTGGCCCTTCCCTCGCCTATGACCCTCCGCACGCCCTGGGTGGCCCAGAGCAGGAAGGACAGCTCCCGCAGGGAGATGGGCTCATCGGTGAAGGACCTGACGCTGTGACGCTCGAACACCGCCTGGGCCACGGTGAGCCGGCTGTGCTGGTCGGGCTTCACCCCCGGCAGCCTCCTGACCGGCTTGTCTTCCGCCGGTTTCTGCAGCGCAGGCGGCGGCTTGCCGGTCCTCTCGTCGCTGGTGTAGTCCCTCAGCAGGTCCCAGTTGGAGCGGAGCAGGTGCCTTTCCCGCTCCCCGTACGACTCGTCGCCTTCGTCATTCGTCATGGCCCGACCCCCTCCAGGACATTATCTCCATCCCCACCAGCCAGATGTCGCTGTCACCCCTTCCGGTGGAGGTGGTGGTAGCCGCCAGAACCGGTCTTCCTTCGGAGGTGACGGCAATACCGGTGAGCTCCTCGTCGCCGGTACCTCCCACCCCGGCCTCCCACATCCGCTCGCCGCTGGAGTCCAGCTTCCAGAGGAACAGGTCCATGCCGCCGGACCCGGGAGTCTCCCGGGTGCCCGCCACCAGCATGCACCCGTCGGGCGCATACAGAACGGCCTCACCCCGCACGCTGTAGCCGGTGGGAATCACCACCTCCCTCTCCAGCGAACCATCGGCATCCGCGAAGAGAAGGGCCAGGTTGCAGACCGACCGCTTGGACCAGCAGCACACCACCGCCCCTCCGTCCTCCCGGGGCATGACGGCCCTTCCGAAGTCGTAGCCGGGGCCGCCCCAGACCATCCTGGACTCCTCCATCCCAGCGGGGCCGGTCCAGACGGTGAGAGCCTCCCCGTTCTCGCCCTGGGAATAGGTGGTGCCGGTGGCGAGGTATCCGCCTTCGGTGCCGGCCACGTCGAAGAACCTGTCCATGCCCGCCCCGCCGAAGGTGCGGAACCATTCGACTTCCCCTTCTTCGTCGAGGCGCAGCAGGCAGCCGTCACAGCCTCCCGAGCCCTGCGACCAGGTCATTCCCGCCACCACTACGCCGCTGTCGGATACGGCGGCCTCGGCCCTCTCATCCATCTCCCCTCCGTAGCGGCGCTGCCATATCGGGTTACCATCGGCATCGCATCTGATCACCCAGATGTCCTCTCCGCCGTGGGAGTCCGAGCCCGAGCTTCCCACCGCGTAGAAGCCCCCGTCGGGAGCCGGCGCCAGATCTGTGAGGAAGTCGTCACCGATGCCGCCGTAGGGCCTCTCCCAGGATATGTCGCCGTCTTCGGGGTCCAGAAGGACCACCAGTCCGTCGGAGTCTCCGGTGCTGTAGGAGCGGGTGCTGCCGCAGACCAGAAGCATGCCGTCATCGCGCAGCAGGCATCGGCCTGCATCCTCTTCCTTTATGCCTCCCACCGATATGCTCCAGGCGGTACCCGGCGCCCTCTCACCGGAGGATGCAGGACAGGGCCCGGCCAGCAGCAGCCAGCAGGCCAGGACAACGGCATTTCGCAGCACTCCGTTCATCTGGCGATACCACCCTTCGGATATTCGGCCTCGGGAACCTCCGCCGAGTCGGCCCCCACCCACATCATGACGGCCCAACCGTACCGCATCTCGGAGTCCCGTCCTCCCGTGCACCCCACCATGAATGCCCTTCCGTCCGTTCCCACCTCCAGGTCGTTGACGCGGTCCCATCCTTTGCCACCCATGATAACCTTCTCCATTCGCTCTCCGGAGGAGGAGTGGATCTCCAGAACCGCGTCGTAGCTTCCTGCGCCCTCGGACATGGTGTTGTAAACCAGCAGCAGGCTGTCCCCGAGGTAGGCGAGGCTTCCGGCGCAGTCGTTCCCCTCGCCTCCGAGAAGCTGGCGCCAGAGCTCGTCGCCTCCATCATCGACGGCCAGCAAGAAGACGTCCAGCAGGTACCTGTCCGGACTGCGGGAAGACCCCATCATGCAGAGATCCCCCGATGCCGATGCCGCTATGGCCCTCCCGTACTCCCTGCCGCCAGCGTTGTCGAAGACACGATGCAGACGTCTGTTTCCGTCGAGATCCACCAAGGTCAGCGTCATGTCGTCGAGGCTGCCCCCGCAGACGGCGATCAGGCTGTCGGGCGTCATGCAGCCCCCCCATCCGGTCACCGACCGGCCGCCGCCCATCTCCCTGGACCACACTGTCTCCCCCTCGGCATCCAGCCTCAGGAGCCACAGCCGGCTGCCATCCTCTCCGGCGGCGTTGTCGCCGATCAGGTAGCAGCCCCCGCCGGCCGCCGGGATAATGTCCCTCAGCCGCTGCCGCCCCGGCCCGCCCAGCTGCCTCCTCCACAGCTCCCGGCCGAAGGCGTCGAAGCGCATCACGAACCCGTCTACGTCACCCTCCCTGGTGGCAAGCTCCCCGCAGACGGTGAAGCCCGCCCCGGTCTGTATGACATCCCATGCGAAACAGGAGGCCTCCCAACCCACTCTCCTCTCCCATCGAACCTCTCCCTGGGGGCCGATCCTCACCAGGTAGAGCATGGACAGGTCCGGCTCCAGGTCTGCGATGCGGCCTGCAGCCGCCATACCGCCGTCGTCGGTTGCGCAGCAGCCGTAAAGGCTGCAGCCGTTACGCCCCAACAGGAAGGTCTCCCAGCCTGTCCGGGGAGAAGCCGAGGCTGGCAGGACCATGGCCGCTGCGAGAAGCAGAGCGGGCTTGATATCGGGGATCATAGAACGTATACCCCTTTCGTGTTCGGTGTGCTCATTCTCGGGCCATAAAGGCCTTTCGTCAAGTCATGTGCTTCTCAGACGGTTAAAAAAGCGACGGAGAGGCGGCCGTATGGACTGCTGTAGCGGTGGACGCGGCGGAGAGCCGGACTTCGACCTCCCTGTGGACCGGAGGGGTACCTCCAGCTACAAATGGGACTTCAGAGACCGGGTCTTCGGCCGGGAGGACGTGATTCCCCTTTGGGTGGCCGACATGGATTTCCGGGCCCCTCCCCCTGTCCTCGACAGCATTATGGAGAGGGCTCGTCATGGGGTCTTTGGCTACACGGCAAAGCCGGAGAGCCTGTACTCCGCCGTCATCGAGTGGTTCTCGCGGAGGTACGGCTGGCCCGTGGAGAGGGAGTGGATACTGTCCACCCCCGGGGTGGTGCCGGCGCTGGACCTGGCCATCGAGGCCTTCACGGAGCCCGGCGACGGCGTGATAATCCAGCCGCCCGTCTACTACCCCTTCCGCGACTCCGTCCACCGCAGCGGCCGGAGGCTGGTCAACAACAGGCTGCTGGAGAGCTCCGGCCGGTGGCGGCCGGACCTGGAGGGCCTGCAGAGGGACTGCCGGGACTCCTCGCTCCTGGTGCTCTGCTCCCCGCACAACCCCGTGGGGCGTGTCTGGAGCCGGGAGGAGCTGGAGGCCATGGTGGATATATGCGCCGAAAGCGGGGTCACCGTGTTCTCCGACGAGATCCACGCCGACATCGTCTTCCCCGGAGCCGCGCACGTTCCCACGGCATCCCTGGGGCCCCGGGCGGAGGCTCTTGCCGTTGCCGCCTACGCTCCCAGCAAGACCTTCAACCTGGCCGGCCTGCAGATGTCGCTGAACGTGATACCGGACCCGGAGCTGAGGGAGGCCTTCTCCCGGGTGGTGGACCGCTTCCACATGGGCATGTCCAACGTCTTCGCAGTAGTGGCCACCGAGGCCGCCTACGCGCGGGGAGGGGAGTGGCTGGATGCCCTTCTGTCCTACCTGGAGGGGAGCTTCCGCCTGCTGTCGCAGCGGCTGGAGTCGGTGCCGGGCGTCACCATGACCCGCCCCGAGGGCACCTTCCTGGCCTGGCTGGACTGCCGGGGCCTGGGGATGGACGACGACGCCCTGGAGCGGTTCTTCATCGAAGAGGCCCGCCTGGGCCTGAACAGGGGAAGCACCTTCGGCCCCGGCGGAGAGGGCCACATGAGGATGAACCTGGCCTGTCCGCGGGACACGCTGAGCGAGGCTCTGGACAGGCTGGAGGAAGCTGTGAGGGGGCGGCGAGTGTAAAGAGATGGCGCTCCCACGGGGACTCGAACCCCGGTTTCCGGCGTGAGAGGCCAGCGTCCTAGACCACTAGACGATGGGAGCGCTTCTCTTTTGCAGGCCGGGAATATTCGCCGCCGCTTCCCGCCTTGTCAACCCCCGCGGGCGGCGGAGACGCCTACCGGCGGCCGAAGAGCTTCCTGTACCTCTTGTCCAGCTTCTTTGCCTTCTTGTTGGACATGCCGCCCAGGGCCATTATGGCCCTCCGTATCCGCATCCTGGACACGTCCGGGCCCAGCACCTCCATGGAGCCGAACAACGGCGTGGAGGAGGTGGAGCCGCTGATGGCCACGTACAGCGGGGCGGTGAGGTCCCTCAGCTTCACGTCCAGGGTCTCCGCGGTGTCCCGCAGGCACCGACCAACGGATTCGGCGGTGAACTCCCGCAGCCGCTCCAGCTCCCACACCACCATCTGCAGCACCTCCCGGGAGTCGTCGCCGTCCATTCCCTTCAGCAGCAGCAGCTCCGGGTCGGGGTCCACCTCGTCGGCGAAGAAGAAGGAGGTCAGAGGCCCCCAGTCCCCCAGCGTCCGCAGCCGCCCCTGGGCCATGCCGGCTATGGCCTCCAGGGTGGGCCGGTTGATCCTCCAGTCCTGCAGGAGGTCCACCAGCTCCCCGGGGCCGTAGTCCTCGCGGATGTACTTGGCGTTCAGCCACCGCAGCTTGTCCACGTCGAACACCGGCCCGCCCAGGTTGATGTCCTCCAGGCGGAAGCTGTCCACCATCTGCTGCGGGGTGAACTTCTCGCCGCCCCCGGCCATGCTCCAGCCCATCATCCCCAGGTAGTTCAGAAGGGCCTCCGGCAGGAAGCCCGAGTCGCGGTAGAAGCCTATCGAGGTGGGGTTCTTGCGCTTGGAGAGCTTGCTCTTGTCCGGGTTGCGCAGCAGCGGCAGATGACAGAAGACGGGAGGCTCCCAGCCCAGGTAGTCATAGAGCAGCACGTGCTTGGGGACCGAGTTGATCCACTCCTCGCCGCGGATGATGTGGCTGATCCCCATCAGGTGGTCGTCCACCACAACCGCCAGGTGATAGGTGGGATATCCATCGGCCTTCTGTATAACCTGGTCGTCCACGGTGGACCACTCCTTGCGGATCTCCCCCCGCAGCAGGTCGGTGAAGACGCACTCCCCCTCCGGGGGCACCTTCATCCTGACCACGTGCTCCTCGCCGGCCTCCACCCTTCGCCGGGCCTCCTCCGGCGGTATCCCCCGGCAGTGCCCGTCGTAGCCGGTGACGGCGCCCTTCCGGCCCCGGCGCAGCTCGGCCAGCCTCTCCCGGGAGCAGAAGCAGGGGTAGGCGTCGCCCTGGTCCACCAGCCTCTGAACGTGCTCGCGGTAGACCTCCAGCCTCTCGCTCTGCCTGTAGGGCCCATACGGGCCGCCCACGTCCGGCCCCTCGTCCCAGGAAAGGCCCAGCCAGCGCAGCGAGTCGAGTATGGCCCTCTCGCTGGCCTGGCTGGAGCGCTCCCTGTCGGTGTCCTCTATCCGCAGCACGAAGCTGCCGCCGTTCTTTCTGGCCCACACCCATCCGAAGAGGGCCTGGTAGGCGGTTCCCACGTGCGGGTCCCCGGTGGGTGACGGGGCAAGTCTCGTCCTTATCTGTGACTGTGACATCTCGCCTTCCGTGTGTGTCGGGTCAGTCAATCCGGTGGATCGGCGCGCCCCGGGCGGCGCTACCTGCTTACATGCACCGTGTACACCAGCACGGAGTCCTGGGTGGAGAATTCCACTCCGGGCGGCACCACGTAGCCCAGCCTGACGGTGGTCTCGCCGGGACCCGCCGCCCGGAACCTCCACACCTCGCAGCCGGTCTTTCCCGGCCCGGAGAGGGAGAGGCCCCCGTCCTCGTAGTGCCTCTCCACGAACCTGAGGATGGTCTGTTCCAGTGACTCCAGCAGCTCCCAGCGGTATCCGGTGTCTCCGTCGGCGCTCACCACCAGCTCCATCTCCTCCCCCGGACCCAGCCGGAAGGGAACCCCGGGGTCGGTGACCTGGCGGCCGCAGCCGGCGGCAATGAACACCGCGGCCATGGCGGCGAATGCTGGCATTTGCCTCATGCAGGACCTCCTGGCAAGGGTCGCGGCTCGGGAGGTGACGGCGGGCCGACGTGGCGGAGAGGGAGGGATTCGAACCCTCGGAGAAGCTATGAACCTCTCATCCGCTTAGCAGGCGGATGCCTTCAGCCACTCGGCCACCTCTCCGCGCCGGGCTTGGAGTATCTAAAACCGCCCTTCCCCGGTCAAGGTTCCGGCCGCTTCGCGGGTTGCGGCCTTCCGGGCCTTGGGGCATAGTCCCCGCTGGCGCCGGGAAGGGGGCCGCATGGCCAGGGTGGATCGCACCGTAATCGGGATATTCGGCAGGATCAACGCCGGCAAGAGCACACTGATGAACCTGCTCACCCGGCAGGAGACCTCCATCGTCGACGCGGCTCCGGGAACCACCGCCGACGTCAAGCCCGCCCTGATGGAGATACACGCGGTGGGGCCGGTTCGCATACTGGACACCGCCGGCCTGGACGAGGGGTCCGGCCTGGGGGAGAAGAAGCGGCGCAAGACCCTGGCCGCCCTGGAGGAGGCCGACCTGGCGCTGCTGGTGGTGGACCCGGTGGGGGCCTTCCTCTCCGGCGGGCTGCAGGTGGAGCGGAGGGTGGCCTCCATGTGCCGCGCCCGCGGAGTCCGCCTGGCCGTGGTCTACAACCTGTTCGGGAGCAACCCCCGCCGTCTGGCCGGAAGCTCGGCCACCGGGGAGGAGGCCCTGGAGTACTGCCGGACGGCCATCCCCGACCGGGCGGCGGTGCCCGAGATCGCCCTGGACCTCTCCGACCCGGCCTCGGCGGAGCCCCTCACCGAGTTCGTGGCCGGCTGCAGGCCGGAGGGACCCGCTCCCGTGGACCTGCTTCCCTTCCTGGAGACCTCGGGGGCCGTGCTGCTGCACATCCCCCTGGACGAGGAGTCGCCATCCGGCAGGCTGCTGCGCCCCCAGGAGATGGCCATGGAGTACCTCCTGCGTCTGGGGGTGCCGGTGGGCCTGCACCGGGTGGACCTCAGGCTGGCCAGGAGCCGCTCGGAGCGGCTCAGCCACCCGCAGAGGAAGAGGTTCCTGTCCATGCTGTCGGCCCTGGAGGAGGCGGAGGGGCTGCAGCTGGTGCTCACCGACTCCCAGGCCATTGACGTGATGCACGCGTGGGTCCCGGACCGCATTCCCCTCAGCACGTTCTCCATCATGATGATACACCAGACCTCGGGGGGCGGCCTGCCCCTGTTCATGGAAGGGACATCGGTGCTGGACGACCTCAGGCCCGGCGACCGCGTCCTGGTGGCGGAGGCCTGCAACCACGACCGCATAGCCGAGGACATAGGCACGGTCCAGATCCCGCGCCAGCTCACGGCCCGGGTGCCCGGCCTGATCATCGAGCACGCCTTCGGAAGGGAGTTCCCCGACCCGGAGGTGCTGCGGGGCTACCGCGTGGTGATACACTGCGGCGGGTGCATGATAAGCCGGCAGAAGCTGGCCGCCCGCCTTTCCAGGCTGGCCTCGGCTGGGGTGCCGGTGACCAACTACGGCCTGGTGCTCTCCTGGCTGCAGGGCCCGGAGGCCCTGCGGAGGGTCCTGGCCCCCTGGAGAAGAGTGCTGTCCGGGGGGGGAGAATGACCCTGCCGCTTCTTCTGGCGCTGCTGGCGGGCGGGGCGGGTCCGGCCGTCCACCTTTCCCTGCCCCTGCCGGAGGGCCGGGAGGAGGCCGTGGCCGTGATGATGCCGGGGGGAATGCCGCCTGCGGACCCCTGGGGAAGCCTGAACGAGTCCCAGCGGGAGCTGCTCTGGGTGCTGGGATGCCGGGGGGCGCAGGTGAACCGGACCTCATGGTCGGGCTACCTCCTGGTCTGCCCCCGGGGCGCCTCCGGGGCCCTGCTGGAGCTGGCCGACACCCTGGCCTCCGGGCCGGTACGGGACGACGGCAGCGCCTGGGCCGGGGCCCTGGACCTGCGGCCGGGCGACGGCGGGCGCCCCGCCGTGCTGCGGTTCTGCCCCGAGGGCGCCGACACCGCCGGGGACCTCCCGGTCCGGGTGAGCCGGATGCTCTCCGGCCCGCCGGACACGGTGGTCCTCACCGGCCCCTGGCCCAACAGCGCCATCCTCTGGAGCCACCGGGGTGACGATGCCTACGCTTCCTCCTGGAGGGGCCTGGGCACGGAGACGGTGGCCACCGAGGGGGGCTGCTTCCCGGCCGGGGTCTGCCTGTCGGTCTCCGGCTCTCCCGCGGCCCTGGAGGACCTGCTGGACACTCAGCATCCCCTGGATGCCGCCTTCGCCGCCGGCTGGGGAGGGGCCATGGGGCTGGTGGAGGAGGCCGTCGAATCATCCCGGGGGGGCTGCAGGGGCGACGGCCACCTGCTGTGGATGCGGGGACTGGGAGGCGGCGATACCCTGCGGCCCTGGAGCGCCGAGCCGATGCCCTCCCCCTGGGCCTACCCGGCGCGCCTGCCGGAGCTGCCGGAGCCGGTGGAGCCCTTCGGGCTTCCGGTTCCCCTGCGGGCCGATTCCACCACCTTCCGCATGCGCCTTGCCGCCGGCGGCTCCGACGATCCCCTGACGGCGGCGGCCTGCGCGCTGATCGAGCGGCTGGCCGGATCGCTGGCCCTCAGAGAGGTTTCCGGGGTCTCCTCGGTATGGCTGGCCGCGGAGGGGGACAGCCTCTGGCTGGAGGGCAGCGCCGATGCCGGGGACCCATCGGCGGCGGACTCCCTGCTGGCCCATCTGCGGGTGCTGGCCCTGGCGCCGCCCTCCCACCGGATGGTGGAGAGCTGCGCCGCGAGGGCCTCCTACATCATCGGAGAGCGGATAGAGCCGCCGGAGAGGGTCCGGCTGCTGGAGCGTGCCGTGGGCATGCTGGAGGAAGCCGGAGGGGACTAGTCGGCCTCCCAGGGCCTCTCGCTGGCCCGCCACTGGGCGTAGTCCTCGCCGCCCACCAGTATGGCGTGCTCGGGGCACCCGGAGAAGCAGCGCATGCATATCTGGCAGATGTCGCCGAAGACGGGAAGACCCTTCTCCATGGTTATGTTGCCCACCGGGCAGGTCGCTGCGCACTCCCCGCAGCCGGTGCACCGGGAGGGGTTGACCGTGAGGCGGTAGCGTCGCCGCAGCTCCTTCCAGAGGCTCTCGGTCTCCCTCAGCAGCCGGTCGAAGCCCTCCGGGCCCTCGGGCCATTCCGCCCGTTCCTCGGAAAGCACGCCGGCGAAGTCGCGGGAGGTCTCCACCCCCCGGGAGAGCACGCTGTCGTCCTCGCCGCCCGGGTCGCGCTCCCGGCGGAAGTTGGTGGGCATGATCACCTCCAGGAGCCCGGACGGACGGTATCCCTTGCGGGCCAGGGCCTCCCTCACCCTGGCCGCCACCTCCCCCGATGAGGCCGCCATGGTCACCACCAGAAAGGCGGACGTTCCCTCCGCCTCCGGAAGGCGCCGTATGAAGTCCAGCACGAAGGGGTAGGTGGAGCCGGCGGCAACCGGAAAGGCCAGGCCCAGCAGGTCTCCCGGCTCCAGCTCCTCCGGCACGGCCTTCTCCAGGGGGGCGGGCCTGACGGTGTGGCCCGCCTCCCGCAGCCCTCCGGCGAGGGCGCTCACCGCCCGGCTGGTGTTCCCCGTCCCGGAGAAGAACAGCAGGTCTACCTTCACGCCCCCACCCCCGTATCGTCCCGCAGGGACACCGACAGCAGCGATGCCAGCTCGGCCGCGTACTCACGGGCGGTGTCGGGGTCGCCGAAGAAGGCCACCATGTGCTCCCCCTTCTGCGAGAGTACGCGCACGGGATGGGTGGCTCCCCTGCCGTAGACGCCGCTCTGCCGCGAGACCCTCACCTCCCGGACCTCGGACTGCTGCAGCCGTACCCGGCCGAAGCCGGCTCCCGTCTTCTGCCGAAGGCTCACCTCGCCGGTGGTGGTGTCTATGACTATTCCGCCGCCTCCCAGCTGCCGGTTGATGAAGAATATCGCAAAGGCCATGGACAGCACCGAGAGCGGCAGCGCCACGAACAGGACGGGGGCAACATCCTGTCCGGACTCATCCATGGTCCTCAGCAGGAAGAGGAAGACGGCGGCGGTGATGACTATCGCCCCGGCGACCCCCACCATCATCATCGTGCGCGCCTGGGTGCCGGACCCGGCGGTTTCCCGGTCCCTGAAGCGCCGGCCGTCGGCCCTGAAGTGCCTCATGACAGTTTCCCTCTCCGCTTGCCGCCTGCGGCATACAAGCTATGCAAATGCGCTCCCGCCGCCAAGCTCACAGTTCTTCCAGGATGGCGGCAAGCGTGTCCCACCTGCGCTCCAGCTCCTCTATCCTCCGCTGCAGACCGCCGTGCTCCCGGCGCAGCACCTCCACCCGGCTTCCCGCCGCCAGCACTTCCGGGTCAGAGAGCAGCCCCTCCAGCTCCCGCTGGCGCTCCATCAGGGGGTCCAGCTCCCCGGCTATGGACTCCATCTCCTCCTCCGCCGACCTCCTGTCGCGGTAGCGGCGGTTGCGCTCCCTGGCCTCGCGTCTCTTCCGGTTGCGGCGGCCGCTGCCCGACCGGTCCCCGCCCCCTCCGCGCATGCCTTCCCGGATGCGCTCCCTGCGGTCCTCGAGGTAGGCGGCGAAGGTCCCGGGCCAGCGCCGCAGGCGGCAGTCCTCCAGCAGCAGTATCGACCCCGTCACCGAGTCTATCAGCCGCTCGTCGTGGCTCACCAGCAGCAGGGTTCCCCCGTAGCCCTCCAGGGCCTCCTGCAGGGCGTCCCGGGAGAAGATGTCCAGATGGTTGGTGGGCTCGTCCAGTATCAGCAGGTCCCAGCTTTCCAGCATCAGGCGGGCCAGGGCCACCCGGGCCTTCTCCCCGCCGGAGAGGACCCCGGTGGGCTTGAACACGTCGTCGCCGGTGAACAGAAAGGAGCCCAGGAGGCTGCGCAGGTCGCCCTCCGCCCTCCCCGGCGCCACGTCCGAGAGCTGCTGCAGCACGGTCCGCGACGGGTCCAGCCGGCTTTCCACGTCCTGGCTGTAGTAGCCCAGAGACACCCCCGTCCCCCGGCTCACCGAACCGCTGTCCGGCTCCTCCCATCCCGCCAGTATCCTGGAGAGGGTGGACTTGCCGCCCCCGTTGCGGCCGATGAGCCCCACCTTCTCGCCCCTCTCCAGGACCAGGTCCACGTCGGTCAGGACCTTCCTGTCGTAGGCCTTGTCCACACCGGAGGCCTCCAGGACCGTCCGGGGGCTGCGGGCGGGGGAGTCGAAGCGCAGACGCACGTGGCCGGGCTCGCGATGGGTCCGCACCATCTCCACCCTGTCCAGCATCTTGCGGCGGCTCTCCACCATGCGGCGCATGCCGGGCTTGGCCTTCCAGCGGTTGATGAATCGCTGCAGCCGCTGCCTCAGCTCCTCGGCGTGCTTCGCCCTCTTGCGGCGGTCGGCCTCCTCCTCCCGCTTTCGCCGCTCGTAGAAGCTGTAGCTGCCGCCGTAGGAGGACAGCTCCCCGAACTCCAGCTCGTGTATCCCGCTCACCGTCCGGTCCAGGAAGGAGGGATCGTGGGAGGTGAGCCATACGGCCCCCTCGAAGCTTCCCAGGAACTCCTCCAGCCACAGCCGCGCCTCCAGGTCCAGGTGGTTGGTGGGCTCGTCCAGCAGCAGGAAGTCGGGGGCGGACAGCAGCAGCACCGCCAGCTGGGCCCGCATGCGCCATCCCCCGGAGAGGCTGGAGAGCGGACGGTCCATGTCGCTCTCCTCGAATCCCAGGCCGCCGAGTATGGCCGCGGCCCTGTTCTCCAGCGTGTAGGCGTCGTGGGCGGTGAGAACGTCCTGCAGCCGGGAGAGCCTGGCCATGAGCCGGCCGCGCTCCCTCTCCCCCAGGTCCGGTTCCGCCAGGGCCGCGCTCACCTCCTCCATCTCCTCCATGGCGGCGTAGACGGGCCCCGCCAGGCGGCAGACCGTCTCCCGCAACGGCCCCTCCGGAAACTCCGACAGCCTCTGCGGCAGGTAGGCGGTGCGCATACCCTCCGCCCTGGACACCGACCCCTCGGTGGGCTCGGCCAGCCCGGCGGCGATCTTCATAAGCGAGCTCTTCCCCGCGCCGTTGACCCCCACCAGGGCGGCGCGGTCGCCGCGGTCCACGGTGAGGGTGACGCCGCTGAAGACCTCCTCGGCGCCGAAGGAGAGCCCCACCCCCTGAAGCGTCAGGAGCACGGGGGGCCTCCCTGCGGCCAAATTCTCCGGGGGGAGAAGCCGGCGTAGTCGGCGGAGGTCAACAGGTACCTCACGCCGTCCACCTCGGCGTCCAGGTCCGGGGGCCAGTCGCCGGCGGCGTGCAGATGCCCGTAGACGCAGACGCTGACCCCCCTCTCCGCCAGCAGGTCGGAGAAGACCGTGGAACCTCCGGACTGTATCGGCGGGTAGTGGGTCATGGCCAGAAGGGGCCTGCCGGGGCCGCCGGCCCCCATCTCAGCCGCCGCGTCCAGGGACAGCCGCAGCCGGCCCAGCTCCCTCTCCACGTACCTGGGGTCGCTGTCGGGGTCCCAGTCCTCCGATCCGGGCAGGCGCCATCCCCTGGTCCCCGCCACCACCGGGCCTCCCAGGTCGAAGGCGTCGTTCTGCAGGGCCATCGTTCCCCCGGGAAGCGCGTCTCTGACTTTGGACACCGACCCCCACCAGTAGTCGTGGTTGCCCCGGAGCAGGATCTTTCTCCCCGGAAGGCGGGCCAGCCACTCCAGATCGGCCCCGGCCTCGCCGAGCCGCATGGCCCAGGAGATGTCCCCGGGGACCAGCACCCAGTCGTCGGGGGACACCAGGGCCCGCCAGCTCTCGGCGATCCTGCGGGGGTGGTCCCTCCAGTGGGGCCCGAAGACGTCCATGGGCTTCTCCGAGCCACCGGGGAGATGCAGGTCGCCCAGGGCCCAGACTACCACGACTCCAGCCACCTCTCCAGCGCACTCCCCGCCGAGTCCGCGGAGTCGAACAGCCTTAGAAGGCGCTGGGGGGAGGCTTCCATCACCATCCTCACGCCCGCCCATCGGAGCATGTCCAGGTCGTTGTAGTCGTTGCCCACCGCCAGCGCATCGGCGGGGGAGATCCGGAGCAGCTCCGCCAGCCAGGCGGCGGCGGGCCCCTTTCCGGCCCCCGTCGGGAAGAGCTCCACCCACAGGGACTCCCCGTCCAGGGGGGAGGTGGTCCTCACCACGGTCATTCCGGGATGGAGCCGGTCACGGACCCGCTCCAGCAGATCCGCGCCTTCGTGGGGCGCGGCTATGGCCACCACCTGCGACGCCTCCGAAGGCAGCTCCCCGTGGGCCGTCATCTCGCTGTGGAAGCCCTGGTAGAGGGCCAGCCTGCGCACCAGATCGTCCGCCGGCCCGCTCCCCGAGCTCCGGTAGCGGAAGCGGTGGTTCTCCGGGAAGGGATGATGAACCGAGTAGTCCACATCCAGCTCCATCAGCACCTCCAGCGCCTCCGCCAGCCTCCGGCGCCCCATGGACAGGCTGCGGACCGTCTCCCAGCCGGGAGCGGCCACCACCCCCACACCGGTGGAGAGGATAAGGTAGTCCACCGGGAGAAGCCTTCCCTCCAGCGAGCGCAGCAGCGAGAACGGAGACCGGCCCGTGGCCAGCACCCGGACCACGTCCCTCTCGCCCATCTCCTCCAGAAGCCGCAGGGCCCTCCGGTCCAGGCCCCCTTCCCGCAGGAGTGTGCCGTCGTAGTCCATCAGCACCATTCTGTTTCTATCCAAGGCTATCCCATCATCCCCTGCAGGCCGATTGCCGCCGGCACCTCCAGGCTGCCGTGACCGCTGCGGCGCAGGCGGGGCCAGCTTGCGCCGGAGGCGTAAGTGATTAGACTAATATAGGATCACCTACGGAGAGGGGGAAACTTGCCAGGCAGACGGCAGGTGCACGAGAAGGTGCTTGACGCCCCGCTGCAGGAGGTATGGAAGGCCTGGACCACCTCCGACGGGCTTCGGAGGTTCCTGGCGTCCGATGCCAGGGTCGAGATGATGCGGGGCGGCGCCTTCGAGGTCTTCCTCGACCCCGACGCTCCGGAAGGGAGCAGGGGAACCGAAGGATGCAGGGTCCTCTCCTACCTGCCCCGGCAGATGCTCAGCTTCGAGTGGATCGCTCCCGCCGACTACCCCGAGCTCCGCAAGACCAAGATGCGGATCCTCCTGAAGGTGGAGCCGGCCCGGGGCGGGGGAGTGCTGGTGCGCCTTATCCAGTCCGGATGGGGGTCGGGGGACGACTGGGACGACCTCTACAGACACTACGAGAAGATGTGGCCCGGGGTCCTGGACAGGCTGGCGGAGAACCTGGCCTCATAGGGCATTGCATCTCCGCCCCTCCCAGCCGGCCTTGTCCGCCGCCGGCGCGTGGTTATCTTCGCCGTTCGCGGTATCGGACAGCGGGCGGACGGAGACATCCATGCACAACGGCGGCATCCTGGTTGCATTCGATCTGGACGGAACCCTTCACTGGACCGAGAAGGCGCTGGTTCCCGCCATAAGGCGGGCCATGTCCGAGATGGGCGCCGAGCCCGCCGCCGCCGAGAAGATCAACGCCCTATACGGAGAGCCGCTGGAGGAGTTCTGCAGGGTCCTCCTGGGCGCGGGCCGGGAGAGCGACTGCAGCCGGTTCATGCTGGCCATAGACAGGCATCAGCGGGATACGCTTCCCGCTACCGGGGCTCTCTACCCCGGCGTCAGAGGGATGCTGCGGGAGCTTCGCAAGGCCGGTGCCTCCCTGGCGGTGATATCCAATGCCGGGGAGGACTACATACGCCTGGTGCTGCGGACCTTCGGAATACTGGACCGCTTCGATGCCCTGCTGGGTGTCGACGCCGGGCTCTCGAAGGCCCGCAGGCTGCGTTCGCTGCTGCATACACGAGGCTACGGCGGGGCGGTTATGGTGGGCGACCGCTACCACGACTTGCAGGCCGCCGCGGAGAACGATGTACGGTTCATAGGGTGCGCCTACGGCTACGGAGCCCCCGGGGAGATGGACCGGGCCGACGAGCTGGTGGGCACCGCCGCGGAGATTCCCTCGGCAATGGTCCGTCTGGGGCTGATCTGAGACCCTCCCCCTCGGGCCGCGGCACCGATATAGTCTGGGCGTCGGCCTTCTCCGAATCAGCCCGAAGGGTGGAAAGATGCGTCCGCTAGCGGTAATCGCTCTCGCGCTAATGCTCGCCTGCGGCGGTGGAGACGCCGGGCGGCGCTACGTCCCCGCCGGCGGGTTCGTCAGAATAGAGAACATCCGCACCGACCTCGACCGGTCCACCGCCTCCCTGCGGAACGCGCCCAATCCCGTCCACTTCGCCGGGGTGCCCATGCCGGCCACCCTCCGCATTCAGGTCTACGGCGGCGGGTCCGCCCGCTCCAGCGTCAGCTTCCAGATACCCTGCGGCCCCGAGGGGGATTTCTTCGCCGGCAGGGAGGTCGTCCCCGCCTCGGTAGTCCTGGAGACACACGGCACCACTACCTTCGCTCCTTCCGGGGCCTACCCCGGGTTCCGGGCGAGCCTGTCCGCCAATCCCCTGCTGGCGGACTCGGTGGACTACTCGCTCCACGCCCTCTTCAGCAAGGGGGGAGTGGAGTACGAGTGCAGCGTATCGGGGCGGGTCCCGGTGACCACCGGAGCGGCGTACGACCCCGGCGAGCTGCCGTCCTATCCTCCCCTGGAGATGGGGGACTCCCTGTTCTTCTCCACTCCGGACTCCTCCTACAGGGTGAAGGCCGCGGCGGCCCTGGTGGACTCGATGCCGGCCGGGCCGATGGCCAGGCTCATGCTCTTTCCGGACTCCGTGCCGCCGTCGGACCTCACCAAGCCCCGATGCACCAGGCTGGAGACGTGGATCCCGCTGTCCATGGTGGGGGGCGGGCCCGTACCCGCCAGCTTCACCTGCACGGTACCCGGCGTGGACACGCTGGTATTGACGGCGGACCCCAGGTTCGGCTTCCTGGACGTGGCGCGCTCGAACGGAAGGCTGGTGGGCCGGATGGCGTTCGTGGACAACGGCAGCCGGGCGCGCACCCGGTTCCGCGGGGGAGGCAGCTTCGACCTGAAGCTCAGGTGACCAGGCCGGACTGACCCTCCACGTCCCTGATTACGGCCACCACCCGTCCCAGTACCCGCACCTCGCCCCCGCCCTCGGGAATCACGATGTCGGAGTAGTCGGGATTCTCCGCGGCCAGCCTCACGGCGCCGTCTTCCCGGTAGAAGCGCTTCACGGTAGCCTCGTCGTCCACCATCACCACGGCTATGCGGCCCTGCTCCACGAACGGCTGCGGCCGGACCAGGACCAGATCGCCGTCCAGTATGGCGGCGTCGACCATGCTGTCTCCCTGCACCTGCAGGAAGAAGAAGCCGTCTCCCCGAGCCACCCTGCTGCTCACCGGAATGCTGCCCACCACGTTCTCGGTGGCCAGGACCGGAGACCCGGCGGCCACCCTTCCCACCACCGGTACCTCCACCACGTGGTGGCCCTCTCCGGCTCCCACCAGCTCTATGGCGCGGGCGGAGCCGCTGAGGCGCCTGATGTAGCCCTTGGCCTCCAGGCGGTCCAGATGGTCTTTCACGCCCTTGGTGCTGGCCAGGCCGAAGTGGCGCTGGATCTCCCGTATGGTGGGGGGGTATCCGTGCTGGCCGAGAAAGCTCTCCAGGAAACGGTACACCTGCTTCTGTCTGTCGGTAAGGTCGTTCATGCATCACCCCCTGTACACATGTTTAGTACACGGAGCGCACATGGTCAAGGCCCGGGCGACATACCGCCCGGGCCCTTTCGCTGCGGTGCTTTCTCTAGTCCCCTTCCAGCAGGTCGCTGAAGAAGATCATGTAAGCGGCTATCTTCCGGGTCATCCGGGGGTCGGTGCCTTCGGTGTAGATCATCACCCGGAACGAGTTGTCCTCCACGGTACCGTCGCTGGTTATCCTGGCCACGGTCCTGAAGTGGCTGTCGGTGAGCCTGCCGCTGTCACCGAGCCTGTAGATCTCCTCGTACTCGGCGTTCTCTATCTCGCCTTCGTCCATGTATCCAAGGGTGTTGTACTCCACGTCCTCGATCCTGATGCCGTCTTCGCCCTCATCGCGAATGTAGCCCAGGGTCTGGAAGGAGTCGTCCTCTATCCTGCCATCCTCGCGGATGTAGGCCAGTGTGCTGAAGCTGCTGTCCTCCAGGCGCAGATCACCGGCCAAAGCGCTTGCGGCAAGCGTCAGGGCAAGTATTATCAGCAGGTTCCTCATACAAAGAACCTCCTTTCCTTTGGCGCTGACGGGCAATATGGTGACGACGGGAGGTGCAAGTGTCAAGCTCTGTACTTTTTCTCCTGGTCTGGCTGCTTCCCGCCCAGCTGCGGCCGGAGCCCCTGGACCTCAACAGCGCCTCGGCCTGGCAGCTGGAGGCCCTGCCCGGGGTGGGTCCTGCCACAGCCGCCAGAATCGTGGAGTTCCGGGATACCTACGGCCCCTTCGCCAGCACCGAGGCGCTGCTGGAGGTGGCGGGGATAGGCCCGACGACGCTGGAGGGCCTGGAGGACATGGTCGCCGTGGGAGCCCCGGCGCCGGACACCTCGCACTGGCTTCCCCACAGCGAGCCGGACGGCATTCTCCTGGAGATGCTCTTCCTGGACGTGGGCCAGGGGGACGCGGTGCTGCTGGTGCCCGCCGGAGGACGGCCCTGCCTTGTGGACGGCGGCCCCGACCTGGGCGGTCCCCTGGTGCCGCCGGTTGTGAGGGCCCTTGCGGAGGCGGGTGTGGACACGGTCCCGGTGGCGGTCCTCACCCATCCCCACGCCGACCACGTGGGCGGGCTGGCCGAGGTGGTTGGGTCCTGCGGCGTCCGCCTGATGCTCGACCCCATGATCGACCATGTCTCGCCGCTGTACGAAAGCCTCCTGGAGGCCCTTCTGGAGACCGGCGCCGACTACCGCCCCCTGCGGCCCGGAGACAGCCTGTGGCTGTCGGATTCCGTTCTGCTGAGGGCGGTCTGCGTCCAGGGCCGGACCGCCGGAGGAAACACAGCCGAGGGGGAGCTCTCGGTGAACGACCGCGGCGCGGTGCTCCTGGTGGAGTGCGGCGACTTCACCGCCCTGATCACAGGCGACATCGAGGAGCCGGCGGAGAGGCTGCTGGCGCCCGAGCTGGAGCCTGTGACGGTGGTGACGGTACCCCACCACGGCAGCGCCTCCTCCCTCTTCGGGCCCTTCCTGGACCGCCTCCGTCCCCAGCTGGCGGTGGTCTGCTGCGGGGCCGGCAACCCCTTCGGACATCCCCATCCCTCCGCCCTGGAGGCCTGGTCAGCCAGGGGGGCGGAAGTCTTGCGAACCGACAGGTGCGGGACTATTGTTGTGGCGACCGACGGTCATGCACTTCACCACCATTCGATCACAGGCGGGGAGAGCGGTGAGACTCCGCGATAGGCTGGGCCCGTACCTCTACATCGTACCGGCGCTGATCATCGTCCTGTCCTTCCGGACCATCCCCATAATCAGCTCCTTCCTGGCCAGCTTCACCGAGTACGACATCGGCGGCTTCCACGGCTTCGTGGGCTTCGGCAACTACGCCCGCATGCTCTCCGACGGAAGGTTCTGGCAGAGCGTCCTCAACACGGTCTTCTTCGTGCTGGGCGTGGTGCCGGCCAGCATCATACTGCCCCTGCTGCTGGCGATACTGCTGCGGGGCAGGCTGGCGGGAAAGACCGTATACCGGACCATCTACTTCCTCCCCGTGGTCACCTCCGCGGTGGCCATATCCGTGGTATGGTCGTGGCTGTTCAACCCCGAGGCGGGCCCCATCAACAGGATGCTGGGGCTGTTCGGCATAGAGCCCCTCCTCTGGCTGCGGGAGCCCACCGGGGTTGTGGAGATGCTGCTGGGCCCCCTGGGGGTCCATCCCCCTGGCATACTTGCCGGCCCCAGTCTGGCCCTGGTGGCCCTGATGATCGTCAGCATCTGGAAGAGCATCGGCTACAACACGGTCCTCTTCCTGGCCGGTCTGGAGAACATCCCCAACACCTACTACGAGGCCTCCCGGCTGGACGGCGCCGGCTGGTGGGGGACCTTCCGGCACATCACCTGGCCTCTGCTGTCGCCTACCACCTACTACGTGCTGATCATGAGCACCATCGTCTCCTTCCAGACCTTCGCGCTGGTGTACGTGATGACGCCGCCCCCCGGCGGCGGGCCGCTGGGGACCACCAACGTCATCGTCTTCTACCTCTTCCGCAAGGCCTTTGACCGGTTCGACATAGGCTACGCCAGCGCCATCAGCGTCTTCCTGTTCGCCGTGCTCCTCTCCCTCACCCTGCTGCAGCGCAGGCTGGCGGGAAGGAGGGTCCACTACTGATGAGCGCCCGGACGGCCACCCTGAAGGCGGGCACCCACGTCCTCCTGGCCATGGGCGGGGTGATCATGCTCCTGCCCTTCCTGTGGATGGTGGGCACCTCCCTGGAGCAGGGGGGCTTCGCCAACTACGCGGAGGCCTGGAGCAAGGTCCCCTTCGGCCGCTACTTCCTGAACACGCTCCTGGTAACCGTACTCACGGTGGGGGGCTCGCTGGTGACCACAGCCCTGGCCGCCTACTCCTTCGGCACCATGAGGTACCCGGGCCGGGACACGCTCTTCCTGCTCTTCCTCTCCACCATGATGGTGCCCCAGCCCGTCTATCTGGCCCCCTCCTACGTGATCCTCTCCAAGCTGGGCTGGATAGACACCTACATGGCCCTGATAGTGCCCTGGACCGCCAACGTTTTCTCCATATTCCTGCTGAGGCAGCATTTCCGCACCATTCCCAGATCGCTGTACGAGGCGGCGATACTGGACGGCTGCAGCCGCTTCAAGTTCCTCTGGAAGGTGGCCCTGCCGCTTTCGAAGTCGGTGATCGTCACCATCATCCTCTTCAACGTCATCGGCTCCTGGAACAGCTTCATGTGGCCCCTGGTGGTGACTCACTCCGAGGAGCTGCGCGTGCTGCAGGTGGGCCTCTCCTACTTCAACCAGGAGCAGACCACCAACTACCAGCTGCTGATGGCGGCCTCCACCTTCTGCACCATGCCCCTGCTGCTGCTCTTCGTGGCCGCCCAGAAGCGGATCGTCTCCAGCTACGCCCGCTCGGGGATCAAGTAGGCATGGCGGCCGCGCTTGCCCTGACCGTGGCCCTGCTGGCCGGCGGGCTGAGGAGCGAGGTGGAGGACTTCCTCTCCTACCAGGCCAGGCAGGGGCTGGACGTCCAGGCGGTGCAGATGATGCGGCTGGACATGCTGCAGCCCTGCACCCTGGCTGTGCCCCCGCTGCGGAAGGGCCTGGAGGGCTACCTGGCCGCATTCGGCGGGAACCATACCCTGGACCTTCGGGTATCTATAGCTGACACCTCATGGGCGGTCTCCGACTCGCTGCCCGACGACGTGCCGGTGATCCGGCTGAACCCGAAGCTGCTCCATGAGGCGGACATGGTGGTTCTGGAAGCGCTGGACATGACGCACGGCGCCTCCTCCGACAGCGCGGCGGTGATGTGGCTGCTACGCCCAGTTGACCGGAGCGGCGGCGGGCTCAATCTTTGAGGCTGATTCGAGTTCAGCCCATGAAGCCGGGGGAGAAGACATGTACAGGTTCGCACTGGCAGCACTCCTGCTGATACCGCTGGCGGCCACCGCCGTCGCGGACGAGACGGCGGGTTTCGCATTCCTTCAGATCCCCGTGGGGGCCCGATCGGCCGCCATGGGAGGGGCGTTCACCGCCGTGACCGGAGACCCGCTGGCCCTTCACTGGAACCCGGCCAACCTGGTCAGCGTGGAGGGGGGAAGGCTGGCCTCCAGCTACACCGGCTACCTCATGGACATGCAGGCCGGCTTCGCCGGCTGGGCTGTACCCAGGGGGGGCGACGCCTTCGGCGTCTCCCTCAACTACTTCAACGCCGGCGAGTTCACCCGCACCACCATGAGCGACCCGCTGGGCACGGGCGAGACCTTCGGCAGCAGCTCCATCGCCCTCTCCGGCAGCTACGCCATGGCCTTCTCCGGGGGACTTTCCGCCGGGGCCAGCGGCAAGCTGGTCTACTCCAAGATCGATACCTACAGCGCCAACGCCTTCATGGTGGACCTGGGAGCCTCCTACGCCGTTCCTTCGGCCCCCGGCCTCTCCACCGCCCTGGTGGTCCGCAACGTGGGTGTCCAGACCCAGGCCTTCTACAAGGAGAACGACCCGCTGCCCACCGAGGTGGCCGGCGGAGCCTCCATGCGTCTGCTGGACGACGACCTGCTGCTGGCGGTCGACGCCACCATGCCCATGCACGGGGACTTCGATCTTGCCGCCGGCGCCGAGTACGCCGTCGTCCCCATGCTGACCCTTCGCACAGGAGGGAGTCTGGCCGCGAAGAATTCCGCCGACGAGGCCGGCGGCGGCTTCATCGACGCCCTGTCCTTCGGCGTGGGTACCAGCTGGAACCGGTTCAGCCTCGACTACGCCTTCAAGCCCTTCGCCGACCTGGGCGAGGTCCACAGGGCCGGGCTGGCCTACCGGCTGTGAGCCCGGTTGCACGCAGGCTCCGGGTCCCCCCGGCCCTGGGGCTTGCATTCCTGGTGCTGGCCATCGCCTGCAGCGAGAGCCGCACCGAGGGCAGGCAGCGACGGCTGGACACCTTCCGACAGGCCCTCCCGACGGAAGTCCGAACCGCCTTCGACTCCATAGATGCCGAGGAGGACTGCGAAGCGGTGGGCGAGCTGATCACCGCCGCCCGGGCATCGGACCCGGGAGTGGACGCGAAGCTGGATTCCATAATGCACGCCGAGCTCATCGACACCTTCACCGACGAGGAGCTGGCCTACTTCTTCTGGTACTACTTCGCCCACGCCATAGAGACGGGCACCGTCCCCGAGCCCTGACCGGGCCTAATTCCCCTTGCGGGCGGCCTTTCACCAGCCCCGCCTTGACACGATGTCTCATTTGCCTATACTCAGCCTGCAGTCGCGGGGTGGAGCAGTACGGTAGCTCGTTGGGCTCATAACCCAAAGGTCGCAGGTTCGAATCCTGCCCCCGCTACCAA
>JAWLEP010000004.1:0-60509 GCA_041686025.1 Candidatus Fermentibacteraceae bacterium
TAGCTGATGGCGTCAGCCATCAGCCGTCTGCCCAGGTGTCCCTGGTCCAGCTGAACTGCTCCCGCACCGACCCCTCTCCGAGGATCTCCAGCGCCGCGTAGCGCCCCATCTCGACGGAGTGGTCCATGTTGTTGTAGCGGAACAGGCCCTGCCGGCCGCAGGTGACCGACCCCTCCAGCTCCTGCAGGAAGTCCAGCACCGCCGAGGAGTCCCTGTCGTAGCCCCTCAGGTACACGGGGTAGGCGTGGCTCTGGCGGGTGATCAGCGAAGCGGACACCCTGGCGGGGTCGAACAGCCCCAGCCTCTCCCCTCCCATCACCGACTCCTCTATGAGCCGCTGCTCGGACTCCCATGTGCTGTCGCCGCGCTGGCAGGTGAACTCGAAGACCGCCTGCCATCCGTCTTCGGAGACGTCCGGGTCGAAGTTCTCGGGGATGGAGAGCCGGTTGAACCTGTAGTCGGGCTCGGAGGCGTATATCCAGTGGTCGGGAGCCGGGGGCTCCGCGCCGTCGACCCTGAGGGTGACGAAGACTATCGCACGGAAGGTGAGCCTTTCCGCGGCCTCGCGCACGGCTGCCGGGACCTGCTGCCGCAGGGCGCGGACGTAGTCGTCCACCGGCAGGGTGCTGATGACGGACCCGGCGCGGTAGTCCCTGCCTCCGGCGGTTACCGTCCAGGAGCCGTCTCCCTCGCGAATCACATCCGTGACCGGGGCATCCAGCACTATTCGGCTCCCGGCGGCCTCGATCCGGGAGGCGAAGGCCGAGGATATCCGCCCTATGCCCCCCCTGGGGTAGTGAAAGGTGCTCACCAGGCTGCGGACCCTGCCGTCGCTGGGGAAGAGGGTCTCCCGCAGCAGGCCGGTGAGGCTGGGGACCGTGATCCGCTGGCTGGCCCAGTCGGCGGAGAGCTCGTCCGGGCTCACGCCCCACAGCTTCTCGGTGTAGGGCCCGAAGTAGACATCGTAGAGGCTGCGGCCGAAACGGCTCACCACCCAGTCCTCGAAGTTGTCGTCCCCGCGGCCCCCGAACAGGCCGCGGACCCTCTCGGCTGTGTAGCTGGCTATCATGGCCGCCCCCCGGGTCTTGGGCATCTGCTTCAGTACGTCGCCCAGGGCCAGGGGGTAGTGGAAGTAGCGGTCCAGGAGCCTTATCCGGCTCACCCGCTCCAGGCTCATCAGCTCGCCGGGGAGAAGGTCCCGCACCCGGCGGAGTATCTCGTCGCTCTGGGTGTGGAAGCGGTGGGGGCCGTAGTCGAAGTGGAAGCCGTCGGTGACAACTGTGGAGGCCAGGCCGCCCACGTGACCGTCCCGCTCCAGGACCAGCACCGGGACCCCCCGCGAGGCGAGGGTGTCGGCGGCACTCAGGCCGGCCAGGCCGCCGCCGAGAACGGCAACCGGCAGTCTATCCGGCATCGGCTGCTCCCCCCCTCCTATCTGGGCTCATCTATCCACCTTATACGGACGTGCATGTCCGGCGTCAGCGGGGAGTGCTCGGCTATGTAGTCGGTCACCGCATCCATCAGGGTTACGCCCAGGTAGGTTGCCTCGTGCTCCAGCATTATCTCGTAGCCCACGTTGCCCTGGGAGAGGTAGCCGGTAGTGACGAACCGGTAGGTGCTGTCCGGATGCAGCGGCCCGTCGCCCACCATGACGTTCTCCATCTTTCCGCCCTCGGGTGCCGCCTGGTTGCGGTCGGCGGTGAGCCCGCCGATCTCCATGTCCCGGCGCCGGCCCTGCATGCCCACCTCCAGGATCTCCCGCAGCTCGGCCCCGGTGAGCTCCAGCATGTACAGGTCCTCCTCGAAGGGTATGGCCTGGTAGACGATCCTGGGGGTTACCGGGCCCCTGGGAATGGCCGCCCTTATGCCGCCGCGATTCATCAGGGCCACGTCCGCCCCGGTCTTCCAGAGCATGGCGTCGGCGATCAGCCGTCCCAGCGGGTGCTCCGCGGGTCCCCGGGGTATCTCCTCGGCCGCCTGGCCGATGACCCGGTCCATGCCCCGCTCGGCAGTCTCCCGCATCTCCTCGATCATCGCCGCTATCTCCGGCTGGGGCCAGAACTCGTCGTGGAAGAGGCTTATGTACTCCTCGCCCCGGGGGAGGTCGTAGCCCAGGAAGGCCCCGGTCTCGGTGTCGTAGGCCAGCCGTATGTGGCCGATCCCGGTGCCGTTGGCGTATCCCTGCACCACGACGGTGTGGTTGTCTGGGCTAACCCAGGGCTGGCGGAAGCCCACGTGTATGTGGCCGGAGACGATGACGTCGATTCCCGGCACCATCGCCGTTAGCTCGGCGTTGTTGTAGGCGAAATCCTTGGTGTACTCCTCGCCCTCCTCCCAGGCGCTGTAGACCCTCTGCAGGTAGCGGTCGGGGTCGAAGGGCTGGCCCAGGTGGGAGACCAGGATTATGGCGTCGGCGCCGTCGTTCCGGGCCTTCTCCATCCACTCCTCAACCGCCTGGCGGGAGTTCAGCAGCAGGTATCCCTCCATGAGGGAGGGGTCCACCAGACCGTAGGTGTCGGGGGTGTCAACGCCTATGAAGGCTATCTTCACCCCCTGCAGGTCGTACATCACGTAGGGCAGAACCGGTTCGGGGATCTCCCCCGTGCCCTCCTCCACGAAGTTGCAGCAGACCACCGGAAACTCCGCCATGCGGCAGAGCCTGAGGGCGTTGTCGGCTCCGTCGTCGAAATCGTGGTTGCCCAGGGTCATCATGTCGTAGCCCACGGCGTTCATCCACTCCATCACGAAGGTGCCGGTCTCGTAGTTGCCTATGGGCGTGCCCTGGTAGATGTCGCCGGCGTCTATGAGCAGCATCTCCTCGCCGGTGCTGTCGCAGTGCGCCCTGACCTCGTCCACGTAGGAGGCTAAGTAGGCGCCGCCGCCCATCATCGGCGGGAAGTCGGGGTTGATGAAGGTGGCCCGGCTGGGGACTATGCCGCCGTGGATGTCGTTGGTGTGCAGTATGTGGAGGTAGGCCACGTCCGCCGTGGCCGCCGCCGCCAGCAGCAGCGTGGCGGCGAGGAGGACGGAGCGCCTCCGCAGCAGGCCGGTGGCAGACATGACCTAGATCCCCACCGTTCTGCTCACCGAGAGCATCACCCGGGTGGAGCTCTCCTCCACCTGCAGGCTGTCGCCCGGGATGAAGGAGGGCAGGCCGGGAACGTCCGTCTGCCGCCAGCGGACGGGTGTGAAGCCTCCCCCCAGGTCTATCTGCCAGGGGCCGGCCTCGAAACCCAGCCCGGCGGTGAAGGTGGTGGCGTCCAGCGACCTGTCTATGGGCGAGGAGTCGTATCTGAAGCCGAAGCGGCCCGTGGGCCCGCCGGGGAGGTTGTTCTCCACGCCGGCCGCTATGCCCCAGGCGTCGCGGTGGTAGAGCGGCTGCCCCTCGATCTCGGCGTCGCTCATGGTGGCGTAGTAGGCCTCGGCCACAAAGCTGCTCAGCAGGCGGTTGCCCGGCACGTATACCGCCCCCGCCCGGATGGTGGGCGGCAGGTCGACGCTCATGCTGGAGTCGCCGTCGATCTCGTAGGAGAGAACCGCCTCCGCCCCTGCGGTGAGCCGGACCCTGCCCAGGTCGAACAGGGCCGATCCCCTGGCCGCGAAGCCGCTGATGTCCTGGTCGGTGGTGGTCTTCACGTCCGGCTGGGTGGGGTCGACCCAGGTCTGCTCCCACACCATCTCCCGGGAGCCGGTCATCCAGCCGCCGCCCAGGCCCAGGGTCACCATGTCGGAGGGGCTGAGGGCGGCCGAGAGGGCCACCTCCAGCTCCGAGCCGTCGATCTCCAGTCGCTCGGTCCCCGTCTCCACGTAGGCCGCGTCACGGATGACGCGGTCGTAGCGGTAGCGGAAGCTGGACGGGGCCCGCAGCCCCGCCGCCAGCGAGAGGTTCTCGGGCAGTCCCCCGCCGGCCAGCCAGCCGGCCACTCCGCCCGGCATAACGGCCAGGTCGCGGTTGAAGGCAGCCTCGGACTCGCCTATGGCGCTTCCGAACTGATCGTATACCTTCCGCAGTCTCTTCTCGTAGCCGATCACGGCCAGCCCGGCGCCGTCCACCCGGAGCCCCTCGAGCCTTCCCAGGCCCATGATGGCCGGGTTCTCCAGGGCTCCCAGCGCAGAGACGCTGGTGTAGTCGGAGCCGCCCATTCCCAGAGCCGCCGCCGTGGTGGCCGGCTGCCACTGGCCCAGTGAGCATACCGAGGGGAGGCCGCCAGTGAGAGCCGCGATCGTCATCAGTCCGCTTGCAATAAGGCTCATCGTTCCTCCAAGCTACCAGCGAACGTCCAGCTGGCAGCGTATGCCGTAGCTGGTCACATGATCTCCGAAGTCTGTCACCATTGAGCCGTCTTCCCCCTGGTAGTAGTACTGGTCGTCCGGGTCGGGCCTGTAGAGGCCGGTCCTGGGGTACCAGGTGTCCTTGCGCAGCACCCGGAACCGGAGCTGCAGGTTGTCCGACAGCGTGTTCTTCACCGTTACGTAGAGCTTGGTGCCGTCGCCGTCCAGGAAGTCTATGTCGGTGTCCTCGAACTCCCACTGGCTCATGCCGTCGGTGGCCCACAGCGTGGACCCCCCCAGCACCGAGAAGGACTCGGTGAAGTTGTGCTCCCAGTTGGCGGACAGGAAGCCGCCGGAGAGCAGGCGGTCGTCGCCGTAGAGGGGGTTGGGGGTCAGCTCCACCATGCCCAGCCGGAGCTTCACCGAGAAGTAGTCGCTGTTGGTGGGAAGGAAGAAGGACCGCAGGGTGGTCTCGTGGGTGCGGGAGGTGGTGGGCACCACGTCGTGCATCTTGGTCTTCGACTGGTACTTGTACTTCATCCGGAAGCGGACGGGGAAGTCCGGCCGGTACTCCACCTCCCCCTGGAAGCGGTGGTTGCCGAAGCTGTAGGGCAGCGACCGCCAGACGTCCAGGTAGACCTTGGTGAAGGTGACGTGCTGGCTGACCTGGAAGCGGCTCTCCACGTAGAAGCCCTCCTCGGGCTTGGGGGAGGGCCATTCCGTCAGCTGGGTGGCCAGGGGATGGTTGAGGTAGTAGGGGTCCTCGAAGACCGTGTCGTCGAAGCGCTTCTGCTCGGCGAAGCCGCGGTTGTATGGGTTGTCGAACTCCATGCCGTAGTGCCGGTAGGCCCCGGTGAGGTAGAAGTAGTCGTTCTGCCACCGGGCCGCCGCCAGCCCCGCCAGGCCGCCGTTGTCCTGGCGGACCAGCTCGCCCTCCAGGCTGGTATTGGCCAGCACGGTCTGGCCGGACAGCGCCAGGAAGCTCTTCTCGCTTCCGGTCTCCATGACGTCGTACTCCGGACATTCCCAAATGTAGCCGTCACCCGGGATGTCCAGGTACCGGTAGTCGGGGAAGAGGCTGTCGCTGTAGGATATGTTCATGAATCCCGCCCCCACGGCGGTGGCCGTGGGGAGGAAGCCTCCCAGGTCGTAGAAGCCGTAGGCTCCTGCGGTGGTCTCCATCAGGGCGTTGGCCATCTCGGAGTTCCTGTAGGGGGCCATGATCAGAATGTTGGCCCGGCCCTCGGTGTCCACCACCGCGTCCCGGGGGGCGCTGGAGAAGAATCCGTAGCCGGTGACGTCGCCGGCCCGGACCTCCGCAGCGGCTCCCAGGAGGGCGAACTGCCGGGTGGAGGTGAGGTCGGGGTGCAGGCCCCAGGCCCGGTCCAGCCGCCTGTACATCAGCTCGTCGGAGTTGTCTATCATCAGGCCCTGGCCCAGGGACAGGCGGTAGTTGCCCAGCATCACCTGGTGCAGCGGACCGAGGTGGTGCAGCGACACGAAGGCCTTGCCCTCGTTGAACCTGCGGCTCACGTCGCCTAGGTCCATGTCGTGGAAGATCCCATAGCCCGCCGGGGTGTACGCCTCCCGGGCCAGCCTGAGGCCGCCGCGCATCCTGTCGCCCATGCCCACCATAACCCGGTGCTGGAAGCCGGCGACGTCCCTGGCCCCCTCCAGCTCCTCCAGGGAAGACTCCAGCCTCTGGTAGACGTCGGTGCTGTCCACGGGGCTTCCCGTGTAGTCACGGCCGCCGGTCTCCATGTCGTACATGGCCGACTCCAGGTTGTCCAGCTGGTAGCCCAGGCCCTCGTCGTAGTCCTCCCGGCCCGACAGCCCCTCCACCACCATGCGGTAGGAGCCGAAGAGCTCCATGGAGGAGAGGTCCAGTTCCCTGGTGGAGATGAAGTCCTCCATGTTGCGGTAGCCGTAGTAGCTGAGGTACTGGACGTCGCGCAGCGAGCGGACGCTGGAGACGGGGCCGATGTTCCGCAGCCTTCGCTCCACCGCCGCCGCGTCCACCAGGCTCACCCTGTCCAGGGAGCGCAGGTCCCAGGACTTGGCCGTGTTCACCGGCAGCGGGCGCACCAGCAGGTTCTCCCAGGCGTCCACGGCTGCGTCCCCGGGGCCGTCCTCGGCCGCCAGCCGCTCCATGACGTCCGTCACCTCCGGGGAGAGGTCGCCCTCCCCCGGGGGCTGGATCCGGAACGCCGCTCCCAGGGGCCGGAGGTCCTCCGGACCAACGGCGTCGCACTCCAGGGCCTGGTAGAGCTCCTCCAGGCCGCCGGCCCGGAAGATGTACACCTCCAGGGACTCCGCCGCCGCGGGCTCCAGGCCGGACAACGCCGCTATCTCCTCCGCTGTGGCGCTGTTGAGATCGGGCTTCTGACCAGGGGACGCCGCCACGAGCAGGGCCAGCAGCAGGCTAGAAAGCATACCTCACCCCTGCCTGGTGCGAGGGGTCCAGCTTGGGATGGGTCTGCACCCCGTAATCCACCAGCATCCCCGACACCTCAACCGTCATGCCCGCCGTGAGGCTGGCGGGGTCGCTCACGGCGCCGGCGCGCAGGATCACCGGACCCAGGGGGAGCGACTGCCCCACCATGATCCGGGTGCCCCGGAAGTCCTGGGAGACGACGAACCTGGAGGCCAGTCCCTCGGCCGGCTCGTACCTGATGCCGCCGTCCAGCCGGCGCTGCAGGTAGTCGCCGCTCTCGCCCAGACGGGCCTGGAACGGGTTTCTGACCGATGCTGCCAGCATCCATCTGGGGTAGACCCTCACCTGGAAGCCCATGTTCCAGGAGACCGCGGTGGCGCTGCCGTAGGAGCTCACTCCGTCGGCGATGTCGGTGCGTGCTATGGTGGGCTGGAGGCCGAAGGCCATCTGGTCGGTGAGCATGGTGGCGGCGGTGAGCGCCAGGACCTGCTCGCTGTAGAGGTCGCTGCCGAAGTAGCGCAGGGATGCGCCGCACGTCATCCCGTAGAGGGGCATGGCCCCGTCCAGGCCGTGGGTGGCGAAGTCCATGTTGGTAAAGGGAAGCCTGGAACCGGCCACCACCGAAGGGGCCGTCTGCCAGGCCAGTCCTGCCGGGTTGTAGAGCACCGATGCCAGGCCGGTGCCCACCACGCCGGTGCCGCCCATGGCCTGCAGCGGTACGCCCACCTCCAGCTCCTCGAAGGCCGCCCATGACGGCATGGCGACGGCCAGGGCCAGCGCCAGAGCGGCTGCCGTTGCTGTATTCCTCATGGTCACCTCAATTCAACCGCTCTGCCACCACCAGCGTCTCCGTGGTAGTGTACCTGCTGCCGTCGGCCGCCACTCCCTCCAGAAGGAGGATGTACTGGCCCACCGGCAGCTTCACCTCGCTGTCGTCCCTGCCGTCGTACATCATGACGTCGCCGCCGTAGCGGGAGTCGGCCAGCCTGGCCACCTCCCGGCCGGAGCGGTCGTAGACTATCAGCGTGAAGCGCATGTCGTCGGGTCCGCCGTACTCTATGTGGCACTGCTCGCCCTGGGCCGGGGAGAACGGGTTGTCCCAGAGGTCCAGGTGGAAGTTGTCGCCTATGGAGGGCTGGAACACCGCCACGTCCTCCGGGTAGCGGGGCAGCAGCTGGTAGCCGCTGTCGTAGGGAGGCTCGGGGTCGTACTGGCCCCCTATTCCCGTCAGGAAGAGCCTCACCCCCGGCTCGATGCCGGCCATGGAGATCCCCGTGCTCTCGTTGACCCTTATGGCCACGGCGGTCTCCCCGTTCCAGACGGTGAAGTTGTACCCGCCGCCGGCGAAGCTGGGGTTGTCGGCCACGGTGACCCATCGCTGCTGGGACTGGTCGCCCAGGTCCAGCAGCATGCCCTCCACACTCTCGGAGACCCCCTGGTTCAGCACCAGCTGATAGGGGTCGGGAACGCCGGGGGAGCCCAGGTACTCGATGTCGCTCTCCGTACCGGGCTTTATCTCCACGAGGCCGTTGTACTGGGTTATCTCCCCGGTGACCCGAAGGCTGTCTCCGGCCTCGATGGGCGGGTCAGGGGTCAGGCCCGAACCGTACACGTTGATGCCGGCGGTAGTGTCCTGGACGTAGAAGCTGAGTCCCGAGCCGGTGCTGAAAAGCGTCCCCTCGCAGGTGGCCGTGGCCTCGATGGTGACGATCTCACCGGAGTAGTCCGGGACCCCGTCACCGTCGGCGTCCTGGCGGGCCTCCGCCACCGTAAGCAGCGGCTGGGCCATGACGGGCACCGCGCAGAACAGCGCAATGAGCGCCAGCCTGGTTGCTCTCATCCGGTCCCCTTTCAGTCTCTTGCGTCAGTCCGTTGTGGAGATCTCCTCGTCGGCGAGCTCCGCCGCCCGCCCCAGGGCCTCCTCGGGTGTCATCTGTCCGTAGAGGGCTATCTCGACGGCTTCGGAGAGGAACTCCCGGCCGTCGAACCATGCCTTCAGCTGCGGCTCGTAGGTGGCGTAGTCCAGCTGCCCCAGAACACCGCGCAGGCCGGGGTACTGGTCGATCCTCTCCCGGGCGGCGGGCTCCTCCAGGGAGCTGACCCTGGCGGGCAGGTAGCCGGTTGCCGCGAACCATCGTGCCTGCTGCTGCGGCGCGGTGAACCACTTCACGAACTCCCATGCCGCGTCGATCCGGGCCGGAGGATGGTCCCGGAATATCACCACGTTGGTTCCCGAGATTATCACTCCGGGACGCCGGCCGGCGGGCAGGGGGGCTATTCCGATCCTGAATGTCGAGAGTCCGTTCTCCGCCCTGCGGGCCATGTCGCTCTCCATGAAGGCCAGCGAGGTAACCGAGCCCTGCACCAGCCCCACCCTGCCCTCGGCGAACTCCTTCTGGTGCTCGTAGCCGGTGGAGAGGTAGGCCACGCTGTCCTCGTGTATCAGCGAGGAGAGGAACTCCAGGGCCTCCACCCCCCGGGGACCGGAAAAAGCGGTGCTCTGGGAATCCGGCGCCATCAGGTCCCCTCCGGCCTGCACCAGCAGGTTCTCGAACATCCAGGTGCTCACGGAGAAGGCGGTTCCCCATACGTCCGACTCGTCGCGAAGGTCCCCGTCGCCGTTGCCGTCTATGGTGAGGCTGCGCAGCAGCCGCCGCTGCTCCTCCCAGGTCCCGGCGGGCTCAAGGCCCAGGCTGTCGAAGAGGGCGGTGTTGTAGTAGATGGCGGGGACGCTCTTGTTGAAGGGGAAGCTGTAGACGGTGCCGTCGAAGCTGTTGTTGCGGCGGAATACCTCGAAGAGGTCCTCCCAGTCCTCATCGGTGAAGGAGGGGTCGGCCGCCATCAGGCTGTCGAAGCTCACCAGCACGCCGCCGTCTATCAGCTGGGCCGTCCAGGTCTCGTAGGCCTGCGCCACCACCGGGGGATTGCCCGCCATGACGCTGGCCATGATCTTCTGGCTCAGGGCGCGGTAGTTGCCCATGGAGACGGGCACCACCTCTATTCCGGGGTGGGAGGCGTTGAACTCGGCGATCAGGGTATCCTCCAGCATCTCGCCCAGGGGGCCGCCCATGGCGTGCCAGAAGATCACGGTGGCTGCACCGTCTTCCGCACCGTCCCCCCCGCAGGCCGCCACGACCAGGGCGAGGGCAACCGCAGCCGGAATCGTGCGCCAACTGGCCGTTGCCATAGTGCTTCTCCGGATTGGGTGTGCTCGCTGCCGGGATGTCCCGGGTATTATATGAACGCCCCGTCCCCGTGCCCAGCAACCATCGGTGCCCGATCAGGGTCAGACGTCAACTAGTCAACTATTTTTCAACCGTGGCTTTCCGCGCATGGAGCGAAAAATAGTTGACTAGTTGACGTCTGACCCTGTTTTCATCGGTCAGTCGCAGGAGCCGTCGCTGCAGCAGCTGCCTTTGGGGCAGCAGGAGCCGCCGTCATCGGACGGGCCTCCGCTTCGGTAGTCGGTGGCGTGGAAGCCGGGGCCCTTGAAGATCAGCCCGGCGCCGCCGCCGATGAGGCGCTCCACGCCGCCTCCGCACTCGGGACACTCCTCCAGGGGGTCGTCGGTGATCTTCTGGAACCTCTCGAACCTGTGTCCGCAGGCCCTGCACTCGTAGTCGTAGGTGGGCATGGTCTCTCCTATCCCTGCCGGCGCAGAAGGCTCTCCGCCCTGCGCCAGACCTGCCTCATGTCCTCCGCCGCCCCTTCCCCGAAGTGCTCCACCGGGGCCTTTCGGGCGACTATGGCTTCCGTGACGCGGTCATCGTAGCGTATGCGGCCCAGGAACTCCGCTCCCGTCTCCCGCGCCATGTCCTCTATCCGCCCGGTCATCTCCGGGCTTATGTCCCATCTGTTCACGGCCACCGCCGACTCCACGCCCAGCCGGGAGGACAGCGACAGCAGCCTCTGCAGGTCGTGGACTCCGGAGACCGAGGGCTCGGCCAGCATCAGCGCCAGGTCCACCCCGGTGAGCGAGGCGATCACCGGGCACCCGATGCCGGGGGAACCATCTATTACTACCAGGTCAAGTTCTTTTCTGCCAGCCCACTGCGCAGCCCTCTTCCTGACCAGGCTCACCAGCTTGCCGGAGTTCTCCCGGCCCAGGGCCAGCTCGGCGTGCACCATGGGCCCGCGCCTGGTGGCCGAACGGTAGACCCAGCCGTCCAGGGAGGGCGAGAAGTCTATGGCATCGGCGGGGCAGGCCAGCCGGCACACCCCGCACCCCTCGCAGAAGGTCTGGTCCACCACCGGGGGCTCGCTCCCCTGGCGGGTGAACGCGTCGAAGCGGCAGACCTCCACGCAGCGTCCGCATCCGGTGCAGAGGTCGGGGATCACCGCGGCCTTGCTGCCCCCGGAGAACTCCTCGCTGTCCAGCCGGCGGGGGTCGAAGACCAGGTAGAGGTCCGCGGCGTCCACATCGCAGTCGGCCAGCACGCTGTCCGGCGCCAGCACGGATATGGAGGCCGCCAGGGAGGTCTTGCCGGTCCCGCCCTTGCCGCTCACCACGGTCAGCTCCTTCACCGGGCCGCCCCTTCCCGACGGGCCAGGATCCCGTCCAGCATGCGGTCCATCCAGCCGCGCATCTCGGGGGAGGCCGCCGGAAGCAGCTCCCCCCGGGAGTAGGCCTCGGCCAGCCTCCTTCGGAAGGGTATCCGTGCCAGTACCTCAATTCCCCTCTCTTCGCACCACCTGTCCACCGAGTCGTCTCCCATTCCCGCCCGGTTGATCACGGTGCCGAAGGGCAGGCGCATCTGCTCCACGGTCTCCGCCGCCAGCTTCAGGTCGCTGAGCCCGAAGGGAGTGGGCTCGGTGACCAGCACCACGTAATCGCTTCCCCGCAGGGCGGCTATCATGGGGCAGGCGGTTCCCGGAGGGCTGTCCACAACCATCAGCTGCGAGGGGGGCGCTTCCTCCAGCACGGCGTCGATTACCGGGGGGGCCATGGCCTCTCCCACGTTGAGGACTCCGTGTACGAAGGACAGGCTTCCGCCGGGAACCTCCGCCCGCCCATGCTCCACCGTTCCCACGGCGCGGCCCACCTCGGTGATGGCCCCCTCCGGGCACGCCATGGTGCATCCGCCGCAGCCGTGGCACAGCTCCGGGAAGGTGGCCACAGTATTGGGCAGCGCCGTGATGGCCCCGAACTGGCAGACCTCTCCGCACCGGCCGCAGAGGGTGCAGGCCTCCTCGTCCACCCTGGGAACAGGCACCTGCACCTCCCGGGAATGCTCCATCTCCGGATGCAGGAAGAGGTGGCCGTTGGGCTCCTCCACGTCGCAGTCCACGTACACCGCGTCCAGGCCTCGCATGGCCGCTACCGCGGCCAGCCCGGTGGCCAGTGTCGTCTTTCCGGTACCGCCCTTGCCGCTGGCCAGGGCGAGCTTGATGGTCAAGTCCCTTTCCTTCCCTCCGCCTGCCGTATCACGTACTCACCATTGCTATCGCGTCTTCGGGGCACTCACGGGCGCAGGCGCCGCATCCCTGGCAGCCCCTGAGGACCCGCGCGGTCCCCCGCCTCACCCGGATCCTGCGGTAGTAGCAGATAGAGGCGCAGGTTCCGCAGCAGCGGCAGCCGTCGGCATCCACCACGGCCCTCCGCAGGGGCCGGGGTCTGCCCCGCAGTCCCCTGCCGGGATAGCCCTCGGCTCTCTTCGGGCCGCTCCCGAACAGACCCCGAAGAACTCCTGGCAATGTGCGCAAGAATGATGCCCGAATGTTCCGGCCTTCCATTTCCCTGTGGACCAGCGCCTTGCAAAAGAGAATGCGTTCCGCCCGGGCGGGTTCCGGGCCACAATGACTCAGTTAGGTATAACTAATTAGGCGGGTCCGTCAACTTCTCTTAGGCGGGTCCGTCAACGTCTCCCGGGGCTCGGGCTCCTCCGCGTAGCGCCCGATCTCCCCGGCGCCCAGGCCCTCCATGGCCGCCGCAACCAGCCCTGCGGCTATGATGGGGAGGAACTGGCTGGCGTGGAATACGATGGCCAGCAGCTTGGCCCTGGTGTCAGGCACGCCGGCGATGGCGGGCAGAAGAACTCCTATCGCGTAGTGCACCGTACCGGTCCCCGCCGGGGTGGGGATCAGCATCCCGAAGGCGGCCAGCACCAGTATCAGAAACGGCAGCAGGGGGTCTACCTCCATCCGCAGGCTCAGCAGGGCGGGAACGGTGGAGAGGGCCAGGGAGAGCCACACGCCACCGGACAGAAGGGCCACCTGGACCACCTCCCTGGTGCTCCGCAGCACCTCCAGGCCCTCGGTGAAGGAGATCAGTATGGACTCCACCCTTTCGGCCAGGCCGGATGAGATCATGCCGAAGGGCCTGGCCACCGCGGCCGCGGCCCTCTCGTGCCACATCCGCAGGGCCACCAGGACCCCCAGCACGGCCAGGTACATCACACCGGCCCCCGCCAGGCCCAGCCGCACGCCGGGGGAGAAGGAGTCCCAGCTGGACAGCAGGACCAGCAGGGTGAAGGCGGTGAGGGTGAGGCCGTCGAAGAGCCTGGCCAGCACCACAGTTGCCATTGAGGAGGCCCGGGATATCCCCGTCTTCCGGGCGAGCAGCAGGGCCCTGGCCACCTCTCCCACCCTTCCCGGCAGCAGGGAGTTGATCATGAATCCGCTGAGCAGCGGCCCGCTGGCCACCCGGAAGCTTACCCTGCCCACCGGGGAGAGGAGTATGCGCCAGCGGACTATGCGGAGGACGTAGCTGAGGGCCAGAAGGGGGAGGACCGCCGCCAGCCAGGGCCAGTCCGACTGCGCAAGGGCCCTGCCCAGGGCCTCGAGGTCGGTCCGACGGTAGGTCAGCCACAGGGTGGCCGCCGCCACGGCCAGACCTATGGCCAGCCTGAGCGTCAGCCGGGCTGCGCCCCGTCTAGCCATGGGCCTCCAGCCTCGACTCCAGGCAGTGGCACAGCGCGTGCTCCATGACCAGCATGCACTCCTGGGCGTGGCTGGTGATGCCGGAGGGGGCCCTGACCACCACGTCGCAGAGCCCGCCCAGCGGTCCGGGGTCCGCTCCGGTCAGCCCCACCACGGACATTCCCGTCCTGGCGGCGGAATCCGCGGCGTTGAGCACGTTCCGCGACCGGCCGCTGGTGGAGATGGCCAGAAGCACGTCTCCCGGCCTGCCCAGCGCCTCCACCTGCCTGGCGAACACGCGGTGGTATCCGAAGTCGTTGGCCACAGCGGTGATCACGGCGGCATCCGCCGAGAGCGCGATGGCGGCCATGCCCGGCCGCTCCAGGCGGAAGCGGCCCACCAGCTCGGCGGCCACGTGCATGGAGTCGGCCGCGCTGCCTCCGTTGCCGCAGACCAGCAGCCTGCCCCCCCCGGAGAGCGACTTCCAGCAGACGTCCACCGCCCTTTCGAGGTCGGCCGTCTCCATCCCCTGGAAGGCCGACCTGGCCGCCTCCAGGTAGGCCCTGGCCGCGCTGCGGCTCATCCCGTCACCCATCTTTGCCCCTCCATCCCCTTATCGCCTCTTCCAGGGGCCTGAGCATGCGGCCCCGCCGGGAGTCAAGGACCGACCATCTGGGGCGGGGAGCGTCCAGGTCCAGGTCGGCCCATCGTATCTCGGCTATGCGGCCCCTGCCGCAGAGGGCCCGCAGCATCCGGGCCATCTCCAGCGGGGTTACCGCCCCGCGGTTGGCCATGTGGACCACTCCGGTCACGCCTTCATCCAGCACCCTCACCAGCCCCCGGGCCAGATCGTCGGCCCAGGTGGCACAGGCCCGCTGGTCCGAGACCGCCCGCACCAGGCGGCCGGCGCTCAGCCGACGGTGCATGAAGGGCACCAGCCCGCTGGAGCCGCCGAACAGCCACGAGGTCCTGACAACCGTGCCCCCCGCCTCCAGGACCACTCTCTCCGCGGCCAGCTTGGACCTTCCGTACTCGTTCACCGGGTCGGGGGTCGAGGACTCCACGTAAGCCTCGGGGCCCCTGCCGGGAAAGACGTGGTCGGAGGAGATGGTCACCACCGGAACGCCCGTCTCCACCAGGTGCGCGGCACCGTCGCGGTTGACCCTCAGCGCCAGGCCGGGTCTGCGCTGGCAGAGGTCCACGTCGGTGACGGCGGCGCAGTTCACCACCACATCCGGGGCCACGGCGGCCACCACCTTCCGTACCCTGCGGCGGTCGGTCACGTCCAGCTCGGGAAGGTCCAGCATCACCGCGTCCGCGCCGAGCACCGAGCCCAGTGCCCGGCCCAGCGTACCGTCGGCGCCGGTGACCAGAACCCTGCCGGACATATGCACCACCGTTTCCCCGCGAAGAAAGAGCCATCTCAAGCACCTACTATAAGCGATGGGCTCCCGGTCCCGCACCCGCGCGACTGGCGGGCGGCCGTTCGATTTTGCAGTGTTGCAGCAGGGGTCACAGGCGGGGCAGGAACCTGCCGCCGCTCCCCGGCATTATCCACCGGGGGAGGGGAGATGCACTCGAAGATCGTCTTGATGCTGGGACTGGCCGCCGCGGCCCTGTCCTCGGGGATGGAAGAGACGGCCCTGGACAGGCTGCGGCTCACCACCGACAGGCTGATAGCGGTAGGCGAGGACATGGTGGGCGAACCGATATCCGGCACCATGGGCCCCGGCGATACCGTGGAGGTGGCAGTGGCGCTGGATTCCACCTACTCGTACCACATCTACATCTGGACCAACTCCATGTTCAACCTGGTGGACTTCTGGGTAAGGGACCCCTGCGGAGAGGTGGCTGAGATGGCGGATGGGGATCACTCCACCCTCAGCATCTACCCCGACACCGTCGGCGAGTTCCGCCTGATGATGACGCTGCACCAGGCGGAGGAGGCGGACTCGGCCGGATACGCCGCCGCCCTGTTCCACCGCCCCCGGATGTCAATGGCTACTCCAGAAGGAGGCTGACCAGCTCGCCCGCCGCCTCCTGGGGAAGAAGCACCAGATCGCACCCGCCGGCGCGGGCCTCTGTCAGCACCAGGGAGGCGGGGCTTCCCCGCTCACCCACCGGCTGGACCTTTCCCGGGGACAGTCCGTGGGCCCGCAGGGCCATCATGAGCCTGGGAAGGGCCCGGGCGTCGGAGACGCAGAGCGACCTTCCCCCCGGCCGCAGCAGGTGCGCGGCCGCCCTGGCGAACGCCGGCAGAACAAGGTCTCCCGCCGCCCGTGCCCGCTGCCTGGAGTCGTCGGGACTGCTCCTCCCCCGGCCGTCAACCCGGTATGGGGGGTTCATGATCACGAGATCGAAAACGCCGGGGGCAAGTGATGCCGGCACCCCGAAGACGTTGCAGCAGAGGAGCCCGAACCGGACCTCCCCGGCACCGGCCAGGTTCCGGCGGGCCAGCCTCAGCTGTGACGGGTCCAGGTCCACCCCCAGCCAGAAGCGGCCGGGGCTTCGACGGGCGGCCACGGCCGAAGAGGCGGCGGACCCGCAGCCCAGCTCGCAGACGGCGGCCCCCTCCGGGGGATCGGCCCACAGCCCCAGAAGGAGGGTGTCGGTGGTCACCTTCCTGCCGGGTGAGTGGACCACCTCCGCGCCGCCGGGCAGGACCGCCCGCCGGGTCCGGAGGGGTCGCGTCAAAGCTCTCCGAAGAGGTAGAAACCCTTGAATACGCCCCAGGTGTTGTCGTCGGGTCCGTGGTCCTCCAGCCGGTTGTCCTCCCACCGGTAGATGGACCAGAGGCCGGAGGTGCCCGCCGGCTTGCCCAGGTAGAGATAGGCCAGTCCCCGGGCGGGAGGCCGGGAGCTGGACTCGAATGCGATCTCGTACTGCCGGTAGATCTCGATGGTGTCCTCGTAGTCCCCCGGATCGGGCAGGCCGGGGGGCTCGAAGAAGGTGGCGCTGGCGATGCTCTCCGGCGGCATGGTGGTGTCGCCCAGGGCCTCTCCTATGATCAGGGATATGGCGTTCTGCTCCTGGATGTAGTCCCAGTTCTGGAAGTTCCAGGCGTACTGGGCGGTGTCCTGGTCATCGGCGACGAAGACGAACGAGGTGTCGAAGCAGAGCATGTAGAAGTCGGCGGAGAGGTCCTCCAGGACGTTCTCCAGGTTGACGATCACGGTGGGATAGGTGTAGGGCTGCTGCCAGCCGGTGGTTGGGTCGGGGTCCTCCGGGTCCCGGGGCTCGAAGATGGAGCACCCCACCGCCAGGGCCAGGGCCGCCAGCGCAGCTATCGGCTTCCTCGCCGCCATGGTCTGCCCCCTCACAGAAGGTAGTTGAAGCTCACGTTGGCCCGCCAGTCGCTCACCCGGTCCTCATCGGTATAGAAGGTGCGGGTCAGGGACAGCGACAGCCGCCCGCCCTGCAGCCTCAGGTTGGTGCGCAGGCCCACGTGGTGCTGGTGCTCGGAGGTGCGCTCTATGGTTCCTCCGGGGTAGTCGCGGTAGTTGTACTGCCATCCGTAGCTGGGGGTGACTCCCACCCCCCTGCTGAGATGGAACCCCGTGTTCAGAGTGATCCTGTTCTCCAGGCTCTCCTCGCTGCGGTAGAAGACACCATCGATGTAGTTGCCCTGGTCCTGGAACCTCAGATGGTGGGATATGCCCAGCACGGTGGAGTCGCTGCCCACAGTCTGCAGGCTGAAGTCGGAGTTCAGCCGCCGGAACAGGATGTCGTTCCCGGAGAAGGCGGGGAACATGTAGGTGGTGTAGTCGGCGGTGAGCTTCACGTCGTGGTCTATCTCCCACCCGGAGCCCAGGCCCGCGGTGTAACCGGGCTCGAAGCTGTAGATGGAGGAGGTGTAGCTGTTGGCCGACTGCTCGGCCTTGAGGAAGACCATCTCGCTCTGCTGGCCCTGTATGGTGGACCTCAGCTCCAGGCCCTCGCTCAGCTTCACCTCCGAGTAGAGGGAGATCACCTCCGTGAGGTCGTCCTTGTCGCTGTTGTCCTGGAACTCGGTGCCCAGGTTGCTGTACCACTTTCCGAAGGTGTCCCAGCTGTAGAGGTCCACGTTCCGCTGGAACTCTATCCTGGCATCCCCCGGCGTGTAGGTCAGAACGAACCTGACCCTCCGCCTCTCCGACTCGTTCCAGATGTCGTACAGCTGCTCGGTGCCGGGGCCCTGCCGCAGCCGGTCGTCGCGGCCGATGTTCCGGCTGATGTTGGCGGTGAGGTCCAGCTCCTCGCTGGCCTCCCACCGCAGCGAGGCGCTTACCGCCCGGTCCCAGCCCTCGCGGTCGTTCACGCTCTGGCTGTCCGGGTGCCCCTCCACATCCAGCAGCCGGTAGTCGTTGCGCCAGGTGGTCCCCAGGTCCAGCGAGAGGGAGGGCAGGAGGGCGGGAAGGGTGAGGGAGGCGGAGTAGCTGTAATCCCCGGCCTCATCGGTGGCGGAGGAGTCCTGCCAGTCCACGAAGTTGCTGTTGCCGCCCACGCTGAATGCCATGGTGGCGCCCCTGAAGGCCCGGGGAAGGTCGTAGTTCAGCCTGGCGTTGATTCTGTCGGTTCCGTTGTCCCTCTCCGAGCCCAGCGAGCGGCTGTTGCTGTAGCTCAGGTTGGTGCTGACGAGGTCGAAGAGCCTGCGGGTGACGGACACCGAGCCGTTGCGGAGGGCGCCCTCGTTCACCGTCCTCCTGCCGGTGTCGGACTCCCAGGTCTCGTGGCGGTAGCTGCCCAGCTCCATGGTCATGCTCACCCAGGAGCCGGGGGAGTAGCGGATCTGACCGGAGGCCGACCCCGCCTCCTCGTCCCTGGTGGTCTCCCCGTAGCGCTGGTTCTTCATCGTGGACTGCTCCAGCATGGTGCTCAGCTCCAGGCCTCGGATGGGCGTATATCCTATGCTGGCATCGCCGCTTCTGCCGTCGTCGAACTTCTCCAGGTCGTCGTTGCGCTGAGCGTTGAAGCCCGCAGTGGCGGTGAACCGCAGCTTCCGCGATATGGTCTGGGTGAAGCTGAAGGAGTTGTCCAGGCGGCTCTGCTGCTTGAACTGGCTGTAGTTGTTGTTGTAGCTGACGTCCACGGCCAGGGCCGCCGATGACAGCAGAAGCAGAAGCGGAAGGCTGCGGCGGATCATGGCTCCAGCCTTCCGGCGATCCCGGCGAGGACCTCCGGGGCCAGCTCCTCCGCCCGGGCCCTGCGCGAGATGCCCGCCTCCGAAAGCAGTGCCGCGGCCGCGCCTCTGTCCATGACCGCAGAGAGGTTGTTCAGCAGGGTCTTGCGGCGGGAGGAGAAGCCCACCCTTACCAGCCACGAGAACCTGTCCATCGTCTCGGGAGGCACCTTCGGAACGTCCCTTCGCCTGAGAATGAGCACGCGGGATCGAACAGCGGGCTGAGGATAAAAGTCGCGGGGCTCCGCGTCCAGGAGGGTCTCTGCCTCGAACCTCGGCCAGAGGGCCAGGGTCAGCCTTCCGTAGTCGCCGCACCCGGGTTCGGCGGTGACCCTCTGCGCCACCTCCCGCTGCAGCATCACCACCGCCCTGCGCACCGCGGAGAGGCAGGGCTGGGTAAGCCTCAGCAGGGCGGGGCTGGAGATGGAGTAGGGGAGGTTCGACGCCAGCACGTCGAAGGGGTACCCGGGAAGCCCGGCGGGGTCGGTCTGCAGGAAGTCGCCGGTGACAATGCTCACGTCGGCCAGGTCCTCCCGGCCGCGGAGGTAGTCGGCAAGCACGGGGGCGACCTCCACGCAGCACAGGCTCTCCGCCCCGGCGGCCAGCTCCGTGGTCAGGGCCCCCAGCCCGGGGCCCACCTCCAGGACGCTTCCGGAGCCCGCCTCCTCGGCCATTCTCCGGGCTACCCCGCCCCGCAGCAGGAAGCTCTGCCCGTAGCGGCGGCTGGGCCGCAGTTCCAGGTCCCGCAGCGTTCGCCTCACATCCGACGCCCTCATGAGCCTCCCCTCTGGTGGAAGGGAAACCCCAGCCTCTCCGCCAGAGCGGCGCAGGCGGCCATGTCGGCCCCGGACCCGGCCACCGCGGTGAGCCGCACCTCGGCAGCGGACTCCCGGGCCAGTTCCAGGAAGGACATCAGGTGCTCCCAGGCCCGGGGGTCGCCGGGCCGGCATATCCTGCGGTAGGTCTCGGGGTCGGCAGCGTTGAGGCTCACGCTCAGGGAGTCGAAGGCCGATACAATCCGCGCCACCTCCTCCCGCGGCATCCTGCCGGGGGAGAGGCCGTTGGTGTTCAGCCGCGCCCTGCCGCCGCGGCTGCGCACCGACCCCGCCAGCCGGCGGACCAGCTCCGGGCGCATTGTGGGCTCTCCGTAGCCGCAGAAGACCACCTCCCCGAACCAGGCTGGGTCCAGCAGCTCCACCGCCTTCTCCAGCCGCTCCTCCTCGAACTCGCCCCTGTGCCGCAGGTAGTAGCCCCCCAGACCCGGGGTCCGCCTGCGTACGCAGAAGGTGCAGTCGTTGTCGCAGCGGCCGGTGACGTTCACGTAGATGCTGTCGCCCAGAATGTACAGGGGGTCGGTCCTGGCGTACCTCTCCAGGCCCAGCAGCCGCAGGGAGCTGTTCCAGAGCGTCTCCGTGGCCTTCGCCTCCGGCATTCCCATGGCCTCCGCCGCAACCCGGGCGGTGTGCACCGCCAGGGCCGGCTCGTTGCGCCCGCCGCGGTGAGGCTCGGGGGCCAGGAACGGGGCGTCGGTCTCCACCACCAGGCGCTCCGGAGGCAGCCTGCCGGCCAGCTCCCTCAGCCTGCGGTTGGACTTGAAGGTGAGGGGGCCGGCGAAACCGGTCCAGTATCCCCGCCCGGCGGCCTCCAGGGCCACCCGGTCGGGGCCCGTGTAGCAGTGCATCACCACCGGAAAGGGGGGCGACTCGGGCAGCACCTCCAGGCATTCCGCTTCGGCTGCGCGGGAGTGCACCACCAGCGGCAGGTTCAGCGCATGGGCCATCTCGGCGTGGGCGCGAAGCCAGCGGGCCTGCGCCTCCAGGGGCACCCTGCGGTGGTGGAGGTCCAGGCCGGTCTCCCCCACAGCGATGACCTCCGGCTCCAGGAGCATCCTGTAGATCTTCCCAAGCTCTGCTTCGGGGTCCAGCCCGGCGGTATCGTTGGGATGGATGCCGGCGGCGGCGTATACGGGGCCGAACCTGCGGGCCAGGTCCAGGCAGACCCCGCTGTCCTCCACCGTGGTGCCCAGGCTGAGCATTCGGGCCACTCCGGCCCCCCGGGCGCGCCGGACCACCTCTTCGGCCCGCTCGCAGAGCCCCCGGCAGGACAGGTGGCAGTGGGTGTCGAAGACGCGGAGAGAAGGGGCATCGCTCAAATCAGCCGATATCCCTCCAGATCATGTGCTCGCGGCCGGGGCCGGTGGATACGGCCCTCACCGGCACGCCCACCAGCTTCTCCACGTACTCCACGTACACCCTGGCCTCCTCCGGAAGCCTGTCCCAGTCGGTCTCCCCGGAGATGTCCTCGCTCCATCCGGGCAGCGTCTCGTAGACGGGGGTGTGCCTCCCCAGCCGGCGGCCGGTCTCGAATATGGGGGCGTCCACCTCCGGGTCCAGCTCGTACCTCCTGCAGACCTGAAGGCTGTCGAAGCCGGAGAGGACGTCCAGCAGGGTCAGGGCGATCCAGCTGCAGCCGTTGATCCGGGCCGTGTACCGCAGCAGCACTCCGTCCAGCCAGCCGCACCGCCGCGGGCGGCCGGTGGTGGCCCCGTACTCGTTGCCCCGCTCCCTGATGAGGTCTCCGACCTCCCCCTCCTGCTCGGAGGGGAAGGGGCCGGCCCCCACCCGGGTGGAGTAGGCCTTGGCCACCCCCACCACCTCGTCCACGCGGCCCGGTCCCACGCCCAGGCTGACGCAGGCGGCGCCGGAGACGCAGGACCCGCAGGTCACGTAGGGGTAGGTGCCGTGGTCGGGGTCCAGCATGCTGCCCTGGGCCCCTTCGGCGAAGAGGACGCCGTCGCGGTCCAGTATGCCGTTGGCCGCCAGGGACACGTCCCCGGCCAGGCTCACCAGCTCGCCGGAGAGGGATACGAACTCCTCTGTCTCCTCGCTCAGACGGGACCGGTCAGTCTCGGAGAGGTCCAGCTCCTCCGCCGTCCGGCGGGAGGTCTCCGCCGCCATCCCGGCGAAGTCGGGGGCGCAGGCGGCGTCCTCCAGCCTCAGTCCCCTGCGGCCGAACTTGGCCCCGTACGTGGGGCCGATGGCCCGTCCGGTGGTGCCGATGGCCCCCCCGCCCCGGGAGGCCTCCTCGCTTCGCTCCAGAAGCCGGTAGGCGGGATGGACAAGGTGGACCTTGCCGGAGATGCGCAGCCGCTCACCCACGGCCATGCCCGTCTCCGCCAGCTCCGCCAGCTCCCGCATGAGGGCCACCGGGTCCACCACGCAGGAAGACCCTATCATCCCCGCCACGCCCTCCCGGAGAAGGCCGGTGGGGAGCTGGTGCAGAACGAAGCTCCTTCCGTCGATCCTCACGGTGTGACCGGCGTTGGCCCCGCCCGAGAACCGGGCCACGGCGTCGGCGTCGGCGGCAAGGACGTCGATCATCTTGCCCTTGCCCTCGTCCCCCCACTGGAGGCCGGTAAGAATGGTAAATGGCATCGGTTCCCCTCCCGCGGCCGCCCTCAGCGGGCGGCGCTGCGAATCCAGTCCAGAAGCTGTCCCAGTCCCGCTCCGGTCTTTGCCGAGACCGCCTCCACAGGCCCCATCCGGCCGGCTTCGGCGCACGCCCTCTTCAGCTTGCCCCTCTTCAGCTTGTCCGACTTGGTCAGGGCCACCAGGTAGGGCCTTCCTATCTCCATCAGCAGCCCGGCCATCTCCCTGTCGGGGCCCAGGCCCGGATGCCGGGCGTCCACCAGCAGGACCACGCCCCGCAGCGCCTCCCGGTCCAGCAGGTAGTCGCCTATCCAGCCCACCCACCTGCTCCTGACCTTCTCCGGAGCCCTGGCGTAGCCGTAGCCGGGAAGGTCCACCAGGTAGAAGCTGCCATCGTTTACCCTATAGAGGTTCAGCGACTGCGTACAGCCGGGGGTGGATCCCGTCCTCGCCGGCCTGCCCGAGGCGGATATGGCGTTCAGAAGGGAGGACTTCCCCACGTTGGACCGCCCCGCAAAGGCCACCTCCGGCCTTCCGTGGTCGGGGACGTCGTGGGGCCCCTGGCAGGACATGACGAAGTCCAGCCTCAGCTTCTTCATTGCGGTTTCGGGGTCCGGCGGCACGAGGTGCCGGAGGCGCGGCGACGCCTATCCGACCCCCTCCTCCACCTCCTCGTCGGGAACGTAGCGGACCTTGGCCTCACCCTCCACGCATTCCGGGGACACCACGAGGCTTCCCGGCTCGAGCTTGCGTGAGGGAAGGCTGTACATGGGCTCCAGCAGCACCCGCTCCAGTATGGACCGCAGGCCGCGGGCGCCGCTCTTGGACTTCCTGGCCTCCCGGCCCACCGCCTCCAGGGCGCCGGGCTCGAACACCAGGTCCAGGCCCTCCAGGCGGAAGAAGTACTCGAACTGCCTCACCAGGGCGTTCTTCGGCTCGGTGAGGACCTTCACCAGGTCCCCCTCGTCCAGGTCGTCCAGGGAGACTATCACCGGAAGCCTGCCCACCAGCTCGGGGATCAGGCCGTAGTGCACCAGGTCCTGGGGCCGGCAGTGGCGGAAGACGCTGGCGGAGTCGGGCTCCACCCGGTCGTTGATGGCGGCGGCGAAGCCCAGGTCGCCCCTGTTCAGCCTGCGCTCGATGATGCCCTCGAGGCCGTGGAAAGCGCCCCCGCAGATGAAGAGGATGTTGGAGGTGTCCACCTGTATGTTCTCCTGGTAGGGGTGCTTCCTGCCCCCCTGGGGCGGGACGCTGGCGTTGGTGCCCTCGATTATCTTCAGCAGCGCCTGCTGCACGCCCTCCCCGGAGACGTCCCTGGTGATGGACGGGTTCTCGGACTTCCGGGCGATCTTGTCGAGCTCGTCTATGTAGATGATGCCCTTCTGGGCGGTCTCCACGTCCATGTCGGTGACCTGAAGCAGCCTCAGGAGGATGTTCTCCACGTCCTCGCCCACGTAACCGGCCTCGGTGAGGGTGGTGGCGTCGGCTATGGCGAAGGGGACCTCCAGTATCTCGGCCATGGTCCGGGCCAGCAGGGTCTTTCCCACTCCCGTGGGCCCCACCAGAAGTATGTTGCTCTTCTCCAGCTCCACGTCCCGGTCGGGCTCGGTCTCCGACCGCAGCCTCTTGTAGTGGTTGTACACGGCCACGGAGAGCACCCGCTTGGCCTGCTCCTGGCCCACCACGTAGTCATCCAGCTTCCGCTTTATCTCCACCGGCGGAAGCAGCTTGCTGCGGAAGAACTTCGACGCCTCGCCCTGCTCCTCCAGCTCCTCCTCGCGGATCAGGTCGAAGCAGTAGCGGACGCAGTCGTCGCAGATGCTGACTCCGGGTCCCTGTATCAGGCGGCCCACCTCGCTGGCCGGCCGGTTGCAGAAGGAGCACTTGGTGACCTTGGTCATCTAGGGCTGCACCCCGCCTTCGTCGCTCTCGCCGCCGTGCCTGCTGGTGAGGATGTTGTCCACCACACCGTAGTCGCGGGCCTCCTCGGCGGTCATCCAGAAGTTCCGGTCGGTGTCCACCTCCAGCCTCTCCATGGGCTGTCCCGTGTGCTGCGAGAGGATCCGGTTCAGCTCGCTGCGGAGCTTGATGATCTCCCGGGCCTCGATCTCGATGTCGCTGGCCTGGCCCTGGACACCCCCCATGGGCTGATGGAGCATAACCCTGGCGTGGGGGAGGCAGTTCCGCTTCCCCTCGGCCCCGCCGGCGAGGAGCACGGCCGCCATGCTGGCCGCCGAGCCCATGCAGTAGGTTGCCACGTGGGGCCTTATGAAGCGCATTGTGTCGTATACGGCAAGTCCCGCGGACACCGATCCGCCGGGACTGCTTATGTACATGCTCACGTCCCGCTCGGGGTCCTCGCCCTCCAGGAACAGAAGCTGGGCCACTATGAGCCCGGCGGTCTGGTTGGTGAGAACATCGCCCACGAAGACGATCCTCTCCTTCAGCAGGCGGGAGTAGATGTCGTAGGAGCGCTCGGTGTTGCCGCTTCTCTCCACCACGAAAGGAATCACTGGCATCGTCTACTCACCTTCCCCAGGGGCGGGCCCGGAGTCCTCGCCCTCCGCTCCGCCGGCCTCGGCCCGCTTCCAGGTCCAGGGCTGTCCGGCGCCGGCCTCCGCTTCGGCCCCGGCCCGCTCCGTCCCGGAGTCCTCCTCTTCGGGCTCCCGAGTCTTTATAGTCGCATTTTCGATAATCAGTTCCAGCGCCTTCCGGTTCCGCAGCCTGTCCCGGACGGAGGAGGCTTCCTCCTCCTCGCTGCGCTCCTCTGCGATCTCGTCCTCGCTCACCTCTATCTCCTCGGCGTCGGCGATGGCGCGGAGGATCAGGAACTCCCGGACCTTGTCGGCGGCCACCTTGCGGGCGCTCTCCACCGTCTTCTCGTCGGGCTCCTCCTCCTGCAGCCGACCCAGGAAGTCCCGGGTGAGGTTCTGCACCATGTACTCGGGAGGTTCGAACCCGTTGGCCTTCAGCACCTCGCTGACCGCCTGCTGCTCCAGGAAGCGGCGGCGGTCCTCATCCATGCGCTCCTCCAGGTCCGAGCGGATCCTTCCGGTGAGGTCCTCCAGGTCCTCGGCCCCCAGGTTCTTCGCCAGCTCGTCGTCCAGCTCCGGCAGCACCGGCTCCCGGACCTCCATGACCTCGAAGGTGTGCGGGTCGCCCTCCCAGTCGGCCTCGGGGTCGGTGGGGGCCATGCGGGCGACAAAGGTGTCTCCCTTCGACAGGCCCTCCACCAGACCGTCGAAGCCCGGGCCCGCCTGGTTCATGCCCAGACGGATGTGTATGTCGCCGTCATCCTCTTCCCCGGAGGGCTCGTGGCCGTCGGCGCGGAGTACCACCAGGTCGTCCTCGGCCGCATCCCTCTCCACCGCCTCGAAGCCCACCATCCGCTGGCGCAGGGAGTCCAGGCTCTTCTCCACCTCCCGGTCCACGTCGAAGGCCGGCTCCACCAGCTCCAGGTCTTTGTAGCCTGTGGGCTCGGGGGTCTCGAAGATCTCGTAGGTTACGGTGAAGGTGTAGTCCTCCCCCTCGGCGGGGAGCTCGCCGTCGGCGCTGGGCCGGCCGTCGCCCAGTATCCAGTCCTCCTCCCGGAGCACCATCTCCGTGAGCTCGGCGCTTATCCGCTCGGCCACCTCGGAGGTAATCACGTTTCCGAACCGCTTGTCTATTATGGACTTGGGCACCTTTCCGGGCCTGAAGCCCGGCATGTCCAGGTCCTTCGCAATCTCCCTGCGGACCCTCTTGAAGGCCCTGTCCACCTCGCCCGCGGGGGTCTCGAACCGCACGGTGCGGCTGCCCTGCTCTTCGCCGATGATCTCGTATGCCATAGCCTCTCTCTTGTTCTGGTAAGCAAACGCGGGCCCCGCCGGAAGCGGGGCCGGCCGCGGCTTCGCTGCGTAAATGCCTTCTACAAGCGGTGAAATATCATATATATGGGCTCTTCGGTCAAAGCCCCCCGTCCTCCAGGAGCACCGCCTCCTCGCTGTCCGGGTAGCGTTCGCGCAGGATCCCTCTCACCCGCTCCGCATCGGCGTCGGCCCCGTGCTCGGCGTAGATGGTGGCCGCCCGTGACAGGGCGGCGGGTGCCCGGGGGGAGTAGGGCCTGGTTATGTAGAGGGCCATCAGCTCCTCTATGGCCCGGTGGTGCTCTCCGGTGGCCTCGTGGCAGAGGCCCATGTAGTAGAGGGCGTCCCCGGCCCGGGAGCTCTCGGGGAAGCGGGCCACCACCTCGGCGAAGCCCTCGGCGGCGGTTCCGTAGCTGCCCTGCTGGTACTGCAGGAAGGCCTCGTCGAAGATCACGCCGGCAGCGGCGGAGCCGCTGTCTGTGGCGGCGTGGACCGGAGAGGACTGCAGGCGGCCCACCAGGGTCTCCATCTCGGCGGTGAGGTTGGACAGGGTCTCCACCAGCCCCTCGGTCCTGGTGCCCGTGCTGGCCTGCAGGCCGCGCAGCAGGCCCTCGTTCTCCTCGATCTCCGCCTGCAGGGAGTCCAGCCGGGCCTGCATCTGCTTCTGCCTGACGTCCATCTCCTCGATCCTGCCCGGGGCGGCCGCCCACCTGCTGCCCCAGCAGCCGGTGAGGGCCAGGATCATGACCAGTCCCGCCAGTGCCGCGGCCCTGGCCACGCTAGCTGCCCGGAAGGACTCTGAGGTGGACCCGGCGGTTCCTGGCCCAGGCCGCCTCGGTGTGGCCCTCGGCGAAGGGTCTCTCCTTGCCGTAGCTCACCGTCTGCAGCCGCGACGGGGACACCCCGTAGTCCACGAGGTAGTCGTAGGCCGCCTGCGCCCGCCTCTCGCCCAGGGCCAGGTTGTACTCGATGGTTCCCCGCTCGTCGCAGTGCCCCTCCAGCAGGACCCGGAAGCCCCGGTTGGCCATGATGTAGGAAGCGTCGTGCATCAGGCTGTCCATGGCCGCCGCGGTCAGCTCGCTGCTGTCGAACTCGTAGAAGACGTCCCGGAGCATGTCCTGGTGCATCTGCAGCGTGTCGGTGGACGTCATCACCGTGTCCGTGTCCCAGACCCCGGTGTCCAGCGTGTCGCTCACCAGGGTGTCGGTGTCGAACACGGCGGTGGTGTCGGTGTCCGGCCTGGTATCGTCCGGGCGGCAGCCCGTGGTGGCGGTGATCACAACCAGCGCCAGAGCCGCCGCGATGGAAAGAGCAATCCTTCTCATCGGCGCACCGTCCTTTCAGTGTGCCTTTCGTCCCCCAGGGGAGGAAGCGGCGACCAGGTGGGCAGGTAGCATTCCCCCGCCCCGCTGAGCCTGATCACCTCCAGCCCGGACAGCTCCAGGACGTATACCGCCCGTTCGCCGCCGCGGTCGCTGCTGAACGCCAGATGGCGTCCGGTGGGCGACCAGACCGGGTTCTCGTTGAGGGATCCCTCGAATGTCACCTGGCGGACGTTGGTGCCGTCCGCGTCCATTACGAATATGTGAAAGTCCCCGCCCACCCGGGCGGTGTAGGCGATCCGGTCCCCGGAGGGAGACCAGGCCGGGCTGTCCATGTAGCGGTGCACGCCGGTGAGGCGCACCGCGCTTCCTCCGGAGCTGTCCATGGTGTACAGCTGCGGGAAGCCCAGACGGTCGGAGGTGAAGATCATCTGCTGGCCGTTGGGCGAGAAGTCCGCCGCCGTCTCTATGGAGGCTCTGGCCGTCAGCCTGCGGGGCTCCCCGCCTTCCACCTCCAGCAGGTAGATGTCCGAGTTGGACTCCCGGGATCGGGTGAAGGCTATGGCGGAGCCGTCGGGGCTCCAGGCCGGCGAGGTGTAGAGGCCGCCCCCGGCCAGCAGCTGCGTGGCCCTCCCCGCCGCCAGGTCGTAGAGGTAGAGGTCGGCGCTCTCGGAGCGGTAGGAGGTAAGGGCGATCCTGGTCCCATCCGGCCCCCAGGCCGGGGTGGTGATCACGTCGCTGTCGGAGAGCACCCGCTGGCCCTCCCTGGGGTCCAGGCTCTTCACCACCAGGGAGTAGCTCCGCCCCGACCGGCAGACGTAGGCTATTCTGGTGGAGGCTATGCCCCTCTCGCCGGTGAGCACGTAGACCATGTCGTCGGTGAGGGCGTGCACCAGGGGGTACACCGAGCTTCCGCTGTAGCTGCGGTCCAGCAGCAGCTCGCCGCCGGCCCGCACCTCCGCGGCCAGGCTCACCGCCCCCGCCATGCGGGACACCATCACCTCGGCGGACGCGTACTCCTCGTCCTCCCCGGCCTTCTTCAGCAGCCCGGAGAGGGAGACGTCCATCTCCAGCTGCTCCCGGGTTCTGCGGGTGGTCTCGCCCCGGCCCTCCACGGTGAGGCGGACCGGGACCCTGTCGGTCTCCATGGGGGTCATGGGCAGGAAGTCCTCCGCCGCGGACCCCGCCGCCAGAAGGGCGGCGCAGAGAATCAGTCTAATCGCTTTGCGGACCAAGAAACTCTATCCTCACTTCTGTGGGGCCGGTCCTTCCCGGGGGGGGAGGGGGCACGTTGGCCATGGCCAGCGCGTGCTCCACCGCCCTGTCGAAGGCCGGGGTGCCGCTGGTCCTCACCGCCTCCCACCGGGTGGTGCCGTCGGGGTTTACCGTGAACACTATCCTGTAGGACTGCTGCGGCCGTATGGAGGTCCGGAAGTGCCGCCGGATGGCCCCGAACACCCGGGACTCGTAGGTGGCCGGCCCCGGGACCTGCCCGGTGGCCTCGCCGGAGGCCCCCACGCCGCTGTACTCGTGCTGCGGCTGCTGCTCCGGAACCTCTTCCGGCTGCTGCTCGGGCTGCTCCTCCAGCTGCTCTTCGGGCATCTCCTCCGGCTGCTCCCCAGGCGCTTCCTCGGGCTGTTCTTCGGGTACTTCCTCCGGCTGCTCCTCCGGGGCCTCCTCGGGCACTTCTTCGGGCTGCTCCTCGGGGTGCTCCTGGGGGCCCTCTTCCGGGGCCTCCTCGGGAACCTCCTCCGGCGGCCGGCTCTGCTCCTGCGGACTCTGCAGGGTCACCATCTCCACCGTGATTGCGTCGCCGCCGCCGGGGACCGGGGGCTGCGCCGAGCTCCCGGAGAGGAGAGCGGCCGCCAGGATGACCACCACGTGGACCGCGGCAGAGATGGCCAGGGAGCGGGGATTGGGTATCCTAATCCGCACCGCCGGCCTCCTCCCTGGACTCCTGCAGCAGGCCCACCTGGGGGTAGCCCCCCCGCCTGAGCTCGGTAAGAGCCCCGGCCACCACCTGGTAGCGGACGTCCCGGTCGGCCCGCACGTAGGCCTCGTGGCGGCCCGACGCCCTGGCCGCCCCCGCCAGGCCGGCCAGGTCGTCCATGGCCACCGGGCTGCCGCCCACCGTGATAACGCCTGTAGCGCCTATCTCCACCACCAGGGTCTCCCCCGGCTCCAGGGCCGCTATTATCCTGCCCTGGTCGCTGGAGGGGGGGCTCACGTCGGCGCTGCGCTGTATCACCGGGGCGCTGAGCATGAAGATCACCAGAAGCACCAGCGTCACGTCCACCAGGTTGGTGACGTTGATGGAGCTGAACCTCCGGTAGCGCGACCTTATCACCGAGCTTCCCCCGTCACTGCAGCGACCCCCTCCGGCAGACGTCCACCAGCTCGGAGAGGAACCTGTCTATGTCGCCGGCCAGGCTGTCTATCCGGCCCACCACGAAGTTGTGGAAGATGTTGGCGGGAATGGCCGCCAGCAGGCCGGCCACCGTGGTGGTCAGGGCGGCGGCCACGCCGGCCCCCACCGCGCTGAGGTCGGCCACCCCGGTCTCCTTCATGCCGATGAAGCTGGTGAGGACTCCCCACACGGTTCCCAGCAGCCCCAGCAGGGGCGATACGCTGGTCACCGTGGCCAGGAAGCCGATGTTGCGCTCGCGCTGCGCCAGGTCCTCGCTGGCCTCCCGCTCCAGGACGCCCCGGAGGATGGACACCTCCTCGGAGGTCAGCGACCCGGTTACCCCCCGGTCGCTCCTCCGCTGCAGGAAGCGCCCGGCCTCTGCGTACATCCGGGCCAGGGGGCCGACCTCGGAGCTGCGGCTCCAGAAGTCCGATCCCGGGGGCTTGCCCGTGGTCCGCAGCGAGTCCATGAACATCTTCGAGGACCGCAGCACCCGTCCGAACTCCCGCAGCTTGGATATGGCCACCGCCCAGGAACCCACGGACAGCAGGAGTATGGCCAGCAGTATCAGCTGGGTGACCAGGTCGGCCTGGCCCACCACGCCTATTACCTTGCCCACCACGTCAGCCGTCCTCCGCTGCCACTGCCTCTATCTCCACCAGGGCCCCCTTGGGCAGGGCCGACACCTCCACCGCAGCCCTTGCCGGATAGGGCCGGCCGAACCTGCCGGCGTATACCTCGTTGACCTTCCCGAAATCCTCCATGTCCGCCAGGTAGACCGTCACCTTCAGCACGCTTTCGCTGCCCAGTCCGGCGGCGGCCAGCACCGCCTCCAGGTTGTCCAGCGCCAGGCCCGCCTGGGCCTCAGCACCCTCGGCCAGCCGGCCTTCGGTGTCCATGCCCAGCTGGCCGGAGACGAACACCAGACCCCCGTGGCGGACCGCCTGGCTGTAGGCCCCCACCGGAGCCGGTGCCCGTGCGCTCTGTACTCTCTCCATAGGATGCACACCCTCCGTGGTTTTGCGGCCTCCCTTACAGGGTATATACATACCAAAGGAGGACTCTGTTCCAAAAGCTGCGCGGCGGGCGGCTGACCCCCGCTTCCGGGGATGGATATATTCCCCGGGGACAGGCTTGCGAAACCGGCTCAGACACACCGATCGGAGGAATCGAGATGGCCGACCTTGCCACCAAGTACATGGGCCTGAGGCTCCGCAATCCCCTCATCGTGGGCAGCAGCGGCCTCACCGCCACGGCGGACAGGGTAGCCGAGTGCGAGGCCGCCGGCGCCGGCGCCGTGGTGCTGAAGTCCATCTTCGAGGAGCAGATCGAGATGGAGACCGACTCCATGGCCGCCGAGAACGCCTGGTACACCGAGGCCGCCGACTACATACAGAGCTACGGCCGCTCCCGGGCGGTGGAGGAATACCTGCAGCTGATCCGCGACTGCCGCGAGAGGGTGGAGATACCGGTGATAGCCAGCCTCCACTGCGCCTCCCCCGGCACCTGGACGGAGTTCGCCGCCAGGGCCCAGGAGGCCGGAGCCCACGCCCTGGAGCTGAACATGTTCGTCCTCCCCACCAACCCCAAGCGGACGTCCGAGGAGTACGAGCAGGTCTACATCGACCTCCTGCGCCGGGTCCGCAGCGAGGTCTCCATTCCGGTGAGCCTCAAGGTCGGCTACTTCTTCTCGTCCATGGCCAGAACCCTCATGGGCCTGGCCCGCACCGGGGCCGACGGCCTGGTGCTCTTCAACCGGTTCTACCGGATGGACATCGACACAGACGCCATGAAGGCCGTCCCCGGCCCCTACAAGAGCGACCCCGACGAGACGCTGGTGCCCCTGCGCTGGATATCCGTCCTCTCCGGGGACATCGAGGCAGACCTCTGCGCCTCCACCGGGGTGCACGACCACAAAGCGGTGATCAAGCACCTGCTGGCCGGGGCCAGGGCGGTGCAGCTGTGCACCGTGCTCTACGAGAAGGGCGTCGCGGAGCTGGGCACCATCCTGGAGGGCCTGGAGTCCTGGATGGAGGGAAAGAGCCTGGACCGCATCTCGGCCTTCCGCGGCAGGCTGGCCCGGGGGACGGGCAAGCAGACCCCCGGCTGGGAGCGGGTGCAGTTCATGCGCTACTCCTCCCAGCAGTAGCGGGACGGAGAACCGAATCCGGCGAGGAGGCAGATGCTTCCCGAGGCGCTGACCCAGTCGGACGTATTCGCCTACCTGATACTCCCCCTGGCCATATTCCTGGCCAGGATAACGGACGTCAGCCTGGGCACTCTGCGCATCATGCTGGTGGGGCGGGGAATGCGCTTCCTGGCCCCGGTGCTGGGCTTCTTCGAGGTGCTGATCTGGCTGCTGGCCATCGGCCAGATAATGCAGAACCTGGACAACTGGGCCACCTACATCGCCTACGCCGCGGGGTTCGCCACCGGCAACTACGTGGGCATACTGCTGGAGCGCAAGCTGGCGGTGGGCATCTGCCTGGTCCGCTTCATCATACCCGGCAACGCCAGCCGCCTGAAGCGGTTTTTGAACAAGGCCGGCTTCCGGGTGACCGCAGTCACCGGCCACGGGGTGCAGGGGGACGTGGAGATAGTGTTCACCATAGTCCGCCGCAGAATGCTCAAGCGTCTGGGCAAGCTGGTGCGGCGCTACAACCCCCGGGCCTTCTACACCGTGGAGGACGTCCGCTACGCCCGGGAGTCCGGCGACCTTCCCCTGGCCCGGGGCCCCTACCGCCGCCGCACCCTCACCCGCAAGTGGAAGTAGCAGCACCCGCAAGCTAGCGAGAGGAGCCGCCCTGAAGACCACAGCCAGGATGAGATTGGTCCTTATGCCGGTGCTGGCGATTGCCGCCGCCTCGGCCGCCTTCACCATCGACCACACCTGCGCCGACCTCGACGGGGTCCCCGGCGAGTGGATAGAGGCCGTGCAGGACGACATCCAGTCCCACTACGCCCATACCTCGCACGGGTCGCAGCTCACCTGGGGCCTCTCCTTCATCGAGGACGACGACCCGTTCTACGACCACGAGACAGGCGACTGCTACCTGCCCTCGTCTGCCGGGGCCTGGTGCATCTTCAACGGCCAGGAGGGAGCCACCTACATCACCCCCGACATGTACTGGGAGACCGGCAGCGGCATGGACATGACCCGGGCGGTGCTGGACAACAACCCCGAGCTGGACACCTCCATGTGGTGCTGGTGCAGCCAGTGCAACTACTACAGCGAGGCCCAGGTGCAGGCCTACCTGGACTCCATGACCGCCCTGGAGGCCGAGTACCCGGATGTGACCTTCATCTACTTCACAGGAAACGCCCAGGGCACCGGCTCGGAGGGCTACAACCGCTGGCAACGCAACCAGCAGATACGCCAGTACTGCCAGAACAACGACAGGGTGCTGTACGACTTCGCCGACCTGGACTGCTGGTGGTTCAACCCATCTACCAGCCAGTGGGAGCAGCACACCTACGGGTACTCCGGCCAGGACGTCCCGGCCGAGCACCCGGAGTTCTACGGAGACGAGTACGGCCACACCACCGCAGAGAGCTGCCGGCAGAAGGGCGAAGCGCTGTGGTGGATGATGGCGGTCCTGGCCGGCTGGCAGGGCTCGGGAGTCGCGGAAAGCGAGGGGCTGACGGGCTACCGGCTCTCGGTGGACGGCGCCAACCCCTGCCCGGGCACGGCGCACCTGACCTGCACGCTGCCGCAGCCCGGCAGGCTCAGTCTCAGCGTATACGGGGCCGACGGCAGGCTGAGGGCCCGGCCGCTGGACGGCGATGCGGCCGCCGGCGAGCACACCGCACAGGTTAGCGGCCTGCCCGCCGGCGTGTACACCTGCGTGATGAGGGCCGGCGGCTTCGCGGCCAGCGAGAGGCTAGTGCTGCTGCGGTAGGAGTCGCGAACCCTCAGGTGAGGACGCGGGCCAGCTTCGTGAGGATGGGGTCGATCTCCTTCTTGCGGGTCCAGGAGTCCGCCAGGGGGTGGCGGACGATCTCGTGGTCCTCCTCGCCCACCATGCAGGGGGCGGCGCCGTCGATCAGGGCGTTCACCGCGGCCCAGCCCAGCTTGGAGGCCAGCACCCGGTCGGAGGCCGTGGGGGAGCCCCCGCGCTGCACGTGGCCCAGCACGGTGACGTGGCTCTGGATGCCGAAGCGGTCCTCCAGCTTCTCGGCGATCTGGTAGGCGTTGCCCTCCTCGTCGCCCTCCGCCACCACCACCAGGCTGGATGTACGGCCCGCCTCCCGACGCTTGCGCAGCATCTGCGAAAGGGTCTCCAGATCCGTTTTGGTCTCGGGGATCAGGACGTCCTCGGCGCCGCAGCCGATGCCCACCTCCATGGCTATGAAGCCGGCGTCGCGGCCCATCACCTCCACCAGGAACAGCCGGTCGTGGGCGGCGGCGGTGTCCCGGACCTTGTCGATGGCCTCCAGGGCGGTGTTCACGGCGGTGTCGTAGCCTATGGTGAAGTCGGTGCCCCAGATGTCGTTGTCGATGGTGGCGGGGACGCCCACCACCTGCACGTTGTGCTCCCGGGAGAGCTCGGCGGCGCCCCGGAAAGTGCCGTCTCCGCCTATGGCTATCAGGCCCTCGATGTCGCGGGAGAGGAGGTTCTCCGCCGCCTTGGAGCGGCCCTCCTCCTCGCGGAAGCGGGGGCTGCGGGCGGCGTGTATTACGGTGCCTCCCCGCTGGATGATGTTGCTGACGTCGTCGGCCGCCATGGGGCGGATGCGGTCGTCTATCAGCCCGTCGTAGCCCCGGTGGACGCCGTACACCGAAAGGCCGCGGTGGAGTCCGCCCCTCACCGCGGCCCTTATGGCTGCGTTCATGCCGGGGGAATCGCCGCCGCTGGTGAGGACGGCAATGCTCTTCATCCGGTGGTCGTCCCTCCGCCGGCTACTCGCCGGATGGCGAGTCCACCAGCTCCAGTATGCACTCCTCGGCGGCGTCGCCGTGCCGGTTGCCCAGCTTCAGTATGCGGGTGTAGCCGCCGGGGCGGTCGCGGTAGCGGGGGCCCAGCTCGTTGAAGATCTTCTGGACGGCCTCGCCGCCGTAGACCCTCTTGGCCACCTCCCGGCGGGCGTGAAGGGTGTCCTTCTTGCCCCGGGTTATGACCTTCTCGGCGCAGCTGCGGGCGGCCTTGGCCTTGGCCAGGCTGGTCCTGATCCTCTCCTCGAGGACCAGCGAGGTGACCATGTTCCGCAGCAGCCGGTCGCGCTCGGCCTTGGTCCGGCTGAGCTTCGGCGTTGTCTTCCTGTGACGCATTGCTCTCTCCCGTTTATTCGCCTGTGGTTACTCCCCGGCCAGCGTAAGCCCCCGGGAGTCCAGCATGTCCCTGACCTTCTTCAACGAGGCCTGCCCGAAGTTGCGGACGGAGAGAAGGTCGCTCTCCGTCATGGAAACCAGCTGGGGCAGGGTGGTTACGTCGGACGCCGCCAGGCAGTTCACCAGCCTGGGGGAGAGCTTGGTCTCCTTGAGGGGGATGTCCTCCACCTCAACCTCGCCCTCCTCGGCCTCTTTCATCTCCTCGCCCTCGGCCTCCTCGGCCTCCTCGACCTCCTCCTCGGGGGAGCGGCCGGTGACTATCAGCTCCAGGTGGCGGATGAGGATCTCGCACGCCTTCCTCATCGCATCCCTGGGGGTGATGCTGCCGTCGGTCCTGACCTCCATGGTCAGCTTGTCGTAGTCGGTCTTGTCGCCCACCCGGGCGCTGTCCACCTCGAAGTTCACCTTCTGGACCGGGCCGAACCAGGAGTCCAGCAGTATGGTCCCGATCTCCTCCTCGCGGCGCTCCCGCCACTCGTCGGCCGTGACGTAGCCCTTGCCCCTCTGGACCTCTATCTCCATCCTGAGGCTTCCGCCCTCGGTGACCTGCGCCACCGGGTCGTCGGAGTTGGCGATGCTGAGGAAGTCGTCACCCTCCAGGTCGCCGGCCTTCACCTCGGCGGGGCCCTCCACGTCGGCCCTGAGCGTTCCGGGCTCCTCGCCCTGGTGCCTTATGCCCAGGCTCTTGACGTTGAGGATGATCTCCGGGACGTCCTCCACCACCCCGTCCAGGGCGGTGAACTCGTGCTTGACCCCCTCGATCTTTATGGCCACAGGTGCCGAACCCTCGATGGAGGAGAGCAGCGCCCGCCTGAGGGCGGTGCCCAGGGTTCGCCCGAAGCCCCTCTCGAGGGGCGTTACCTCCAGCCTGCCGAAGGTATCGGTGGTCTGGTCCTCGTCCCACTCGATGATGTCCGGCAGATACAGCCTTCTGAATTCCATCTGGTCCCCCCGACCGGCTTGTTAACCTCTTCTATCGATTACCCTTGCAGGAGAGCTGTGCTTTCCCTGTCCGCTACATCCGGCGGCGCTTCGGCGGTCTGCAGCCGTTGTGGGGAACCTTGGTGATGTCCTTGATTCCGGTGATCTCCAGGTTCGTGGACTGCAGCGCCCGCACCGCGGCCTCGCGGCCGGAGCCCGGTCCGCGGACCCAGATCTCCACCTTCTTGATTCCGGCCTCCATAGCCTTCTCCGCCGCCTGTACCGCGGCCTGGCTGGACGCGAAAGCCGTGCCCTTCCTGGTGCCCTTCACGCCGGTGGTACCGCCGCTGGCCCAGGTTATCACGTCACCACCGGACGTGGTCATGGTGATGGTGGTGTTGTTGAAGGACGACTTCACGTGCGCTATGCCGTTTACGTCGGAGACCTTCTTTTTCTTCTTCTTGGCCCGGCCCGCAGACCGGCCCTTGGCCTTTCCCTTAGGCAAAGCGTGCTCCTCCTGTCCTCAGGTTACCTTTTCCTCGTATGCCCTACCTTAGGGCCTTTTCTCGTCCTGGCGTTCGTGTGCGTGCGCTGGCCCCGGACCGGGAGTCCGCGGCGATGGCGCAGGCCCCGGTAGCATCCGATGTCCATGAGCCTCTTGCGGTTCATGTTTATCTCCGCCCTGAGGGCGCCCTCGACGGTGTAGTCCTCGTCGATGACCTTCCTCAGGGAGGCCACGTCGCTCTCCGTCAGATCGTCGGTCTTCTTGTCCGCGGGTATTCCCGTCTTCTCGATTATCTCCCTGGCGGATGTGAGACCGATGCCGTAAATGTAGGGCAGCGCGTAGAGCACATCCTTGTTCCGGGGAAGATCCACACCAGCAATTCTTGCCACTTCTTACCTCCGAGCTTCGCGCTGCTTCTCTATCCCTGCCGCTGCTTGTGGCGGGGATTGCGGGGGCAGATAACGAAGAGCTTCCCGCCCCGCCTCACTATTCGGCAGTACTCACAGATCCTCTTTACAGAGCTGCGTACCTTCATATGTCTGTCCTCACTTGTACCGGTAGATGATCCGGCCCCTGGTCAGGTCGTATGGAGAGAGCTCCACCGTAACCCTGTCGCCGGTCAGTATCCGGATGTAGTTCATCCTCATCTTGCCGGATATGTGGCACAGGGCTACGCAACCTTCGGGCTTGTCGAGTTTCACCCTGCACATGCTGTTGGGTAGGGTCTCCTCGACCGTACCATCCACGACAACACCCTGCTCCTTAGCCACTTGCCTAGCCCTCACTTTCCGTCGGTAATAGAACGCCTAGTATTTGAAATCTATGGCAGACAGTCAACAACAGCGATTTAGGACCGGGCGCGACCTGCACCCGGCCGGCTCCGGCGCTCATCGGGGGCCTCCCTCGATGTCCTCCAGGGCGTCCTCGATCCGCCGGGTCACCTCTTCAACCGTTCCCACTCCGTCGATCCTGACCAGCCTGCCGTCGTAGTGCCGAACCAGGGGCTCGGTCTGGTGGTGGTACTTGGCCAGCCGGTTCCGCACCGCCTCGGGCCTGTCGTCATCCCGCTGCACCAGGGCGGCTCCGCACTCCGGGCAGGGGTCTTCCGGCGACAGGTCGCTTCCCGAGCCGACCCAGCCGCACTCCGGGCAGGTCACCCTGCTGGAGATCCTGCGGACCACCTCGTCGTCGGGGACGTCCAGCAGGACCACGGCGTCCACGGGCTTTTCCACCCTCGCGGTGAAGGCGTCCAGCTCCCGCGCCTGCTGCTGGTTCCGCGGATAGCCGTCCAGCAGAAAGCGGTCCAGCTTCTCTATCCTGCGGAAGACCAGCCGGTTGACGATCTCGTCGCTCACCAGGTCGCCGGCCTCCATTATGGAGCGGACCTCCCGGCCCAGCTCCGTGTCCTCCCTGACCTCCTCGCGCAGCATGTCGCCGGTGGAGAGGTGGACCAGGTCCATGTTGCGGCATACCCGCTCGGCCTGCGTCCCCTTTCCCGACCCCGGCGGCCCGAGGAAGATCAGCCTCATCGTCTACCGCGGATCCTTCCCTTTGCCAGGAAGCCGTCGTAGTGGCGCATCATCAGGTGCGTCTCTATCTGCCGCAGCGTCTCCAGAGCCACGCCCACCACGATCAGCAGGCTGGTGCCGCCGAAGGCGAAGTTCATCCCCGTCTGCGAGGAGATTATCATGGGCATGACGGCTATGGACGCCAGGAATATGGCGCCCGGAAGCGTCACCCTGACCAGCACCTTCTCGATGTACTGCGCCGTGCTCTTGCCCGGCTTTCTGCCGGGTATGAACCCGCCGTACTTCTTCATGTTGTCCGCCAGGTCCTGGGGGTTGAAGGTGATGGCGGTGTAGACGTAGGCGAACAGGATGATCAGCCCGGCGTAGATCACCATGTACAGCGCGCTGCCGGGGGCCAGGAAGCTCCTGACCCACTCGTCGATCCCCGAGTTGGGGAAGAACATGGCAATGCTGCTGGGGAACATCATGAACGCCTGGGCGAAGATCACGGGGATCACGCCGGCGGTGTTGAGCCGCAGCGGTATGTGCGTGCTCTGGCCGCCGTAGACCTTGCGGCCCCGAACCTGCTTGGCGTAGGTGACGGGTATCCGCCTCTGCGCCTCGGTCATCAGCACCACGAAGGCCACCACAGCGAACATGAAGGCCATCATGAATATGGCGTTGATCAGCGACGTCTGCTGAAGCACGAACACGTCGCGGACCAGCGACTGTATGGCCCCGGGAAGCCGGCCCACTATGCCGGCGAAGATTATCAGGCTTATTCCGTTGCCGATGCCGCGCTCGGTTATCCGCTCGCCCAGCCACATCACGAAGATGGTCCCCGTGATCAGGGTGAGCACCGTCTGGGCGGTGAACCCGATCCCCGAGTTGGGAACCACGTTGCCCGGAACCTGGCTGTTCAGCCCGATCAGGTACTGGGAGATGCCCAGCCCCTGTATGAAGGCCAGCAGCACGGTGCCGTACCGGGTTATCTCCGTCATCTTCTGGCGTCCGGCCTCACCCTCCTTCTTCAGCCGCTCGAAGTAGGGCACCACCGAGGTGAGCAGCTGGATGATGATGGAGGACGAGATGTAGGGCATGATGCCCAGCGCGAAGATGCTGGCCCTCCTGAGGGCTCCGCCCACGAAGAGGTCGTACATGCCCATCAGCCCGCCGGAGCCCCTGAAGGCGTCCTGCAGGGCCGCGGTGTCTATGCCGGGGACGGTTATGTGCCCGCCCACCCGGTAGACGGCGATCAGCAGGAAGGTGTAGAAGATCTTCTTGCGAAGCTCGGGGATCTTCATGACGTTCTGGAAGCCTCGCATCAGCCGAGCACCTCTACCTTCCCTCCGGCCTTCTCGATGAGCTCCTTCGCCCTGGCGCTGAACCTGTGGGCCTTCACGCTGAGCTCCCGGGCCAGCTCGCCCCGGCCGAGTATCTTGACCGGCCTGTTAACCGAGGAGATGAGCCCGGCACGCTTCAGAGCGGCGGGGTCTACCTCCGCACCGTCTTCGAAGCGGTCGAGGAGCTCCACGTTCACCACCTGGTACTCGGTGGCGAACCTGCGGTTGTTGAAACCCTTGTGGGTCAGGCGCCTCTGTATGGGCATCTGACCGCCCTCGAACCAGGGCTTCACCTTGCTCCTGTGCTTCTGTCCCTTGTGGCCTCTGCCGGCTGTGCCACCGCTGCCGGAGCCGCCTCCGCAGCCCTTGCGCGTCCTCTTCCTCCTGGCACCCTTGGCCGGCCGGAGGTGCTGCAGACGTCTCACGCCTCCACCTCCTCTACCTCTACCAGGTGTGTAACCCTGTTTATCATTCCCCGTATCTCGGGCCTGTCCGGCTGCACCACCGTCTGCCGTATGCCGTGAAGACCCAGCGCCTCCAGGGTCCTCTTCTGGCTGCGGTGCCGGTTAATGCCGCTCCGGACCTGTCGTATCCTCAGCTTCTTCTCAGCCATGTCACTGCTGCCTCCTGGCGGCCTCTCTCTCCCTGATGCCGTGAACTCGGTCTATCAGCAGCAGGTCCCGGAGGCCCGCCATCGTGGCCTTCACCACGTTGTGCGGGTTGTTGCTCCCCTGTGACTTGGTGAGAACGTCCTTTATCCCCGCGCACTCCATCACCGCCCTGACCGGGGCGCCGGCTATGACGCCGGTTCCCGGGCTGGCCGGCCGGAGCAGGACCTTGCCGGCACCGAAACGGCCTATGACCTTGTGCGATATCGTCCTGTCCTCAACAAGCGGGATGCTCATCATGTTCTTCTTCGCCTGCTCGGTGCCCTTCCTGATGGACTCGGGCAGCTCGCCGGCCTTTCCCAGGCCCACTCCGACCTTGCCCTTGCCGTCGCCTACGGCGACGATGGCGTTGAAGCCGAAGGTCCTGCCGCCCTTGGTGACCTTGGCCACCCTGTTGATGGTGATCAGGCGGTCCATCAGCCCCTCTTCCTCGAGGGGAGAGGGCCTTCTCTTTCCTCTGGACCTCTTCTTGCTGTCCCTAGCCAACTGCCAACCGCCCTTCTAGAACTTCAATCCGCCTTCGCGCGCCTTCTCGGCGAAGACCCTGACCCGTCCGTGGTAGGGATGGCCGCCCCGGTCGAAGACGACCTTCTCGATGCCCTTCTCCTTTGCCTTCTCGGCCAACTGGGCTCCGAGACGGCCGGCCTGGGCCTTCTTGTCCCCGGACTCCTCGCTCTGGAACTCCCGGCTGGCGGTGGTGACCGTCAGCAGCGTCCTCCCCGCCAGGTCGTCTATCAGGCTGGCCTGCAGGTTCCGGTTGGACCTGCGGACGAACAGCCTGGGCCTCTCCGGTGTCCCCGTGATCCGCTTCCGTATCCGCCTGTGGCGGCGAAGGAGACTCCGCTTTCTATCCCTGCGTGCCATCGTCTCCTCCTCTCTATGTGGTCGCGACCTTGGCGGCCTTGCGCTTGACGTGCTGATCGGAGAACCGGAAACCGATCAGGTTGTAGGGCTCCACCGGCCGGATCCTGTACAGGGTGGAGGCGAAGGCCCCCACCAGGTGCTTGTCCATTCCCTCTATCTTCAGGGTGAAGGTGTTCTGGCCCGGCGCTACCTCAACCGCAAGGCCCTCGGGGATCTCGGCCAGCACCTTGTGCGAGAAGCCGACCTGCATCTCCACGACCTTGCCCTTCACCTCCGCCTGGTAGCCCTTTCCGCTGGCTACAAGCTCCCTGCGGTGACCCTCGCTCACTCCGGTCACCATGTTCTCCACGTGCCGCTTGAACGTGCCGTGGAACCTCTTCATATCCCGTGAGTCGTCCCGGCGGTTGAGCAGCAGCGTGCCCTCACCCGACTCGGTGGTGATGCCCTCGGGAAGATCTATGGAGAGCTCTCCCCGCGGACCCTTCACCGTGACGGTCCCGCCCTTGATCTCGGCGGTTACCTTGTCCGGGAGAATCACAGGATGGTTGCCTATGCGCGACATCCCCGCTCAACCTCCTACCAGATGTGGAGCAGGACCTCGCCGCCGACGTTCTCCTCGCGGGCCTGGGCGTCGGTGAGCACTCCCCTGGGGGTGGTAAGAAGGGCCATGCCCTTTCCGCCCATCACCCTGGGAATGTCGCTCACGCCCGTGTAGACCCTGCAGCCGGGTTTGGAGATCCTCTTCAGCCCCACTATCAGCGACTGTCCGTTGCGATAGGCCAGGTAGATCCTCAGGATCCCCTGGCGCCCGTCCTCCAGCTTCCTGAATCCGCGGATGAAGCCCCTGTCGTACAGGGCCTTCGCGATTCCGGTCTTTATGTTCGACGCCGGCACGTCCACCATCTTCATCTCGGCCCTGGAGGCGTTGCGAAGCCTCGTGAGCATGTCGGCAATCGGATCTGTCATCGACACTACTCAGCCCCCTTACCAGCTGGCCTTGCGAACTCCGGGAATCAGGCCCTTGTTGGCCAGCTCCCGGAAGCAGATGCGGCAGATGCCGAACTTGCGAAGGTATCCGCGGGGACGTCCGCAAAGAGAGCAACGGTTGTACTTGCGGACCTTGAACTTTGGCTCCTTCTTCTGCTTCTCTATGAGACTCTTCTTAGCCAAGCTACGTCCCCCTGCTAGCGCCCGGGCCGCCTGAAGGGCATGCCCAGCTGGCTAAGCAGCTCCATGCCCTCCTCGTCGGTCTCGGCGCTCGTTACTATCGTGACGTTCATTCCCCTGAACTTGTCTATCCGGTCAACGTTGATCTCCGGGAACATCGCCTGCTCCTCCAGCCCGAAGTTGTAGTTGCCGCGGCCGTCGAAGCCCTTGGGAGACAGGCCCCGGAAGTCCCTCACCTGGGGGAGCGAGAAGCCGATCAGCCTGTCGAGGAACTCCCACATGCGGGCCTGTCGCAGGGTTACGAAGACGCCCACCGGGCTTCCCTCTCTCAGCCTGAATCCGGCCACCGACTTCCTGGAGCGGGAGACAACGGGGTGCTGCCCCGTTATGGCCTCCAGCTGCTCGACGGCGTTCTTTATGTTGTTGGCGTTCTCGAGCGCCTCGCGCCCGAGGCCCATGTTCACGACCACCTTCTCGACCTTGGGGATCTCGTGGTTGTTGGTGTAGCCGAACCGCTCCCTGAGCTTTCCGGCCACCTCGTCGAGGTAGATTCCCTTCAGCCTCGCTACGTTCTCTGCCACGTTAATGCACCCTCCTAACCAGCGGAGATGGTCGCGCCGCAGGCCTTGCACTCGCGCCTGAGGCTGCCGTCGCCCTCGCGGACCCGCCGATATCCCTCGGCCTCGCCGCAGGACGGGCAGACCACCCTGAGGTTGGAGACATGTATGGGGGCCTCCTTCTCCACGATGCCCCCCTGCTGGTTTCTCTGGGAGGGCCTGGTGTGGCGGTGGATGTAGTTCAGCCCCTCCACTATGGCCCTCTTCCTCCTGGGGAAGACCTTCAGCACCTTGCCCGTCTTGCCCCGGTCCTCGCCGGTGATGACCTTGACCATGTCGCCCTTGCGTATGTGCATCAGATCACCTCCGGTGCCAGTGAAATGATCTTCATGTAGTGGTCCCGGAGCTCCCGCCCCACGGGCCCGAAGATCCTGGTGGCCACCGGCTGGAAGAGGTCGTCCAGTATCACCACCGCGTTGTCGTCGAACCGCACCGAGGAGCCATCGCTTCGGTTCAGCTCCTTGCGCGTCCTCACAACCACGGCGCGGCGGACCTCGCTCTTCTTCACCGTCCCGTTGGGAATGGCCTCCTTGACGGTGACCACTATCTCGTCGCCTATCCTCGCGTAGCGCCTCTTGCTCCCGCCCAGCACCTTGATGCACTGGACGAGGCGGGCGCCGGAATTGTCGGCAACGTTAAGCCTGGATTCCTTCTGGATCATCGCTCGCTCCCTTTACCGCGCCTTCTCGATCACTTCCAGCAGACGCCAGCGCTTCTTCTTCGAGAGCGGCCGGGTCTCCGCGATGCGGATTATGTCGCCGACCTGACACTCGTTGTTCTCATCGTGCGCGTAGTATCTCTTGGTTTTCCGGTAACGCTTCTTGTAAACGGGATGGGCCTTGAGGCTGGTAACCTCCACCACCGCGGTCTTGTCCATGGCGGTGGAGACTACGGTCCCCCGGAGCACCTGTCGCTTCTGTGCCCTTGTCTCCGCCATCGTCTACTCCTCTCCCTCCGGAACCGCGGTCGATCCTTCCGGCACCGGCTCGGTCTCCTTCAGTACGGTGAGGGTCCTGGCCAGCTCCCTCCGGGCATCTCTCATCCGGAGCGGGTTGTCCAGGTGCTGGGTGGCCCTTCGGAACCGCAGGTTGAACAGCTCCTCCCGCAGGTCCCTCACGTGCTCCTCCAGCTCCTCGCGAGTCATGGCTCTCATCTCGTGGGCCTTCATTCGGCGGCCTCCCTGTCCCGAAAGACCATCCGGGTGGGGATGGGAAGCTTGTGTCCGGCAAGCCTGAGGGCTTCACGGGCCTTGTCGGGCCTCACGCCCTCCAGCTCGAACATCACCCGTCCGGGCTTCACCGGAGCCACCCACTCCTCCACGGCCCCCTTGCCCTTGCCCATGCGGGTCTCGGCGGGGGTGGAGGTGACCGGCTTGTCCGGGAATATCCTCACCCAGACCTTGCCGCCGCGCTTGATGTTCCTGGTGATGGCCACGCGGGCGGCCTCTATCTGGTTGCTGCTCACCCAGCCTGACTTGATGGCCTGCAGGCCGTACTCTCCGAAGGCGACTGTGTCGCCCCCCTTGGCCCGGCCCCTCATGCGGCCGCGGTGCTGCTTCCTGTACTTCGTCCTCTTAGGCTGCAACATGCTCGATCACCCGCTAACCTCTCTGGAGACGCCCTCCTGCTCCCCCAGCTGCTCGCCGTGGGAGATCCAGACCTTGACGCCTATGGTTCCGTAGGTGGTCTTGGCCGTGTGTCTGGCGAAGTCTATCTCCGCGCGCAGCGTGTGCAGGGGAACCTTGCCCTCGGCGTACTGGTTCACCCGGCGCATCTCGGCGCCTCCCAGTCTGCCTGCGCAGCAGACCCTTATGCCCTCGGCGCCGGCGCGCATGGCGTCGCTGATGGCCCTCTTCATTGCCCGGCGGACGGAAATCCTCTTCTCGATCTGCCGGGCGATGTTCTCGGCCACCAGAATGGCGTCCAGCTCGGGCCTGCGTACCTCCTCCACCGTAATCCGCACCGCCTTGCCGCCGGTGAGGATCTTCAGCTCCTTGGTGAGCTTGTCGATGGTGGACCCGCGGGTGCCGATCACCAGACCCGCCCTGGCGGTGTTCACCGTCAGGTTGAGCTCCTGGCGCTTGCGCTCGATCTGTATCCTCGAGATCTGCGCGCGGTCCATCTTGGTCCGGATGTAGTTGCGGATCATCATGTCTTCCTGGAGGTACTCCGCGAACTCCCGTCCCCGTGCGAACCAGGCCGAGTCCCAGTCCCGGCTTATGCCGAGCCTGAAACCGACAGGATTTGTCTTCTGACCCAACTCTCTATCCCTCCTGTTTCAGCTCGGCGGCCTCACTGGACACCGTCACCGAGATATGGCTGGTGCGGTGCCTGATGCGGGTGGCCCGGCCTCTGGCGCGGGGCTTCCACCTCATCATCGTGGGGCCCTGGTCTACGGTTACCTTCGATACCTTCAGCTCGTCGGCGTCCAGCGGGGACCCTCCCGCCAGCTCCACCGCGTTGGCCACGGCGGAGTCCAGTGTCTTCTCCATTATCTTCGAGGCCCTCCTGGGGACCGTAATGAGAATGGAGAGCGCCTGGTTCACGGATTTTCCGCGGATCAGGTCCGCCACCTGGCGGGCCTTTCTGGGCGACACCCTGACGAACCTGGCCTTTGCTACAGCGTCCATCTGCATCACCCGCCTATATCGTCTGTGCTCTGTGGCCGCGGAAGGTCCGGGTGGGAGCGAACTCCCCCAGCTTGTGGCCGACCATGTTCTCGTCAACGTACACCGGTATGAACTTCCTGCCGTTGTAGACGGCGAAGGTATGCCCGACGAACTCCGGCGGAATGGTGGAGCGCCTGGCCCAGGTCCTGATGACCTTCTTGCTGCCGGAGGCGGTCATCTCCTCCACCTTCTCGAGGAGCTTGCCGTCTACGTACGGCCCCTTCTTCAGAGATCGAGTCACTTAGCCCCTCCTCTTTCCGGTAGGCCTCCGCCGGGTGATGTACCGGTCGGAATCCTTGCTTCTCTTTCTGGTCCGCAGGCCCTTGGCCAGCTGCCCCCAGGGCGAGCAGGGATGCCTGCCGCCGCTGGAACGGCCCTCGCCGCCCCCCATGGGGTGGTCGACGGGGTTCTTCACCACGCCTCGCACGTGCGGCCTGCGGCCCATGTGGCGGGACTTGCCCGCCTTGCCCGGGTCCGCCAGGCTGTGCTCGGCGTTGCCCACGGTGCCCATGGTGGCCATGCACCTCACGGAGACCCTGCGGTTCTCGCGGCTGGGCATCTTCAGTGTGGCGTAGCCGCCCTCGCGGGCCAGCAGCTGAACGGAGGCGCCTGCGGCGTGGGCGATCTGGCCGCCCTTGCCCGGCTTCATCTCCACGTTATGGATCATGGACCCCAGCGGTATCCTGCTCAGAGAAAGGTGGTTGCCCACCTCGGGGGGAGCGTCGGGCCCGGAGAGGACCTTCTGGCCCACCTCCAGCCTGTGGGGGGCGAGGATGTACCTCTTCTCCCCGTCGGCGTAGACCACCAGGGCTATCCTGGCGGACCTGTTGGGGTCGTACTCCACGGTGCGCACCGTTCCCGGCACGCCGTGCTTGTCTCGCCTGAAGTCTATCACCCGGTAGCGGCGCTTGTGGCCGCCCCCGCGGTTGCGGGAGGTGAGCCTCCCCTGGTTGTTCCTGCCGGCCTTCTTCTTCAGGGGCCGGAGCAGGGACTTCTCGGGCTCGTCGGTGGTTACCTCGGAGAAGTCGGGGGAGACCCTGAACCTGCTGCCGGGGGTTACCGGCTTGGATCTCTTCATTCCCATCCTCTACACCCCTTCGAAGAAGTCGATGGTGTCGCCCTCGGCCAGCGCCACTATGGCCTTCTTCCAGGAAGGCCGGCGGCCGATGTTGCGTCCCATTCGCCTCAGCTTGCCCTGCACGTTCATGGTCCTGACGCCCACCACGCGGACGCCGAATATCTCCTCTATCGCTCTCGCTATCTCCCTCTTGCCGGCCCTGGGGTCCACCCGGAAGCAGTACTTGTTCTCGAGCTCCCTGACCACCGTGTACTTCTCGGTGACCACCGGCTGAAGGATGATCTGCCTGGCGTCCATCTACATCACCCTCCTCTTGAGGGACTCGAGAGCCCCTTCGGCCACCAGTACCACCTCGGCGTTGACCAGCGTCCCCACGGGAACCCGGGCCGCGCTCACGGCCACCAGGTTGGGGATGTTGCGGGCGGCCCTGAAGGCCATCTCGTCATCGTCCTCCAGCAGCAGCACCGTCAGCCGGCCGCTGCACTCCATCCCCTTCAGGAGGTCGGCCATGCTGCGGGTCCTGCCCTCTGTGGACAGGTCGCGGATTACGCGGAAGTTGCCCTCGCCCAGCCTCTCCGAGAGAATTCCGGCCAGGGCCTTCCGGCGCACCTTGCGGTTCACCTTCAGGTGGAAGCGCCGGGGCTTGGGACCGGTGGCGACTCCGCCGCCGCGCCAGATGGGGGACGCGAAGGACCCCGCCCTGGCGTTGCCCGTATGCTTCTGCCTCCATGGCTTGCGGCCGGAGGCCCTCACCTCGCTGCGCCCCCTGGTGGAGGCCAGCCCGGCGCGGGCGCCGGCCTGCTCGGCCCTCACAACCTCCCAGAGGAGATGGGTGCTCACGGCGGTGCCGAAAGCCTCCTCGGGGAGGTCCAGGGTTCCGATTTCGCTGCCGTCCATGCTGTATACCCTTGCCTCAGCCATTCCGATCACGCCCCTCCCCTGGAGTTCTTGCGCACCAGGAGGTATCCGTTCTTGGAGCCCGGAACGGCTCCCTTCACCACCAGCAGGTTGTTCTCGACGTCGATCTCCACGACCTCGAGGTTCCTGACCGTCACCTTCCTGCCGCCGTGCCTGCCCGGCATCTTCCGGTTCTTGTAGACCCTCGAGGGGGTGGCGCACTGACCGATGGCGCCCGGGACCCTCTTGGACTTGTTGCCGTGGGACTCGTCGCCCCCGGAGAACCCGTGGCGCTTCACCACTCCCTGGAATCCGCGGCCCTTGGAGTAGCCGGTTACGTCCACCAGCTCGCCCTCGGCGAACATGGTCACGTCCAGCGTGTCGCCCTCCTTGACCTCGCCGTCGGGCAGCGGGACCTCCTTGAGACGGGCCACAGCGCTCGCGCCGGCCCGGGCCAGGTGCCCGGCCATGGGCCTGGTGAGCCTGCTCTCCCTCTTGGGGCTGTAGCCGATCTGCACCGCCTCGTAGCCGTCCCGCTCCGGTGTCTTCACCTGGACAACGGGGCAGGGCTCTGCCTCTAAGACGGTGACAGGCACGGACTTGCCACCTTCTCTGAATATACGGGTCATACCGACCTTGCGAGCCATCAAGCCGCTCATAGTCTCTCCCGTCGCTGAAGTCCCCTCTCGGCGGGGGGACGAGCGTTTCTGTTCTGCTCCGTCCGTCGGGCTTACCGCCTTCGCCCGGCAGTCCGGCTTTCTCTTAACCCGGCAGGGCCGGGTCAGTAAGAAAGAAGTGCTAGTTGGACTTCGTCTTGACCTCTACGTCGACTCCCGCGGGAACGTCCTGCTGCCGCAGGGCCTCCGTGGTCTGCTCGTTGGGTTCGCTTATCTCCAGAAGCCGGGAGTGAACCCTTATCTCGAACTGCTCCCTGGACTTCTTGTTCACGTGGGGGCTCTTGAGCACCGTGACCACCGATCTCCTGGTGGGCAGCGGGATCGGGCCGGCCACCTTGGCCCCGGTCTTGGCCACGGACCTTACTATGTCCGCGGCGGACCGGTCAAGGAGCCGGTGATCGTATGCCCTGAGCCTGATCCTCAGCTTCTGCTCGTTCAACTGCCTCTTTCCCTCTCCTGGGCAGGGCCCTTCCGGCCTTCCGGCTCAGAAGCCGGCCCTGATCCCCATCTTCTCCAGCAGGGCTGCCGCCACGTTCCCCGGCACCTCCCGGTACTCGCGGAACTGCATGTTGTATCCGGCATGCCCCTGTGTCAGCGAACGTAGGGCGCTAGTATAACCAAAGAGCTCTGCAAGCGGTACCCTTGCGCGGACCTCCTGGGACTCCCCCCTGGGCTCCATGGATTCCACCCTGCCTCTTCGCGCGTTTATATCACTTATCACATCACCCATGTATCGTTCGGGACACACCACGTCCACCTGCATCACCGGCTCGCGCAGGACCGGGCCCGCCATGGACACCGCCTTGCGCAGGGCGTCGCCGGCGGCGGCGCTGTATCCCAGCTCGGAGGAGTCGGTCTCGTGAAACTCCGCGTCCAGCATCTCCACCGACATCCCGTCCATGGGGAAACCGGCCAGGGGTCCGGCCCCCACCGACCCCATGACTCCCCGCCTCACGGCTTCCACGTAGTGGTCCGGAAGCCTCTCTCCGGGCAGCCGGCTGACGAAGCTCACCCCGGACTCGACCGGGGAGACCTTCAGGACCACGCTGCCGAAGTGGCCGCGGCCCTTGATGGACCTGGCGAACTCCGCGGCGGCCTTCGCCGGCCCGGAGACGCTCTCCCGGTAGGAGACCTGGGGGTTGCCGGTCCGGACCTTAAGGCCCCGCTCCCGGCGCAGCCTCTCCGCCACGATCTCCAGGTGCAGCTCCCCCATGCCCCTGATCAGCATCTGCCCGCTGTCCGGGTCGGCGTCGGCCTTCAGGGAGGGGTCCTCCCCCGACATCTCCGCCAAGGCCTGCTCCAGGGCCTTCTCGTCGGACGTGCTGGCCGGTTCTATGGCCATCTGCATCACCGGATCGGGGAAGTCCATGACCTCCAGCACCATGGGCGCTTCCTGGGAGGTCAGCGTGTCTCCGGTGGCCGCCGTTCTCAGCCCCGCCGCCGCGATGTCCCCCGCCCTGATGGCATCCAGGTGGCTGCGCTTCTCGGCGTGCATCCGCACCAGCCTGGTCATCCGCTCGGTCTTGCCGGTGCGGTTGTTCAGCACCGCCTGTCCGTCGTCGGCGCAGCCGGCGTAGACCCGCAGGTAGGCCAGCCGCCCCAGGTGGGGGTCGCTCTGCACCTTGAAGACCAGCGCCGTGAAGGGCTCGTCCTCCCGCCTGCGTCGGGTGGCGGGGGTGCCGTCGGGGAGCTCTCCCCGGACCTCCGTGAAGTCCAGGGGGGAGGGCAGCCAGTCCACGATGGCGTCCATCAGGCCCTGCACCCCCACGTTCTTCAGCGCCGACCCGCAGAGTACCGGCACCAGGTCTCCCTCTATGGTGGCTCCCCGCAGCAGCCGACGGACCCTGTCGGCCCCCAGCTCGCCGGCGAAGTAGAGCTCCATGGCCTCCACGTCCCTCTCGGCCGCCTTCTCCCAGACCAGCTCCCGGGCCTCCTCGTAGCGCTCCATGTGCTCATCGGGGATGTCCACGTACTCGAACTGGGCCCCCAGGCTCTCCTCGTCGAAGTAGAGGGCCTTGCCGTCCAGCACGCTTATCACTCCCTCGAAGGAGTCGCCATGGCCCATGGGCAGAACCACCGGCAGCGGGCAGGCGCCCAGCACGTCCCGCATCATCTGCAGGGTGCCCCGGAAGTCCGCCCCCCTGCGGTCCATCTTGTTGACGAAGGCCACCCGGGGGACGCTGTACCTGTCCGCCTGATGCCACACCGTCTCCGACTGCGGCTCCACGCCGCCCACGGCGCAGAAAACCGCCACGGCTCCGTCCAGCACCCTCAGGCTGCGCTCCACCTCCACGGTGAAGTCCACGTGCCCCGGGGTGTCGATGATGTTTATCTCGTGGTCACGCCAGCTGCAGGTGGTGGCGGCGGACTGGATGGTTATGCCCCTCTCCTTCTCCTGGGGCATCCAGTCCATGGCGGCGGTGCCGTGGTCCACGTCGCCCATCCTGTGCAGCCTGCCGGTGTAGTACAGAATCCGCTCGGTGGTGGTGGTCTTGCCGGCATCGATGTGGGCCATGATGCCTATGTTGCGGATTCTCTCGGGCTTGCCCATCCGGGTTCGGCTCCTTCAGCGTCTGTGAGGCCCAAAGCCTTTGCCGCAGCCGCCGGGGAGCTCCGGGGGCCAGCCCCGGAAGGGTCCTACCAGCGGTAGTGGGCAAAGGCCTTGTTGGCCTCGGCCATTCTGTGCGTGTCTTCCCTCTTCTTCACGCTTCCGGCGTTCTCGCCCTTGGAAGCGTCTACCAGCTCCGCCGCCAGCTTGTCCGACAGGGTGTTGCCCCTGCGGGCCGACGCGAAGCTCACTATCCATCTGAGGGCCAGGGAATCGCGCTCCCGGGGCCGCACCTCCATGGGTACCTGGTAGGTGGAGCCTCCAACCCTCCTGGACTTCACCTTCAGCGAGGGCCTGACGTTCTTCATGGCCCTGTTGAAGACTGTGACCGGGTCCTTGCCCGTCTTCTCGGCGATGACGTCGAAGGCGTTGTAGACGATGCCCTCGGCCTTCGCCCTCTTGCCGTCGATCATCACCTTGCTGATCAGCTTCGAGACCAGAAGGTTGCCGAACTTGCGGTCCGGCGTCTCCTCACGCCTCTTTGGCCTTGATCTCCTTGCCATTGATCCTCCCGGCCTCCCTCTGGGGAGGCTTCCTATTTCTGTCAGACGGCCGGGTTACGGCGCGGGCGCTAGCCCGACTTCTTGGTGCCGTACTTCGACCTGCCCTGACTCCTGCCCTCTACGCCGGCGGTGTCCTCTACTCCCCTTATGATGTGGTAGCGAACGCCGGGAAGGTCCTTTACCCTTCCGCCCCTCACGAGCACCACCGAGTGCTCGTTGAGGTTGTGGCCCTCGCCGGGGATGTAGGCCGTTACCTCGAAGCCGTTGCGAAGACGCACCCTGGCAACTTTTCGCAGGGCCGAGTTCGGCTTCTTCGGCGTGGAGGTGTACACGCGGGTGCAGATGCCCTTCTTCTGCGGACACCGCTGAAGAGCAGGCGCCTTGCGCTTCTTGACCTGCTTCTTCCGCCCCTTGCGTACAAGCTGGTTTATGGTCGGCAAATCAACTCCTTTCGGTGCACAAAAGATCCCCCCGCGCCCGCAGATAGCCCTCTGCGGGCGGAAGGGCTGTTACCTTACGCATCAAATGCGCTCTCGTCAACGTCTTTCGCCGGGAAAGCCGGCTTGGGGAGCTCCTCCCCGTCGGCCATGGAGATCTCCACCGACCGGTAGGACTTCACTCCCGTGCCCGCCGGTATCAGGTGCCCGACTATCACATTCTCCTTCAGTCCGTAAAGGTAGTCCACCTTGCCCGCCGTGGCCGCGTCCGCCAGCACCGTGTTGGTCTCCTGGAAGGAGGCGGCGGAGAGGAAGCTGTCCGTGGCCAGCGAGGCCTTGGTGATGCCCAGCAGCAGCACGTCGGAGGTGGCCGGGCGCTTGCCCTCCCTCATGGCGGACTCGTTCTCGCTGTTGAGAAGGAGCCTGTCCACCTGCGCGCCCTCCAGGAACGGGGTGTCCCCCGGGTCCTCGATCTTGGCCTTGGAGAGCATCTGGCGCACCACGATGCCCACGTGCTTGTCGTTGATCTTCACGCCCTGCAGGCGGTAGACCTCCTGTATCTCGTTGAGGAGGTACTCCTCCACCGCCTCGGTGCCCTTGATCCTCAGTATGTCGTGGGGGTCCAGCGGGCCCTCGGTGAGCTTGTCGCCGGCCTCCACCTTGTCGCCCTCGCGGACGCGGATGTGCCTGGTGGCCGGTATCCTCACGCTGGCCTCCTGGCCCTCCTCGCCACGGATGGTCACCGTCCTCATGCCCGCCTTGATGGGGCTGAGGGCCACCACGCCGCTTATCTCGGCTATGGCGGCGGCGTCCTTGGGCCGGCGGGCCTCGAAGAGCTCGTCCACCCTGGGAAGGCCGCCGGTGATGTCCCGCTGCTGGCCCAGCTTCTTCTCTATGCGGGCGATGTGGGTGCCGCTGCTTATCAGGCTGCCGTCACGCACCCGGAGGTGCGCTCCGCTGGGCACCGGGTAGATGCCCAGGACCTGGTCCCTGATGAACTCCTCCACCGGGTCCTTGGCCTGCTGCTTGCGGCGGCCCCGGGCCACCACGTGGCTGCGGAGTCCGCGGAAGCTGAAGCTGACGATGCAGGTGATGCGGCTGTCGGCTATCACGTCCCGGAGCTTTCCGATCACCTTGCGGGTGCCGGAGTGGCCGCGCTCCAGGGCCGCCAGACCGATGAAGTACGGCTTCTTCAGGCTCAGCTCCACCAGGGCCTCCACCAGCTCGTCCTCTGCCGGCTCGGTCTTCCTGGTGGCCCGCGCCTCCCGCAGCTCGTCCACCGCTGCCTTCAGCCTGTCGGCCGTCTTGCCCGCCTTCTTGCCCAGGGTCTCCAGGAGGCCGTCGGCCGCCTGGCATATGCCGGCGTAGCTGCCCTTGGGCGCACGCCTGCAGTCCACCCTGACAAATGGCATGTGGAACTCGGAGCTGCGCATCTGCAGCTCTTCCATCAGGGTGTCCGGACGGTGGGAGGCAACCTCCTTGTAGGTGAAGATCAGCCTTCCGCCGCCCTCGGTGGCCTCCCTCATCAGGTCCTCGATGGTGTGGATCTCCTCCTCCCGGCGCCGCGGCCGGCCGGAGAGCACCACCAGGTGCTTGGGCAGGATGAAGACGTGGGGGTGAAGGGTGCGGCTGCGGTCGGCCACGATCACCATCTGCCTCCGCTGCTCGCTGTCGATCTCCTCCTGCAGCGTTATGTCCTCCTCGATGTCCACGTAGTGCACCGAGCCGCTCTGCTCGGCCACGATGGGGATGATGAAGGGATCGCTGCGGCAGAGGAGGGTCTGCTTCTCCACCTCCTCGCCGTCCTCCACGTAGAGCTCGCTTCCCACCACTATGTCGTAGGTGGAGAGGGTCTCTCCGTGCTCGTCGAGTATGTCTATCTGGGCGTTCCTGGTGGCTATCCTCACCGGCTCGCCCTGGTCGTCCTCGCCGGTGACGATGTGCATGTTCCGGAAGCTCACCACGCCGCCGTGGCGGGAGCGGACCTCGAACTCCTTGGCCTCCCGTCCGGCCACTCCGCCGGTGTGGAAGGTCCGCAGCGTGAGCTGCGTGCCCGGCTCGCCGATGCTCTGGGCCGCTATCACGCCCACCGCCTCGCCGTCGGTGACCACCCGGTTGCGGGAGAGGTCCCATCCGTAGCACTTGGCGCAGAGGCCGCGGTCGGCCTCGCAGGTAAGGACGCTGCGGATCTTCACGCTCTCTATGCCGCAGTCCTCTATCCTGTGAGCCAGCTCGGGCGTCACCGCATCCCCGGCCTCGCAGATGATCTCGTCGCTCACCGGGTCGAAGATGTCCTCGGCGGTGAAGCGCCCCAGTATCCTGTCGCTGAGGGGCTCGATGACCTCCTCGCCCTCCTTGAGGGCGGAGATGTTGCGTCCCCTGACCGTACCGCAGTCGGGCATGGTTATCACCACGTCCTGGCAGACGTCCACCAGCCTGCGGGTGAGGTAGCCGGCGTCGGCCGTCTTCAGCGCCGTGTCGGCCAGGCCCTTGCGGGACCCGTGGGTGGAGATGGAGTACTCGATCACCGACAGGCCCTCCTTCAGCGAGGAGATGATGGGGGTCTCGATGGTCTCTCCCAGGCTGCCGGTTAGCTTCTTGCGGGGCTTGGCCATCAGGCCCCTCATGCCGGCCAGCTGCTTGACCTGGTCAACGCTTCCCCGGGCTCCGGAGTTGGCCATCATGTATATGGGGTTGAACCCGTGGTTCTGCCGGCTGAGGACGCTCATCATCTCGTTCTTCACGTCCTCGGTGGCCTGGCTCCATATGTCTATCACCCTGTTGTAGCGCTCGGCCTCGGTGAGCTCGCCGCGCTTGGCGCTCTCCTCGATCTCGGAGAGGGCATGGGTGGCGTCGGCGATGATCTTCGCCTTCTGCTCGGGGATGACCATGTCGTCCATGCCCACCGTGAGGCCGGTGGTGGTGGCGTAGTGGAAGCCCAGGTTCTTGAGGTTGTCCAGGAACACCGCGGCGTCCACCGGTCCCTGCTCCTCGTAGCAGCGGGCCACCATGGTCCGGAGTCCCCTCTTTCCGAACACCTTCTCGTGCGGGATGGTGGCGTTGGCCATGATGAATCCCATGCCGTCGGGGACGATCTCGTTGAAGATCACCTGGCCCACCGAGGTGTAGTCCTTCCAGTAGGCGGGCTTGCGCTTCTCGCCGTTGCCCTTTACCTCCACGATCCTGTTCAGACCGCGGACCTTGATCTTGGCGTGCAGCGAGATCTTGCCGGAGTCGTAGGCGCCCCTGACCTCGTCCAGCGAGCTGAACGCCATGCCCTCGCCCTTCGCCCCGGGCACCGGCTTGGTAAGGGTGTAGGGCCCGATGACCATGTCGTGGCTGGGGGTGGCTATGGGCTCGCCGCTGGCGGGCTTGAGGATGTTGCGGCTTCCCAGCATGAGGATCCGGCTCTCCACCTGCGCCTCAGCCGACAGGGGCACGTGCACGGCCATCTGGTCGCCGTCGAAGTCGGCGTTGAAGGCGGCGCAGGCCAGGGGGTGCAGCCTTATGGCCAGCCCCTCCACCAGCACCGGCTCGAAGGCCTGGATGCCCAGCCTGTGCAGCGTGGGTGCGCGGTTGAGCAGAACCGGGTGGTTCTTGATGACCGACTCCAGCACGCCCCAGACGGCCTCGTGCTTCTCCTCCACCTTCTTGGCCGCCATCTTTATGCCCTCGCCGTTCTGCTCGGCGAGACGGGCCACCACGAAGGGCTTGAACAGCTCCAGCGCCATCTGCTTGGGAAGGCCGCACTGGTGGAAGTGCAGCTCCGGGCCCACCACGATGACGCTTCTGCCGGAGTAGTCCACCCGCTTGCCCAGCAGGTTCTGGCGGAAGCGGCCGCGCTTGCCCTTGAGAAGGTCGGAGAGGCTTCGCAGCGGGCGCATGCCGGCGCCCTTCACCGGTTTGCGGCGGGAGCTGTTGTCCAGCACGGCGTCCACCGCCTCCTGAAGCATCCGCTTCTCGTTGCGCAGGATCACGTCGGGGGCCTGCAGGTCCAGCAGCCTCCGCAGACGGTTGTTGCGGTTGATCACCCTGCGGTAGAGGTCGTTGAGGTCGCTGGAGGCGAACCTTCCGCCCTCCAGCGGAACCAGCGGACGCAGGTCCGGCGGAAGCACCGGAAGTATGCGAAGGCACATCCACTCCGGCCGGTTGTCGTTCTTCGACAGCCGGAAGGCCTCCACCTCCTTGAGCCTCTTGATGTTCTTCTGCCGCCGGGCCACCGTGGTCTCGTTGGCTATGCTGGTGCGCAGCGTGGCCGCCAGCTCGTCGAGGTCTATCTCCTCCAGCAGGCCCAGCACGGCCTCCGCGCCCATGCCCACCTCGAAGGAGTCTCCGTAGGTCTCGCGGGCCTCGTAGAACTCCTCGTCGCTGAGGACGGTGCACTGCTCCAGCTGGGGGTGCTCGGACTTCGTCACGATGTATGACTCGTAGTAGATCACCCGCTCCAGGTTGAGGTTGGTGACGTCCAGGAGCTTGGAGATCTTCCGGGTCTTGTAGTACCAGATGTGGGTCACCGGAACGGCCAGCTCGATGTGGCCCATCCGCTCGCGGCGGACCCGGGAGTGGGTCACCTCCACGCCGCATCGGTCGCACTTCACGCCCCGGTAGCGTATCCGCTTGTATCGGCCGCAGGCGCACTCCCAGTCCTTCACCGGCCCGAAGATCCTCTCGCAGAAGAGGCCCTCGGGCTCGGGCTTGTGGCTGCGGTAGTTTATGGTCTCGGCCTTGGTGACCTCGCCGTGCGACCAGCTCCTCACCGTCTCCGGGGAGGCCAGGCTGATCTTTATGCCGTTGAAGGTGGCGGGGAAGGCCTTAGCGTCTCGGAGGGAGATCGTATCCAGCATCTAGTTCTCCTCCTCGGTAACTAGCTCCACGTCCAGGGCCAGGCTCCTCATCTCGTTGAGCAGGACGTTGAATGACTCCGGCGTGGTGGGCAGACCGATGTTCTCGCCGTTGACCATGGCGCTGTAGGCCCGGGACCTGCCCTCTGTATCGTCTGATTTCACGGTAAGCATCTCTCGCAGCGTGTGCGCCGCACCGTAGGCCTCCAGGGCCCAGACCTCCATCTCGCCCAGCCTCTGGCCGCCGTTCTGGGCCTTTCCGCCCAGGGGCTGCTGGGTCACCATGGCGTACGGTCCCGTGGAGCGGGAGTGTATCTTGTCCTCCACCTGGTGGGCCAGCTTCAGCATGTACATGTGGCCCACGGTTACCCGCTCGTCCACCGGCTCTCCGGTGAGGCCGTCGAAGAGGACGGTCTTGCCGTCCTCGGGAAGGTCGGCCTCTGCCAGGGCCTCCCTCACCTCCTCGTTGGAGGCGGAGTTGAACACCGGGGTGACGGCGTCGAAGCCCAGCTTCTTCGCGGCCCATCCCAGGTTGGTCTCCATTATCTGCCCCACGTTCATGCGGCTGGGAACGCCCAGCGGGTTGAGGCAGATGTCCACGGGAGTGCCGTCGGGGAGATAGGGCATGTCCTCCTCGGGGACCACTATGCTCACCACTCCCTTGTTGCCGTGCCTTCCGGCCATCTTGTCGCCGATGCGCAGCTTGCGGCGCCGGGCGATGTAGACCTTCACCAGCTTGATGATCCCGGGCTTGAGGTCGTCGCCGCGGTTCACGCGGTCCTCGGCGTCCTCGGCGTCCTCGGCGATCTTGCGCAGCATCTTGGCCGCCCGGCGGAGCACAAGCCTCGCCTTGTCGTCGGCCTCCAGGTCCTCCACCAGCTGCTGGTCGGGGTCCACGTCGCTGAAGTCGATCTTCTTCAGGGCGGTGGCGGAGATCTTCCTGCCCGCGGGCACCAGCACCTCTCCGGTGAGAGTGTCCACGATGCTCACCGCCTTCTTCCCCTTGATCAGCTCGGCCAGCAGGTTGTCGCGCTCCTCGGCCAGCCTGCGCTCGCGGTCCTCCCGCTCGGCCCGTATCCGGTCGATCTTCTGCTCGGCCAGCCTGCGGCCGCGGTCGGAGCGGTCCTTGCGGGAGTAGACCTTGACGTCGATGACGACTCCGTCCATTCCTGTGGGGGCCTTCAGGGAGGCGTCCTTCACGTCTCCCGCCTTCTGGCCGAAGATGGCCCGGATCAGGCGCTCCTCCGGGGAGAGGTCCTGCTCGCCCTTGGGAGTGACCTTCCCCACCAGAATGTCGCCCTCGTGCACCCGGCTTCCTATCTTGATGATGCCGTCGTCGTCCAGGTTCTCCTTGGCCTTCTCGCCCACGTTGGGAATCTCGCGGGTGAGCTCCTCGGGGCCCAGCTTGGTCTCGCGGAACTCGGTATCCATCTCCACGATGTGGACCGAGGAGAAGATGTCCTTCTTCAGCAGCCGCTCGCTGACGACTATGGCGTCCTCGAAGTTGTAGCCGTTCCAGGGGGTGAAGGCCACCAGGGCGTTCACGCCCAGGGCCAGCCTGGCATCCTTGGTGGCCATGCCGTCGGCCAGGGGCTGCCCCGTCTCCACCCGGTCGCCCACCTTCACCAGGGGCCTCTGGTTGATGCAGGTGTCCTGGTTGCTGCGGACGAACTTGCTCAGCCGGTAGGAGTCGAACTTCTCGAAGTCGTACTTGTCGGTGTCGGCGCGGACCACCACCTTGCCGGAGTCCACGTGGTGAACCACCCCCGGCCTGCTGGCCATAACCAGGGCCCCGGAGTCCCTGGCCGCCAGGTCCTCCATGCCGGTGCCCACCACCGGGTACTCCGTGTGCAGCAGCGGAACCGCCTGCCTCATCATGTTCGACCCCATCAGTGCGCGGTTGGCGTCATCGTGCTCCAGGAAGGGGATAAGGGCCGCGGAGACTCCCACCAGCTGCTGCGGCGACACGTCTATGAACTCCACCTCCTCGGGCCGAACCATGGGGAAGGTGCCGGCGCGCCTGGCCCGGACGAACTCCCCGGTGAGGTTGCCCCCGGAGTCGATCTCGGCGTCGGCCTCGGCTATGGTGGTGCGGTCCTCGCGGTCGGCGGAGAGGTAGACCACCTCCTCGGTGACATGACCGTCCACCACCCTGCGGTAGGGGGTCTCCAGGAAGCCGAACCGGTTGATGGTGGCGAACACCGCCAGGGTGGTGATCAGACCGATGTTGGGGCCCTCAGGGGTCTCCACCGGGCAGACCCGGCCGTAGTGGGTGTGGTGGACGTCACGGACGTCGAAGCCCGCCCGCTCCCGGGTGAGGCCGCCCTCTCCCAGGGCGCTGGTGCGCCGCTTGTGGGTCAGCTCGGCCAGCGGGTTGGTCTGCTCCATGAACTGCGACAGCTGGCTGGAGCCGAAGAAGGTGGTGATCACGCTGGAGAGGGTGCGGGAGTTCACCAGGTCGTGGGGGGTGAGCTTCTCGCGGTCCTGGTGCCCCATCCGGTCACGGATGGTGCGGGACATCCGGCTGAGGCCCTTGGAGAACTCCTGGCCCATCAGCTCGCCCACGGTCTTCACCCTGCGGTTGCCCAGGTGGTCGATGTCGTCGGCGCTGATCTTGCCCTCCCGGAGCCTGATCAGGTTGTCCACTATGGCCACCAGGTCCTCCACGCTAAGCGTCAGCTTGTCCATGGGGGTGTCGATGTTAAGCCGCTCGTTGACCTTGTACCTGCCCACCTCGCTGAGGCTGTAGCGCTTGGAGTCGAAGAACATCGACCGCAGGTAGCTGCGGGCGTGGTCCAGCGACGGCGCTTCCGTACCGCGCAGGGCCTCGTATATCCACAGGGTGGCCTCGTCCTCGGACTTCTCCGCGCCGGCGCCCAGGCTGCTCTCCTCCTTGGTCAGCGTCTTGCGGATGCCGTCGAAGTCGGTCTTCTCGGAGCGGGAGCCCAGGAACTTGGCCTTCTCGATGCCGTGCTCCACCAGCATCTCCAGCTTCTCGGCGCTCTCCACCGGCTCGTCGGCCCGGGCCAGCAGCTCGCCCGTCTCCGGGTCCACAACGTCCTCGGCGAAGGACTTCAGCGTCAGCTCCACCTTCCTGCTGCGGCTCTTCAGCGCCGAGGAGATGTCCGCCTCCAGGACGGGGTAGAAGCTGGCCAGTATGTCGGAGTCGGTGGCCAGGCCCAGGGCCCGCAGCAGCATGGTAACGGGAATGCGCTTGGGGCGGCGGTCTATGTTGGCGAAGATGATGTCGTTGTTGTCCAGCATCAGGTCCAGCCAGGAGCCGCGCTGGGGGATCACCCTGGCGCTGCACACCCGGCGGCCGCGCTGCATGGTCTTCTCCTCGAAGAAGACGCCGGGGCTGCGGTGGAGCTGGTTTACTATGACCCGCTCGGCTCCGTTGATGACGAAGGAGCCGGTCTCGGTCATCAGGGGCAGCTCGCCCAGGAAGACCGACTGCTCCACCACGCGGGAGACCTTGCCGGTCTCGTCCACGTCCTTGAAGGCCAGCCTCAGGGTGGAGGTAAGGGGCGCGGAGTAGGTGAGACCCTTGTTAAGGGCCTCATGGATGTCGTACTTGGGCCTTCCCAGGTCGTAGCTGACGTACTCCAGCGAGAACTCACCGTTGGAGCTCTCGATGGGAAAGGTGTCCAGGAAGATCTTGTGCAGGCCCTGGGGAAGCCGCTCTTCGGGAGCGGCGTCCAGCTGCAGGAAATCCGTGAAGGATTCCTTCTGTATCCTGAGCAGGTTCGGTATCTCGATGGCTGCGCCGACCTTCGCGTAGTTCCTTACAGGTCTTCTTCTCTTCACCTGGCACTCCTAACGCCTGCTTTGAATACTCCCGGGCGATAATCTCTTCCGTCGGCCGGTCCAGTGACCGCTGCGGCTCCCTCCGATGCGGGCAGGGGCGCAAAACGCCCTTCCGCCCGGCCGTTTCCCTCAGGCCGGCGGTGGGGCCGTACGCCCTCTGCTTCATCGGGCCGGGCATCCGCTCTCCCGGCCTCATCTATTCCGCGTCCCTCCCGCGGCACTGCCGCGACGGCGGGATTCATTCTCGACAGCGCGGCGGACGGAGGGCCGGTTGGGGCCCTCCACCCGCTTGCTCGCGCTCCCTCGAAAAGGCTGCTGTGGGGCGCGTTACTGAAGCTTGACAGTCG
>JAWLEP010000004.1:60609-65921 GCA_041686025.1 Candidatus Fermentibacteraceae bacterium
TTCGAAGATGCGTTACTGAAGCTTGACAGTCGCGCCAGCCTCTTCGAGCTGCTTCTGTATCTCCTCCGCCTCGGACTTGTCCAGCTCCTCCTTGACCTTGGAGGGGGCCTCGTCCACAAGCGCCTTGGCCTCCTTGAGGCCCAGGCCCGTTATCTCGCGGACGACCTTGATGACCTGGATCTTCTTGGCGCCGAAGTCCTCCAGCACCACGTCGAACTCGGTCTGCTCCTCCTCCTTGCCCCCCTCGGCGGGAGCGGCAACGGCCGCCACGGCCGGTGCGGAGGCGGAGACTCCGAACTTCTCCTCCATCTCCTCCACCAGCTCGGCCAGCTCGAGCACTGTCATCTCGGATATGGCCTCGATGATCTGGGCCTTCTTGTCTTCGCTCATGTTCTTTCCTCCGTCATTGTCCCGGAAGCCTCAGGCGGCTCCCGGCTTCCACTATTCCCTGCTCTCCCTCACGGCGTTTACCGCGTAGAGGAACTTCCTGATGATGGCGCTGCTCACGCAGACGAAGCCCTGTATTGGCGACTGCGCCGAGCCCACGAGCCGCGAAAGCAGCTCCTCGCGGCCGGGCACCTTCGCCAGCCGCTCCACGCCCTCGATGTCCATGCTCTCTCCGGCCACGAAGCCGGCCTTTATGGCCGGTCTGCCGTCGTGGTCCTCGGCGAACTCGCTTATCACCTTGGCCGGCATGACCTCGTCGTCAGCGTAGGCCACGGCCGTAGGGCCGTCGATGCCCTGCAGGAACTTCTCGCCCTCAGGGATGCCCACGTTGTCGAAGATCATCCGCAGCAGCGTGTTCTTGGCTACCGTGTAGCTCACACCCGCCTCGCGCATCTTCGTCCTCAGCTCGGTCATCTCGTCCACGTCGATGCCGGTGAAGTCGGTGAGCACGAAGCTCTTGGCCTCGCCGAAGTTCTCCGAGAGGCTCTCTACTATCTCCTCTTTCTTCCTTCTGGTTACGGCCATCTACCTCACCACCTTGGACTGGAGGCGCGACCTTATGTCGCTGAGGTCGAGCTTCACGCCGGGACCCATGGTCGAGGATATGGTGCCCTTTCTCATGTAGAGTCCCTTGGCAGCGCTGGGGCGCAGCTGGTTCACCTTCTCGATGAAGGCCAGCGCGTTCTCCTCCAGCTGCCCGGCCTCGAAGCTGGCCTTGCCCACCGGAGCGTGGAGGTTGCCGGTCTTGTCCACCCGGAAGCTGATCTTGCCGGCCTTGGACTCCCGGACGGCCTCCCCTATATCCATGGTCACGGTTCCGGTCTTGGGGCTGGGCATCAGGCCCCGCGGGCCCAGTACGCGTCCCAGCTTGCCTATGACCTTCATCATGTCCGGGGTGGCCACCACCACGTCGAAGTCCAGCCAGCCCTCCTCAATCTTCTGGGCGTAGTCCTCGTCACCCACGTAGTCGGCGCCGGCCTCCCGGGCCTCGTCGGCCTTCTCGCCCCTGGCGAAGGCCAGAACCCTGACGTCCTGCCCGGTGCCGTGGGGGAGAATGCACGTCCCCCGGACGATCTGGTCGGGGTAGCGGGGGTTCACGCCCAGCAGAAGGGCCACCTCCACCGTCTCGTCGAACTTGGCGGTGGCGTTGTCCTTCACCAGCTTTACACATTCCTCCAGCGCGTACTTGGCGCTGCGGTCCACGCTTTCGCGGGCCTTGAGGTACCTCTGGCTGTTGTGCGCCATCAGCCTTCCACCTCCAGCCCCATGCTCCGGGCCGTGCCCTTTATCATCTCTATCGCCGTCTCCTCGGAGGCGGCGTTCAGATCCACCTTCTTGATCCTGGCGATCTCCCGGCACTGCTCGACAGTGACCTTGCCCACCTTGTCGCGGTTGGGCTCGGGAGACCCCTTCGCCAGACCGGCGGCCCTCTTCAGGAGGACAGATGCCGGAGGCGACTTGAGCTCGAAAGTGAAGCTCCGATCCTTGTAGATCGTTATCACAGCAGGGATGATGAGCCCTTCCTTGCCCTGGGTGCGGGCATTGAACTCCTTGCAGAAGGCCTGCATGTTGATCCCGTACTGGCCCAGCGCCGGGCCTACAGGGGGGGCCGGTGTGGCCTGTCCCGCCTGCAGCTGGAGCTTCACCACGCCCATAACCTTCTTGGCCATGGCTACTCCTCTCTCACGTCCCCCGGCGGCCTCCCCTTAGTGGCCGGCCTGGTGGGACAACCTGCGCAGGCGGGGTGCATCACTTCCCCGACCTCCGCGTGCTCTTTCTCTCTCGCGCCTTCCGAACAGGTCCCGTCCGCTCAGACAATCAGACGGGCCTTACCTGGGAGAAATCGATCTCCACCGGGGCCTTGCGGCCGAAAATGGTGAAGATGATCCTCGCCTTTCCTCTCTCCGGATTGATGGACTCCACCACTCCGGAGAAGTTCTTGAAGGGGCCGTCGGTGACACGGACGGTCTGGCCGACGCTGAAGGGTATCCGGACGACCTTCCGCTTCTCCGTGCCCTCGGCCTGCCCCATGATCCTCTTGACCTCGCCTTCGGTCAGGGGCTTCGGGTAGCTCTTGTTCATGGGCGGGAAGCCGCTGACGTTGCTCATGGCCCGGATGTCCATCACCATCTCCTCGGTGAGGTCAAGCTTTACGAAGACGTACCCGGGGTAGAGCTTCTTCTGGCGGGTGACCTTCCGGCCCTTGCGGGTCCTGCTGGTCACCTCTTCTGTGGGAATGAGCACCTCCGAGACCCGTTCGGGGTACTTCCTGGCGATGTTGCCTTCCAGGAACTTCTTCACCCGCTTCTCGTAGCCGGAGAAGGAATGGACCACATACCAGCGGTAGCGGTCGTCCTCTTCTTCCCTGGCGGCCTCCGCCTCCTCCTCGGAGGTTTCCCCGGCGGCCTCCTCGGGGGTCTCCTGCCCGGCGCTCTCTTCTCGCTCCAGAGTCTCGTCTTCTGGCATTGGCTCCCCTTCTGTATCCCGTCTAGCTGAACAGGCTGACAAGGGCGGTCATCATCAGAGAGGATGCCTTGTCCGCGGCAAAGATCCAGAGCCCGACGACTCCCACGGCGGCCAGCACCACCCAGGTGGAGGCTATCACCTCGTCCCGGGAAGGCCAGGCGACCTTGGCCAGCTCGGCCTTTACCTCGCCGAGGAACCGGACGGTCCCATTCGCCGCGCGGACGATCGCGTTGCCCCCGGAGTCCTTCTTCCTTGCCATCGATCTACCTTCCCCTGCTTGCGCCCCCGGTGGCCGCCTTCCGCAAAGCGAACAAGGCACCGGCCCGGCTGCCTGCCGGGACCGGCCGCCACCTGGTCAAATGCGAAACGCCGCCGGCTGGCAGGGCCGGAGGGACTCGAACCCCCAACCGCCGGATTTGGAGTCCGGTGCACTGCCAATTGTGCTACGGCCCTTCAGCCGAGGGCGCGCCCGCCCCGCATGCGCGGGGCGGACACTGCTATTTCGTTTCCCTGTGCAGCGTATGCTTGCCGCAGAACCTGCAGTACTTCTTCAGCTCGATCCTGTCCGGCGTCGTACGCCTGTTCTTCGTAGTGGTGTAGTTCCTTCGCCTGCACTCCTGACAGGCCAGCGTTATTATCACCCGCAAGACAGCCGCCTACTCGATTATCGAGGTTACCCGGCCCGCGCCCACGGTCCTGCCGCCCTCGCGGATGGCAAACCGGAGGCCCTCCTCCATGGCGATGGGAGTGATCAGCTCGACGATCATGTTCACGTGATCGCCGGGCATGCACATCTCAACGCCCTCGGGGAGGCTGATGGTGCCGGTAACGTCGGTGGTACGGAAGTAGAACTGCGGTCTGTATCCGTTGTGGAAGGGCTTGTGCCTTCCGCCTTCCTTGGCGGTGAGCACGTAGACCTCTCCCTCGAACTTGGTGTGCGGGGTGATGGACTTGGGCTTGGCTATGACCATGCCCCTGTCCAGCTCGTCCTTGGCCACGCCGCGAAGCAGCAGCCCGACGTTGTCTCCCGCCTGGCCCTCGTCCAGGATCTTGCGGAACATCTCCACGCCGGTGCAGGTGGTATCGCGGGTCTCGCGAATGCCCACTATCTCCACCTTGTCTCCGGTGTGGATGGTGCCGCGCTCGATACGGCCGGTGCCCACGGTGCCCCTGCCGGGAATGGAGAAGACGTCCTCCACCGGCATCAGGAAGTCCCTGTCGATGTCCCTCTCGGGCAGCGGGATCCACTCATCCATGGCCTCCAGCAGCTCGTATACGCACTTGGCGTCCTCGTCATCGGGCTCACCGCTGGAGTTCAGGGCCTTCAGTGCGCTGCCGCGGATGATGGGGGACTCGGGGTCGAACTCGTACTTCTCCAGAAGCTCCTGCACCTCGAGCTCCACGATGTCGATGATCTCCTCGTCGTCCACCATGTCGGTCTTGTTGAGGAAGACCACGATGCTGGGCACGTTCACCTGGCGGGCCAGGAGCACGTGCTCCTTGGTCTGCGCCATGACACCGTCGTTGGCGCCGATCACCAGGACCGCGCCGTCCATCTGGGCCGCGCCGGTTATCATGTTCTTGATGTAGTCGGCGTGACCGGGGCAGTCCACGTGGGCGTAGTGGCGGTTCTCCGTCTGGTACTCCTGGTGGGAGGTCGCGATGGTTATACCGCGCTCCTTCTCCTCCGGAGCGTTGTCGATCTTGTCGAACGCCACGAAGTCCGCAAGGCCCTGGGTTGCGAGGCACCTCGTCATCGCTGCTGTGAGCGTTGTCTTACCATGGTCGATGTGACCGATGGTGCCGACGTTCACATGTGGCTTGTCTCTCTCGAACTTTTCCTTCGCCATAGCTCCTCCTCCTGACTTTCACCTCGCCGTTGGGCCTAAGCTGGAGCCCAGGAGCGGGATTGAACCGCCGACCTCATCCTTACCAAGGATGCGCTCTACCGACTGAGCTACCTGGGCTGGTTGTCCCTCTTGACTCTGCCTCTCCTACCGCCGGAACATCCGGCGGAGCTGGAGCGGGAAACGGGATTCGAACCCGCGACCCTCAGCTTGGAAGGCTGATGCTCTGCCAACTGAGCTATTCCCGCCCTAACCCCGTTCTGGCTACCGTAGGGCGGGGACGCTACGCTCACCGCCCCAGTAATACTCGCTATCCTGCGCCGTGCTCCGCTCTCCCGCGCAGGGGTCCGTACTGGCCACTGTCGAGCGGGGAACCTACGCTTGCCCCCGGTCACCCGGATTCCGTGGCAATGCTTCGGTTTCCCGCGCTATGCTATCTGCTTCCGCTTCGCGGGGACGCTGCGCCCACTGCGAAAACTAGCTGGCTGCAGCGCAGTGTGCTCTGCTCTCCCGCGCTATGCTATCTGCCTCCGCTTCACGGGGACGCTACGC
>JAWLEP010000004.1:66021-90145 GCA_041686025.1 Candidatus Fermentibacteraceae bacterium
GGGACGCTGCGCCCACTGCGAAAACTAGCTGGCTGCAGCGCAGTGTGCTCTGCTCTCCCGCGCTATGCTATCTGCCTCCGCTTCACGGGGACGCTACGCTCACCGCCCCAGTAATACTCGCTATCCTGCGCCGTGCTCCGCTCTCCCGCGCCATCCTGCCTGTCTTCGCTTCGTCGGTACGCTGCACCGCCCCGGTCAAAGCCTCGATCCTGTGCCGCGCAGCGCGCGAACGCGAAGCAGTCGCACAGTTATTCCGGCACACCGCAGGGCATCTTTCGCCCGTAAGCGGTGCGTCTCGCTCTTCGCAGGGACGCTGCGCCGTCCCTCTATGCCGTCCCGAGCCCTGACCGGTGCGGGTTGAAATGGAAGGACCGCTGGCGTATTTCCGGCCGTTGCCTCGGGCGACTGGCAACTGGTGGCGAGGGGTGGATTCGAACCACCGAAGGCTTAAGCCAACAGATTTACAGTCTGCCCCCTTTGACCGCTCGGGAACCTCGCCTGTATATGTCATCGGAACTGGAGCTGGCGATGGGACTCGAACCCGCAACCTGCTGATTACAAATCAGCTGCTCTGCCAATTGAGCTACGCCAGCAGCATCCGCTTTCTACGCGAGTCGCAACAATATCCCCGGGCCCCCATATCGTCAAGGCGCCAGCGACTCTGAATCGAGTCGTTGACGCCTCTCTTACAAGGACGTACTCTTACCGGGGCGGGAAAGCTAAGCCTGCCGGAGGGAGCTGTCAAGAATATGAGCAGAAGACATGCCGCCGCGCTGCTGGCCTGCGTCCTTGCGGCCTCCTGCTGCGGCGGAGGACCCGATAGTGGCGACCTGGCCATGGTTCCCGCCAACAGCCTCTGCTACATAAGGATATCCCCCGACGCGGCAGGGCTGGTGTCCGCCCTGATGCCGGAGGAGACCAGCGGCGTGCCGGTGGGGCTGCTGGAGGACCTGCTGGAAGCAGGCCCCCTGGGGGCCGCCGTAATCTCCATAGACTTCACCACGCTGAAGCCGCAGCTGCTCTTCCTCAGCAGGGGCGTCGACGCGGGGGAGATGGAGCGCATCGCCGGCTCCCGGCTGGACTGCCGCACCGAGGAGTCCAGCGGCCGCACCGACCTCCTCACAGAGCGGGGGGGCATACTGGGCTCCGTGGCCTCCCGGGACGGCTGGACCTGCCTGTACATGGGCAGGTCCCCCTCCGCCGTGGTGGGGCCCTGGCTGGGGATGGAGGAGTCGGGCTCCCTGGCGGCGGACACCGGCCTGGCGGCCCTGGAGGGCGGAGACGCCCAGCTGTCGCTGCTGCTGCCTGGAAACATGATCGACTTCCTGGGGCTGCTTCCCCTGCAGCGCTGGTACCCGGACATGGCCGAGCTGCGGACCTCCTTCCTTTCACTTCGGCCCCGCGCCCTGCGGGTGGACCTCTCCACCGACCCCTACATCTCCCTGGAGGCCAGGATGGTCCGCCAGGGCGGCCGTCATACCCGGCTGAGCCTTGAGCTGGAGGACCCGGGGCTGGCGGCGGACTCCCTTCCGTCCGTGGTCCGGACCTTGGCCGAAGAGCTTCTGTGAGCCAGCCCACCGACGGACCGGTCCTGAAGGCCCGGGGGATAGGACGACGCTTCGACGACCGGGTGGTGCTGGACGGCCTCGACCTGGACATCGAGCCCGGCGAGTTCGCTGCCATTGTCGGGCGCAGCGGCGTGGGCAAGAGCACCCTCCTGGGCATCATCGGCCTCCACGATCCCGCCTACGGCGGGCGGATAACCATCGAGGGCCGGGACGTGGGAGAGATGGACCGGGCTGGGCTGGCCTCCATCAGGAGGACGGTAATCGGGTTCGTCTTCCAGGACTTCCACCTGCTCCCCAACCTCACCGCCCTGGAGAACGTCACCCTGCCGGCGGTCTTCTCAGGCGCCGACCTGCCGGCTGCGGAGTCGCAGGCGCGTGAGGTCCTGACACATCTCTCACTTCGGCTGGACGACACCCCCACGTCCCTGCTGTCCCGGGGCGAGCGGCAGAGGGTGGCGGTGGCCCGGGGGCTGGTTAACCGGCCCCGGGTGCTGATGGCGGACGAGCCGTCGGCCAGCCTGGACGAGGAGAGCGAGAACCGCCTGTTCGACCTGCTGGACGACCTCCGCGACCGGCAGGGCTTCGCGCTGCTGGCCGTGGTCCACTCCTCGGCCATACTGAAGCGGGCCGACAGGGTGCTCCGCCTGGAGGAGGGCAGGCTCCATGAGGTATAGCGAGGTCCGGCAGGCCCTGCACCTGTGGAACCGCGGCCACTGGAGGGACTACCTGTTCAGCCAGGCCATGCAGCTCACCGCCGCGCTCCTGCTGGTCTTTTTCATCGCCGTGGGCCTGGGCGTCCACCGGGTGCTGAACCGGTTCCTCCGCACCGACCTCCCCGCCGAGCAGGTCCGGGTGACCCCCGAGGGCAGCAGGGCCGGGTTCTTCCGTATGGAGGGAGGGGGTGTGGAGCTCACCGACTCTCTGCGCGGCGAGATAGAGAGCCTGCAGTGGGTGAGCGAGGTAGACCCCCAGATATACTCCCACGTCCCCGCCTACCTGCGCGGCCGGCTGGGCGGGGAGCCCTACTACACCGACATCACCCTGGAGGGGGTCACCGAGAGCTTCCTCTCCGACTCCGTCGCCCGAAGCCTGGACTGGACCTACACGCTGGAGGACTCCGCGCGCGCCTACCTGCCCCTGGTGCTCAGCGAGAACCTCATACTGCTGTACAACGCCAGCTTCGCCGACGCCAACGACCTGGTGGGGCTCACCCCCGACGGGGTGGTGGGCACGGAGGTGCGGGTCACCCTGGGCCGCAGCTCCATAGCCGAGCTGGACCGGCCCTCCATCACCCTCAACGCCCGCATCGTGGCCACATCCCGCAACCTCTCCCTCTTCGCCCTGGCGGCGCCCCTGGAGTTCATCGACCAGATCAACACCTTCTACCGGCCGGAGAGGCCCCGGACCTACAGCTCCCTCCTGGTGACCGCCGAGAGGGCCGAGGACGTACCGGAGATCGTCCGCCGGGTGGAGGATATGGGCCTGCTGGCGGAGACCCGCCGGGGCATAGCTCAGAAGGCCGAGCTGCTGGTGCAGACGGTCACCGCCGCCCTGCTGGCCCTGGCCTTCATAGTGCTGGCCGCCGCCATCTCCAGCTCCATCCACACCCTGGTGGCCGACCTGCGCAACAGGCGCTTCGCCCTGGGGGTGCTGGTAGCCCTGGGCACCGACCACCGGAGGATGGCCTGGCTGTTCGCCTTCCAGATCTTCTTCATGTCGTTGATCACCACGGTGATAGGGGCCGGCCTGGGTTACGGCATCGCCGCCGCCGCCAGCAAAGCCCTGCTGAGCATAATCCCCGCGCTGGGCACGGCGGTGGAGAACCTGGCCGTCTTCCCCGTGGGCTGGCTGGCCCTGGGCCTCTCGGCCGTCCTGCTCATATCCACCGGGATCGCCTACATCTTCTTCGAGAGGATGCTGCGCCAGCCGGTCCGGAACCTCCTCCGCAAGTAACCCCGCCCGGCCCGCCCGGGGACGGAGTACAACTTGTACAACTTAAACCTATAAGAGCTTCTCCGGCAGCGAATTATCCGCTACGAATCCTAAATGGGCGCCAAATGCATAGCATATGGGTTAAGTGCTTGGCATATGGGATCTTGTGCAACTGAGTTGTACAAGTTGTACTCCGTCCCCGGTTGACCCCGGTTGTCGTTAGAAGATGTCGAGGTTGAGGCGGAGGTAGGTCTCGGTGTCCAGGCTGTCCCAGATGGGGATGACGGGGGTCTTCGTGTAGTCGTAGGACCAGCCCAGGGAGATGGAGATGCGGCGCCAGGCCTTGAAGACGAGCTCGGCGTTGCCGTTGGAGATCAGGTCGTCGGGCTGGCCGGGAGTAGCGTACAGACTCGTCCCGACCCACAGGCTGGGCAGCAGGGAGGCCTCCTTCTCCAGCCACAGCCCCAGGGAGGCGTAGGAGCTGAGCTCGTCGGTGCGCTCCTCGCCCCAGCTCCATCGGCTGTTCACCACGCCCACCCCCAGCTCGGGAGCCAGCCAGGCCCAGTCGCTGATCCACCTCTTGTAGCCCAGGGCGGCGTAGGAACTCACCTGCCAGGGCCTCACCGTCAGCGGCTGGCGGTCCCAGGAGGAGCTGGCCTCGGCGTAGATGCCGTCTGTGAGGAAGTAGGAAGAGGTCACCCGCGCCCAGGCCGTGTTCCGGGTCTCCCTGTTCTCCTCCTCCTCCAGCGTGCCGCTGCCCTCCACGCTGACGGCGCTTCCCCGGCCGTCCAGCTTCAGCCTGACGTCCATGCCGCCGCGGTAGTCGCGCTCCTCCACGTTCCCCCGCTCCACCGAGATGTCCAGCCAGATGCCGGCGGTGATGGGACTGGCGTCCATCCGCCACCATCCGGCGTCGTAGGAGGGGTCGGATATGACGCCTATCCGGGCCTCGGCGTACTCGTAGCCGGGGGAGATCCGCAGAGCCTGCAGGTAGTACTCCAGGGCCTTCCCCGGGTTGCCGCTGCGCTCCTCCACCAGGCCCAGGTAGGAGATGGCGAACACCGACTGGGGGTCCAGGTCCACCGCCCGCTGCAGCGTGGCCCTTGCCTCGTCCAGGCGGTCGTCGAAGATCAGCGACTCGCCCAGGTAGGCCCAGGCGTCGGAGGAGGTGCTGTCCGCCCGTATGGCCGCGTGGTACCTGGCGGCGGCCAGGTCGTAGCGTCCGTCGTCGTAAAGCGCCGCCCCCCATGCCAGCCAGGGCATGGGGTTGTCGGGCTCCAGCTCCACCGCCCGGGAGTAGCAGAGTCCGGCCCTGTCCGGAAGGTCCAGCTGCGCGTAGAGGTCGGCCAGGGAGAGCCAGCCCTCCAGGCCGTCGTCCTGGAGGGCCCTGGCGGTGTCCGCCAGCTCCGCCGCCCGGTCCTCCATGTAGGAGTAGTAGTAGCTCCAGGCCAGCGTAACCCAGGCGTCCGGAAATCGGCCGGCTATCAGCTGCCGCAGGCTGTCCGACCGCGACTGCAGTCCTGCTTCCGCCGCCAGAAGGGACGTTGACGCCAGCGCAATGCTGCTGTCGCCGCCGCAGGCCAGATACAAGTCCATGTGCTCCATGGCGTCGAGGTGGTCCCCCTGCCGGGCCAGGACCCTGGCCAGGTTCATTCGCCCGAAGAGGTAGCAGGAGTCCATCTCCACAGAGGCCCGGTAGTGGATCAGCGCACTGTCGGTCTTCCCCGCCCTGGTGAGCAGGCTGCCCAGCTCCCCCAGTATCCAGGCGGTGGGAGCGGACCTCTCCAGAGCCTCCCTGAACCAGGCCACGGCCCTGTCGTAGCGGCCCTCGTCCTCGTAGATCAGCCCCCTCTGCTGCCACAGCCAGGTGTTGTAGGGGTCCTGCTCGATGCCGGCCTCGTAGGCGGCCGCCGCCCCCTCCGGGTCGCCCAGGGCCTCCCTCACGTAGCCCAGCTGTCCCCAGGCCCAGTCGTCGGAGGGGTCCAGCTCCACCACCTTACCGTAGGCGGCCTCGGCCTCGGCGAACCTGCTCAGCTGGTCCAGGGCCATGGCCAGATTCGCCCAGGCCTCCACCATCCCCGGGTCCGCGTCGGTGGCCATCTCCAGCCAGTCCACGGCCTTCTCCAGCTCCCCGGAGTCGTGCTCCAGCAGCCCCATTCTCATCATGGCCCAGGCGTAGGAGCTGTCCAGGGCTATTCCCTCCTGGTACCACTGTCTTGCCAGGTCCTCCCGTCCCACGTTCTCGAAGCACAGGGCCAGCTCGCCGTGGGCCCAGAGATCCGTCGAGTCCGCGTCCAGTACCTTTCGGTACCGCTTGATGGCCGCCCCCCACTCGCCGCGGCGCTCGTGTATCAGGCCCAGCCGCTTCATGGCCTCCAGGGAGGCCGTGCCCAGGGAGTCGTAGATGGAGACGGCGGCGGCGGTGTCTCCCGCCAGCTCCCGCAGCCGTCCCAGCTGCATGAGGGCGTCCTCCCTGCCGGAGTAGCCGGACACCCCCAGGTAGCTCGACAGGAACTCGGCCGACTCCCCCGCAGACCCGGCGTCCGCCATCACCAGCGCCATGTCCATGGCGGCTCCCAGGTAGTCGGGGCGCAGGTCCAGGGCCCTCTGGAAGCTGGTGAGGGCGCCAACCGTGCTGTCGGTCTCGGCGTAGGCCCTTCCCAGGGCGGCCCAGGCCAGGGCGGAGGAGGAGTCGGCCTCCAGGGCCGACCGCAGGCGCTCCATCGCCGCGTGGGGGTCGTATCGGAGCAGGGAGAGGCCCCGGGAGACCAGGGGGAGCACCGAGGAGGAGTCCAGGGTCAGGGCCGTGGAGGAGTGGGACTCCGCCGTGGAGCCCGGGTCGCCCAGGTCCAGCCTGGAGATGGCCACGGCGGCCCAGGCGTCTGCGCTGGTGGAGTCGGCGGCCAGGGCCTCCTCCGCCACCAGGGCGGCGGAGTCGGGCTTCATCTCCATCTGCAGGTCCATCCAGCGGGAGAGCCCGGGCAGGGACAGGATGACGGCCAGAACGAAGCTCAAGGTTACCCTTCCAGTATGATCAGGAGAATGCCGGCGATGCCCGCCGCCCAGCAGTACCAGGAGAACAGATGGAGCCTGCCGCGGCGGACGAAGCGCAGAAGAAGCCTCAGCGCACTATAGCCCGTGATCGCCGCCACCACAAATCCCACGGGGAGATGAAGACCCAGCTCGGCGGAGTCCAGGCCCCGCAGCTCCAGTATCCCCGCCCCGGCGATGGCGGGCACCGACAGCAGGAAGGAGAACCTGGCGGCCTCCTCCCTGTCCAGGCCGCGGAAGAGTCCGGCGGATATGGTGGAGCCGGACCGGGAGATGCCCGGAAGCAGCGCCGCTGCCTGGGCCAGGCCGATTACAACGGCGCTGGCCGCTCCCGGCCGGCGGGTGCCGGGGCGGGCCCATCTGGTGGCGAAGAGCAGCCCGCCGGTGACCAGCAGCATGGCCGAGGCGGTGACGGGGGAGTCGAAGAGGGCCTTCACCCGGTCGCCAAGCAGCACGCCGGCGGTCCCGGCGGGAACCGATCCCAGGGCCAGCAGGCCCAGCATCCTCAGGCTGGCCCGCTCCCGGCGGATGGCCCCGGCAAGCAGCCCCAGGATGTCGCGGCCGTAGACGGCCAGCACCGCCACCAGGGTGCCCAGGTGGACCACCACCTCGAAGGCTATGCCCTGTCTGGGCACGTGCATGATCCCCTGCAGTATCACCAGGTGGCCGGAGCTGGACACCGGAAGGAACTCGGTGAGGCCCTGCACCGCAGCCAGCCAGGCGGCCTCCAGCTCACCCATCTTCCAGGAACTCCCTGTGCAGGGCCCTCATGGCCCGGTCCCGCTGACCCAGCCGGACCAGGGCCGATATGGTGGCGTGGGAGTCCACCGTCTGCAGCATGTCTATGCCCTCCGCAGCCAGGGCCCTGGAGAACCGGGCCATGACGCCGTGCATGCCGTGCATGCCGGCTCCCACGATGGAGACCTTGGCGCAGGGGCCCAGCATCCGCAGGCCGAGGCCGTGGGGCTCCAGGACCTCCCGGACCCGGTCGGCGTCCTCCACGGCCACGGTGAACACGGCGGTGCCGTCCAGCACCGAGAACATGTCCATGGAGATGCCGGCTCCGGCCACGCTGCCGAAGACCTCGGCGAAGAAGCCGGCCCGGGAGGCCGACCCGTCATCGGAGACGCGCACCTGCGCCACCTCCGGCCCGGAGGCCACACCGGAGATGTACCGGCCGGTGTCCAGCACGCAGGGGGCGATCTCGGTGACGATGCCTCCGCTGCGAAGGGAGCGCACCTGAATGGGCACCCCGGCCTCGGCGGAGATCTCGGCCGCCCTTGGATGCACCACCTCCGCGCCCTGCCAGGCCATCTGGCGCAGGTCCTCGGCGCTGATGCGGCGTATGGGCCTGGCCTCCGGTACGGTGCCCGGGTCGGCGGTGTAGACAGACTCCACCGTCTTGTAGAGTATGGCCTCGTCGGCCTCCAGGGCCGAGGCCAGGGCGATGGCGGTGGAGTCGCTGCCGCCCCGGCCCAGCGTGGTTATCCGGCCCTGGCGGCTCTGGCCCTGGAAGCCGGCCACCACCGCCACCCTGTTCTCCTCCAGGACGCAGCTCAGGGGCTCGAGGTAGACGCACTCGATGCGGGAGTCGCCCTCCACGCCGTCGGTGACTATGCCGGCCTCCGCCCCGCTGAGGGCCTGCGCCTCCATGCCCAGCCGGCGCAGGTGCGCGGCCATCACGGAGGCGGAGATCACCTCGCCGCACGCCATCAGGGCGTCGCGCTCCGCAGGGGTGGCCTCCGGGGCCAGGCCCAGCAGGGAGTCGGTGGCGTAGGGGTCCCCGTCCCGGCCCATGGCCGACACCACAACCACCAGTCTCTCGAACTCCTCGCGGAGCTCGGCGCACCGCAGGGCGGACAGCTCCCGCTCCTCCGGCCCTCCCAGACAGGTGCCTCCGAACTTCACGACGGCAAGCCGCCTCATCCGTTCACCTCCGCCGTCCTCTCCGCCAGCTCCGTGAAACGCCGCCCCGACTCCTCCCAGCCGGGCAGCGACTCCGCCCGGCCCCGGGCGGCCCGCCCCATGGCCAGCCTCTCCTCCCGGTTACGGGCCAGGCGGCGCAGGGCCGCGGTCATGGCCTCCACGTCACCGGGCTCCACCAGTATTCCGGCTCCGGAGTCGCCCACCACCTCCGGTGTGGCCCCGCCGGCGGTGGCCACCACCGGCAGCCCCATCCACATGGCCTCGGCCAGGGCGATGCCGTACCCCTCCCAGGAGGAGGCCTGGGCCAGTATGTCCGCCCGGGCGTACTCCCGGTAGAGGTCCTTCCGCTCCAGGTGGCCCGTGCGGCTTACCCTCTCCGAAAGCCCCAGCCCGGCCACCTCCCGGTCCAGCTCGGCCGCGTACTCCGCGTCGGCCTCTCCCCCCACGATTGCCAGCCGGAAGTCCATGTCCCCCAGTCCGGCGCAGGCCCGGACCAGCTGGACCTGGGCCTTGCGGGGGCAGACGGCGCCCACGGTGAGTATCCGCGGCGGACCGCTCCGGCCGCCGCGGCGGGGAAGGGGCTCCTCCGGCCTCTCGAATCCCGGCGGGATCACCGTGACGCTCTCCGGGGGAACGCCCAGGGCCTCCAGGTCGCCGGCGGTGGAGAGGCTGTTGGCCCACACGGCGTCGGCCCTCCGCAGCAGGCCGCGCACGGCCAGCCTCCTGGGAAGAGGGCCCCGCGAGAGGCCCCTGTCCCTCCACTCCAGGTGGTGGACGAGGTAGAGGAGGGGGGCCGGCGGCAGCCGGCGGGTCAGGACCAGGGGGAGCATCACCTTGTAGCTCTTGGATATCACGAGCAGGTCGGGCCGGACCCTCTGCAGCTCCCGGGCCACGTACCGGGCCCTGCCCAGGGGGCGGTCCCTCACCTCCGGCGGCAGCGTACGGTAGTGGAGGACGTCCACGCGGTGGCCCGCCTCCCGCAGGGCCTCCGCCATCCTGAAGTTGAAGACGTATCCGCCGGTGAGGACGTCCGTGTCCCCCACCATAAGGAAAGCCGCTCTCATACCCCTCGTCCGTTCCTCGGCCCTGCGCCCATGACCGGGCTAACATACTCGGCGGTGTCGGGGCCACAAAAGCCGGCTCCTTCGGAGCCGCCGCCGAAGCCCATATATTCGGTCTTCGACGGGGGGTGGAGATTGCCGGACACCAAGGTCTGCATGGTGGTGAAGAACCAGCTCTGGAACGACGCCAGGGTGAAGAAGGAGGCCCTGGCCCTATCCAATGCCGGCTGCCGGGTCACCGTGGTTGCCAAGCCGGAGGCCGGGCGTCCGCCCCGGGAGGTCTGGCGCGGAGTAACCGTGCTGCGCCCCCCCAAGGACTCCCCCGCCAGGCAGGCGCTGAGGGAAAAGGTGGTCGGCGCCTCCGCCGAGGACGACGAGTCCCTGCGGGCGAGGCTGATCAGGGCCCTGAGGCGCAACCGTCTGCGGAGGGCGCTGACGGACGTCAAGCGCAGCGTCCCCTGGGAGCTGCGGCTGCTTGCCGCTGCGCTCTCGGTGCGGGCCGACGTGTACCACGCCCACGACCTGGACGCCCTGCTGGTGGGAGCCCTGGCCGCGGAAGCCCTGGGCGCCCGGCTGGTGTACGACGCCCACGAGCTGTGGCTGGAGTCCTCCCGCTACATGATATCCACCCCTCCCGCCCACCGGCTCCGCTACCGCCTCACCGAGAGGCTGCTGCTCCCCCGGGCGGACGCCGTCATCGCCGTCACCCCCTCCCGGGGAAGGGCGATGCGGCGGATGTACCCCGACGCCATCCGCAGAATGGCCATTGTGGAGAACAGCACGCCCCGGCTGGAGACGCTTCCCGCACCCCGGGACCTCCGCGGCAGGCTGGGCATCCCCGAGGGGGCGTTCGTGGCGCTGTACCAGGGCGTCATCTGCCCGGAACGGGGTCTGGAGCAGCTGCTGGAGGCCTCGGAGATGCTCCGGGGAAGCGGAGCCTACGTGGCCATCGTGGGCCACGACGCCTGGCAGGGGACGCTGCCGCGGATGGCAGCGGAGATGGGGGTGGACGACATCGTCAGGTTCCATCCTCCGGTGCCCTCCGAGGAGCTCCCGGCCCTCACCGTGGCGGCGGACGCCGGCCTCATCCTGTTCCGGAACACCTGCCTGAACCACTACTACTCGCTCCCCAACAAGCTCTACGAGTACATGATGGCCGGGATTCCCATAGTAGCCAGCGACTTCCCGGAGATGGGCAGGATCATCGGAGAGGTGGGCTGCGGCCTTCTGGTGGACCCGGAGAGCCCGGCGGAGATTGCCCGGGCCATCGGCGGGCTGGCGGAGATGGACCCCGCGGAGAGGGGGGCCATGGGGCGCCGGGGGCGGACGGCGGCCCTGGACCGGCACAACTGGGAGGTCCAGCGCAGAAGGCTTCTGGACCTCTACGGGAACCTGACGGAAGGCCCATGAGAAGGCTGCTGCTGATCACCTACACGTTTCCGCCGCTGACCACGGGGGGGACCCCGGTGGTCCTGAACCTCTCCCGATACCTGCCCCCTGCCGGATGGCAGCCGCTGGTGCTCACCGCCAGCAGGCCCAGGGGAATGCCCGTCTGCGGCCGGGGACAGCGGGGGCTGCTGCCCGCCGATACCGTGGTCCGGCGGGTGCCGGAGCCGCCCCTGCCGGGCTCCCGGGGAAGGGGCGGGCGGTCCGGAGGCGGGCGGGCCTCCGGCGGAGGGGCGCTGCGCAGGCACCTCCGAAGGTTCCTGGAGAGCTGGGTGCTGGTGCCCGACAGGCTGGCGGCCTGGAGATGGAGGCTGGTGCCCGAAGGTGTAAGGCTGGCCCGGGCAGGCCGGGCGGACGCGGTCATGTCCTTCGGCCCCCACCATTCCCTGCACCTTCACGCCCTGGCGGTGGCCTACAGGATCGGACTGCCCTGCGTATGCTTCTTCGGCGATCTGTGGCTGCAGGACGCCTACGTCAGCTGGCCCTCCCGCGCCAACCGACGGATGGAGGCGGTGATGGAGGCCCGCACGGTGGCCCGGGCCAGCGGCATAATCGCCACCACGGAGGGGTCGGCCGAGTACTTCCGCCAGACCTACGGCCCCCTGTGCCCGCCGCTGCACGTGGCCCCCAACGCCTACGACCCCCGGCGGGTCAGGCCCGCTCAATCCCCTCCGCCGCAGGGGGGGGAGATGTTGATAACGTACACCGGCAGCTTCTTCGCCAACCAGACCCCCCAGCACTTCCTGAGCGGTCTGAGGCTGTTCTCCGAGGCCCATCCCCACGCCGGGTTGCGGGTGAGGCTGGTGGGGGGCATGGAGCCGGCCTTCGCCGACCTGCACGTGAGGATGGGGCTGGAGGATATCGTGGATGCTCCCGGGCCGGTGGACTTCCGGGAGGTGCCCGGGCTGCAGGCGGAGTCGCACCTGCTCCTTACCATGGTTCCCCCGCTTCCAGGAGCAGGGCTTAAGTGCTCGTCCAAGCTGGCCGAGTACCTCCGGGTGGGCAGGCCGGTGATGGCGGTGGCGCCCCCGGGCGACATGACGGGGCTTGTGGAGAGGCTGGACGCAGGCTATACCTGCCAGCCCCGGCCCGCCGACGTGGCCGAATGCCTGCACAGGGCCTGGTCGGACTGGCGGGAGGGGAAGATGCAGGGCCCGGCGGACCCGGATGAGGTGGAGCGCCTGCTGGACGCCCGCCGGGTCATGGGCCGGATGGCCGATTTCCTGGACGGGGTGGCGGATGGCCGCCCGGGGGGGTGTGGGACGCGATGAGACCCGTCTACGTTCTCGATTTCCTGCCCACCTACGTCCTCAGGGAGCTGCGGGAGCTGGCCGCCGCCGGCTGCCGGCCGGTGGTGGTGATGCCCTCCGACTCGCCCCTGGCCGCCTGGTGGGATGGAATATCCGGCGCTGACGAAGGGGAGATGGAGCGGATTCCGCTGCCCTTCCGCAGCCTGATGAGCTGCGGGGCCCGCCCCCTGCTGGGCCGGTCGGCGTCCCCCCTGCTCCGGGCGCTGCTCCGGTCACCCCTGCGGACGCTCTCCCTGACCCGGCAGGCGCTGGAGACCGGCTGCTTCCGCTACCTGTGCGCCGGGGCCATGCTGGCGGAGAGCCTCCGCGAGACGGAGACCGACCTTCTCCACGCCCATTTCGCCCAGGATGCCGCCCACGTGGCCTCCTGGGCAGCCTCGCTGATGGGGCTGCCCTTCACCGTCACCACCCACGCCCGGGACATCTTCGTCCCCCAGAGCGTCGACAGGCTGCGGCAGGTGCTGGATTCCGCAGACGCTGTGGTGACCATCTCGGAGTTCAACGCCGCATTCATCGAAGACCTGCTGGGGCCGGATGTCTCGGCGAAGACCAGGGTCATCCGTCTGGGAGTGGACGCCGCCTCGCTTCCCCCGCGGGCGGAGACCACGGGCGGCGAGGTCTGCATAGCCAGCGGCCTGGCGGAGAAGAAGGGCGTGCACATCCTGCTGGAGGCGGCCAGGATGCTGCGCGAAAGGGGCCGCGAGCTGAGCTGCACCGTGATAGGGGGCGACAGTGACGGCCGCAGGCTGGACAGCTACAGGAGAGCGGTGGAGGGCGGACGTCTCAGCGGCATGCTGGATTTCCCCGGCGTGCTGGACTCGGAGGAGACCCTGAGCAGGCTGGCCTCCGCGTCCCTCTGCGTCCTGCCCGCCGTGCGGGCGCGGGACGGGGACATGGACGGAATACCCGTGTGCCTGATGGAGGCGGCGGCCATGGGCGTGCCCATCGTCTCCGCCCGCCTCTCGGGCATTCCCGAGCTGGTGGTCCACGGAGAGACCGGCCTGCTGGCGGACCCGGGGGATCCGGGGTCACTGGCCGACAGCCTGCAGTGGGCGGCGGACCATCCCGCCGAGATGGAGCGCATGGCCGCCCGGGGCAGGAAGAGGGCGGCGGAGATGTTCGACTCCGCAGCCGGCGCCCGGGCGGTGCTTTCGATGATGGAGGAGACCGCCGGCCGGCGTGAGCCCTAGCGCCCGCTCCGAACGAAGCGGGTCACGTTCAGCTCCGTTCTGGAGGGGATGCCGGTCTTCACCAGCACCGAGGCTTCACCCAGCAGGCCCTCCAGACGGCTCCGCCTTCGACGGTAGTGGCGCCCCCCCGGCTCCGGGGAGGTGGACAGCAGACAGGCCCTGACCACGGCGGCGTCGGCGGCTTCCCGGCCCGGCGGGGGCAGCAGGTTCTCCACCACTGCCAGGAGCTGCGACAGGCCCCGGGTTATGTTCCTGCCCTTCAGCTCCACGGCGCAGATGGAGGGCGGGCCCTCCCCGCGAAGGACCACCAGCAGGTCGCAGATGGGGCCCGAGCGTCTGCCCAGGGCGGATAGGGCGGCCCTTCGCGCAGCCTCGGTGGGATCCAGGGGGAGGATCCAGAAGCGCTCTCCGGCCAGGGGGCTGAGGCTTATGCCTATCCCGGTGTCGGGGTCCCGCCAGCGGTGGCCCTCGGCCGCCCGCTCCCCCAGGGCCGCAACCAGGCCGGCGGCGGTGGGCAGGGGGCCTACTCCGGCTCCCCCCCGCCGGAGGCCAGCTGGCGATGGATGGATATCTTCATCTCCCGCATCAGGCGGCGCACCTCGTAGCGCTCCCGGGCCTCGCTGTTGTCCGACAGCAGACTGAGGGTGGAGTCGGCCTGGCTGAGGCGGTCGGCCAGCAGGCGGGCCAGGGTCCCCAGGATCCTGGCCGCCAGCAGGGGCTCTGCGTCGAAGGTCTCGCCGAAGGCCTCCCGCGAGAAGACCAGGAGCCTCCCCGGAGAGGCGGCCTTCACCTGGGCGGATCGGTTTCCGCCGCGCAGGAAGCCCATCTCGCCGAAAACGTCTCCCGAGGTGAGGGTTGCCAGGACGAAGCCCTCGCCCGCCGTGTCGCTCACCAGGAAGCGGCCCTCGTACACCACGAAGAGCTCGGAGCCGCTGCCGCCCTGCTCCACCACGGTCTCTCCCTCGCGGACATCCCTTTCCTCGCAGACCTCTCTGAAACGGTTCTCTCCCAGGAAGTCCACTGCCTCGAAGACGCTGCCCTCAAGCGGCATCCCAACCTCCTTCATTAAGCCCGGCTGGCGGAACCGGCCCAGCAAGGGCCATCGTCTCCGCCGTCCGTCCGGTGGCCGATGCATCAGCATCGCGGGGAACGAAGACTCTTCCCTGCACCTGCTAATACTCTTTGCTGGCCAGCTGCTGCGCAACCCCCCGCCGGACATCCCGTCCGGACAGGCCCCGGGAGGCATTTTGCGAAGGTCCCGACAGCGGGGCTTTTCGCAGGGGCGGGGGGTTGTATATAGTCACGTTATGAACCGTTTGAAATGCTACTGCATAGTCCTCGTCGCCCTGCTGCCGGGGTCAGCCTTCGGGCTGGTGACCGACACCATCGTTGCCGAGGACGTAACAACTTGCTGTGCAGTCTCTTCACGGACGGTTCTCTACGTCAGAGAAGACTCCATCATCGGCTTCAACCCCACTTCGGCCGAGCGTTTTGCATGGTCCATGGACTTCGATCCCGCCGAGACCGGCTGGGCCGGTACAGGTGCGGTGAGGAGGCTGGCCGCGGCCGGGGGCACCGTTGTGGTGTTCATCGAGCTTATACCCCCCGTGGAGGAGATGTACGGTATGCCCATCCCGACCCCGGTGGGGGTGGTGGGCTGCGGCGCCGACGGAAGCGGCGCCCGGCTGCTGGGGCTGACCCGCGCCTCTGACGCCTACGAGATAGAGGCGGTTCCCGGGGGCGGCTACATCACCGCCACCGGCATCAGCAGGTCCGTTCCCGACGCCGAGCACTACCTGGACTACGTAACCGGCGAGATGGCCCTGGAGCTCCTTCCGGAGAGCCACCTCATATCCACGGCCGACGGCTCCCGGTACAGCCTGCCGGGGCTGGACCTGGAAGGCGAGCACAGCTGGTGCCCCTACTCCCCCAGGGTGGTCCTTCAGCGGGAGAGCCCGGAGATCATGGTCCTGGACACCGAAGTGCCGCAGGTGGACAGCACCGTAGAGGTGGGCAGCGCCTACCCCGGCATAGACATAAGGGTGTGGGTGACGGTAGACGCCCTCACCGCCAGCTACCACGGCACCCGGGGCCTGCTGTTCATTGACGGCCGCTTCGCCCCCCTGCCCGACAACGGATGGACCGTCTACCGGTGGCTGGAGGACGACAGCTACATCTTCTCCCTGGACGGCGACGGCACGCTGCGCCACGGGACCATCGACTGGAACACGCTCGAGACCGGGGAGGCCCCTCCCCAGACCGGCCTCGGCCCCTACCTGGACTCCGGCCTCCATCCCATTCCCGGGGCGCCCACCAGATTCATCCACCTGGGAGACGGCACCCTCACGCTGCTGGAGCTTGCGGGCTGAAGGGCCGCTCTTTACGGGAGCATCACCGCTCTTATCTTAATTCGGTGACACAGGTCCAGGCCCCTCGAAAGGCAGCCCTGCATTGACGCCCGAGATTGCCCTGACGCTGGGAGTGCTGGGACTCACGGTGATACTCTTCGTCACCGAGCTCTTCCGGGTGGACGTAACCGCCATAATCGTCATGCTGATACTGCCCTGGCTGGGGCTGGTGGAGCCCCTGGAGGCCTTCTCCGGCTTCGCCAGCAACGCGGTCATGTCCATGATCGCGGTGATGATAATGGGCTACGGCATAGACGCCTCCGGGGCCATGTCCAGGGTTGCGGCTCCCATCGTACGCGCCGCCAACGGCAGCGAGCCGCGCCTGCTGGGAATGGTGTCCGCCGCCGTGGGCCTGGTCTCGGCCTTCATGCAGAACATAGGTGCCACCATCCTCTTCCTCCCCGCCGTGAGGAGGATAGCCAGGCGCTCTCGCTTCAGCCTGTCGCGGCTGCTGATGCCCATGGGGTTCGCCGCCATTCTGGGAGGCACTCTGACCATGGTGGCCAGCGGGCCCATGATCATACTCAACGACCTCCTGAGGCAGCGGGGCGAGAGCCCCTTCGGCCTGTTCAGCGTCACCCCGGTGGGACTGGCCCTCCTGGCAGCCGGCATCGGCTACTTCCTTCTGGCCCGCCGCAGGCTGCTCCCCTCCGGTGAGCCCACCGACTCGGAGACCGAGGAACTGGTGGACCAATGGGACATTCCTAACACAGTCAGAATCGTCGACGTCCCCCAGGGCAGCAGCCTGGTGGGCAAGTCCCTCGAGGAGGCCAGGATCTGGGCCCAACGAGGCATTCACCTCCTGGCCCAGGCCCGGGAGGGCGACGTGCTGTTCTCCCCCTGGCGGGGAACCGTCTTCCGGGCCGGTGACCGGTACGCCCTCATAGGCGAGAGCCAGTCCCTGGACGGCTTCATAGCCGATTACGGCCTGGAGGTGCAGAAGGGTCCCTCCGCGCTCGGGAAGCGGCTGGAGTCCGAGGACGCGGGTTTCGCAGAGGTGGTGGTAAGGCCCCATTCCTCCGTGGAGGGGAAGAGCATCAGGGAGATATCCATGCGGAAGAGGTTCGGGGTGGAGCCGCTGATCATCTGCTCCGGCGGCGAGGGCCACCGGGGGGACATATCCGACCGCCCCCTTCGCGGCGGGGACACCCTGGCCGTTCACGGACCCTACTCCAGCATCGCCTCACTGGGCCGCAGCGGCGACTTCCTGCTGGCCAGCAGGGTTCCCGAGACCCGGAGCCTTCCCGACCGTCCTCTGCTGGCGGTGGGTCTGTTCGGTGTGGGCATCGCACTGGCCCTGCTGGGCTTCCGCCTCAGCGTCAGCCTGATGACGGCGGCGGTCGGCATGGTATTGCTGCGGGTGATCACCATAGACGAGGCCTACAGGGCGGTGGAGTGGAGGACCGTCTTCCTTCTGGCCGGCCTTCTTCCGCTGGGAATAGCCATGGACCGCAGCGGGGCGGCCTCCTGGCTGGCATCGGGGGCCGTATCCCTGGTGAGCGGGACCCATCCCCTGGTGCTGATGGTGGCCATCGCTTTCCTGGCCACGCTGTTCACCCTGTTCATGTCCAACGTGGCGGCCACGGTCCTGCTGGCGCCGCTGGCCATGCTGATGGCCCCGGACTGGAACGTGGACCCCCGGGCGCTGGCCATACTGGTGGCGGTCTGCGCCTCCAACTCCTTCGTCCTTCCCACCCACCAGGTCAACGCCCTGCTGATGGCGCCGGGGGGCTACAAAAACGCCGATTACCTGAGAGCCGGCGGGGGCATGACGCTGCTGTTCGTGGCGGTGGCGGTCCCGCTGGTCTACCTGATATTCGCATAGAAAGGAGAGGAGATGCTTCTCAAGCACTTCTTCGTCCCCAAGCTGGCACACAGCTCCTACCTGCTGGCGGGAGACATGACCTGCGCCGTAGTGGACCCCAGGCGGGACACGCAGATGTACATCGATGCCGCGGAGGAGCTGGACCTGAAGATAACCCACATACTCCAGACCCACCTCCACGCGGACTTCGTCTCCGGCCACATGGACCTGGCCAGGGCCACGGGGGCCATCATCTGCGCGCCGAGGTCGGCCCAGTGCGCCTTCGAGCACAGGCCGCTCTCCCAGGGGGACACCTTCCGGCTGGAGGACATGGAGCTCGCCGTCATCGAGACCCCGGGACACACCCCGGAGCACATCTCCTACGTGGTAACGGACACCGCCCGGGCGGCCGAGCCCGTTGGCGTCTTCTGCGGCGACACCCTGTTCGTGGGGGACGTGGGCAGGCCCGACCTCTTTCCCGGAAGGGCCCGGGAGCTGGCGGACAAGCTCTACGACAGCCTGGGGAAGCTGATGGAGCTGCCCGACTTCTGCGAGGTGTACCCGGCCCACGGCGCCGGCTCGCTCTGCGGCAGGGCCATGGGGGCGAAGTGGCGCAGCACCATAGGATTCGAGCGCCGCTACAACCCGGCCCTGCAGATAGAGGACCGGGAGGAGTTCATCACCTCCCTCACCGAGAACATGCCCCCGGCGCCCGATCACTTCTCCCGCTGCAGCGAAATCAACCGCCGGGGACCGGCCCTGGCCGACGGGATGCCTCCGCCGGAGAAGATGTCCCCGGACGGGTTCCGTCGGGCGGCAGCGGGCGATGAGAGCATGGTCCTGGACGTCCGGAGGTACGACGCCTTCGGGGGCCAGCACGTACCGGGGGCCTGGAGCATCGACTTCCAGGGCAACTTCCCCACCTTCGCCGGATGGGTGGTCCCTCCCGACGCCGACATCTACCTGGTGGCCACCGACGCCGAGGAGGCCCGTCAGGCCGCCGTCTGGCTGCGGCGGGTGGGGCTGGACCGCACCAGGGGATGGCTGGACGGAGGGATGTTCGCATGGGCTACCGCCGGCCTGCCCACCGCACACGTGCCCCAGCTGTCGGTGCTGGAGGCCAGCGAGTTCCACGGGAGCGGGCTGGACTCCGTGCTCCTGGACGTCCGGGCCCCCTCGGAGTTCGAGGACTCCCACGTGGAGGGGGCGGTGAACCTCCCGGCACCGGACCTGAGGACCAGGTACGACGAGCTGGACCCGGAGATGGAGACCATGGTGGTATGCAGCACGGGCCACCGCTCCACTCTGGCCGCCAGCATACTGCTCTCCCGTGGACTGAGGAAGGTCTACAACGTGGCCGGGGGCATGAAGGGGCTCAGCGCCGCGGCCCTGGCGCCCGCCTGCGTCATGTGCTCCATACCCCACGGACCAAAGCTCCTGGTGCGCAAGGTCGGCGACATGATAGAGAAGCCCGCAGGGGCGTAGGGAGGTGATGGCCGGATGGAATGGCTGACGATGAGGACCTGGTCGCCCTACGCGGTGGGGGCCGGCATAGGGGTGCTGAGCTGGCTGACCTTCCTTCTCTCGGACAAGCCCCTGGGCTGCTCCACCGCCTTCGCGCGGACCAGCGGGATGATCGAGAGGCTGTTCCGGGGCCGCAAGGTGGAGGACAGGCCCTACTACCGCAAGTTCGCCCCGGTGATCGACTGGGAGTGGATGCTGGTGCTGGGGGTGTTCCTGGGGGCCCTGGTCTCTTCGATTGCCTCCGGCAGCTTCGAGCTGACGCTGCAGCCTCAGCGGTGGGTGTCACACTTCGGCGACAGCCCGGTGGCCCGCCTGGTGGTAGCCCTGGCGGGAGGCGTGCTCATGGGCTTCGGCTCCCGGTGGGCCGGGGGATGCACCAGCGGCCACGGCATATCCGGGACGCTGCAGATGGCCCTGAGCAGCTGGATAGCCGCCATCTGCTTCTTCGCCGGGGGCATAGCCTCCGCCTGGCTGATCTTCGGCCTGCTGGGAGGTGGTGTCTGATGCTGGAAGGGCTGCACCGAAGAAAGGGCCTGCAGTTCGTCCTGGCCCTGCTGGCCGGCATGGCCTTCGGTTTCCTCCTGCAGAAGGGGGGCGTCACCGAGTACGACGTGATCACGGGCCAGCTGCTGCTGAAGGACTTCACCGTGGTGAAGGTAATGCTGTCGGCGGTGATAGCGGGCTCGCTGGGCATACACCTGCTGCGGTCCCTGGGGCTGGCCAGGCTCCATCCCAAGCCCGGCTCGCTGGGCTCATCCGCCCTGGGTGGGCTGGTCTTCGGGGCCGGCTTCGCCACCCTGGGATACTGCCCGGGAACCGTGGCCGGAGCGGTGGGCTCCGGAGCGCTGGACGCCCTCTTCGGAGGAGTGGTGGGCATACTGCTGGGAGCCGGCCTGTTCTCCAGGGCCTATACGGGCATGAGCCGGGGAGTGATGCTCAAGGCGGACTTCGGAGACCGCACCATACCCGAGGCCCTGGGGGTCAGTCCCTGGGCCGTTGTGCTGCCGGCCTGCGCCCTGATGGCGGCGATAATGTGGCTGCTGGAATCGGCCGGGTACTGACATGGAAACAGTGCTGGAAAACGTAATGCGGTACGCGGCCGCAGCGGCGGCTTTGGCCGCTGCGGTGGTGGTGGCGGTGGGCATGGTGCAGGCCATGTGGATCTACCTGGTTAGAAACGTGTGCACACGATGCACGCTGCGCCAGCACATCAAGGGGCGGCTCAGGCTGGGCCACGCCCTCTCCCTGGCCCTGGAGCTGCTGATAGGGGCCGACATACTCAAGAGCGCCCTGGACCCCAGCTGGTCCGAGCTGGGCAAGCTGGGGGCCATCGTCCTGATAAGGACGGTGCTGAACTACTTCCTTCTCTGGGACATGAAGCAGATCAGCGGGGAGGAGGAGACAGAGGCGTAGCCCCGCGGTCCGGGGCGGACATCTACGCCGGAGGACCGCTTTCGTCGTCCTCCAGGGGACCCCCGGTCCCCATGAGGACCCGCCAGCCGGTGGAGTCCTCCGGGCCTCCCATGGCGGCTATCTCCCTCCGTGCCGCCTCCGCCGCCTCCGCCCCGGCGCCGGCGAGGTGAAGGGCGTAGTGGGCCAGGGCCCTTCTTTCCCGGTCATCGGACTCCCGGGACACCGCCCCAAGCGCATCCCGGCTCTCCTTGCTGCCCCGGCAGGCGGCCGCGGCGTCCAGGGCCAGCCCGGCCCGGGATGCGCAGCGGTCCCGGCCCACCTCTTCGGCCGTCTTCAGAGCCTGCCGGGCCACCGGCTCCGCATCGGCGCAGCGGCCCATCTCCAGCAGAAGCCAGGCGTAGGAGACCAGGTACTCGGCCAGGTAGAAGGCCAGGTTGCACTCCCTTCCCAGCTCCACGGCCTCCGCCAGGCTCTCCGCGGCCTCCCCGGCCCTGCCCGTGAACGCCAGGAAGTTCCCCGAAAGCGCCCTGGCGTAGCTCACTCCGGCCCTGTCCTGTACCTCCCGGAAGGCGTCCTCCGCGGAGCGGCTCAGCCTCAGCGCCTCCCGGAAGCGGCCCCTGGCCATCTGCAGCAGGCTCTGGTTCATCCATGAGGTACCCATGGTGTACACGTCTCCCAGCTCCCTGCCTATGATCTCCTGGCGCTTCAGCAGCTCCTCGGCCTGGCCCAGACGGCCCTGCAGCTGGTGGACTATTCCCAGGTTGCCGGTGGCGAAGGCGATGTACTGCCTGTGGCCCACCCGCTCGGCCAGCTCCAGGCTGCGGGCGTAGAGGTCCCGGGCCGTGTCGTACCGCTGCCTCTCCAGGTGTACGTTTCCCATGCTGCCCAGCAGCTCGGCCCGCTCCACCGGGGCCCTCCTGTCCCTCACCATCTCCAGCGCCCTCCGGTAGACCTTCAGCGCGCCCTCCGAGTCGCCCATGGAGGCCATGGCCGAGCCCATGGCCCGGCAGGCGGAGACGGCGGTGTCCGTGCCTCCGCTGTCCAGGCCGGCCTCCATGGCCCCCCTGGCCTGCTCCAGGCCGCGGCCGTACTCGCCCATGTCTATCTGCACCCTGGCCCGGGCCAGGAGGTGGTCGGCAGCCAGCCGGCCGTCGCCGGAGGACTCCACCTCACCGGCGCAGCCCTCCAGCAGGCTACGGGCCTCCTCCAGCCTGCCCACGCTCCGCAGGAAGCCGGCCAGCTCAACCGTCCGGGAAAGCCCCCCGGGGCTTCCGGCGCCCGCCGTCTCCACCGACCTCCGGTACAGCTCCTCGGCCCTTTCCCAGCGCCCCATGATGGCGCTCAGCCTGGCCATGCCGGCCAGGGCCTCCGCCCTTCCGGCGGCAGCCTCCGTCCCGGGGGCCATCTCCAGGTACCGGCGGTAGAGGTCCAGGGCCTCCAGGTTCCTGTACTCCTCTGCCGCGTGGCGGCCGGCCCGCAGCAGGAACCCGGCGGCCTCCTCCCGCAGGCCCGCCCTCTCCAGGTGGTAGGCGGTGCGGGCCCAGTGCTCGGGGCTGTCCCCGAACACCTCCCTCTCGGCCTCGGCGGCGGCGGCGTGAAGGCCGCGGAGGCTGTCCTCCAGCTGCATCTGGTAGGCCGCGTCCCGGATCAGGACGTGCGAGAAGGAGCAGGCGCCGCCCCCGGCGTCGGTCCAGATCCCCAGCTCCGCCCCCCGCCGCATCAGCTCCTCGAAGCCGTCCTCCGCCACCATCCGGGCCAGCACCTCCGGATGGAAGTCCTTCCCCAGCACGGAAGCCTTCTGCACCAGGGAGCGGAGGGCCTCGGGCAGCCTGTCCAGCCGGGCCAGCAGAGTCGACCTTACCCCCTCCGGCATTCCAGAGGCGTCTCCGCCCAGGACCAGGCCATCCGGGGTCTGGGCGGTGAGGCCCCTGTCGGTGAGATAGCCGCAGTACTGCTCCAGGTAGAAGGGGTTGCCGCGGCAGCGCTCCTCCAGGAAATCCATCAGGGCCCCGGAGGGCCTGCCCCCCAGCACCCCGGCCGCCAGCGACCGGCTGTCTTCGCGGGACAGGCGGCTCAGGACCAGCCTCCGGCTCCGGATCTCCCGGGGAACGTCCAGCTCGGGCCAGGCGCCCCCGTCGGCGGGCCGGGAGGTGACCAGGAGGGCCACCGGGTATCCCTCCAGACGGCGGAGGAGCGTCCGCAGCACCTCCTCGGTGTCCGGGTCGGCCCAGTGCAGGTCTTCCACCGCCAGCAGCAGGGGCGAGAGGAGGGACATGGCCTTCAGGAAGGCCTTCACGGCGAACACCGTGTTGGAGTACCGGCGGGCCGGCCCCAGGGAGTCGAACACCGGATCGCCGGAGGGAAGGCCCAGCAGCCTCCGCAGCGCCGGCCGGGCCCTGGACAGCTCGGCGCGGGCCTCCCCGGCCCGGCTGCCCCGCACGTGTTCCACACCCCCCGTCAGGGCCGCCCAGCCCCGCTGGAAATCCGCTTCCTTCCCGCTTCCCGAGATCCAGAAGTAGTCCCCCAGCATGCCGGCCACCGGACCCATGCCCCTGCGCGAGATATCGTCGCAGCGCACCATGAGCCTCGAGGCCTCCGGGGGAGTGGCGGAGGTGAGCTCGGAGAGGAGCCTGCTCTTTCCCATGCCGGCCTCGCCGCAGATGTACACCACCACCGGCCGGCCGGACCTGTGGGCCTCGCGCACAGCCTGCAGGCCCTCCGCCAGCATCCCTCCCCTCCCCACCAGGCCGCTCTCCCTCCTGAGGGGAAGACCCCCGGCGGGCCCGGCGTCTCCCACCTCCGCCACCGGCACCGGCCGGGACTTGCCGGCGAGGTCCACGCAGCCCGCAGGAGACAGGGCGCCGCCGGCCTCCGGCATGTACTCCTCCGGGTAGGCCACCAGGGCCCCTCCCGGGGCGCAGTGGTTAAGGAGCTTGGCCGCGGTGTTCACCGGATCGCCGATCACCGAGTAGGTGAACCGCTGCTCCGAGCCTATCCGCCCGGCGTAGACCACGCCGCGGCAGACGCCGAACCTCACCCCCAGCAGGCCCGGGGCCTTCAGGGCCCTGACGTACTCCAGGGCCCTCTCCTCCAGGTGCTCGTAGGCCATGGGGGCTCCGAAGAGCGTCAGGGCGTTTCCCCCCTTCCCGTCGAAGAAGACCCCCGGGATGTAGCCCCCCAGCCCCGCCGCCTCCTCCAGCAGCAGCCTGGTGAGGCCGTCCAGCTCACCGTAGGGGATGTCCTCGTCGAACCCGGTGAACACGGAGACCACCTCCCGGAACTCCCCCGTCCTGGCGGAGGCCAGCGCCGCCGCGGGGAGGAAGGACTCCTCCACCCGGGGAGGGAGGTCTCCTTCCTCCTCCCCGCCGACTGTGCCGGAGACATCGAAGTCTTCCGCCCGGTCCACCGCCAGGTCTCCGGGGGCGCAGCTCTCCGCCAGGGCCGAGCAGGCGAACACCGGGTCGCCCCGGAAGAAGTATGTCCGCATGCCG
>JAWLEP010000005.1:0-58412 GCA_041686025.1 Candidatus Fermentibacteraceae bacterium
CCTCCTGCCGTCGGTGCCGGCCATAACAGAGCCCACCACCTGCCCGTCCTCCTCTGCAGTGTAGCAGAAGCGGCCGTTGCGGCCCAGAAAAGCCCGGAATCCCTCAGGTTCGTCGGCGCCAGTCATTGTGTTGCCCGGGAACAGCGACCAGAGGTCCGCCAGAACCTGGTGGTCATGGACGCTCATGGGCCTTACGCGAACGGTCATCTACGCCTCTCCCTCCCGTCGATGGAGGAATATTGCCCATGGCAAGCCTTGGAGCCAGACCGATGCCCGGGGCGTCCGTCAGTCCATGAGACCGGCGTATACCTTCCCCAGAAGACGTGCCGATTCATCCCAGGAGAACTTCTCCGACCGCTGACGGCCCCTGACTCCAGTCTCCCGGGCCAGGGCCTCATCGTCCAGGACCCTCCGAATGGCCTCGGCCAGCCTTTCGTCCATCCCCGGACCCGGATCGACCCAGAGGGGCGCATGGCCCCCTACCTCCCGGTGCGGGGGTATGGAGGATGCAACCACCGGGATCCCCATACTCATCCCCTCCAGCAGCGTCATTCCGAAACCCTCGTACAGCGATGGGCAGACCAAAACAGAGCAGCCGGAGTAAAGTGCCGCCAGCCGGTCCTCCGGCACACGTCCGGGAATAACTACTCTTCCGCCCACGCCCAGCTCCTCGGCCATCCGCCGCAGCCCAGCGGCCTCTCCGCCGTCCGCTCCCGCCAAGACGAGAAGGTGTCCGGAGGCTTCATCTACCCGGGCAAAGGCCCTCACCAGTGCGGGAAGATTCTTGCGCCTCTCCAGGTGACCCACCGCCAGCAAGTAGGGCCGGGGGTACGGATGCCGGGTCTCTTCCGCAAGACGCTTCATGGCGGGGTCCACGGCGTTTGGCACCACGTGCAGCCTCTCCCCCGGTACGCCGTACCTTTCCCCGATCATAGAGGCGGTCCAACGGGATACCGTCACCACCGCGTCTGCCCTCCTCAGTGCGGCTCTCATCTTGGAGGCCAGGAGGATATACCTCCAGGGGCCAAGGTACCGGATGCCGTGCAGAAACCGGAGGTCGTGAACGGTGATGCATGCCCTGGTTCCGGGCATGCGGACCAGGGGCAGCGTATCCGTGGACCACAGGTCCGCGTCCATACCGCGGAGGGCTCGTCTCCACCAGATCGAGCTTCCCTCGAGAAGTCTGACCGGAAGCGTTCTGGATGGAGCTAGCTCGAGGAGCTCCGCCTCCTTCATGCGGCTTCGGACCCAGGACTGCAGCTCTCCGGTTGAGCAGACCACCAGGCGGAAGCTGCCGGTGAGACGTGAGTGCAGCTCCACAGCCCTGCGGGAGGCGCCGGTGGCCGCTCCGCGGAAGGGCATCCAATTCAGGGCAGCTGTCCGCATGTTTTCCCCTCTTCCCGCGGAATTGACATGGACCCGGTTCGGAAGAAATCTAAGGCCCTGGATGGAAAGGGGCAAAATGAACGGGACCGAGATGATGCAGGAGGAGCCGGACCATTACGTGGCCGAGAAGGAGAAGGTCCGGAATATCATCGGGGCAATAGGAGGCAAGACAGACGCCGCCCGCGACAAGGTTATCAACGCGATCTTCATAGTCCTGGTTAGCCTCTTCTTCCTCTTCGACCTCTTCCGGCACCTGATGGGCATACACTTAGAGAACTTCCCCCCGGTTCTCTCCCTGGAGATGCCGGTTCTGCTGGTTTCGGTAAAGATCATCTGGATGATCCACCGCCAGGCCAGGGTGGACCACTTCCAGTTCTGGGTGCTGAACTCCATCGAGTTCCAGATGAACGCCATGTCCGGACGTCTGCGCAAGATGGAGCAGCGGCTGCAGGAGCTGTCCGGGGAGGCCGGAGAAGCCGGAAAGGCTGGCGGGGAGAGCGCATGAGAAAAGCCCATCGGGGCGATGCCCCGATGGGCCGTGGTGCCGAGGGACGGAATCGAACCGCCGACAACCGGATTTTCAGTCAGGTGCTCTACCAACTGAGCTACCTCGGCGCTGCGGACGGGAATGTAGCCAAACCCCCTCTACCGGTCAAGAGGCGGCATGCCTGCGGCAAAAACGGCCGATTTCAGCCCCCGGTTCCATCGGCGGCGGGACACTCCGAGCCCCGTCGGCAGCGACGACCGATCTCCGCCAGCAGGCCGTCCATACTGAGCTCCGGTCTGATACCGAACCTGGTCAGGGCGAAGTCGTACCGCACCGGATCGTCGGGCCTGAGCTCGGCGAAGCCGTCGGTGATCTCCCGGGCGGTGCGCAGGCAGGAGGAGACCCTGGAGGTAAGGCCCATGAGCCTTGCCGCCCGCAGCATGTGCGTGTCCAGCGGTACCAGCAGGTTCTCCCGGCCCAGGTACTGCCAGCCCCCGGGGTCCACCCGGTCGCAGCGGACCATCCAGCGCAGCATGAGCATGTGGCGCTTGCAGGCGCTGCCCCGGGAGGGTATGGCCAGCAGGTGCACGGGGGGAATGCCGGCCAGGTCGTAGATGCGGCCCACCAGCACGTCCAGCCTCTCCAGCAGGCTGCCCCGCAGGCTTCGCAGGTAGGAGCCTATTCCCCCCTCCGCCGTCTGAAGGCATGAGTAGGCCTTGAGTATCCGGGCCACCTCGAAGCCGGTGGCGAAGCGGTGGCTGAAGCCGGCCAGCATGCACTCCAGCTCCTCGGGATAGAGGTGGCGGAGCGCCCTGGCGGGGGCCCCGCCGAGGTGATCCAGTACAGCGGATACGCTCTTCAGTATCTGCCCCACCCGGCCGTAGGCCAGCATGGAGGCCACCAGGGCCGCCACCTCCCTGTCCTCGAGGCGGTCGTAGCGGTAGAGGTACTCCAGGGGGTCGGGGTGCACCCAGCAGCGGTTGTTGTAGCAGTCGTACAGCCCCTCCAGGGCCTCCGCCAGCCTGGGGTCCGGGAGGGGGGCCAAGCCTAGTCTTCCAGGGCCAGGTCTATGCGCTTGGCGTCCACGCCCTTTATCACGGAGAGCTTGCGGACGAACTCGTCGCGCTTCTCTTCCTCGCCCACCAGCTCCACGACTATCAGGCCGCTGTCGGTACACTCGTCCAGCACGCCGCCGTGCAGGCCCAGGCGCGTCCTTATCATGCATCCCCAGCTGGTGAGCACCGACTGGACGCGGGTGGCCACCTCCCGGCGGTTGCTTACCAGTATGGCTACTATGGTCTTCATGCCGCCTCCCGTTCGGGCCTCTACTGCTTGGAGAAGTCGTCCTTGCCGGCGCCGCAGACGGGGCAGGTCCAGTCGTCGGGAAGGTCCTCGAACTTCGTCCCGGGCTCCACACCGCTGTCGGGGTCGCCCTTCGCCGGGTCGTAGACCCAGCCGCACACGTCGCAGACGTACTTGTCCATTCTATTCTCCCTTCGTATGGATCTTCTCTTCCTCGCCCACGCGGTCCTTCGCCGATGCCACGGCCTCCCGGACCGCCTCCAGGGCACCTTCGCCCCCCTCCGGCCGCAGGGCGATCCTCACCCAGCCCTCCTCGCCGTGCTCGATTTCAGGCAGAAGCTGGCAGAAACGGTAGAACTCCACCAGCTGGGGAGCGTCCAGAAGGTGGGCCCGGACGTCCAGCAGAACGCCGTCGCCGCACCTCAGGGCCTCCGCCACGGTGACGCCGCGGAAGCACAAAGAGCCGTCCCCGAGAGCCTCGAGGCCGGGGACGGCCGCCAGTCTGCCGTTTAGATCGGCCAAAGCGCTGTTCATCGCCTCCAATATACAAACGCGGGGCGCCCGGTGCACGGGCGCCCCGCCGCCGTTCAGCACACGGCCTACTGGATCACGTGCAGCCAGTCGGTGAGCAGGAACTGCACCCTGCCGATGAGAAGGCTGATCCGGCCCATGACGGTGAAGCCGAAGGTGGCCCCGAAGGCGATCATGATTATCCAGATGCCTATCCTGGAGCCGGTCCCGAAGAACCATCCCTTGTGCGGCTTGCTGAAGAAGAAGTAGATCAGGGCCGTCAGCGTGCCGATTATGATCACCAGGCTGCCCAGCACGTCGTGCCAGGCGTAGCCGGACTGGTAGATGGGTATCACCGTGGCCTCGGCCTGCCGCAGGACCATCGACAGCATGGTCCGGGGGAAGGAGAGGCCCATGGCCATTCCGAACACCACCGCTATCGGGTAGCGCGACAGCCAGCTCACGCTGCGGAAGAACCTGGTGATGTACAGAAGCCCCAGCAGCAGTACCGGCAGGAGCGCTATCTGCCCCCGAACGAAGAGGGGCTCGAGAAGCCTGGGCTCCAGGACGGTGTTGTAGACGTAGACCATGGAGTATCCCAGGGATATGCCCACCACCGCGTGCTCGGCGAACCGGTAAACCGGATTCTCCTTGTAGAGGAAAGAGTAGATGGCCAGCGTGAAGAAGGCGGCCACCCAGATTCCTATCTGATCATACATGTGGCTACCTCCCTGCCTTCAGTCTGCGGCCCTTGCGATGGTAACCTCCCGCGAAGTACGCGATGTTGCCCAGCACCACCAGGATCACTATGAGGACGTGCACTATGGACTGCACGTCCATTCCCATGAAGGCCCGCCCCATCTCGACGGCGTAGTCGTCGCGCTCCAGCATCACCTCGTACTCGGCGGCGCCGCGCAGGCCCCCCATCTGGCCCAGTATCTGACCTGACTGTATGTAGACCAGGTAGTCGGTGGCGCTCACCGCCGTCACCCCGAAGGCTATGGGCATGCCGTAGCTCTCCCTGGCATAGGTGAGCCAGGAGAGCACCGTGGAGGAGCCCGAGACGGTCAGGCCCATGTCGACCTCCCGGGCGCTCTTGTTGCGCTTGACTATCGGCATGTCCTCTGTGGGATTGCCGTAGAGGTCGGATGGATACTGGCTGGTGATGGACCGCCCCATTCCGAGGAGGACTATGTGGAACAGGGGGGCGTAGCCCAGGAGGACGTAGTCCACGCCCTCGAAGACCCAGCCCATGGCGTCCTCTCGAAGCTCGTGGTCGCGCTCCCACAGCTCCACCAGCTCGGCGTGGGTCACCCTGTCGGGAAGCTCCTCGTCCCCGTAGTCGTACTCCCGCCACTCGTTGTAGCGGACCCGCTGGAAGGTCCCCGGCTTGGCCGGGTCGGTGAGGGTAGTTATGGCCTGCTCTGCCAGGCCGTTGCCCAGCGGCCAGAAGGCGGTGATGAAGACCGGTATCTTCCGGGCGAAGCAGTGGCGCATCACCGCCTCGCTCATGGGCTGGTTCTCGGCCATGGTGCCCGGCTGGTAGTCGAAGCCTATCATCACGGCGTTGTCGTGGTCCAGGGAGTCCACGTGGTTGTAGATTCCCTCCACCTCCTCGGTGGTGATCACCGGAAGGCCCATCTTGAAGAAGAAGGGCACCACGGTTACCACTCCCATGAGCAGGAAGATCCAGCGCCGGTCGATGTTGAACAGCCTATCCCATATCGTCATGGCGCTCACCTACTTTCCTGCTCCGCCGAGCCAGTTGCGCTCGACGCCGAAGATGATCTTCAGGTTGGTGGCCAGTATGCCGAATCCCACGCCCAGCTGAATGGCGCGCTTGCCGGCCAGGTTGGGGAAGCGGAGTATCCACAGCCCCGTGGCCGGGAACCACTTGCCCAGGAAGTCGCCGATGGGAACCTGGCCCATCATCACGATGATGGCCGCCAGCATCAGCACCGTGGCCATTGCCGACCGGGCGCGGAAGGCCCGGAAGGCGGCGCTGGCGATGTAGAAGGCCAGCAGGCTGAACATGGTGGACTGAATGGGTATCTGAACGTAGTTGTAGAGAAAGTGGAAGACGCTGGGGCCCTCCGCCTGCCCGCCTATGCTGGCGGGAATGATGATGCCGAACACCGGCATCAGGTAGAGGGTCACAATGACCAGCAGGCTGTACTGCCAGTTGTCCGCCCGCCTCCTCACCTTGTGGTAGTGCACTCGGGTAAGGCTGCCCACACCGAGTATCAGCGCGAAGCCGGATATCACCGGCACGTAGTCGGTGTACAGCCCGAATATGGCCTGCGAAATCTGGTGGGGGATGAAGAACTGGATCATCATCATTATGCCGCCCACCATGACTATCAGCAGGGGGATCGTTCGTTTCATTGGCTATCTCCCTTCCGGTGGGCTATATCGCCGCCGGCGAGGTAACCAGGTGGTCGAGCCAGGCTACCAGGTCCGTGCCGGCGATGAGGTCCAGTATCCCCAGGGCCAGAGTTCCGACAATGATCAGCATGATGATGGCCTTGAACCAGTCCTGGCCCTTGATGGCGCCCAGCTGCTTGGGCTCGCGGCCCAGGTAGGCGCTGGCGGCGTACAGCTCCTCGCCTATCAGCGTGTAGTCGCAGGTGGTGATGAAGAAGGGAAGCTGCGTCACCGCGTCGGTGCCGGCTATCTGTATGGCCCCCGACAGCGAGCCGGTCTCGGCCAGTATCAGGCTCTCGGCCCAGAACATCCCCAGGTAGAAGTTGGTGGCCGGCTTCTCCCGGGCCATGATGCCGTTGACCCCGGCCACGAAGGCGAACTGGCTCTGGGTGAGGTAGAAGACCGAGTCCTCGTCGTAGGCGTCGGGACGGCCGGCCTCTATGTAGGCCTGCTTTACCGACTCCTCGGCCACCGTGTAGACGATGGGATCACGGTTGGGCACCATCAGCGGAGTCTGGTACTCGGCCACCTTCTTGGCCACCCGGCCCAGTATGGTGAGGCTGGCGATGGTGGCCACGTCGGAGATGGTGGAGAGCCCGGGGACGTAGAGTATGGGCTTGCCCATCTCGGTGGCCCGGCCGATGGCCTCGTCTATGGCCTCTATGCCGGGGATGGGCCGCAGGTAGAGCTTGTCGCCGCTCTGCGCCCGGTTGAAGAACCAGAAGATCAGCCCCAGGAAGAGCGCACAGCCGATGAGTATCCGCACCTTGCCCGTGTTGAACCACTCGCCCTGCGGCACCTCCTGCGCGGTGTAGGCCGCGCCCAGGGTCTCCTCATCCAGGCCGGGGGAGGCCCCGACCCGGTACTCGTAGACCTGCCCCGCCTGCACGGGGAAGTCGGGGTCCAGCCCGTCCACGAAGGCCGTGCCCTGGCCGGCGAAGAGAACCTTCACCGTACGCCACGCTTCGTCGCCCTCGCCCTGCTCCCGGCGGTAGACGGTGTAGAACTCCACCCGGTCGTGGTCCGGGCTGGGCTCGAAGGATACAGCAAGCTGGTCACCGGCGTCGTTGGGAACGTCCGAGACCGTGACCTCGCCGGGAGGAGCCACGGGTTCCGCTCCCTGCTGCGCCACGGCGGCAGACGCCATGGCAAGCAGCACCAGTGCCGGGACCGCTGCCCGGAGTGATAGCATAGGTCTGCCTTTCATCTCTGGTCTAGCCGAAGAAATCGATTATCTCCCTGGCCACCTCGTCGCCCACCCGGCCCTTGGCCGCCTTGGTGCCGGCGCCGATGTGGGGGGTGGCAACGGTTGCGTCATGCTTCACCAGGGGGTTGTCCTTCGCTGGCTCCTCCTCGTAGACGTCCACTCCCGCGGCGAAGACCCTGCCGTCCTCCAGGCCCTTCAGGAGGGCCTTCTCGTCCACGGTGCCGCCGCGGGCGCAGTTGACTATCACCACGCCGTCCTTCATGGCAGCGATCTGGGCGGAGCCGATGATGTGATGGGTCTCGTCGTTGTGCGGTATGTGGAGGCTTATGTAGTCCGACTGGCCGCAGAGGGTCTCCAGGTCCACCTTCCGGGCGTCGATGTCGCCCGCGTCCTCCATGTAGGGGTCGAAGAAGAGCACGTTCATGCCGAAGCCCAGGGCCCGCTTCGCCACCTCGCGGGCGATGCGGCCGAAGCCTATCAGGCCCAGTGTGGACCGGTAGAGCTCCTTGCCCTTGCCGTAGGCCTTCTTGTTCCACTGGCCCTGCTTCAGGGTCCGGTCCGCCACCGCCACGTAGCGGCTGGCTGCCAGCATGTGGGCCATGGCAAGCTCGGCCACGGCTATGCTGCTGGCGGCCGGGGTGTTGCGAACCTCAATGCCGTGCTCGGCGGCGGCGTCGAGGTCTATGTTGTCCAGGCCCACGCCTCCGCGAACCACCAGCTTCATGCTCCCCGAAGCCGCCTTCTCCACCACGTTGCGGCGCACCTTGGTGGCGCTTCTGACCACCATGGCCTCGAAGTCGGGTACGGTCTCCAGCAGCTCCTCGGGGGTCATGTCGTGCTTCTCGGTCACCTGGTGTCCGCCCGCGCGGATCTTCTCCAGCGCGTCCTCGGCCACCGGGTCACAGATCAGAACCTTGGCCATATCTCTCCTCCTGGAATTCGTACAGGTGTGCCCCTATGGTGTAAGTCCCTTGTACAACGCTGCAAACTAGAACAGAAAGCCCATCTCGTCAATGAGCCCCCGCCCTTTTCATATCCTTATCCCTTTCTCTCCAAGGCTTTGAGAGCCGCCTTCTCCACTCCCTCGGCGGTGAGGCCATAGCGTCGGCGGACCTCCGCCGGGGTGCCGCTGGTGCCGAAGGAGTCCTCCACGGCCACCGGCTCCAGGGGAACCGGAAGGCGCCGGGCGCAGAGCTCCGCCACCGCGCCGAAGAGACCGGCCGCCGCCTGGTGGTCCTGGGCCACCACCGCGCATCCGGTCTCGCGCAGCCGGGAAAGCAGGAGATCCTCGTCCAGGGGCTTCACGGAGACCATGTTGATCACGTCGGCCTCCACCCCCCGGCGTGACAGGCTCTCCGCGGCCTTCAGGGCCTCGGCCACCATCACCCCGGCGGCCACCAGGCTCACGTGGGAGCCCTGCCGCATCAGGTCGCCGCGTCCCAGCCTCACTTCCACGTCTTCGTCGTGGAGGACGGGGACCGGGTTGCGGCCGAAGCGGATGTAGACCGGCCCGGGGACCCGCAGCGCCTCCAGCACCGCCGCCCTGGTCTGGGGGGCGTCCGCCGGGGCCAGCACCCGCATGCCGGGAAGGACCCGGGTGATGGCCACGTCCTCCAGGGCCTGGTGGGTGGCCCCGTCCGGCCCCACGCTCACCCCGGCGTGGGCGCCGCCCACCTTAACGTCCAGCTCCATGTAGCAGACCGAGGTCCGCATCTGGTCCCAGGCCCGACCGGCCACGAACACCCCGTAGGTGCTCAGGAAGGGCACGTACCCGGCCAGGGCCAGGCCCGCGGCCTGCGACATCATGTCCTGCTCGCTGATGCCCACGTTGAACGCCCGCCCGGGGAAGGCCTCGGCGAACCTCATGCTGCCGATGGACCGGGAGACGTCGGCGTCCAGCACCACCACCCTGGGGTCGCGTCTTCCGGCCTCCAGCAGACCGTCCGCGTAGCCCTCCCTGGTGGGCCTGAGTCCGGGCTCACCCATGGGCAACCTCCTCCCCGCGTATCTCCGAAACCGCTCGGGCGTACTCTTCCTCGTCGGGGCAGCCCCCGTGCCACAGGCAGGTGTCCTCCATGAAGGAGACACCTTTTCCCTTTGTAGTTCTTGCCAGTATCACCGCCGGGCCGGAGACCGAGCCGCGCTGCTCAAAGGCCTTGTGGATGGATCCGAAGTCGTGGCCGTCGCAGTCCAGGACCGTCCAGCCGAAGGCCTCCCACTTGTCCCGCAGGGGCTCCAGGGGCTTCAGCTCGTCGACCCGGCCGTCCAGCTGGACGCCGTTGCGGTCCACTATGGCCGTCAGGCCGCCCAGGGCCGCGGTACGGCCCGACATCGCCGCTTCCCAGACGCTGCCCTCCTGCAGCTCGCCGTCGCCCAGAACGCAGTAGACGTGGGCGTCGGTGCCCGACAGTCGAAGGCCCCGGGCCATTCCGCAGGCGGTGGAGAGTCCCTGGCCCAGGCTTCCGGTGGAGGCGTCCAGGCCGGGAAGCTTGCGCATGTCGGGGTGGCCCTGCAGCGGAGAGTCGAGCTTGCGAAGGCTCAGCAGAACCTCCGGGTCGAAGTACCCCCTCCGGGCCAGCACCGAGTAGAGGGCGGGGCAGGCGTGCCCCTTGGAGAGGATCAGACGGTCGCGGCCCTCCCAGCGGGGCTCTTCCGGGCGCACGCTCATCCTCCGGAAGTAGAGGTGGACCAGCAGCTCCACCAGGGAGAGCGAGCCCCCCGGGTGGCCGCTGCCGGCGGCCCGAATCATCTCCAGTACGTCCAGCCTGACCCGGACGGCCAGCTCCCTCAGGCTGCCGGGGTCCTCCATCTCAGTCCTCCCCCTTCTCTTCGGCGAAGGCCTCCCAGTCCGCCAGAAACCGCTCCAGGCCGCGGTCGGTGAGGGGATGGCCCGCCATCTTCTTCACCACCGCGTAGGGGACGGTGGCGATGTGGGCCCCGGCCAGCGCCGCCTGCGCCACGTGGGTGGGGTGGCGGATGCTGGCGGCGATGATCCTGGTGCCGAAGCCGTAGGTGTCGTAGACCTGCGCCAGCTCGGCCACCACGTCCATTCCCGTCTTGCCGGTATCGTCCAGCCTGCCCACGAAGGGGGAGACGAAGCTGGCCCCCGCCAGAGCCGCCAGGTAGCCCTGGTTCGTGGAGAAGGCCAGGGTCATGTTGCAGCGGATCCCCTCCCGCTCCAGCTTCGACACCGCGGCCAGCCCCTCGGGGATCATGGGGACCTTGATGACCACGTTCTCGTGCCACTTCGCCTTCTCCCGGGCCTCCTCCATCATCCCGTCGCGGTCGGTGCTGATCACCTCCGCGCTCACCGGCCCCCCCACGATGTCGCATATCTCCGCTATCACCTCGGAGAAGTCCCGGCCCTCCCTGGCTATGAGGGTGGGGTTGGTGGTTACGCCGGAGAGGACGCCCCATGCGGCAACCTCGCGTATGTGGTCAACGTTGGCGGTATCCAGATAGAGCTCCATGGAATCCCCTTTCCAATGCCTCCCGCCGGTGGAATCCTCCGGGGATGAGGCTGCAGGCAAGCTTCCGCTCAGTCAAGGTCGGTTCTCGTCCCGCGCTTCTTGAGAATCTCGATGGGAACGTAGCCGGTGAGAAGAACCTTGGGCTCGTCGAAGCCGAAGTCCACCGTCAGCTGCCATTCCTCGCCGCGCCTTCCGGCCCGGACCACCAGGCCCCTGCCGTAGCGGGGATGGTGCACCAGGTTGCCCCGGGCGTAGCCGGAGGGCTGGGAGTGCACCCTTACCTCCCGGGCCTCCGCGGGGGAGGGGGCGGCCCCGGAGGCGGCACCCTCCAGCAGCCCGGCCTCCGCCAGGAAGCGGGAGGGGCCGCCGGCGGGCACCCCCGGCCTGCGGCGCCCCACCACGGAGGAGACGAACAGGCGCTTGCGGGCCCTGGTGATGCCCACGTACATCAGCCTGCGCTCCTCCTCCAGGTCGGCCGTCTCCCTGCGGCCGGGCCGGACGAAGGGCAGCATGCCCTCGTCGGCTCCGGCCAGGAAGACGCAGTCGAACTCCATTCCCTTGGCACAGTGCAGAGTCATCAGGGTCACTGCCCCCTCCCGCTCGGAGTCGAAGCTGTCCGCGGAGGTGAGGAGGCTCACCTCGGCCATGAAGCCGGGCAGGCCGGCTTCGGGGTGCTCCCGGTCGAACTCCGCCAGGCTGCCCCGGAGCTCCTCCAGGTTCTCGAGCCTCCTGGCGTCCTCGGGGTCGTCGGGGGAGAAGCCGTCCAGATAGCCGCTCTCCGCCAGCAGGTACTCGGCCACCTCCAGGGCCGGGGCGCCGGACTCCACCAGGCCCGCCGCCCGGTCCAGAAGCCGGCCCAGCCGGGCCATTCCCGAGCGCGCCCGGCCGGAGAGGCCGGGTATCCGTCCGGCGCCGGAGAGGGCCTCCACCGGGTTCATCCCGGTTCCGTCCACGAACTCCTCGAAGCGTCTCAGGCTCTTGGCCCCCACCCCGCGGCGGGGGTTGTTGACTATCCGGCGGAAGCTGAGCCTGTCGGCGGGGTTCAGCACCACCCTCAGGTAGCAGAGGGCGTCCTTCACCTCCCTGCGCTCGTAGAACCTCACCGACCCCACCACCTGGCTGGGTATCTCCCTCCGCCCCGCCTCCGCCTCGAAGGGCCGCGACTGGGCGTTGGTCCTGTAGAGGACGGCCATGTCGCCGTAGGTGAATCCCTGCTCGCCGCGCAGGCTCTCGATGCGGTCGAAGACCATCGACGCCTCCTCCGACTCCGAGGAGCATATGCGGACCTCCGGCGGGGCCCCTCTCTCGCCCGCCGTCCACAGCTCCTTGCCCCGGCGCCTGTTGTTCCGGGAGACCAGCCGGGAGGCGGCCTCCAGTATGGCGGCGGTAGACCTGTAGTTCTGCTCGAGGCGGACAACCTCCGCCCCCGGGAAGTCCCTCTCGAAATCCAGCATGTTCTCCACCCTGGCGCCCCGCCATCCGTATATGGACTGGTCGTCGTCCCCCACCACGCACACCCGGGTCCCGGCGGGGGCCAGAGCCATCAGAAGCCGGTGCTGGACGACGTTGGTGTCCTGGTACTCGTCTACCAGAACGTGCAGGTACCTGCCTGCGTAGTGGGCGCTGATGTCATTCTTTTGACGGAGTAGATCCAGGGCGTGTGTCAAAAGATCGTCGAAATCGAAAGCTCCCGACTGCCTTAGTCGGGATTGATAGGCGGCGTAGACCTCCGCCACCTGCCGCTGCCTGTCGTCCCGGGCCGCTTCGGCCGCCGCCTCCGGAGTCATCAGATTAGATTTCATGGATGATATCCTGCCAGCCACGGAGGCCGGAGTGAGGCCCTTTGAAAGCTGTCTTTCCCGCATTATCGAACGCAGCACCCTCCGGCCGTCGTCGGCGTCGTAGATGGTGAAATCCGCCGGATATCCCAGCCTCTCCGCCTCCCGCCTGAGCATCCAGGCGCAGAAGGAGTGAAACGTGCCCATCCATAAACCCCTGCGGCGGCCGGTGATCGACTCCACCCTCCGGCGCATCTCGGCGGCAGCGCGGTTGGTGAAGGTAAGGGCCAGCAGTCTGCGGGGGTCGACCCCGTCCTCGTCCAGCAGCGAAGCCAGCCGCAGGGTCAGCGTTCTGGTCTTGCCGCTGCCGGCCCCGGCCAGCACCAGCAGATGTCCCCCCCGGTGGCGGACGGCCCTCAGCTGCTGCTCGTTGAGCTCTTCGATGATGTCTGGAACCTTTGGCATGAATATTGCTTCCTAGGTTACCTGTCTACATCCGAACAGAAGGGAATGCAAGTTGTTGAAGCCTGGATTGAGAAGCTGGGTCCTGCTGGCCATCAGTTGCCTGGCAGTGCCCGTACTAATCCTCCTGACCTGGCCGGTCTGACCCCCTCCCTGGCCGGCCCGGGGGAGCTTCCGACGATCCGGGTGCAAGAGGCGGGCAGTCGTTCGACCCCTACGGCTGCCCGTCAACCTCTATCCACCCGCTATCTCCACGCTGCGGCTGCAGCCCAGCCTGGCGGCTCCGGCCTCCACCATGGCCACCGCCTGCTCGAAGCTGCGTATCCCGCCCGAGGCCTTCACCGAGGCCCTGTCCCCCACGGTCTCCGCCATCAGGCGGACGTCCTCCACGGTGGCCCCGCCGGATGAGAAGCCCGTGGAGGTCTTCACCCAGGCGGCTCCGGCCTCCACCGCCAGCAGACAGGCGGCAATCTTCTCATCGGTGTGCAGCAGGCAGGTCTCCAGTATCACCTTCACGGGCCTTCCGGCGGCGGCCTCCACCACGTCGGCTATGTGCCCGTGCACCATGTTGTGGCTGCCCTGCTTCAGGTGCCCTACGGGGATGACCATGTCGATCTCGTCGGCGCCGGCGGCCACCGCCCGCCCGGTCTCCCAGGCCTTTGCCGGGGTGGCCCCCAGGGGAAACCCCACCACGCTGCAGACCATCGGGGCCCGGTCCCGCAGGATCTCCGAGGCCTGCTCCACCCAGATCGGGTTGACGCACACCGACTTGAAACCGTGCTCCACCGCCTCCCGGCAGAGGCGCCGGATCTCACGGATGCCGGCCTCGGGGGCCAGACAGGTATGGTCTATCATCGCCGCTATCTCGCTTCTGCGCATGCTCCTCCGCTATTCGGTGTAGACGAAGCGCATCTCCACGTCTCCGTCGGCTATCTCCACGCCCCGGAGTACCCCCGTTCGGGCGCCGTCGCGCCTGATCACCACGTCGTGGGTGCCGGCGGGCAGCCGGAGCCTGGCCACGTGCATCCTGGCCGGTAGCGTCAGCCATCCCCGGAGGTCGGCCTGCTCCGTGGCCGCTCCCAGCAGGCTCAGCAGGGCCCCGAAGCCCTCGGAGACGCAGCCGTTCTCCTCCCCCGTGATCTCCTCCATCAGCTCCTCCCCCGCCTCCGAGACCCCCGCCTTGGCCGCCAGCCTGGCAATGGCCCGGGCCAGGTCCCGGCCGGCCTGGTCCTCCAGGTTCTTCCTGGCTATCTCCACCAGGTCCTCGGCCAGCCAGGCCCGCTCTGCAAGGCCCGCGCAGCTTACGTCAAAATAATGACGCCTCACCCTCCTCTTCGGCATGGCCGGCAGGGCGAGCCTGTAGACGCGGTCCTCGGTGTAGGCTGTGAAGTCCCTCTCCACCTTCCTGGGAATCCGGCCGGACTCGATCACCACCACCAGCTGGCCGCTGCCGGCGGGAGCCTGGGGGGGAGGGTCCGCCTCCGGGTAGCGGGAGGCGTACTCCGCGTACAGGTCGTCCAGGGCCAGCATCCGGCAGAGCCTCAGTACGTCGGAGGCAACCTGGACCGGGGGTTGGAGGCCGTAGTGACGGGAGTAGTCGTCCTCGTATACCCGGAGGCTGTTGCGGTAGGCCACCAGGGCGTCGTCCAGGTCTCCCCCCGCCTCGAACAGGGCCCCCATGAGCCAGCGGACGAAGGCGTCGTCGCGGTAGACGTTCTCCCGGGCGTAGGCGTCGTTGAGGACGGTGAGCTTCTCCCCCACCCGCCTGCACTCCACCAGGGCCTCCTCCAGCTGGTCCTGCTGCACGTAGCAGGAGGCCAGGACGTAGTTGATCATCACCTTCTCGTAGTCGGCGCCCCGGAACTCCCTGGCGGCGTCGCTGGTGAGCAGGGCGCCGGCCTCGTCGGAGAGGTCGATCCCCCGCTGCATGTCGCTTACGAGGTCGGCCTCCAGAAGGAGGGGCTCCGCGTCGGCCGGCCTGCCGGCCAGCCGCAGCAGGTTGCCCTTCTCCATCAGGAAGAGGAGCCGGTTCCTGCCGGCGCTGTCGGGAGCGGCGCCCCCCCCGAACTCCGCAAGCGCCGCCTGCGGGTCGCCGCGGCGGAGGTCTTCCCGGACGGGCTCCAGGGTGGAGGTATAGCTGCCGCAGCCGGAAAGCGCCGCGGCCAGAATCAGGGCCCCCCGGCGGAGGCCCCGCCCCCGCCGGGGCCTTCCGGACATTCCTACCACTCGATGATCTTCTTGATCTCCAGGCTGCCCATCCATACCTTCAGCGCGGTCTCCACGTCTATCAGCTCCAGGCTCACCTGGTAGTAGACCGCCCTGGTGTCGCCCTCCTCGTCGGTTATGGAGTCGACGCTTCCCATCATCACGTAGTCGGCGCCCACCTCCTGGCCGAACTCCGCGGCGGTCTCCGGGGAGGCGAAGCGCTGCTGGTCGTAGCGCTCGGCCCGGACCTCCGGGTCCTCGCCCCGTCCGGCGGACAGGCGGACCAGGCCCGACTCCAGAAGCGCCCTCTGTATCTCGTTCATGAAGACGTCGGTGCTGATGTGCTCGGAGCTGCGGTTGATGACGCTGCCCACAACCACCACGGGCTTCTCGTAGCCCTCGCGGCCCCGGCCGTGCTCCACCAGCCAGTCCCCGTTCAGGGCCTGGTCCACCATGGAGTCGGCCACCATCCTGGCGTCGGTGTCGTTCCAGCGGCCGCTGAGGTCGGTGGTGGTGTCGGTGTCGGTTCTGGTTACCGTTCTGCCCCCGCAGGCCGCCAGCACCGCCAGGGCGGCCACCGCAAAGGCGGCAAGGAGTCTGCTCATGGCGTCTCCCCTTCCGGATGGAGTCGGGGAGCCACCGGAATGACCCCCCGGAACGTCACGTTGAAGTAGCCCATGTTCTTCCGTGCCACGCCCGGTTCCTGTCGGCCGGGACGCAGCAGCGTCCTGTAGGGGTCCTGCTGCCCGGCCGGTTCGGCCGGGGCCTGGCCCCAGGCGTCCAGCGTCCACTCCCACATCGAAAGCTCGGCCCCCTCGCCGTATGAGAAGATGGCCTGGGAGCCCAGCGAGCCCAGCATTCCCATGTTGCGCTCCAGGACCTGCGAGTAGCAGCTCATCACCGGGTAGATCTCGACGGGCTCTGCGAGTCCCATCCGGGCCGCCGCCGCCAGCTCCGCCGCCCGGGGGAGCCGCGCCCCGCGGGAGCGTAGGTATCTCACCGCGCCGGTCCAGGTGAAGGAGGAGACCGGTATGCTGAAGCAGTCCGTGGGCACCGTCAGGCCCTGGTCGGACTCCCCCACCACGAAGGGGGTGAACTTGAGGAACTGCCCCTCCGCGTCGTACTGGCCCACCAGCAGCTCGGCCAGGTCCTGCATGGAGGTGAGGTTGGCGTTGAGCCAGGGAAGGACCCTGCGGTAGCTCACCGGCGTGGAGTCTACGAGGAAGGCGTCCACCGCGACGGTGTCCCCCAGCACCTCCACCCGGCAGGCGGGGACGTAGGCCATACCCTCCGGGGGCCGCAGGAGCCCGCATTCGGGGCAGGCGTCGCCCTCGGCCGCGCTTTCGCAGGCCGGACAGTTCCACTCCGCCGCCGCAGCGGAAACCAGGATCAAAGCAATGGTCACAAGCAGGAGTACTCTCAAGGCTGCATCACCACCTGATCAGCGGCGGGGGCTTCCCCCCGCCGTCGGGCGATCGCTCTGCCCATGTAGAGGAAGGGCGTGTCCAGCAGGGCGACCAGGACCTTTATCACATAGGTTGTTACCAGGATCTGCAGGAAATGTTCCCTCTCCACCACTCCCGCAAAGGCTATGAAGCAGAACACGGCGGAGTCTATCAGCTGGCTCACCGCGGTGGACAGGTTGTTGCGCAGCCAGAGCATCCGACCCCGGGTCTTTCTGCGCCACCAGGCGAAGGCCCAGACGTCGTGGAGCTGGCTGAGCAGGTAGGCGGCCAGGCTGGCAACCGCCAGCCGGGGCATGAATCCGTAGATGGTCTCCATGGCCCCCTGAACCTGCTCCGCCCAGGGGTCCGGGGCAACGCTGAACACCAGGGCCAGCTGGCTGGAGAGGGTGAAGAAGATCATCACGATGAATCCCAGCATGACCCCCCGTCTGGCCGTCCGGGGGCCGTAGAGCTCGTTGAGGAGGTCGGTGCAGAAGAATATGGCCCCGTAGAGGATGTTCCCCAGGGTGACCGTTATCCCGAACAGGGTGGTGAGCTTTATCACCTGCAGGTTGCAGAGGATGATGGCGGCGGCGATGAAGGCCATCAGGCCCTCCCGGCCGTAGAGCCTGAAGACCAGCAGGACCAGGCCCAGGGAGGCCAGGGCGAAGAGCAGCCACAGCAGCTCGTTCATCAGAACTCGGCGCCCAGGGCGAAGTAGTGCTCGGGCTTGGCCGAGATGCCCCTTACGGTGGTCCTCCAGGCGGTGTCCTCGCGGAGGACGAAGTAGCCCAGGTTCAGTCGGAACCCGAAGCCGATCCCGGCCTTTATGTCGTCCAGCTCGTAGCCCCGGTCGGTGGAGGCTCCGTGGAAGTCCTCGGGATCGTTGAAGGCGGTGCCCATGTCCAGGAAGATCACGCCCCGGCCGTTGCTCAGGGTCATGGGAATGGGGGCCGCCAGCTGCAGCCTGTCGATGAAGGGCACCCGCAGCTCCATGGTGGAGGACACGTACCTCCTGCCCTCCAGGGCCCCGTAGTCGTAGCCGCGGAGCATGTCGGCGTAGTTGGAGTAGAAGCCCAGCAGGTCGCTTACCTCGTCCACCTCTCCCCAGATCAGCCTGTGGGGGACGGCCCCGCCCAGGAAGAACTTGGGGGCGTCCCTGCCCCAGCTGGTGGCCCCGGCCAGCCGCATGGCCAGCGTCACCCGGCCCGAGACCCAGGTGTAGTGGCGGAGGTCGGCGGAGGCCAGGTAGTAGCTGGTGGAGTCCAGCAGGTCGGGGGCGATCTCCATACCCAGCCTGGCCCTGGTGCCCACCCTGGGTCCCACGTAGCCCCACCTGGCGTTGTCGAAGACCAGTCCGGCGGCACCGAAGGTCACGTTGGCCTCGTAGTCGGCGTCGGAGTTCCAGACCCCCTGCCTCCCGATGGTCCGGTACCCGGTCTCGCCCCGGACGCTGAAGGCCTCGCTCAGGGGGTAGCTGGCGGAGGCGACGGCCCCCATGTCCACGTCCCGTATCTCCTCCAGATGGCCGTCGTCGAAGCGGAACAGGTAGCGCCTGGTGGTGCGGTAGATTGTGCCTCCCAGGTCCAGGCGGTGGGGCAGGTAGGCGTACCTCACCACGGCATCGGCGTCCGTTACGTCACCGTTGAGGTTGACGTTCAGAAGCAGCCTGTGGTGGGCCAGGACGTCGCTGAACAGGAACTGGGTGTAACCGGCGAGACCCAGGTAGGAGTCGAAGGAGGCCAGGGCGGTGACGTAGTCCAGCGACAGCCGCGGCTCGTAGGGGGCCACCCTCAGGCCGGTTACGGCGTCCGGGGGCTGCTCCCGGGAAGGCCCCCCGGGGCCGTCCGCTGCCGGGGGCGAGCCCTCCGGAGGGGCGGAGCCCCGTTCCGGGGCTTCGGACGGAGTCCCGGTCTCCCGCCGCGGCGGCTGCGACGTCTCCTCCCGTCCCCTGCGGTGCTCGGGGGGAACGGCGGCGGTGTGGGCGGGCGGTTCGGCGCCGGCCTCGCCGGCGGCGGCCCGCCTGAGGCCGGCTCCCCTGTCGATGGAGACCCGCCTGCGGGTGATGTCGTCGGCTATGAACACGTTCCGGCCGTTCCAGTCGCTGGTGGCGAAGGCGGCGGCCTCCAGGGAGTCGGCCCAGGTTACGCTCTCCACCGTCCGGTACAGCGCGGTAAGCCTCTCCACGTCGCCCTGCGGGGTCCTGAGGTAGAGGTCGGGGTAGTGATGGCGGTCGGAGAGGAACAGCAGTCCATCGGGGGTGGCGTTGGGGTACCTGAGGCCGGCGCCCCCGGTCATCAGGGTGTCCACCACGGAGCCCGCGTCTGCCCGCACCACGTATGTTGAGTCCCCGGTTCTGCTCTCGGCGGTGAAGAGCAGCCCCTGCCTGGTCCAGGAGAGGTCCCGCTCCCCGCCGTGGGTTTCGGTGAGCCTGCCGGTCTCGCCGCTGAGCAGGTCGTGCACGTAGACGTCCAGCTGCCCCTCCTCCAGTCCGCCGAAGGCGATGTAGCGGCCGTCGGGGGACCAGGTGGGCTCCCGTATCAGGTCCATTCTCACCGGCAGCTCGCGACCTTCGCCCTCCAGGCTGCGTATGGCCAGACGGTCGCCGTCCAGGTGATGGTAGACGTAGGCCAGCGTGTCGGCCCCCGGCGAGAACCCGCCGGACCGGTACATGGGGGAGATGTCCACGTCGTAGAGGCCGCCTCCGGTGAAGACCCTGTCCACCACCTCACCGTCCACCGCGCTCCTCACGGTGAGGGCGAACCGCGCGTGGTGCGACTCCACGCCGGCCACGTAGCGGCCGTCGGGGGAGATGAAGGGCCTGGCGGACTGTATCTGCTTCCGTCTGCCCACCGGCCTGGCCACGTCGGACGGGCTCTCCCTCCAGGCCACCTCCGCCCAGTAGGTCTCCCGCGCCCACTCGATGAAGCGCTGGTTCAGCTGGTCCACCGACATTCCCAGCGCATGGTCCAGGGCCTCCTGCAGGTCACCCGACCCCCGGAGGCTGCGGACGAAGCGGCGCAGCCGCTCGTCGCCGTAGCGGGTGGCTATGAAGTGGTAGACCGCCTGGCCCTGCCGGTAGACGATGTAGTCGCTGCGGCGGGACAGCTCCTCTATGGAGGATATGCCGTTGGCTATCACCATGTCCCTGAATTCCGCCTCGGAGTCCCTGTCCCAGCCCAGGGACGTGTACTCCGCCAGGCCCTCCATGGTCCAGAGCGGGGCCCGGGAGCGGATGATGTTCTCTATGGAGGTGCTGTAGAGCATGTCCAGGACGAAGGCGTGGTTGATCTCGTGCTCCACCACGTGCCGGAACTCCGACCAGTAGCCGGTGTAGGGCACCACCACCCTGCCCTTGAAGAACTCGGTGAAGCCCCCCACGCCCTCACCTATCTCGGAGGTGCTGATGTTGGTCTGCCGGAAGGTGGAGGGGGAGCCGTAGAGGACGATGGGGACGGCGTGGTCGGGCATGTAGCCGAAGTAGCGGCCCAGCTCGGCCAGCTCCCGGGTGGCTATCACCATCAGGCTCTCGGCCGCCTCCTCCGAGCCCCGGGGGTAGTAGACGGTTGCGTTCTGGGAGCGCAGCTCCCACCAATCGGGCACCGAGGTCTGCACTTTGCTGCGCCCGAAAGTGGTGGCGAAGGCGCTTCCGCAGAGCAGGATCAGGGCGCCTGCCGCTGTGAGCCTGGACATCTCTTTTCCTTCCCGAGGGGGATGCAGCCCGCTGTCCTGCGCCGGGGGTCTCGGCGGCCCTCGTTCCGGCACCCCGCGGCGCACGGCCGGGCAGACCGCCGTGCCGCTGATTATACAGTCGGCCGGCGGCCTCGAACAGGATGAGGGCCACACACGGTATACACTGCCGGTCGAAGACCGGTTCCCGGCCTTGCGGAGATCCCGGGCCCGCTTATACTGTGCCGGGCTGTCAGAAAGGAGAGGCATATGCGAAGATGGCCGGCGGCGCTTGCCGCCGTCGCGGTCCTGGTCGGCTGCGGCAGCCCCAAGGACGATTCCGAGTGGCGCCCCGCCCGCGGGGAGCGGGAGTACCTGGAGGAGTGGGCGGGGAGGATCGCCCGCAGCCTGGTCCCCCCCCGAGACCCGGGGGACCTGGACTCGCTGGGGATGATGCGTCTCATGGCCCGCTGCGACAGCGTTCCCCAGCGGTACGTATACCTATACCAGAGGGTGGCCGATTCCATACAGGCCATGACGCCCCCCGAGCCGGGATGCGTCCAGCAGCCTTCGGTGGCCGATACGGTGTCGGAGGATGAGCCGAAGGAGGCATCGCCCTCGGGAAGCGGGCGGTGAGGGGGATCAGCCGGGTATCAGCCTGGATATGTCCTTCTGCAGTATCACCACGAACAGCAGCATGATCACGAACAGTCCCACCTGCTGGGCCACCTGTATGGTCCGCTTGGGAAGGGGGCGTCCCCGGAAGGCCTCGCAGGCCAGGAATATCAGCTGCCCGCCGTCCAGTATGGGAATGGGAAGCAGGTTGAACACCATCACCGCCAGCGAGATCACCGCCACCGTCTCCAGCAGCCGCGACAGGCCGTAGGAGGCCTGCTGGCTGAGGGTCTGCGCCACGTAGACGGGGCCCCCGGATGACTGGTAGAGCTCCCTGGGCCGGCTGAACAGCCGGAACAGCGTCGAGTAGTACTCGGCCGCACCCCTGACCGCCAGCTCCGCCCCGGACAGCGCCGCGGTGAGGATCGGCAGCCGCTCGACCACCTGCCTGGTGGCGGGCAGCAGGCCCACCCGCCAGACCCCCTCGGCCTCCACGGGGACCAGGCTCACCGTATCCCGCACTCCCCCCCGGGACACGGTCAGTGACAGCTCCCCGCCCCCGGAGGAGCGAACCATCTCCACCATCTCGTCCCAGCCGGCCACCGGCCTGCCGTCCACGGCCAGCAGGGTGTCCCCCTCCCGCAGGCCGGCGCTGTGGGCCGGCATCCCCACCGGCGCCTCGCCCACCACGGGGGGGATCAGGGGCATGAAGCCGGGAGCATCCTCGGGTTCCATGGAGTAGCTGCGGCTGACCCTCCCCGCGGAGGTCCCCACGGAGATGGTGCCGGAAGGAGTGCTGGAGAGGGCCACGTAGGCGTCGGTGTAGGAGTCCACCGGCTGGCCGTTCACCGCCAGCAGGGTGTCGCCGGCGGCCAGGCCCAGACCGCCCTCCCCGGAGCTGGAAACCGCCGGCAGCAGGCTGACGCTGCGGCCGGTGACTCCCAGGACCAGGAAGAACAGGAAGGCGGTGAGCACCAGGTTCGACCCCGGCCCCGCCAGCACCACCAGCATCCTCTTCACCGGACTCACGTCGGAGACGGTGTTGCCGCTGGTGCCCAGGTCCACCTTCACGTAGCCCCCCAGGGGGACGGCGCCTATGCAGTACTCGGTGCCGCCGCGGCGGAGCTTGACCACGTGCGGGGGGAAGCCGATGGAGAACCGCTCCACATCCATGCCCGCGGCCTTGGCCACCAGGAAGTGACCCAGCTCGTGGATGAGGATGATGACCCCCAGCCCCAGCACCACGGCCAGCACGGAGCTCAGCATGCCTCCACCTCCTCCTCCGCCAGGCGGCGGGCCTCTGCGTCCGCCTCCTCCAGGGCATCCAGGTCGGGAATGTCGGCTTCGGTATGCCTTTCCAGGACCCGTTCCAGCACCCGGACGATGTCTCCGAACTCTATCCTCTCCTCCAGGAAGGCCCCGACGGCCACCTCGTCGGCGGCGTTTGCCGCCACCGGGTGGCTCTGCCCCCGGCGGGCGGCCCCGGTGATCAGGCCGAAGGCCGGGTAGCGGCGGGGGTCCAGGGGCTCCAGGCCCAGCCCGGGCCAGTCCCCGGGCCGGTCGGTCTCCAGCGGCTCCAGCCTGCCTCCCGGGTAGCGGAGGGCGTACTGGATGGGGACCCGCATGTCGGGGCTTCCCAGCAGGGCCTTCCAGGTCCCGTCGGCCAGCCTGACCAGGGAGTGTATGATGCTCTGCGGATGGATCACGGCGTCTATGTCCACGTCCCTGCCGAACAGCCAGCCCGCCTCTATCACCTCGAAGGCCTTGTTCACCATGGTTGCCGAGTCCACCGTTATCCTCGCCCCCATGTCCCAGTTGGGATGGGCCAGCACCTCCCGGGGAGTGGCGTGCTGCAGGCGGGCGGGGTCCATGCCCCTCAGGGCGCCCCCGCTGGCGGTGAGGGCGATGGCGAGGGGGGGCTGGGTCTCCCCCTCCAGGCAGCGGAAGACGGTGCTGTGCTCGCTGTCCACCGGGACCACCCCGCCTGCGGAGACGTGGTCCTGCAGCAGGTGGCCGCCCACCACCAGGCTCTCCTTGTTGGCAAGGGCCAGGGGCAGGCCCAGCCGGGCGCAGGCCAGGCTGGCCCGCAGGCCGGCACTGCCCACGATCCCGTTGAGGACGATGTCCGCGCCGCGGATGCAGGCCTCCAGAGCGTTGCGGCCGCAGACCACTCCCCCGGGAGCGGACTCCGCCTGCACGGCCCCCATGAACCGGGGCGAGCAGGCCTGGGCCTGCTGCAGCATCCGGTCTACCGAGGACCCGCAGAGCAGCGACCACACCGAGAGGCCGGGGGACCCGGAGATCACCTCCAGCGCCTGCCGGCCTATGGATCCGGTGCAGCCCAGCACCGCAACCTTCCGCACCGCCCCGTCCGTCATCCCAGCCAGCCTCCCACCAGCAGCCAGACCAGCGTGGCGGGGGCCACCGCGGTGAGGCTGTCGAAACGGTCCAGCACGCCTCCGTGCCCCGGCAGCAGGGCTCCGGAGTCCTTCACCCCGGCGTCCCGCTTCACCGCCGACTCCGCCAGGTCGCCCAGCACCGCCAGCAGGCCGGCGCCCAGGCCCACGGGAAGGGTCTGCGCCGCGGGCAGCCCCGCGCCCAGGGTCCCCGCCAGCCAGGCCCCCAGGGCCGCTCCGGCCAGGCCGGCGGCGAAGCCCTCCCAGGACTTGTTGGGGCTCACCCTGGGGCTCAGCCGGTGGGAGCCCTTCCAGCAGCCCACGAAGTAGGCGGCGGAGTCTCCCACCCAGCAGACAAGCAGCGGCACCATCAAAAGCCACACCGAGCCCCGTATCCGGTGCACGGCCAGCAGCCCCAGGCCCAGGGAGTAGGCGGAGGCCAGCCCCCCTGCCGCCATCACGGTCCTGGCAGCGTCCTCCGGCCCCCTTCGGGGAAGGATCACCGCCGCCCTCAGCCACAGGGGCAGCAGGGCCAGGGCGAATGCCAGGTCCGGGCGGAAGGATATCAGAAAGCACGAACCGGCGGCCGCCAGTCCGTTGGCGACCCCCTCGCCCCGGCTGCCGCCGTAGAGGCGTGAGGCCTCCATGCCCGCCAGCAGGGCCACCACGGCCAGTATGCCGGCGTTGAGGGCGGGGACGTCGGGCAGCAGCGTGGCGGCCAGCACCGCCATACCCGCGGCGCCGGCGCCCAGTCGTCGCGACAGGGAGGGAAAGCCCGTCAACTAGCCGTTCCGCCCCGACTGCAGGCCGCCGAACCGCCGGCTCCGCGAGGAGTAGGCCCGCAGCGCCTCCATCAGGTGCTCCCTGCGGAAGTCGGGCCACAGCACGTCGGTGAAGTAGAGCTCTGCGTAGGCCGACTGCCAGAGCAGGAAGTTGGACAGCCTCTGCTCGCCGCTGGTCCTGATTATCAGGTCGGGGTCGGGGACCCCGGGAAGGTAGAGGCGGGAGGCGATGGCCTCCTCGTCCACGTCCTCCGGGGCCAGGTCTCCGGCGGCCACCTCCGCTGCCAGGCGGCGGACGGCGTCGGCAATCTCGGCCCGGCCGCCGTAGCTGAGGGCCAGCACCAGCCCCAGCCCCTGGTTGACCGCGGTCCTCTCCATGGCGGCGTCCAGGTCGGCCCGGGCCTTCCCGGGAAGGTCGTCCAGCCGCCCGGAGGCCAGCAGGCGTACGCCCTGGTCGTCCAGGCTGTCGATGTTCCGGTCTATGAACCAGGAGAGCAGCTTCATTATGAAGGAGACCTCGGCCCGGGGGCGGTTCCAGTTCTCGGTGGAGAAGGCGTAGAGGGTGAGGTAGGAGATGCCCACCTCCCCGCAGGCCTCCACCGCGTCGTGGATGGACTTCTCCGCCGCCCTGTGGCCCTCTATGCGCCGCAGGCCCCGCTTTCTGGCCCAGCGGCCGTTTCCGTCCATGATTATTCCCAGGTGGACGGGGACCTCCTGCAGGCCTTCACCGCTTGCGGTCATCTGCCTCCTCCGAGAGCGGGCGTCTCAGCCCCGGATCTCCTTCTCCTTGGCCTCCAGTATGGAGTCGATCTCCTCTGTGGCGCGGTCCACCTCTTCCTGGACCTCGTCCATGGCCCGGTGCTCCTGGTCCTCGGTGATGTCGCCGCTCTTGGCCGCCTTCTTGAGGCTGTCGTTGATGTCCCGCCGGATGTTGCGGATGGAGGTGCGGCCCTCCTCGGCGATCTTGCCCACCTGCCTGGCCAGCTCGGTCCTCCGCTCGTCGGAGAGCTTGGGTATGGGTATGCGCACCACCGGACCGTCCGCCGAGGCCCGCAGGCCCAGGTCGGAGCTCTCCACGGCCTTCACTATGGCCTCCGCCGTGGACGGGTCGTAGGGCTGTATCACCAGCAGGCTGGGGTCCGGTGCGGATATTCCCGCCACCTGCTTCAGGGGAAGCCTGTCCCCCCAGCACTCCACCCGCAGGTTGTCCAGCAGGGCGGGGCTGGCCTTTCCCGTCCGGATCACGGCCATCTGGTGAGAGGTGCTCTGGACGGACTTGGAGATCCTCTTCTTCAGCTCCTTCATCAGCTCGGGTATCACTGCTTCTCCTCCCCAATCAAGGTACCGGTCGAGGGGTCTTCCAGCACCCGCCCGACGTTCTCCGGCCTGGTGATATCGAATACTATTACGGGGATGCCGGCGTCACGGCATATGGCTACGGCGGCGCCGTCCATTACGCCCAGGTCTCCGCGCAGGACGTCCTCGTAGCCTATGCTGTCGTAGCGAAGGGCGTGGGGGTTCTTCCGGGGGTCGCTGTCGTAGACGCCGTCCACCTTGGTCCCCTTGAGGAGCAGGTCGCATCCCGTCTGGGCGGCCCGGAGGGCCGCTGCCGTGTCGGTGGTCACCCAGGAATTGCCGGTGCCGCCGCCGAATACGGCCACTGTCCCGCTCCGCATGAGGTGGGCGGCCCTTTCGGCGGAGAAGGCCTCCGCCGGGCCGTCGGCGGCTATGGGGCTGAGGGCGCGGGCGCTGCCCCCCGCCCTCCGGATGGCGTCGGCCAGGGCGATGGCGTTTATCACCGTGGCCAGCATGCCCATCATGTCCGCCCTGGTGCGGGTGAAGGCCCGCAGCTGGCGGCCCCGGACGAAGTTTCCTCCGCCGGTGACCACGCCGATCTGCCAGCCCTTTCCGGATAGGTCCAGCAGGGCACCCGCGTACCCGTTCACGCTTTGGGGGTCCAGGCCCGACCCTCCGGCGCCGGCGAGAAGCTCGCCGCTGAGTTTGAGAAGGAATCTGCCCCGCGCCGGAGGGTCGTCAGCCATGGCCTACCTCACCGAGTATCTGGCGAAGTTGCTGATGACTATGTTCTCCCCGATCTTGGCGATGAGGTCGGTGAGCACCTGCTGCACGCTGCCCATGTCGGCGTCGTGCATCCATTCCTGGTCCAGCAGGCACACCTCGGCGAAGAACTTCTTCATCCTGCCCTCCACGATCTTGTCCTTGATGTGGTCGGGCTTTCCGGAGTCCTCCAGCTGCTTGCGCAGGATCTCCCTCTCCTGGGTCACCTGCTCCTCTGGAAGGTCCTCGCGGGAGATGACCTGGGGGTCGGAGGCGGCGATGTGCATGGCCAGCTCGTGGCAGAACTCCCTGAAGTTGTCGTTCATGGCCACGAAGTCGGTCTCGCAGTTCACCTGAACCAGGACGCCGATCTTGAAATCGTGGTGCACGTAGGCCTCCACGCGTCCCTCGGTGGCCTCGCGGCCCGCTTTCTTCTTGGCGATCTTCAGGCCCTTCTCCCGCAGGAGAACCAGGGCCTTCTCCACGTCGCCGCCGGACTCCTCCAGGGCCTTCTTGCAGTCCATTATTCCCGCTCCGGACATGTCCCGGAGCTCTTTGACTCTCTTTGCCTCTACAGCCATCGTCAGGCCTCTTCCTTCTCTGAGCCATTCGCTTCGTCGCTTTTGGCGCCGGAGCCCTCATCGGGCTCGTCGGTCTTCTCCCCGTCGGCCTTCTTCGCCTTGCTGCCGGTTGAGGACGCCTTCTTCTTGGGGGCCGCCTTCTTCCTGGGGGCCACCTTCTTCCTGGAAACCGCCTTCTTCTTCGGGGCAGGCTTCTCGTCGGCCGGCTTCTTCCTGGGAGCCGGCTTCTTCCTGGGGGCGGGCTCTTCCTCTTCCTCCTCCGCCTCCCCGGCCTGCTCCTTCTCCTCCCCGGCTTCCGCGGGGGGCTCGGCACCGGCCTTCTCCTTCTCCGCGGCGGCCTCGGTCTCTTTTCCCTCCGGGGCCGGGGCGCCGGAGTCCTTTCCCTCCTGGGCCAGCAGAGCGTAGTCGGCCAGGGTGGAGACGATCAGGGAGATGGACTTGATGGCGTCGTCGTTTCCGGGAATGGGGTAGTCGATCTCGGTGGGGTCGCAGTTGGTGTCCAGAAGGCCCACGCAGGGGATTCCCAGCTTCCGGGCCTCCCGCACGGCTATCTGCTCGTTCTTTATGTCCACCACCACAACCACGCCGGGCATGCCCTTCATGTTCCTGATGCCGCTGAGGTACTTCTTAAGCCGGGCCAGCTCCCTGGTCCGCTGAAGGACCTCCCTCTTGGTGAGGTTGGGGGGAAAGCCCTCCTTGTCGGCCTGCTCCAGCTCCTTGAGCCTCTCTATGCTCCGGTAGACGGTCCTGTAGTTGGTGAGGGTGCCGCCCAGCCACCGCTCGGTCATGTAGTACTGGCCGCACCTCTCGGCCTGCTCGCGGACCACCTCCCGGCCCTGCTTCTTGGTGGAGACGAAGAGGACGCTCTTGCCCTCGGCCACGGTCTTGCTGACCAGGTTGGCCGCCTCCTCGAGGAGAGCGCGGGTCTTCTTGAGGTCGATTATGTGAATCCCGTTGCGCGCCATGAATATGTACTTGCGCATCTTGGGGTTCCAGCGTTTCTCCTGGTGGCCGAAGTGTACGCCGGCCTCCAGCATCTGCTGCATGGTGGGTATGCTCATGAGGCTCTGTTCCTTTCGGTTGCTTCCTCCGGTCGGGGTTTCATGGCGCGCCAAACCCCCGTGGGGCACCGTGGCGCACCGCCCCGCCGTGTGTTTTCCGCAGGAACCGCAGGCCGGGGCTCACCCGGCTCTGCGGTCCGGCAGTGCGATCTGCGGGCAGCGGCTCCGCTCTACCTCTTGGAGAACTGGAAGCGCTTGCGGGCCTTGGGCCGCCCGTACTTCTTTCTCTCGACGATCCTGGGGTCGCGCCTGAGCATGTACCTGGTCTTCAGGGTGTGCCTGAGGTCGGGGTCCGCCTCCACCAGGGCCCTGGCGATTCCCAGCCTCACCGCTCCGGCCTGCCCCGTGACCCCGCCTCCGCGGACGTTCACGTATACGTCGAACTTGGTCCTGGAGCTGGTTACGTCCAGGGGCTCCAGGGCATGGCCCAGCTGCCAGACCCTGCCGAAGTACTCCTCCGGCTCCTTGTGGTTGATGACCACCCTGCCGTGGCCCGGCCTCAGGTAGCACCTGGCCGTGGCGGTCTTTCTCCTGCCTACGCCTATGAACTGCTCCATCTATCCTCCCGGCTGGTCGAGTTCCATCTGCTGCGGCATCTGGGCAGCATGCGGATGCTCCGCTCCCGCGTACACCTTCAGCTTCCGGAGCTGCTGCCGGGCCAGACGGTTCTTTGGAAGCATGCCCTTCACCGCCTGCCTGATCACGCGGTCGGGATGCTTCTGGAGCATCTCCCGGAGCGTGTGGCTTCTGGCTCCTCCCGGATATCCGCTGTGTCTGTGATAGCTCTTCTGGGTGCTCTTCTTCCCGGTCACCCTCACCTTCTCGGCGTTGATGACCACGACGAAGTCACCGGTGTCGATGTGGGGGGTGTATACCGGCTTGTCTTTGCCCTGCAGGACCTTGGCAATCCTGGCAGCAAGCCTGCCGAGGGTCTTGTCGCTGGCGTCCACAACCCACCAGCTCCTCTCGACCTCACCCTTCCTGGCTGAGTAGGTCTTCACCGTAACCTCCGTGACATGAATGGCGTCGCTGGCGTATTCCGAAACCCGTATCCCGTTCTCCCGCAGGACGCTTGCTCCCGCCGCAACCGCATTCTCTCGCGGGGCGGGGCGGTAATATGCAACTAGCTGCGCACTAAGGCAATAGACGCACACCGACCCGGGCGGCTGTCCGCCGCCTGCGCGGCCGCCTCTCTCAGCGCACTTTCGGGAGCCGGTATATTGTTGATGCGGGCCGGGGAAGTCAACCTCGGGAGGCGCCGCTACCGGCCTCGCCAGCGGGCGATCCGGCCGGCGATGCTCTCGTACAGTCGCCTCCTCCGGGTGCGGTTGAAGCTCTCGGCGGACCTGTACCCCCCGTAGACGTTGCCGCCGTAGAAGGAGAGGAAGAGCCAGCCCGACAGCACGCTGCCGGCCACGCTCTCCTCCTCCAGGGAGTGGTAGAGGAGCAGGCCGGTGGCTGCGGTGGTGAGGAGGGCGTTGAGCCCGTCCCCGGGCCGGCCGCAGATGGTCTGGCCCAGCCCGGGCAGCACCGCGCTGGCGCCGGCGCAGGCGGCGGGGCTTCGGCGGGGGAGGCTCTGCGCCCGCCGGACATCCGACAGCAGGCCCTCCGCCAGGGGGCCCACCGGACCTCGCGCCACCCCCTCCAGCTCGGACTCCGCCCGGCCCCACTCGCCCCGGCGGCCGGCGGAGAGGGCTGCCAGGACCCTGCCGGTGCCCTCCAGCTCGGGGTCCTCGGCCTGGGCTGCGGCGGTGAGGAAGAGGCCCCTGGCCTCCCGGTCCATTCCCATGCCCTCCAGCACCGACCCCGCACCCAGGGAGGCCATGGCTGCGGTGTCCCCGTCCCCCACCCCCGCTGACAGCCGCCGGTAGAGGGTCAGGGCATCGCCGGGGCGGTCCAGCTCCTGCCAGCACCTGGCCAGGCGAAGGGCCGGCAGGGGCACCGAGAGGGTGTCTCCGCGGAGGTATATGACCCGCATGTACTCCAGGGCCGCCATCTCCCACTCGCCGGCCCGGTACAGGTAGCCGGCGAACGCCGTATCGGGCTCCGCCGCCGGCGGCGGGGCCGCGGCCGCCAGCGTCAGAAGGGCAGCGCAAGCGAGGACCATGCCCGCCCACCTCCCTCCCCTTCGGACCCGAAGGGCGGGTCGAGCAGAAGGCCGTCGGAACCGGCGGGGTAGAAGCCGCCGCGCCGGGCGGACGAGTGGCACCTGGTCCATCTCTCCAGGGCCATGGGCGCCCCCAGCAGGGGGCCCAGCCTGTCCACAGCCTCCTGTGCGTAGCGGGAGCAGCTGGGCCGGTAGACGCACCTCCGGCCCAGGACGTCCCTGGCCACCAGACGGTACTGGGCGAAGAGGGCGGCGGAGGGGCCGGGCACGGCAAGCGTGTCCTCCGGGACGGCGGGCGCGGGGCACTCCCACAGCGCCAGCAGCAGCGGGATCATCGCTCGGCAGAGCACAGCGCCTCCTCCAGCCGGTCCAGCGTGCACCAGGCCACCCGGCCCCGGGTGATGACCTCCTCCAGCTCCGGGCTGCGGACTCCGGTGACCACCAGAAGCCGGACCCCGCAGCGGTAGGCGGCCAGGCTCCTGCCCACCAGGGCCATGCCCCGCAGCCGGCCCGGAACCCGCTTCGGCGGCCTCTGGGGCAGGACCCCCAGCCCCCGTCCTCCGAAGGGGACCAGCATGGACAGCCCCGCATCGGGATCCAGCCTCAGCGGCCGGCGGTAGCCGCCGCGGTCCCGCAGCACGGCCCATGTGAGCCGGTATACGTACCGGGCGCGCCTGGGCGGCACGCCCTCCCCCGCCAGGGGCTCGAACGCCGGCGGCAGCCCCCATCCCTGCCCGATGGCGGCTTCGAACGCCGCCGGCATCGGCCGGGCCGGAGCGTACTCCACGCCCAGGGCGGAGGCTCCCAGGGCGGTCCACCCCTCCAGCACTCCCCTGTTCCTCACCGGTCCCCGCCCCCCTCGGCGTCATCCAGGGCCCTGTCCACCACCCGCCTGGACAGGCCGTAGGGAAACCCCCGGCGGGAGAGGTAGCCCAGGGCCCTGCGCCTGGCCTTCTCCCCCTGCAGGTGGCCGTACCGCTTCCGCACGCTGCCGACCAGCTCCTCCTCCATCCCGCCGTCCTCGGAATCGGAGAGGGCGGCTTCGGCGTCGGCGTCGCCCACGCCGCGCCTGCGCAGCTCCAGACGCAGCCTGCGGACACCCATGGGCGACCGGCCGCCGCGGTGGGCCTCCACGTAGGCCCGGGCGTAGCGGAGGTCGTCCACGTAGCCCAGCCGCACCGCCCAGTCCACGGTCTCCTCCACCACGGACCGGTGGTAGCCCCGCCGGCGGAGGTAGCCGCGGAGCTGGTCGGCGGTGTGCTCGGCCCTGCCCAGGTAGCGGCCGGTGTCCTTCCTGGCCGCCGGCCCCTGCGCCTCCAGGGCGGTCTCCCGCAGCCGGTCGGCGTCCACCTCGGCTCCCTCGGCCAACCCCAGCCTCCCGGCGGCCCGGGAGGTGAGAAGCCACTCCCCGCCGTCGGCCTCTACCCGCACCCATCCCCTGCGGACGGGGGACACCGAACGGACGATCAAGCCCTACTCCTCCTCTTCCTCCGGGGCTTCCTGCGAGGAGGGCATGGGACGGAGGTCCAGCTTCTCCCGGAGCTTGGCCTCGATCTCGTCGGCAACCTCGGGATTCTCGCTCAGGAAGTCCCGGCTCTTCTCGCGGCCCTGGCCGATCTGGGTGTCTCCGTACGAGTACCAGGTGCCGCGGCGGGTTACAAGGTCGTGCTCCAGGCCCAGGTCCAGCAGCTCGCCGAACCGGGATATCCCGGTGCCGTGGAGTATGTCGAACTCCGTCTTCCGGAAGGGCGGGGCCAGCTTGTTCTTGACCACCTTCACCCGGGCCCGGCTGCCCACCACCTCGTCGCCGCTCTTGATGGAGGCCACCCGGCGGATGTCCAGCCGCATGCTGGTGTAGAACTTCAGGGCCCTGCCGCCGGAGGTGGTCTCGGGGTTGCCGAACATCACCCCGATCTTCATCCGGATCTGGTTGATGAATATCACCACGCAGCGGGACCTGGACACCGCCCCGGCCAGCTTGCGCAGCGCCTGGGACATCAGGCGGGCCTGCAGCCCCACGTGGGAGTCACCCATCTCCCCCTCTATCTCGGCCCGGGGAACCAGGGCCGCCACCGAATCGATCACTATGGCGTCCACCGCGTTGCTGCGCACCAGCATCTCGGTTATCTCCAGCGCCTGCTCGCCGCTGGAGGGCTGGGAGACCAGGAGGTCGTCTATGTCGAGTCCCAGGGCGCTGGCGTACGTGGGGTCCAGGGCGTGCTCCACGTCTATGAAGGCCGCCTCGCCGCCGTGCTTCTGGGCGCTGGCCAGTATCTGCAGCGCCAGGGTGGTCTTGCCCGAGGACTCCGGGCCGTAGATCTCCACCAGTCTGCCCCTGGGGACTCCGCCTATTCCCAGGGCCATGTCCAGGGAGATGGAGCCGGTGGGGATCACGTCCACCTTCATGGCCGTGTTCTCCCCCAGCCTCATGATGGCCCCCTGCCCGAACTGCTTCTGTATCTGGTGGAAGGCCGACTTGAGGGCCTTCTGCTTGTCCGAGGAGCCTCCGCTTCCCTTCTTGGCCATGTGTCAACCGCCTTTCGAATTGTGTCCGGACCGGCCCGCGCCGCCGCAGCGGCAGCCCCCGGCCCGGCGTACGATGACCGGTACCTCTAAAGCCCGCAGGAGCGGAGCACCGTGTACTCCGGGCCCCGGGGCGTAAGCCTGCTGTTGCATATCTCCACCCTGTCCGCGGTCCCCGCAACCGGCGGCAGGTCCGGAAGGTCCTCGGGGATCCCGCCGCCGCGGCGCCGCTTCCTGGCCACGGTAACGTGCGGGACGAAGGGGCCGGGCCGGCCCTTCCTGCCCCGCCCGTCGGGGACCTCGCCCATCCTTCGGGCCAGCTCCTCGACGGCGGGGTCGAAGCGTCCGCCTATCCACAGAACGGTGGCCGGGCCCCTGCGGCCGCGCCGGAACCTGCCCACCCGGTTAAGCTCGAATCCTATCTCGCCGGGGCCGCACTCCTCCACGGCCCGCTCCAGCCTGTCTATGCGGTCCTCCTCCACGTCTCCCAGAAAACGCAGGGTCACGTGGAGCCGGCCGCGGCCCACCCACTTCAGGTGGGGGTGCTCCCGCCGCAGGGGCTCCATCCAGGACTCCATGGCGTCCAGGACGTGGGGTGGCATGGGAAGGGCGGCGAACACCCTCATGGCCCGCCCCCGGTGAGGCGCTCCAGCAGCATGCCCATGACGAAGCTCACCGCCGACCGCCTCACGTGGCCGCGGTCGCCGCCGAACAGCTCCCGCGCCTGATGCCCGCCTCCGGGGTGCGAGACAGCCATCCAGACGGTGCCCACCGGCTTCTCCGCGCTGCCTCCGGAGGGGCCGGCCACTCCCGACACCGCCATGGCCGCATCCGAGCCCACGAGTTGGCGCACGCCCTCCGCCATGGCCTCCACCACCTGACGGCTCACCGCCCCGTGGCTGTCCATGGTCTCCAAAGGGACCCCCAGCAGACTCGACTTCACCCGGTTGGAGTAGCTGATCACCCCGCCGGCGAACCAGTCGGAGGCGCCGGGCACCGCGGTCAGCTCGCCCCCCAGCAGTCCCCCGGTGCAGGACTCCGCCACCGCCAGGGTCAGACCCCGGGAGAGCAGCTCCTCACCCAGCCTCCCGGCCAGGGACACCTCCCGGCTCCGGGAGTAGACCCGACCGGGGTAGACCTCCGCAACCCTCCGGGCCATCTCCTCCCTGGACTCTCCGAAAATCTTCAGGTCCACCCGGCAGGCCGAGGGCAGGAAAGCCAGGCGGCAGCCCAGGTCTTCGGCAATGGGGGCCAGGGAGTCGAACAGGTCGTTCTCCCGCACGCCCCAGGTTCTCAGCAGGGAGTATCCCTCGGTGCCGGCGCCACAGACCCCCAGGGCCTCCAGGCAGCGGTCCAGCAGGCCGCGCACCTCGGCGGGAACGCCGGGAAGGCAGACCACCGCGGACTCCCCCGCAGCCATCACCACTCCCGGGGCGACTCCCACAGCGTTCTCCACCGGCCCGGCGCCCCGGGGAAGGTCCGCCTGCCCCAGCGCCGACCGGGGGCACTCGCGTCCCAGGTCCTCCATCCTGGCCCTCACCATGGCCTCCGCCTCGGCGCTCCGCTCCAGGGGCAGCTCCAGGGCCCGGGCCACCGCAGGCAGCGTCATGTCGTCATCGGTGGGGCCCAGTCCTCCGGTGGTCACCAGGAGGCGGCCGGGCTCCAGCAGGTGGCGGACCGCCGCCGAGATGGCGTCCAGGCTGTCCGCCACGGTCCTGGCCTCCACCACGGCAATGCCCCGGGCGGAGAGGCCGCGGGAGACCTGCATCAGGTTTGCGTCCCTGGTGCGGCCCTCCAGCAGCTCGTCGCCTATGGTCAGGACCGCCGCGCTGTCAGGAGAGAACGGCATGCATCACCCATCCCAAGGCGATCACCGCCGCCGCCATGACGCCGGCGGCCAGATCGTCCAGCATTATCGAGGCGGGCCCGCCGCGTCTGTCCAGGGCGGAGACGGGCCAGGGTTTCAGTATGTCGAAGATTCTGAACAGCACAAGGGCCGCCAGAACGCCCCAGCCGCCGTACATGTACCAGGCCGGGATGCAGGCCAGCCAGCAGCCCACGAACTCGTCTATGGTCACCCGGGACGGATCTCCGCCCCAGTCCGGCACCACCTGCACGCAGGAGTGGAAGCCGGCGGCGGCGGACCCGGCCAGGACCAGGAGCATGCCCCACCAGTCCAGCACCGGCGCCGCAAGCATGAACAGCCCGGCGGCGACCAGGCTGCCCACGGTCCCCGGGGCGAAGGGGAAGTAGCCTGTGAAGAAGGTGGTCGCGGCCAGCCTGGCCAGCAGGGGGGCGCGTCTGCGTCTGCCGATCACTGCAGCAGCCTCCTGACCACCGACCCGTTGCGCCAGAAGTAGTCGATTCCGGATATCAGCGTCAGGGCCACCGCCAGGATCAGCAGACCCAGGGACACCTGCATCAGGTGCACGGTTCGGCCGGCGTGGCCGGCGGTCTGGAGCACCGAGGCCAGCAGGTAGCCGAATATGGCCGCCATCTGGGTGGTGGTCTTCCACTTGCCCAGGCGGGAGGGCAGTATGAGTATTCCAGCGTAGGCGGCTATGGCCCGCAGGCCGGTGACCAGCAGCTCACGGCCGATGATCAGGTAGGCCGACCATACGGGCACCAGGCCGATCTGCACCAGGCCGATGAGGGCCACCGAGACCAGGAGCTTGTCCGCCAGGGGATCCAGGAACTTGCCGAGGTTGGTCACCCAGCCGTACTTGCGGGCCAGATAGCCGTCGTAGAGGTCGGTGATGGAGGAGAGGCTGAACACCCCCAGGGCGGCGATGCGAAAACCGGTCCTCTCGTCCAGAAGAAGGACCATGAAGACCGGGCTCAGCAGCATCCGCAGGATGGTGATGCGGTTCGGCCAGTTTAGAGCCATGCCCCCCCGTCAGGCCTTCTGTCGTCCCTTGAACGCCTGGGTGAGGGTGTTCGCGTCCGCGAACTCCACCGAGGCTCCGGACGGCAGGCCGCGGGCCAGCCTGGTCACCTCCAGCCCCATCTCCCCCAGGGTCCGGGAGAGGTAGGAGCAGGTGGCCTCGCCGTCGGCCGTAGCGTCCAGGGCCAGTATCACCTCCGACGCCTCCACCTCCCGGACCATCTCCCGGAGGCGGTCCACGCCCAGCTCCCTGGGGCCCATTCCGTCCAGGGGCGCCAGCAGCCCGTGCAGAACGAAGTAGTAGCCGCCGAACAGGCCCGCCTCGTCGATGGAGCGGAGGTCGGCCGGGCTCTCCACCACGCAGACGATGCTCTGCCGGGAGGCGTCGCGGCACACGTCGCAGAGCGTGCGCTCGGTGAGGTTCCTGCACCGCCGGCACTCCCCCACCTTCCGGCAGACCTCGGAGAGGGCCTCGGCCAGGTCGCCGGCCATCTCCCGGTCGTCCACCAGGCTGAAACCCAGCCTCAGGGCCGTCTTGCGCCCGATTCCGGGCAGACGGGCGAGCTGTGAGACCAGCCTGTCGAAGAGGTCGGAGCTCACATCATTCCCCCCAGTCCGCCCGTGGGCATGCCCAGCTCCTTCATCTTCTGCTCGGACAGGGCCCGGCTCTTCTCGGAAGCGTCCCTGACGGCGGCCATAACCAGGTCCTCCAGCATCTCCACGTCCTCCGGGTCCACCGCCTCGGGGTCTATGGATATGCCCACCATCTCGGCGCGGCCGTTCACAACGGCGCGGACCATTCCGCCTCCGGCCGAGCCTTCCACCCGGGCCTCTTCCAGCTCCTCCTGCACCTTTGCCAGGCCCGCCTGCATCTGCTGGGCCTGCTGCAGCATCTTGCGCATCTGCTTGTTCAAAACTGCACCCGCCTTCGCAACCTGGGGGCCGCCGCGGAATGGACGCGGTCAGCCCCGATCTCTGGGAATGGCGTCGAAGAGGCCGAAGACCTGCCGGTTCTTCTCCTCCTCGCGCTCCCTGGTCTCTCTCTCCTCGTCGGTCTCCCCCGCCCTCTCCTCCTCCTGCGCCGGCGGCTCCTGCGGCTCCCGGGGCGTCTCATCCGCATCCACTTCGGTCTCCCGGGGCTCCTCCGTGTCTTCTTCCCGCTGCGACGTTTCCGCCGCAGGCCCCGAAGCCCTCGCGCCCGAGGGCGGGAGGCTGTCTATGGCCAGCGCCTGGGCCAGCCTGGATGCGGTCATGACCGCCGTCTCCAGGGCCACCCTGGGCAGGGAGTCGCGCCGGGCCTCCCGGGAGGCGGCGCCGAGAATGCGGATGAGGTTGAGCACCGTGAGGTCGTCGGTGAGCTCGGCCAGGCGGCGGAAGGCGTCGGCCTCCGCGTCGGAGACGCCCTCCAGGCCGGAAGGGGCACCGGCGGCCACCAGCATCAGGTTGCGGAGGTAGACCACCAGCGAATCCAGGAGCTCCACGGAATCGTGGCCCCTGGACATGGCTCCCGCCACGCTCTCCAGGGCTCCCGCCGAATCTCCGCGAAGCATGGCGGAGACTATGGCCTCCAGGAGGTCTGCGCCCACCAGACCCAGCAGCTCGGAGACCACGTCGGAGTCTATGGGGCCCCCGGCGTAGGAGACCAGCTGGTCCATGATGGACAGGGCGTCCCTCATGCTGCCTCCGCTGGCGCGGCAGACCATGAGCAGGGCCCTCCTGTCGATCTCTATGCCCTCCCGGGAGGCCTCCCCGCTTATGTAGTCGGCCATCACGGCGGAGGGTATCCGCCGGAAGTCGAAGCGCTGGCATCTGCTGAGTATGGTGGCCGGCACCTTGCGGGGAGCGGTGGTGGCGAAGATGAAGACCACCCGCTCCGGAGGCTCCTCCAGTATCTTCAGCAGGGCGTTGAAGGCCTCGTTGGTGAGCATGTGGACCTCGTCGATGATGTAGACCTTGTACCTGCCCGAGGACGAGGCGTACCTCACCTTCTGGCGGAGTTCCCTTATCTCGTCTATGCCCCTGTTGCTGGCGCCGTCTATCTCCATGACGTCAAGGTGGTTCCCCCGGGTGATCCCCACGCACGCCTCGCACTCGCCGCAGGGGTCGGGAGTCGGTCCCCGACTGCAGTTGAGGGCCTTGGCCAGTATGCGCGCCGTGGTGGTCTTTCCCACGCCCCTGGGTCCGGTGAAGAGGTAGGAATGTCCGACCCTGCCGCTCTTTATGGCGTTGCGGAGGGTGACCGTTACGTGGTCCTGGGCCAGAACCTGGTCGAATGTCTGAGGACGCCACTTCCGTGCGAAGACCAGATAGCCCAAGGGAGCTCCTTTCCGTCCGATGGATGGCTCTGGCGGCCGTACGGCCCGGTTCGACACCCCGGACGCCGTCTTCCCCGGCAGCCGGCTCAGAACAGGTTGTACCGCGTCGCCCGGTGACTGCCGCTTACCGCTGCTACCTTCCGGTCCTGACGGGGTTCACGGGCCACCGCCGCGCGGCTCCTGCTCATCATCACTGCTTACCGGTTCCGTCCGACGCCAGGCAGTGCCTCGCCGGGTGTTCGGTCCCGCTATAGCGGATTGCGGGTACAGGGCACCGCTGGCTCCCCACCTAGTACGGCCGGGCATGAATATATGGCCAGGAGGTGGCTAGTCCAAAGACCCCGGGACCACCACCAGACGGTAGAGCGAGGAGTCGGGAATGGCGGGAATCCCCGGGGGAAGATCGCCGACGCAGCCGCTGGGCTCGCCCTGCAGCTCCCGGCTGCCGTTGACGAAGAGCGGGTAGCGTTCCGTCCACGGGGCCCCGCCGGCCACGCTGGTCTCGGTCTCCACGATCACGGCGGTGCTCCCGGCGGCCTCCGGCTCCAGCTCCTCCAGCCACCGCGAGAAGGCGGCCGCCTGGTCGCTGCGGACGGCCACGATCCTCCTCACCGCCACGAAGCTGTCGATCCCCGCCGCCGAGGCGGGCCCGGCAGCCAGCGAATCCATCAGGGTGTCGGAGACCAGGCCGTAGACGGCACCTTCGAACCGCTCCCATCGGGGGTCCGGGGCGCCGGCCAGGGTCTGCCGGAAGCTGTCGGCGGCCAGGTCCAGGGAGTCCTCACCCAGCACCAGCACGCTGACGGGGAGCTCCGGCCCGGGGGGCGGCGGCCGGGTGTCGGCAGGTGCCGTCGGCTCGAGAGGCATCACCACCTCGGTGGTGTCGGGGCCGGGCTCCTGCGTCGCCGAACCTTCGCAGCTCACCAGCCTGACCGTAAGGTAGACAAGGCCGGCCAGCACCGCGGCGGTGAGCAGGAACGGAAGGACCCCCAGGATCCTCCTCCTGCTCAGCCTCCACCTTCGGGCGGCCAGGAAGCAGACCGAGGCCAGGGCGCCTCCCTGTCGACGGAACCTGAGCCTGGCCTTTCCGGACAGATGCATCAGGCACTCCCGGCCGCAGGCTCCCGAGGCGATGTCCCCGGGTTCCAGCCGCAGCCAGGCTTCCGCCGTCAGCAGCAGCACCGCCTCCCCCGGCGACATGCGGAGCTCGGCGGTATCCGGAGCGGCCCTGCGCTCTCCCAGGTGGGCCGTCAGGTCCCGCGACCGCTCCAGGAACCCCGGCGAGTCGAAACCGAGGCCCATCTGGACCGCCAGGGTGTGCTCCCGCCCCACCTGTTCTGCGGAGTCCCGGGATACCCGGTAGATGCGGCAGTTTCCCCTGTGGGCCAGCCAGATCCTGTCGCCGAGGTAGGCGGCGGCGGCTATGGAGCAGCCCTGGAGGCCGGCGTCACGGATCCTCTCCGAGGCCTCTTCCACGGCGTCGGCAAGCGCTTCCCCCACGCCGTAGGCAACGCCCTCGCCGAAGATGTCGCGCACCGTGGAGACCGCCAGCGAGGCGGAGCGGTCGTCCCCCGGCAGACCCTCGGCAACCGCCACCATCCCTGCGAAGGGATGGCCCGGCTCCACGCTCTCGGCCGCCGTGGATCTCTGGTGCCTGCTGCGGCCTCTCTGGACCAGGCAGGAGGCGGAGATGGAGGGAGGCAAGTCAGCTCTCAATGGCGGACCTCCCTTGCCTCTCTGCGGGTGCCATGGAAGGAGTGGTGGAGATGAGCGGGATCGAACCGCCGACCTCTGCCTTGCGAAGGCAGCGCTCTGCCAACTGAGCTACATCCCCACGCAGGGCTGCAATATTGCCCATCCGGACCGAGAGGTGCAAGCCCCTGTCAGCAGGAGATGAGCACCCGGCCCTCACCGGAGGCCAGAAGGAATCCCTCCCCCGCATCTTCGGCAGGTTCCAGCTTCACATCGCCCTCCACGGCCACCATGGACTCGCCGGAAATCCTCAGGCAGCCGTCGCCGCCGGTGCAGCTGAGCCATCTGAAACGGCCCCCGGCCAGAAGCGCCAGGCTGCCCTCTCCGCCGACTCCGGCCAGGCCGTTCCCGTCGGCTTCCTCCAGCTCCACCGAGCTCTGTCGCAGCGCCAGGCGGCCGGGACGGACCCGCAGCCCATCGGAGACGCTGAGGGAAACGGGCACGGCGGCGCCATCGCCTATCCATGCCCTGCCCGAGCCCCGCAGCAGCGTCGTGCCGTCTTCCTCGGAGGCCTCCAGCGACCCGTCGGCTGCGGCCAGGATACCCGTCGTCACAACGACCTCGACGTCTTCGAGGTACACCACCGCCACGCTCTCGGGGGCGGGCCTGTGGCATACTATGCCGGCCTTCCGCCCGGCGGGCGCCTCCTCTTCGGCCGGTTCCTCTTCCGGCCGGGGGGCTTCCTCCGCCGAAGGCTCCTCGGCCTTCTCTTCGGCCTCTTCGGGAAGCTCCTCGGCGGGGGTTTCTTCCCCGACAGGCTCCTCCTCGGCCTCCTCCTTCTTTTCGGGCCCTCCGCCGAATATGGAGGACAGCGAGGGGCCGGCCTTCCTCTCCTCGGCTCCGGCTTCCTCCTCGGCGGCCTCCTCCGGCTCCTCTTCCCCGGCTTCGGTGCCGGCTCCACCGAATATCGACGCCAGGGAGGGACCCGTCTTCTCTCCGGCAGGCTCTTCCCCGGGCTCCACATCCTCGGGAGCCTCTTCCGCGGGGGGCTCTTCCTTCTCCATTTCCTCTTCGGCCGCGGGCTCTTCGGCGACAGCCTCCTCCTCGGCCTGCTCTTCGGCGACAGCCTCCTCCGGGGGTTCCTGCGCCTCGGCTCCCTCTTCCTCCGGGGCCTTCTCCCCTTCGTCCTCCTCCTTACCGGGAGCGGGGGCTCCGCCGAATATCGCCGCCAGGGAAGGACCCTCCTTCTCTTCAGCAGGCTCCTCTTCCGCGGGGGGCTCTTCCTTCTCCATCTCCTCTTCGGCGACAGGCTCCTCCCCGGCTTCCTCCTCTGCGGGGGACTCCTCCTCCTGCGCCTCTTCTTCGGCCCCGCCGAATATGGCCTCCAGAGAGGTTTCGCCTTCCTCCTCCTCTTCGTCCTCAGCAGCGGCCTGCGGCTCCTCGGGCTCCTTGGGAGGACCGCCGAATATGGCGTCGAGGGACGGCCCCTCCTGCGTCTCTTCGGCCTGCTGAGGCTCTTCTGCCCCGGGGGCCTCCGCATCGGCCGTCTCTTCTTCTCCGGCCTCGGCCTGCCGGGCGCCTTCGCCCCCGAGAATCTCGGAGATGTCCCTGGTCTGCTGCTGCTTCTTCTTGGACGAATCACCCAGGTCGATGCCCATGCTGCTCAGCAGCTCGGCCACGTCGGTGCCCTCTTCCCCCTCGGCCTCTGCGGGAGCCACTCCTATGTCCTTCAGGAGCTTCTCCACATCGTCCTCGGACGCCGAGGCGAAGACGCCCTCCTCGGACTCGTCGTCGGGGTAGACCTGCATGTCTCCCGCCCTCCGCACGGCCTCCTCCGGCTGTCCGGCTTCCTCTTCGGCTATCTCTTCCGGCTCGGCGCTGTCGGGCCTGTCCTTCAGACGGTTCAGGGCCACCGCAGCGGCATGGTTGTCCGGCTCGTGCTCCAGGACTACGCTGTAGTTGTCCCGGGCGAGGGCGTACTCGCCCATCTCCTCCATGACCTGCCCCAGCCTGAAGTGATGCGAGGAGCTGCCCACATCCAGGGTGGTAAGGGTCTCCAGCTGGGCCCGGGCCTCCGACCACAGTCCCAGACTCATGCAGCAGTCGGCCAGGAGGCTCCGGGCCTTGGGCCTGGTGCCTATCAGGGATATGGCCTTCAGAAGAAGCTCCCTGGCCTGCTCGGCCAGACCCCTGGAGAGGTAGTCCTCCGCCTCCTTGCAAAGGGCATCGTAGGTATCGCTTGTAAACGCATCGGACATATGTCGAACCTCCCCTGGCACTGGCTTGCATCAGCCGGCGGAGCCGGTGGCACTGGCGGAGAAGGCAGGCGACATGTCACCGGTCGTCTGAGGCAAGTCCCACGTGGCGCAATAAGATAGGTGTGGCGGAGAGAGAGGGATTCGAACCCTCGAGGACGCATAAGCGCCCTACACGGTTTCCAACCGTGCTCCTTCGGCCAGCTCGGACATCTCTCCGCACAGGCCGGTATTAGATAGGAAAGGCATCAAAACTTGTCAACATGAGAGCCCTGGCCTACAATTTGTAATGACGGAGGAACAAAATAAATACCAACCAGGGAGGTATCTAATGTTCACGTAAGTGCCACGTAAGTGCCAGGCACTTGAATTGAACGGTAAGGCGGTAGGATGTTAGCGTAAGTGCCTGGCACTTACATGGCAGACAGATGGGCGCGGAGGCGGGCCAGGAGGCGGGAGACGGGCAGGCCCATAACGTTGAAGTAGCAGCCGTCTATCCGCTCCACCAGAACGCAGCCGTAGCCCTGGATGCCGTAGGCGCCGGCCTTGTCCATGGGCTCGCCGGTCTCCACGTAGGCGGCGATCTCCTTCCCGGAGAGGGAGCGGAAGCGCACCCTGGTCCTCTCCACCACGGACACGTCCAGCCCCTTCTCCGGCCAGAGGATGCAGGCGCCGCCGTAGACGGAGTGCCAGGAGCCGGAGAGCCGGCGCAGCATCTCCTCCGCCTCCCGGCGGTGGGCCGGCTTGCCCAGGATATCGTCCTCCACGGCCACCATGGTGTCGCCGCCCAGCACCGGATTGCGGGGGTGGCGGGGCGCCACGTCCAGGGCCTTGGCCCGGGCCCAGTGGGCCACTACATCCCCCGGCCCACCCTCCATGGCCGTCTCCTCCACCGAGCTGGGGTCCTGCAGAAAGGGTATGCCCGCCATCTCCAGGATGAGGGCGCGGCGGGGGGAGCGGCTGGCCAGAACCAGCTCGGCGTCCAGCGGGTACCAGTAGCTGCCGGCCAAGCTCAGCCGCGCTCCGCCGGGGAGTCGACCATGATGGTGACAGGCCCGTCGTTGACCAGCGAAACCTCCATCATGGCCCCGAAGCTGCCGCTTTCCACCGCGGCTCCATAGCCCCTGAGCATCTCCAGGAAGAGGTTGTAGAGGACCTCCGCCTGCCGGGGCGGCGCCGCGTCCATGAAGCTTGGCCGCCGGCCCTTGCGGCAGTTGGCGTGAAGGGTGAACTGGCTCACCACCAGCAGGCTGCCCCCGCTGTCCAGAAGGGACCTGTTCATGTCGCCTCCCTGGTCGGGGAAGATCCTCAGGCCGGTGATCTTTCCCGCCATCCAGCCGAGCTGGGACTCGTCGTCCTCGGCGCGGAAGCCGGCCAGGACCAGCAGGCCAGGGCCGATGCTTCCCACCATCTCGCCGTCTGCGGTTACCGATGCCCGGCTGACCCTCTGCACCAGGGCCTTCACAGCTCCTCGGGCCCTTCCTCTTCGGGGCCGAAGCTGTCCGACTCATCCGTCCTCAGTGCCACCACCATGCCGGGGACGGCTCCCACCACCAGGCCCGACAGGCTTCCCAGGCCCAGGGGCAGGCCAACCAGCTGCATTGCCCTGCCGGCCCGCAGGAGGGCCTGCGGGGCTGCCATGTAGACGGCCGCCAGCCTCAGACAGCACCCGGCCAGCAGCAGCACGGCCCCGGCCCAGCGGAGGGCCGGGGGCGAGAGGAAGACGGTGACGTCCAGGACGAAGGAGTCCAGGGCGCTGACCAGCAGGACGACGTACATGGCCAGCTGCGAGAGGTTCATGCCCGGCCGCTTGCGCGCCCCCTCGGCCAGCGACCACAGCAGGTACACGGCCACGCAGACACCGGAGACCTGGAACACGGGGTCGTTCCATGGCAGGTTCAGCTCCAGCAGCCCGGTGGCCCAGAGGAGGGCCACCACGACTGCCAGAACGAGTATGCGGGCGGCCAACTAGAGCGTACCCGTCCAGTCATCGAGGCCGGGCTCGCCGCCGAGACCGTTGCCGTTGCCGTCCAGCGGGTTGCCGTAGCCGTCGGTGACGCCAACGGTTACTATCACCGTGACCTCGCCCTGCGGCTGGCGCAGCATGTAGCAGGTTACCTGGTCGCCGGAGGGCGCCAGCTCCCCCACCTCCAGGGGGATCTGGCCTGCGGAGTCCACGCACTGGATGTTGGCCGGAACCAGAGTGGAGGCGTCCATGTTCACCGGATCGCCGGTGAGGCTCTCCTCGAACTCCACGTCGAAGCTCAGGGGCACCTCGCTGCTCACCCGCGAGACGGTGGGCGGGGTGGAGTTGGTCGTGCTGTCGTCCGCCATCTGGAAGTCCCAGACGAAGTCCTGCTCGTCCGGCCATACGTGGCCGTCCCTGTCGGAGTCCAGAAGGTTGCCGGCGGAGTCCGCCACCTGGGAGCTGAGCACCACCGTGTAGCGGGTGCCGAACTCCAGCCTGTTGTCGGGGGTCGCCAAGAGCTGGGTGGGCGTGATCGAGTCGATGGTGATGCCCACCTCGGTGGAGTCCTCGGTGCGGAGGAGCTTCAGAGAGCCCGCACCGAAGGTGGAGGCGTCCATGGGACCGTCCTCGAAGACGATCTGGATGGGGACGTCCGGGTCCTCCAGGCCCCCCTGCTCGGGGGGAGAGAAGGGACCCACCCGCGGGGGCGTCAGGTCCATCTCCTCCGCCGCCCCGTTGTGGAAGGTCAGCCTGGCGTCGTCCCAGGGCGAGCCGTCGGACACCGCGTTGAAGTTGGGGTCCAGCGGGACGCCCGCCAGATTGGTCGCCCCTCCGGCCGTGAGGGTGAGCAGGTAGGCGGTCTCCCGGGTGAAGGTGGCGTGGATCTCCATCCGGCGCGCCGCCGGGTAGTAGGATACCTCATCGATCTGGGGTGCGGGCGCCCCCGCCGTGGTGGCCGCAAGCTCCAGGGAAGCCTCAACCATGGTGGCCGGGGCCATGGGCTGGTCGAATACCACCAGGATGGCGTCCTGTATGCCGTCTTCGACCGGGTCCAGGTCGTTCAGCACCGAGCTTCCCAGACCCTCGCTTGCAGTTCCCCACACGTCCACGTGGGGATGGGTGGCCCCTCCCTGCCAGTCTGCGTCGGGGTCGGCGGTGAACGGATTGTCTTCGGCGCATGCCAGGGCCAGCAGGGCAATCAGGGCCAAGGCTGCCGGTATCGTTATTGGCTTTCTCATGATCGACCTCCCGTCAGAACAGCAGCGTGGCCGATACACGCCACTGGTTCATGCGGTCGCTTATTCCCATAAGGTCCACCGTGAGGTTCTCCGCGGCCCTGAATCCCAATCCGTAGTGGAAGGGGATCTCCGTCCTGGAGTCCTCGGTGGTGACCAGGGTACCGTCGCTGGTTACCCAGGGGTCCTCGGTGAACTCCTGCTCGGTCCCGTCGCCGTAGACGATGTGCGTCTGCACCGGCGAGGCGGAGAGCAGTGAGGTGGATTGCGTCTCCTTCTCCCAGACGAACCCCGGGCTGGCCCCCAGCCGGGCGCGCAGCCTGGGAAGGACGGCGAACTCCACGGCCGCGGGGAAGCGTATGCCCGTGGTCTCCAGCGTGGTCTTCTCCATCTCGGTTGTGGACATGGTACTGGTGGCGGTGTAGTCGTCGGGGTCGGCGGCCTCCTGGTCGCCGTCGTCGAAGGTCTCCACTATCTCCGTGGAGGAGGCCACGATGCTCTCGTCAGACGTGGTGTGCGAGCTGAAGAAGCCCCCCAGCGCCAGGTCCAGCCTGTCGGTGGGAGAAGCGCTGATTCGCAGCCCGCCCCGTGCGGTGGTCTCGCTGTTGTCCACCTCCACCGAGCCGGTGGACGAGCCGTCCACCTGCGTGGTCTGCAGCAGCGACCCGAAGCTCTCCTGGTACAGCGTGTCCATGCTCATGCTGTAATCGTCGCTGGTGCCGTCGAGGCTCATGGTCCTGTAACCGCCCACGAGGTCCATCTTCCAGGTATCGTCGAGGTCCCAGCGGATCTCGGCTCCGCCTCCGAAGGTGCTGCCGCCGAGGTCGGCGCCGTAGCTCCAGGTCTGGCTGGCCGTCATCTGGTCGTAGACCTCGGCCTCAGAGGGCAGGCTGTCCCAGGAGCCGGAGGCGGTCATGGTGTTCTCCAGGCTCACCGAGTGCGAGATGAAGGTGAACATGGCTCCGCCGGTGACGCCCTCGGACATGCGGAAGCTGCCGGAGAGTGCGCCCCCGAAGCCGCCGCCCTCCCGGAGCTCCGACCCCTCGGAGTCCTCGCCGAGGGTGTAGGTCTCGATGCCCTCCACCAGGTTGCTGTCGGATACCTCGGTGCTGTAGTTGAGCTGTGAGGGGGTCTGCTCCACCTTGTCCTTGAAGTAGCCCAGACCCAGGCCCACCTGGCTGACCCCGTCCGGGGTCCATCCTCCGGCCAGCGTGAATCCGGTCCGGGTGGAGTCCGTCCATCCCTCCTCGCTGCGGTACATGGTGTGGCGGGAGTCGTAGGTGCCGTCGCCATCGGTGTCGGCGTACTCCGACCAGGTTCCCTCCGCGGCGCCGTCACCGGTGACCAGGGGGTCGGGGCCGGGGCCGGGGATCTCTATGGTCTCGAAGATCCTGTGGTCGTAGAACTCGCCGTATCCCCCCAGGGCCATGTCCGTGGCCACCAGGTCGGTGCTGCCTCCGATGAGGAACCCGGTCTCCCCGGTGCTGTCCCCGTCCAGGGCGGTGTCCTCGCCGTCCAGCAGGTTGGAGAGGCCGGTGTATATGCGGCTTCCCTCCACCTCGACCAGCCGGTCGGGCATTATGCCCATGCCCAGAACGCTGCTCATCCAGAGGTCCAGGTCGTCCAGTATGAGGCCTCCGGTGGAGCGGGACCTGAAGGACTGCGGCTGAGCCACCGCCCCCAGCGCTGCCACCAGAAGAAGACACAGTGCTACTCGCATTACTACCCCTCCTCGATGCTGTGTGTCGGTCTCTGCTATCTAACCGCCGCCAGCTTCAGGAGATGGACGTCATCTCCAAGCTTCAGCAGGGCAACGTAGACACCGGCTGCCACGGTGTCGCCCGCGGTGTCTGAGCCGTCCCAGTGGAACGCCTCTCCCGGCACCGGGGCCCTGTACACACCGTTCTCCAAGCCGAATCTGCGTTCATTGTACACCGGATGGCCGGACAGGTCAAATACGGACAGCTCCGCATCCAGCGGGCCGCCGGATACGTCGAAGCCGATGTAGAACCCCCCGGTGGAGGGGTTCGGGTAGGCCGAGGGCTGACCCGGGCCCTCCGCGGGGTCGACGAAGACCTCCAGCTCCACGCCGGACTGGTCCAGCGTTCCGGTCATCGCCAGAACGCTGCCCCATCCTCCCGCGTCCGCGACACTGTAGGTGCCCGTCCTGCCCGGGTCCCAGGCGAACCATCCCCCGGCGTTGGTGGCCACCTCGGCGGTGGTGTCGGCAACGGTCACCAGAAGAGGGTAGCCCTGCAGCGGCTCCCCGGTGTCGCTTCTGCGGACCAGCCCGGTGACCGACCGGTACCGGAAGGCCGCAGGAGCATCCAGGGCCCCCCAGCCGAAATCGTTGCCCGGCGAGCCCGAGCGGTCGGCCGTCTGCAGCAGCGCCTCCCTGACGTCGAAGACGTCCCATTCGGGGTGGGCCTGCAGCAGCAGCGCGGCGGCGGATGCCGCCAGGGGGGTGGCGAAGGAGGTGCCGTTGCCCGACTGGTAGCCTGTGCCGTCCCATACGGCGGTTACCGAGTTCACTCCCCGGCAGCAGCCCTCGGGCTTGATGCGTCCGTCAGCGGTGGGGCCCCGGGAGGAGAAGTCGGCCAACTCTCCGCCGGAGCTGACGGCCCCCACCGAGAACACGGAGTCGCCGTCGGCGGGCGCGATCAGCGTCCCGGATCCGGGGCCGTAGTTGCCCACGGCGTTGTAGACCATGAGGCCCCCGGCGGCGGCCAGGTCGGCGGCGATGGTGGTCACCGCGGTGTTGCCGTCGAGGTCCCCGTAGCCGTACCAGTCTATGTACCCCAGCGAGCTGGAGACCACCCAGGCCCCGGCGCTGTCGGCCCACTCCAGCCCCGCCACCCAGAAGTCCTCCTCCTGGGGGTACTCGTCGCCGCAGTCCTCGGTCTTGGCCAGAAGGAAAGAGGCCCCGGGCGCCCCCCCGGAGTAGACTCCCTCCTCCAGGCCGCCCAGCAGCGACAGCACCGCCGTCCCGTGCCCGGCCTGGCCGGGGGGATCATCGGCCTCCTGGGATACGTCAGGGTCTTCGTCTATGAAGTCCCAGGCGGACTGCACCGACACCGACTGCAGGCAGGGGTGGTCCAGCTGGAAGCCGGTGTCCAGGACGGCCAGCACAACGCCCTGGCCCGTGTAGCCCCGCTGCTGGAGCACGCTGATCCCGGTCTGCGAGAGCTGGCCGTCGGAGAGGTCCAGGGCCCCGGGAGCCGACTTGTCCGGCACGGGGATGGGCGCGGACCGGCCCACCGGCCGGACCCCATCCACAAAGGGAAGGGCCTCCAGCATCTCCGGGCTGACTCCCCGCAGCTCCGCGCTTACCGCGTTCAGCAGCCTCGACCGCACCCTGATGGAGCAGCCCATGCCTCGAAGGGCCTCCACGTAGCCGCTGTACGGAAGCAGGTCGGTCTCCCGGGCTTGCAGGGCTCCCACCGACGCCCGGCGCTCGGCGGAGGGACCCTCCGCCAGCCGGGCGCCCCTGGCCTCCAGCCGCGACGAGAGCCGCGGGCCGCGGTCGGCCAGGAAGACCCACCAGGCCTCCTGGGCATTCGAGGAGGCCGTGGACAGAAGAAGGGCGCAGACCAGGGAGGCCCACACCCCTCGCTCAATTCTCATTCGCATTCTTCTCTTGCTCAGGCCGGCGCCGGGTCAGCTATCACGTGTCCGAATAGTCATACCACTGCCAGATCAGCCACTCGCCGCTGGTGGAGTCCTGCTTGCAGATGAAGTCCGCCTGGCCGCTGGCCTGGTATCCGCCCTCGCCCTGGTAGACCTTCAGCTGGAAGTCGCACTGGAAGAGCTTGCCGTCACCGTAGGGAACCCCCTGCGGTATGTTCAGCGTCAGCGTGATCTGGTCCACCTCGCCGCCCTCGAAGAGCACCTCGTGGAACTGCTCCTCCAGGTCCAGGCCCCATGACTGGTCGGTCTGGCCGTCGCCGTCGTAGTCGGCCCAGTCCGTCTCCAGCAGGAAGAACTCGAAGTCATCCCGGAAGCACATGAGGTAGTGGTCGAGGTCCATGGACTTGTAGGCCAGCTCCAGGTTCTCCAGGACCTTGTAGGCGCTGTCGCAGAACTCGTGGTATACCTGGTCCTGCCCGCCGTCCCCCGAGTCGGGCGAGAAAGGGTTCCAGCAGCCGGTCAGCAGCACCGCGGCGGCCAGCGCCAGCAATGCCGTTCTTCTCGCAGTCAGCATGATCCCCCTCGTAGCGAAGGTTCGTTTGCGCGGGGCAGGCAAATCCCGCCCATCTGCAGTCGAAACAATTTCCTGCCGAAATGGTTTCGTCAAGACGGCAGGCCCCGGGCCCGGGCGTCCGAAGAGCCTGCGGCGGAGTCTCGTTGACTTGCCTGGGGGGCTGGATCATCTTCGCCCCGAAGGGGGGACGGATTGATCAGAGCGCTTCTGGCGGCGCTGACACTGGCCGCCGCATCCGCGGGCAACGAGGTGGACCGGGCCATCGACCTCTACATGATGGGCGACATTCCCGGGGCCATATCGGCGCTGGAGGATCTGCTGGAGGAGGGCGGACTCTCCTACGACGAGCAGCTGCGGGTCTGGGAGCGCCTGGGCTCGGCATACTACGCCATGGGGCAGACCGCGAAGGCCGAGGAGGCCTACCTGAACCTGGTGAGCCTGGATACCCACTACCAGCTCCCTCCCACCGCGAATCCCCGCCTCCGTCAGCTTCTGCAGGAGGTCCGGGAGGAGCATGTGGCGTCCGCCGAGGTGACCTCAGACCCCGATGGTGCGCTGGTGGCGCTGGACGGTGAGCTCATGGGAGTGACCCCGCTGTCGCTGCCCGATCTGCTGGCGGGGCGCAGCTACGAGATAGCCGTCTACGCCGAGGGCTACGCTCCGGAGGTAAGGAGCATTACTCCGGAAGCCGGAGCCGTCCATGTGATGGACTTCGGCCTCTCCGAGGCCAGCGGCGACAGCGCCGCTGCGGTAGCCGTGGAGGAGGGAGGCAGCTCGGCCGACCTGGTCAACGTGATCACCTCATCGCAGGGCGGGGGCATCGACATGGCCGCCCTGGCTGGCTCCGGCGCCATGAGCGGAGAGAGGAGCGCAGGCGGCATGGCCGGCTCCCAGGCTGGAACCGTTGGGGTGGGGGACACCTCGTCAGGCGGGCCGGTTTTCACCAGGCAGGACCTGGAGCAGTCCATGGTGTTCACCGACGTCACCTCGTCCGGGTCGGGTTCGCCGGGAGGGTCCGGGGCCACGGTGAACTCCCGCAGCTCCGACGACATAATGGAGGTGCTGACCCAGAACAGGAGCCAGATAACCCACGTCTACAACAAGCACCTGCGGAACGATCCCCTGCTCTCCGGCACGGTGGAGATGGAGATGGTCATAGAGCCCAGCGGACGGGTCTCCGACGTGAACATAGTGAGCTCCAACACCTACAACCCGGCCTTCGAGCTGGAGCTGGCCCGCACCGTGGAGACCTGGCGCTTCGGGGCCGTGGACGAGGACGAGGGTTCCCTGATCATCCAGTACCCCTTCAGCTTCCAGTAGCCGAAGCCGCCTACTTCTCCCCGTTCTTCTTGGTGTAGACGATCATGGTCAGGTGGGTGCGCCTGGTGCCGCCCTCTTTCGGCGAGCGGTCCTTCCACCTGCGGACCAGGTCCTTCAGCTCGTCGGACAGCTGCTCCGCCTCCGCAGGCGAGAGGGTGTAGTCCAGGTGCACGCTGAAGGCCTTTCTCATCTCCTCCGAAGAGAGCAGCTTGTTGTCCATGGCGTTGCGGATGTCCAGTATGGTGGCGTCGAAGTTGGATATGGCCGTCTCCAGGAAGGCCTGCTGGCCGGCGGCCCCCTGGCCGAAGATGCCGGGGTCGATCCTGAACAGGCGGGCCACCGGCTGGTAGTACTTCTCCACCAGGTTGCCCCGCTGCCGGGTCTCCACCACCTCCAGTATGCCCACCTTCTCCAACTCGGTAACGTGGTAGTAGAGCCGGTTGGGCTTCTCGTCCAGGACCTTCGCCACCTGGGTGGTGGTCATGGGCTCCTTGCCCAGTATCTTCACTATCTCCACCCGCAGCGGCACGGCCATTGCCTTCACCTGCTCCAGCTCGGTAAGGACCTCCATGTCCCTCACGATGACCCCTCTCGGTGAACGTACAAGATTAATTGTTTGTGTAGAATGAATTAGACAACCCCCGGGAGGGGATGTCAACCCCGCACCGCATTAGCCCGCCGGGGCCGGGTTTGTATATTCGACTCCAAAGCAGCGGCCGGCGTAAAACGGACTGAGGGGGGACAGCTTGGAGGACTGTATTTCGGCGGAGACCAGGGATATCCTGTCCGGATGCGACGCACTGCTGGAGGGGCACTTCCGGTACACCTCGGGCCGCCACGGAAGCGTCTACTTCGAGAAGATACGGCTGGCGCAGCACCCGGAGCTGGTGATGCGGCTGGCGGAGCTGATGGAGCGGAGGCTGGAGGGGCTTCGCGAGGATGCGGAGATAGTCTGCGCCCCCGCATTCGGCGCCCTGGTCTTCGGCTTCGCGCTGGCCTACAGGCTGGAGCTGCCCTTCGCCTTTCTGCAGCGGGGCAGCGACGAGAGGATGAAGCTGCGCAGCGGCTTCACCGAGGTGGAGGCCGGCAGAAAGGTGCTGATGGTGGAGGACGTGACCACCACCGGCGGCAGCGTGAGGGAGTCCATGGAGGTGCTGGAGGAGCGGGGGCTGTCCATCTCCGCGGTGGGCCTGCTGGTGGACAGGACCGGAGGCGAGCTGGACCTGGGTGTTCCCTGCAGGGCGCTGCTGACGGTGAACGCCGAGAGCTGGCCCCCCGATGAGTGCCCCCTGTGCCGCCGGGGCATGGAGCTGCAGACCCCGGGATCATCCTCGCGGAAGGTCCGGGACGGCTAGGCCTCGGCCTCCTCGATGCAGACCCGGTTGCGGCCCTCCTCCTTGGCCCTGTAGAGGCCGTCGTCGGCCAGGGAGATGAGCCTGGTGACGTCTATGTCCGTCCCGTCGCAGGTGCCGCCGCCCACGCTGGTGGTGAGGCGCAGCCCGTCCTCCACCTCGGTGAGGTCCATGCGCTCCACGTGGGCCCTGATCCTCTCGGCGATGGTTGCGCACTCCCCGGGCCCCGTCTCCGGCAGCACCAGCAGGAACTCCTCCCCGCCGTACCGGCCGGTCTTGTCGTAGCTGCGGGACTCCTCGTCGATCAGGAGGGCGAACCGCTTCAGGACCTGGTCCCCGGCCTGGTGGCCCCAGGTGTCGTTGACCTGCTTGAAGCGGTCGAGGTCGAACAGCAGCACCGAGGTGGGGGTGTTCTTGCGGGAGGCCCGCTTCAGCTCCGCGTCCAGCTCCTTCAGTATGGCGGTATGGTTCAGAAGCCCCGTCATGCTGTCGGTCCTGGCCATCACGGCGAGCCTGTCGCTCAGCTTCCTCAGCTCCGTCTCCAGCCTCACCGTCCTTACTCCCACGTTTATCCTGGCCCTGAGCTCGTCGGGGTCCACCGGCCTGGCGATGAAGTCGTCCGCGCCGCTGTCCAGCACGTCCACCACGTCCTCGGAGCTGTCGTCGGCGGTGAGAATGATGGTGTAGGGGCTCAGACCCATCTCCTCTCCGGCCTTCTCCAGGGCCTCGGTGGCGGCCAGGTCCGGCATGGCCCAGTCCAGTATGGCCAGGTCGACGTCTCCGCCCCGCAGCAGGTCCATGGCCCGGGGGCCCTTCCGGGCCGTCTCGGGCTGGTGCCCCAGCTTCTTCACCAGTTCGGCCAGCTTCCCCAGGCGCTCGGGGTCGTTGTCGGCGAGCAGTATCTTCACGGCTTCCCTCCAGACATGCACGTAGCGGTCATACGCCCGGCCCTCGCAGGGTATTAATCTGATAAAGAGGAGTAGGCGTTCAGTCAATCGCCGTTGGTGGTTTCTCCTGGCTTCCGGACTCCGTCGGGGGGTCCCCCGGCTCCTGGTTGAAGTAGCGGGCCATCTGCGCGTACAGGTCGGGGGCCGCCTCTCTCATACGGTGGGGCTCCTCGAAGAAGGCCTCCACCGAGCAGGCGAAGAACTCCGCCGGAGTCGTACCCGCGTAGCCCCGCAGAAGGGAGTCGCCCCTCCGCACCCTCTCGAACTCGCTGTGCATCACCTGCGCCCAGCCCCTGTAGGCGCCCAGCTCCAGGTTGTCGGGCACGCCGTCCGGCCTCCGGCCGTCCAGCACGTGGGCGAACTCGTGGTATCCCACGTTGTAGCCGTCGGTCTCGTCCTCGAAGCCCCGGTACAGGTCCGGCAGCGAGATGATCACGCCCCCGATGGAGTGCACGAGGCCGGAGGCGGCCATGGTGTGATCCTCGATCTCGGTGGAGTAGCTGCCGTCGGTCCGGAAGGGTCCGGGGTATATGAGGATCTCGCCGAAGTCCGGGTACTCCCACTCCGGCCGCCCGAAGACCAGCCGGACGGCGCTGGCGGCCACCAGGAGACGCACCTCGCGGGTTACCCGGACGTGGTCCACCCCGCTTATCGGGTGCTCGCCCAGGAACACCGCCACCAGCTCCTCGAACCTCCTCCTGTCCCCCTCGCCCAGCCTGCCGTAGAAGGACACCCTGCTCCTCAGCACCCGCCGGTCCTCATCGGACAGGCCCTGCCGGGCCAGCTCGAGTCGCCTGCGCCACCTGCGCAGATAGGCCAGGACGTAGACCGCACCCCCCGCCCATACGAAGGGAAGCGTCCACAGGGCATCCCCGCCGCGGTCCATTCCCGGAAGGCTCAGTACCATGCAGCAGGCGGCAACCAGCACCACCCGGCGCCTTATCCTCTCCTCGGGGTATATCCTCAATCCGCCGCCTCCCCGGATGGCGGCGGGGCGACGGAAGGGCCGACCGGGGGAGGGAGCAAGCTAGATCCGCAGCCTGAGGCCGGCGACGGGTCCGTCGATGATGTCGCCGTCGCTGTTGCGGACCAGGGTGTAGCCGCCCCAGGCAGACACCCAGGTGATGTTCCAGCAGAACCGGGCCGTTCCGCTGTGCAGGGGCAGCTCCTCCAGCCAGGAGAGGCGGTAGTGGACGTCCACCTCGAAGAGCTCGGAGAGGAAGACGGAGGCCGAGGTCCCCATGCCGCCTCCGAAGAGGGGGTCCCGCCCCTCCTCCCAGGCCACCAGGAGGTGGCCGGAGCCGGAGAGGGTCACCGGGAGGTCGTATAGGACCTCCAGGCCCACCTCGGGATAGGCAAGGGAGAAGTCGGCCGAGTCGTCGGGCCTGATTCTGACGAAGCAACCCCCCAGGAAGAAGGGGGACGGTGTCCAGAACCTGGCGGAAGCCAGCGCTCCCTTTCCTCCCCCGGCGGTGGTCATGCCGCCTTCCACCGAGAGACTCACCGGGCTTCCCCCATCCCCCAGCCGGTGGCGGACCATGCCGTGCCGGTAGGGGATGGCGTGATGCGTTATCTCGACCGAAAACAGAAGCCGGCCCAGGTCGGAGAGCAGGCCGCCGCTGCAGGAGTCGAAGCAGCCGTCCCCTTCGGTGGAGGACCCTCCGCCCTCGTGCCCCTGGTGGTAGTAGGGGTCCAGAAAGCCTTCCTCTTCTTCCTCCCCGCCCTCTCCGGACCCGCCGCCGTCTTCGGTCTCCGACTCCGCTGCGCGGGGTTCGGGCTCCTCCACGGCTCCGCCGTCATCGCCCTGGACGTGTCCCTCCTGCAGGGGGGCGGAACCCGGCCCCTCCCCGGGGCCGTGATCCTGTGCGCCCGAAGCGGCCGGCAGAACCAGCAGCGCCGCCGTCGCCAGAAGAGCAGTCGCCGGCGTTCTCATGGACCGTCCTTCCCGCTTCCGTACCTTGCCATCAGCTCGGGGTAGCTCGCGGTCTCGCCCCTGTCCATGTCCAGGCCCAGCAGCCGGCAGGCCTCGCGGAGGTCTTCCGGGCTCCCGGCCTCGATCTCCATGTAGGTGCCGAAATCCATGCTGTCAAGGCACACCGTGGCACTCTCCAGCCTGCAGGTCCTGCGCTTTCTGCGGTAGGAGAGGCCGGGCCTGAAGCCGACGAGCCCCAGCAGAGCCAGGAGGGTGCCGGTTTCGCCCCGGACCTCCACCTCGATCTCGCGGCGGTCCTTGGCCCCCGCGGTGTCCCTTCTCGGCCCCTTGGCCGTCAGCAGCAGCCTGTCGCCCGAGCGCCTTACGCGGAGGGTCCTGCCGGAATCCGCCAGACCCCGGTCGCGGCGGTCCAGGAGAATGCTCACCTCGTCCACCGGGGGGCCGGGCCGGCAGCCCAGCTCCCTCAGCCGGGAGACCATCGGCTCCGGAGCCTCCAGTCGGAACTTTACCTCTACCTCTCTCAGCGCGCACCCCCTGCCGGATTTGACCGTTGTGCAATCATAACGTAAATTGAGCGCCTGCGGAGGACTAGTCTAACTGGTAAGGCAGCGGATTTGAAATCCGCCGGGCTTACGCCCTTCGGGGTTCGAGTCCCCGGTCCTCCGCCACATCGGCCGAAGATGGCGGGCAGACCGGAAGGGATCGCCAATGGACGACTCCTGCGTTATCGGCAAGAAGCAGGTCATCGTATCCGGAGACCGGGTTCTGGTCTCGCCCGCCAGCCCCGAGGAGCGCACCAGGTCCGGCCTCTACCTGCCGGAGTCCGCGGCCGACGGAAGAAGGGTCTCCGGAGGCTGGGTGGAAGCCGTTGGTCCGGGCTATCCGGTAGCCAGCCAGACGGATACCTCCGAGCCCTGGAAACCCTCCTCCGAGCCCGTCCGCTACATTCCCCTGCAGGTCTCCAAGGGCGATTTCGTGCTCTACGTCTCCAAGTCGGCCTGGGAGATAAGGCTGGAGGGGGAGAAGCACTTCGTGGTCCCCAACTCGGCCGTCCTGCTCATCCTGCGCGAGGAATGGCAGCCCGCCGAGTAGCGGCGCCCCGCCCGCCGGGAGCCGCTGCATGACCCGGCAGCCGCAGCCTGCGGAGGACCACCTCACCGGACTGCTTCCCAGAAACCACATGGACAGCGCGGCCGAGGCCTTCCGGTCCAGGCCCGCAGGGGCGAGCTGGGCGGTGATCATGATGGATGTGGACGGCTTCAAGCTCCTCAACGACGTCTTCGGCCACAGCGCCGGGGACGCCGCGCTGCGGCACCTCGGCGGCATCGTCCGCGGCCAGATCCGGGGCGCGGATACGGCCATCCGGTACGGGGGCGACGAGATAGCCGTCATCATGCCGGACACGGGCTCCCCGGGGGCCCTGGACCTCTGCAACCGCCTCCGGGACGAGATCCGCCGGCGCCGTCTCCACGAGACGCTGGAGCTGACCGTATCGGCCGGAATCGCCTGCAGCGGCGAGGACGAGGCCCGCCTGGACCAGGTGGTGGAAAGGGCGGACAGAGCGCTTCTGGCGGCCAAGGACTCCGGGAAGGACCGGGTCTACTTCTACAGCTCGGAGATGGAGGCCTCCGCCCGCCCCGAGATCAGCTTCAGGCATTTCGTGGGCCGCCGCGCGGAGCTGCGCCGCCTGAGGGGCCTGCTTCGGGAGAGCCTGGAGCGGGGCCTCAGGATCGCCCTGGTTACCGGGGAAGAGGGGCTGGGCAAGACCAGGCTGCTGTCGGAGCTGGAGCATTACGCCGAGTTCAGGGGAGCCACCGTTCTCTGCTCCGCCTCCGCCGGCTCCGCAGGGGCCCATCCCTACTCCATCGCCATGGGTCCCATAGGCAGGGCGCTGGAGCTGCTGGAGCCCGCGGAGCTGGGTGAGCTCTGCTCCGGGGTCGAGCCCCTCCACCCGGCCCTGCTGGAGCTTCTGCCCGTGCTGGACGCCGCCCCCCGCGAGGACAGCGGCTTCTTCGGGCAGGAGGGGGCCCGGTACAGGATCTTCGAGGACATATCGCGCGTTCTCTGCGAGCTGGCGGCAAAATCCCGCCTGATGCTGGTCTACGAGGACGTTCAGATGATGCCGGAGACCGACCTGGACCTCCTGCTGTACTGCTCGCGAACCCTTACAGACAGCCGGCTGATGATGGTCTTCTCCTGCGATGACTCGGGGGCCGGAGGCCGCAGCCGCGACCGGATAACGGACCTGGATCCCGAGCCTCCGGTGGAGCGGGTGGCGCTGGAGAGACTGTCCCGCCGCGACGCCTGCAGCCTCATCCTGTTCACCCTCCGCGACCCCGGGGTCCCCGAGGAGCTGATGAGCAAGCTCTACAGGAGCAGCGGCGGCAACCCCCTGTTCCTGCGGGAGATACTCTCCAGCATGGTCAGCCGCGGCGAGATCGACCTGGACGACAGCCGCAGGGACTACACCGTGCCGGAGAGGATACGGCTTCCCGAGACCCTCGCGCAGATAATCCAGCGGCGCCTGGACGAGCGCAGCCGCGAGACCCGCGAGCTCCTGGAGGTGGCCTCCCTCACCGAGGGCGACTTCAGCCTGGAGCTGCTGGAGTCGGTCACCGGACAGGCCCCCATGGAGCTGGCCTCCCGGCTGGAGCCGGCGGTGAGGGCGGGACTGCTTGCAGAGGCGGATGATCCCGCCACCGGAGCGCCACTCTACCGGTTCAGCTACGACGCGGCCCGCCAGCTGCTTCGGGACAGGGTCAGCCGCAACCTGAGCGTGGTCTACCATCGCAGGATCGCGGGCTGGCTCTCCCGGAGCATGGAGGCCGGCGACGACTCCCTCACCGGCAGGATAGCCCTCCACTACCTGGAGGCCGGGGAGAAGACCCGGGCGGCCGCCGTGGCCTACGAAGCGGCCATGCGGGCCATCAGCCACGTGGCGGGCAGGCAGGCGGTCAGGTGGCTGGAGACCTACCTCTCCTGCGTCCCGGAGGGGGAGCCGGCCTCCCGCAGGGCGGCCGCGCTGAGGGAGCTGGGCAGGCTGCACTCCAGCTCCGGGAGGATGGAGCAGGGGCAGAGCCTCCTGGAGCAGGCGCTGGAGCTGGCCGACGAGGGGCTCCGACCCTCGGTGCTGGCGGAGATGGGGGAGAACCTGTACATGCAGAGCAGGTACCCCGAGGCGTTCGAGGCCTTCGACGAGCTGCTGGCCCTCCCCGCCCCGCCCCGGCTCCGGGTCAGGGCCCTTATGCGCAAGGCCTTCATGGAGACCCTGGAGGGCAGCTACGGGGAAGCCGCAGAAGACCTGGAGGCCGGCCGCGAGACCATCGACTCCATGGAGGAGGGGCCCCTGCGGGAGAGCATGCTGGCCCTCTACCACACCCGAATGGGAGACCTGGTGTCCCTGTCGCATTCCGGCGACTCCGCCGAGGACCACTACCGCAGGGCCCTGGCCATCTACCGCGAGCACGAGGACCGGCTGGGGGAGGCCACGGTCCTCAACAACATGTCCGAGCTGTACAACCAGTCCGGCGACTACATGGTGAACATCGAGACCCTTCACAGAGTGGAGGAGATCAACCGGCGGCACGACGACGCCCTGGGGCTGGCCATCGCCTGCTACAACCTGGCCGAGGCCCACGCCTCCATCGGCCGGCACCGCATGGCCAGGGAGTACTACCAGCGCTACATGGACCTCAGCGGCAGGATAGAGAACCGCCTGGGGCTGGCCTACGGAAGGCTGGGACTGGGCCGGCTGGAGATGGACCAGGACCGCTGCGGAACCGCGGTAGACTACCTGCGCGAAGCCGCCGAGCTCTTCTGCCAGCTGGGCAGCGCCGTCCTG
>JAWLEP010000005.1:58512-87003 GCA_041686025.1 Candidatus Fermentibacteraceae bacterium
CTGGGCCGGCTGGAGATGGACCAGGACCGCTGCGGAACCGCGGTAGACTACCTGCGCGAAGCCGCCGAGCTCTTCTGCCAGCTGGGCAGCGCCGTCCTGGAGACCGAAGCCAGGCTGGCAACCGCCAGGGCCCTCATACGCAAGGGCGACCTCGCGGAGGCCGGGGCCCTGCTGCAGCAGCTGGACGAAGAGGGGATGCGGGCCGACCACAGCGCCACCCTCCGCTACCTGCGGGCGCTGCTGCAGCTGGAGGCCTTCCGGGCGGGAGGGGAAGAGTCCCTGCTGCGGAAGGCCCGCGCCGGGCTGAGGCAGGCCGTTTCGGACGAAAGCGGGCTGCAGCGCATTCCGGAGGTGGCCAGGCGCTGGCTTGAGCTGGCGGAGGCCGAGGAGCTGGCGGGGGGCCGGGAAGCGGGGCTTGCCGCCCGGCGGAGGGCGGCGGACTGCGTCAGGCGGCTGCTGGACGGGGTACCCTCTGAGAGATCGCGGTCGGTCCTGGAGAAGCTGCCCGTGGTGGCAGGGCTGCTGGGCTGAGACAAAAAAAGGGGCCCCAAATAGGGGCCCCAATGAAAGGGACTTCCTAGAAGCCCATTCCTCCGCCGGGTACGACCCACTTGCCGTTCTCCATCATCAGCTCGATGTCTTCCTCGCTGGTCTCGCCCATGAAGGTGGTCTTCACCGTTACGGTAGCGGTCTCGCCGTCCTCGCTTACCTCGGAACCGACTATCTCGTACTCGAAGCTCTCGAACATACCGGCCATGCCCTGGAACATCTCGCGCTCCTCGTCGGTAATCTCGGAACGGTCTGCCTCGGGCATGTACTCCATCATGGCGTCAATGTCGCCGGCCTTGAGGGCATCGAACATGCCCTTGACTGCGGCCTCGGGATTGGATGACCCGCCACCGCCACAGGCAATGAGCAGCCCCAGAGCGGCAATTGCGACCCCTGCGAAAACTCTACGCATCTCTTCCTCCAAGGTTTGTATTACCCTCTCGGCGGCGCTGCCGCCGATTTCCTGAGCAGCAAAATACTGTATCTATATCCCGTCGGCAACTGCCTGTCGCAGCACGGGTCTCTGACCGCTAGAGGGTCCCGCCGTCCACTACCACCCACCTGCCGTTCTCCGTAACTGCGGTCATCTCCTTGGGGGCGGTTTGCCCCATGACGGTAAGCTGGACGGTTACGCGGGCGCTGTCGCCCTGTTCGTTCAGCTCGGAGGAGATCACCTCGTACTCGATTTGTGAGAGGAAACCGCTGTTGCGCTCCACGTTCTCGCGGTCGGACTCGGTGAACTCCTCCCGCCTTTCTCTGGGAAGGTAGGGCATCATGCCCTCCACATCGGCTGCAACCATGGCAGCCATAAGTGACTCTACGGCGTCTGCGGGATCCTCCGGACCCTCGGTGATTGCGGCCCCGCTCCCGCCGCCGCATGCAAGCAGAAGGGCCAGCGCGCACATGGTGAAGGCTGAATTTCTCAATTGTCTACCCCCCTACGAATTGGCATGCTCCCTTGTGCTAGCGGCCGAAGCCGGCCAGCGCCCTGTCCAGCAGGCGCGAGCCGCTGATCTTCCACGCACCCTCCTCCCAGACCATGGACATGTGCAGGCTGTCGCCCCCCAGCAGGGCCAGACCCACCTCGGCCCTGCGGCCGGACATGGTCACGTGCTCCCGCTCGACTTCCGAGAAGTGGAAGCTCGGGCGGCGCCTGCGCAGCACCAGGTCCAGAAGCTCCTCCGACGTCATCCCCGCCAGCTGGTCGGGGCCTATGCCCAGCCCGGTGGACCGCAGCAGGTCGGAGGCGGCGGCAGGGCTCTGCCGGGCCAGCTCCTTCAGGCCCTCCAGCGCGGCGTCCACCCTGGCCCGAACGTCGGCGCTGAGCAGGTCCATCACCGCCCAGGCGTCGGCGCGGGTGAGGGCGTCCATCATGTCGTGGGCGGTGTCCAGCGGCGCGGCCAGCACGGCGCCGGCAGCAAACAGGACCGCTATAACCGTCATTCCAGGCCGCAGCATATCCACGTCCTTCCCTCCCGCATCAGCTCCACGAACGCACGCTCCCCGGCGGCCAGACGGAGCTCGTTCGTACCCGCGCCCACCGGCCTCTGGATCACGTTCCGGGCGGTGCGCACCCGGACGGAGGCTTCCGCCGGCACGTCCAGCAGCAGGAGGTCCTCCTCCCGCCGGAAACGGAAGCCGCGGGCCGAGCCCAGGGCCGGACGGCTGGTGAAGACCGCTCCCCTGCGCAGGGCCTCTACGATGTCTTCCTCCCCGGGGTCCCCGGCGCGCCCGGGGTCCAGCAGCACGTGGGTCTGGAGCTTGCCCAGCAGCGAGCCGTAGGGAAACACCTCCAGCCGCAGCGGGCCCATGCCGAAGCGCAGGCCGTGGGCGTCCACGCCGCCCACTGCGCAGCCTCCGGTCTGCAGCCAGAGGTCCACGGCTCCCGGGTCCGGCCCGCCCACGAACCCGTCGGGGTCGGCCACCCTCCTGCGAAGGTCCCGCAGCGTGGCCCCGGTCTTCCAGTCGGACATGTAGTTCCAGACCTCCACTCCGTCTATTCCGGGAAGCGGGCCGCGGTTCCAGGGGTAGGGGCCCATCTTGGGCAGCCTGGCTCCGGTCTCGCAGGGATGGGCGACTATGGCCAGGCCAGCGGAGGAGGCCAGCGTCGCCAGCTGGCCGGCGGTGTCGGTTACCGGGGGAATGGCGTCCGCGCCGTAGACCAGAATGTGGTTTGCGCGGGTGGGATCGTTGAGCTCGGAGCCGGCCAGCACCACCACGCCGCTGTGGCGCCCGGCCCAGCCCGCCTCCCTGGCCTTGAGGTTGCGGTGGTCGTTGATGCCCAGGAAGTCCAGGCCCATGTCCGCGGCCAGGGAGACCAGCTCCGCCGGAGTGGCGGTGCCGTCGGAGAAACGGGTATGGACATGGAGGACGCCCACCAGCTCCGCCGACCGCATCACTGTCAGTCCTTCTCCTCCCGCCTCCTGCGCAGCTCCTTCACCAGGGCGGGGATCACCTCGAACAGGTCCCCCACGAAACCGGCGTCGCAGATATCGAAGATGGGAGCGTCGGGGTCCTTGTTCACCGCGTAGATGGTGTCCGAGGACTGCATGCCCACCCGGTGCTGCACGGCGCCGGAGATGCCGCAGGCGATGTATATCTTCGGCTGCACCGTCTTGCCCGTCTGCCCCACCTGGTGGGGATAGGGGATCCATCCGGCGTCCACCGCGGCGCGGCTGGCGCCTACGCTTCCGTCCAGCAGCTCGGCCAGCTCCTCCAGCAGGGGGAAGTTCTCCGGGCCCTTCAGGCCCCGGCCGCCGGAGACGATGTACTCCGACTCCGTTATGTCCACCTCCCCCTCCTCCAGGGGCGAGAACTCCAGGAGCTCGACCCGGGAGCGCAGCATGCCCTCGTCGGGGTCGATCCTCTCCACCTCGGCCTTCCGGCCGGGGTCGGGGTCGGCGGGCTTCATCACCATGGGCCTCACAGTGGCCATCTGCGGACGGGTGTGCTCACAGACGATGGTGGCCATGATGTTGCCGCCGAAGGCGGGCCGGGTCTGCTGCAGAAGGCCGGTGTCCGGGTCTATGAGCAGGCCGGTGCAGTCGGCGGTGAGGCCGGTGTCCAGCAGCTTGGCCACCCTGGGCATCAGGTCCCGCCCGGTGGTGGTGGCAGCCGCCAGGACCACGGCCGGCTTCTTCTCCCCGATCACCTGCTGCAGAACCGCCGCGCAGGGCTCGGTGGTGTAGTGGGACAGCGCCTCGTGCTCGGCCAGCCAGACCCTGTCGGCGCCGCCTTCGGCCAGCCTCCGCGGCCAGTCGCCGGCGTCGGCCGTCATCAGCAGCACGCTGACCTCGCTGTCGTCGGTCTCGGCCAGTCTCCTGGCCTCTCCCAGAAGCTCCAGGGTGGAGCCGTCCACCTCGCCGTCACGCTGCTCGGCAACCACCATGATCCCGCTGTACTCGGAGAGGTCGGCCGCGTCCCTCTGCTCCTCGCGCATGATTATGGCGTCGAAGGGGCACTCGGAGACGCAGGCGCCGCACAGGGTGCAGGCCTCGCCTATGACGGCCAGTCCCTCCTCCATGGTGATGGCGCCGAAGGGACAGACGGGAACGCAGGCTCCGCATCCGGTGCAGAGCTCGGGGCTTACGCTTATCCTGGCTATCATCCCTGCGCCCCCTCTCCGGTTATGTAGTCCGCCAGCAGACGGGCCAGCTCCTCCGGTTCTGCGTGATGGACCTCTCCGGCGCTGCTGCGGCCCTCCGGGGTGGCTATCCTGACCACCCGGGTGGGGGAACCCTCCAGCCCCACCTGCTCCTCGTCCAGCTCCAGGTCCGAGAGCCCCCATGTCGGTATCTCGGCCTTGCGGGCCTTCATCTTGCCCCGCAGGGAGGGCAGGCGCGGGGTGTTGGCGTCCTTCAGAACCGTCAGGACCACCGGGAGGGAGGAGGCGACGGTCTCGTATCCGCCCTCCACCTCGCGTCGGGCCACTATGCGTTCTTCGTCCAGCTCCTTCACCTCGCCCACGAAGGTGATCTGGGGCCAGTCCAGGGAGGCGGCTATGCCGGGGCCGGTCTGGGCGGTGTCGCCGTCGATGGCCTGCTTGCCGGCCAGGACCATGTCCACGTCCCCCAGCTTCCTCACGGCGGCCGCCAGGGTGTGGCTGGTGGCCCAGGTGTCGGCACCGGCAAAGGCCCTGTCGGAGAGGAGTATGGCGCTGTCCGCGCCCATGGATACCGCCTCCCGCAGTATCTCCTCCGCCTGGGGCGGGCCCATGGTCATCACCACCACCTCCCCGCCCAGCCCGTCTCGCCAGCGGAGGGCCTCCTCCAGAGCGTAGGCGTCGAAGGGGTTCATTATTGAGGGGACTCCCTCCCGTATCAGGGTGCCCCGCTCCTCGTCTATGCGCACCTCTGCGGTGTCCGGGACCTGCTTCGTCACGACCACGAAACGCACGGCTAGCTCCCCGAGGCGGTCTCGCGGATCAGCGCCTTGGCTATGACGCTGCGCTGTATCTGGTTGGTACCCTCGTAGATCTGGGTGATCTTGGCGTCGCGCATCATCTTCTCCACCGGGTACTCCCTCATGTACCCGTAACCGCCGAAGATCTGCACCGCGTCGGTGGTGACGCTCATGGCCGTATCGGCGGCGAAGAGCTTGGCCATGGCCGACTCCTTCTCTATCCGCTTGGCGCCGGCGTCCATCATCCTGGCCACGGAGTAGGTCAGGGCCCTGGCGGCCTCCACCCTGGTGGCCATGTCCGCCAGCATGAACTGGATCCCCTGGAAGGAGTCGATCCGCTTTCCGAACTGCCTGCGCTGGGAAGCGTAGACCAGGGCCTCGTCCAGGGCGCCCTGGGCTATGCCCACCGCCTGGGCCGCCACTCCGGGGCGGGAGCGGTCCAGGGTCTTCATGGCCACCATGAAGCCCATGCCCTCCCTGGAGATCAGGTTCTCGGCCGGAATGCGGCAGTCCTCGAAGATCAGCTCCCGGGTCACGGAGGCCCGGATGCCCATCTTGTCCTCCTTCTTGCCGTAGCTGAAGCCCGGAGTGCCGTCCTCCACGATAAAGGCCGATGCCCCCCGCGCCCCCCGGTCGGGGTCGGTCATGGCGATTACGGTGTACACGTCCGCCTCGCCGCCGTTGGTGATCCACTGCTTGGTGCCGTTGAGGACGTAGCTGTCGCCGTCCTTCACCGCCCGGGTCTTTATGGCTCCGGCGTCGCTGCCGGCGTCGGGCTCGGTGAGGCCGAAGGCCGCCAGCTTCTTGCCCGCCGCCAGGTCAGGCAGGTACTTCTGCTTCTGCTCCTCGCTTCCGCTGAGCAGGATGGGCATCGCCCCCAGGGCGTTGGCGGCGTAGGAAACCGCGACCCCGCCGCAGGCCCGGCTCATCTCCTCGGTGGCCAGGCAGAGGGCCAGCGAGCCCATGCCCGTGCCCCCGTACTCCTCGGGGATGTATATGGTGAAGAGGTCGCTCTGGGCCATGACCTCGATTATCTCGGTGGGGAACCTGCCCTCGCGGTCCAGCTCCTCCCTGGCGGGCCTGATGTACTGCTCCGCGATCTCCGCGCAGATCTCCCGAATGGCCTCATGGTCCTCGGAAAGGTGGTAGTCCACGCCGCTCCTCCCTTTTTATGACAGCCACCGCCTTCCTGGCGGCGTCGCTCTCGGCTTCTCCAATGCTCCCGCCCCTTCCCCGGGCGGCCGGCTCGCCGTACAGGCGAACCTCGACGGTGAACTCAGGTCTGTGGTCCGGCCCCTTACGGCCGAGCACCCTGTACTCCGGCACTCCGCCGCCGCGGGACTGGGCCAGCTCCTGCAGCTCGGACTTGGGGGAGATGGGAACGTCACCGGTCCCGCACCCCTCCACGACCAGCCCGGCGGCATCCATCACCACCAGGGCCGCCTCCAGGCCGCCATCGAGAAATGCGGCTCCCAGAAGGGCCTCCAGGGTACCCGCCAGCACGGACCGGGGCAGGCTTCCCGTCTCCGAGGCCAGGCCCGCGTCCGCCTCTATGTGCTCCTCCAGGCCGATGCGCCGCGCTCCGTCCGCCAGGCTCTCCGTCCTGACCAGAGCTATCTTCCTCCTGGTCAGCTCTCCCTCGCCGGACTCCGGCAGCTCGGCGGTGAGCCTGTGTCTCACCAGAAGCTCCAGTACGGCGTCGCCCAGGAACTCCAGCCTCTCGTTGTCGACGCCCTGCCGCCGGGCTGAGGAATGCCTCAGGGCCCTCTCCAGCAGCCCGGGGCTGTCGAACCGGTACCCCAGCCGCTCCTCGAGACGCTGCCCGCCCAGGGGAGGCCTCTAGACCTTCGCCACCCCGAGGGTGACGTTGTGGCCGCCGAAACCCAGGGAGTTGCTCAGGGCGAACGATATGTCCGCCTCCCGGGCCTCTCCGGGCACGTAGTCCAGGTCACATCCGTCGTCGGGGTCCTGGAGGGTGGCCGTGGGAGGCACAATCCCGTTCCGGAGCGCCAGCGCCGTGAAGATCAGCTCCATGGCCCCGGCTGCCCCCAGCAGGTGTCCGGTGACCGACTTGGTGGAGGAGACCATGATGCTCCTGGCGTGCTCCTCACCCAGCGCGGTCTTGATGGCCTGGGTCTCGGATATGTCGTTGAGCTGCGTGGACGTGCCGTGGGCGTTGACGTAGTCCACCCGCTCGGCCGGTACCCCGGCCCTGCTGAGGACCAGAGACATCGAGCGGGCGGAGCCCTCGCCGCCCTCGGCGGGGGCGGTGATGTGGTGGGCGTCGCACGTCATGCCGCACTCCACCACCTCGGCGATTATGTCCGCCCCCCTTCGCCTGGCGTGCTCGTACTCCTCCAGCACCACCACGGCGCCGCCCTCGGCCATGACGAAACCGTCGCGCCCCCTGTCGAAGGGACGGGATGCGGTCTCCGGGTCGTCGTTTCGGGTGCTGAGGGCCTTCATGGCGCAGAAGCCTCCCAGGCCCATGAGGGTTATGGGAGCCTCGCTGCCGCCGGCCACCACGGCGTCCGCTCGGTCCAGCCTTATGGCGTCGTAGGACATGGCAATGGCATGCCCCGAGCTGGCGCAGGCCGTTACGGTAGCCAGGTTGATGCCCTTGGCGTTGAGGTCTATCCCCACCCAGCCGCTGGCCATGTTGCTTATCATCATGGGACAGAAGAAGGGGCTGATCCTGCTCGCCCCCCTCTCCAGCGCCTTCCGGTGGTTCTGCTCCATGGTGTCGATGCCGCCTATTCCGGAGCCGATTATGGCGCCCAGGCGCTCCGGGGGCAGCCCGCTGTCCTCCAGGCCAGAACCGACGTAAGCCTCCCTGGCGGCGACTATGGCGAACTGGGTGTACCTGTCGGTCCTCCGGGCGATCTTGCGGTCCAGGTAGGCCTGGGGGTCGAAGCTCTTCACCTCGCCGGCGATCTTGCTGTCGAAGGGCTCGGGGTCCAGCAGGGTAATCCTCCGGACTCCGCTGCGGCCCTGCACCGCGCTGTCCCAGCACTCGGCCACGTTCTTTCCCACGGGACTGATGGCACCAAGACCGGTAATCACTACTCGTCTAGTCACCACACCATCCTTCTCTTGGCCTCTGTCTCAACTGGCGTTCGGCCGCGGCACCGCCGGCATGGGGCGCCGCGGCTTCCAACTGCTCAGAGGAGGGGTCTCTAGACCTCCACTCCCTTTTCCTTGAGGTAGTTGACCACATCTCCCACGGTGGCGAGCTTTCCGGCCTCCTCGTCGCTGATCTTCAGCCCGAAGGAGTCCTCGAAGTCCATCATCAGCTCCACCAGATCCAGGGAGTCGGCGCCGAGGTCGTTCTGGAAGTCGGCCTCCGGCTTCACCTCGGAGCGCTTTACGGCCAGCTTGTTAACTATGATGTCGGAGACACGGTTCTCTAGAGACATGTGCTCTTCCTTTCTCAGGTTGTAAGGCCACCATCCACCGGCAGAACCACTCCGGAAATATACTGCGAGTCATCGCTCAGCAGAAACCTCACAGCTCCGGCCACGTTCTCCGGCGTCCCCATCCGACCCAGGGGGATCCTCTCGGCGTAGCCCTCCCGAACCTCTTCGGGCAGCTCCGCCGTCATCTCCGTCTCGATGAATCCGGGCGCTATGGCGTTGACCCTTATCCCCCGCGCGCCCAGCTCGCGGCACAGCGACCGGGTGAGGCCCAGCAGGCCGGCCTTGCTGGCCGCGTAGTTCACCTGTCCGGCCCCTCCCAGCAGCGCCACCACGGAGGATATGTTGACGATGGAGCCGCTCCTGGCCCGCATCATCCCCCGGCTCAGCGCCTTGGACATCAGAAAGGCGCCGGTGAGGTTCACGTTGATCACGGCATCCCAGTCCGCCCTGCCCATCCTCATCATCAGGGTGTCCCGGGTTATGCCGGCGTTGTTCACCAGACCGGTGACCGGCCCCATGGAGTCCCGTATCTCCCGGGCGGTTTTGCCTACCTGATCCTCGTCGGTGACGTCCAGCACGAAGGGCCGGAAGGCCTCTCCCAGCTCTTCGGCACGCTGCCGGAGGGGGTCCTCCAGTATGTCACAGGCCGCCACGGACCATCCATCGGCCATGAGCTCCCTGGCGATGGCCAGCCCTATTCCGCGGGCGGCTCCGGTGACTGCTGCGACACGGCTCATCCGAACCTCCTCACTCTTCCCATTTGACAATCATGCCCGCCCAGGTGAGGCCGGCTCCGAAGGCCGCCAGCACCACATTGCTGGGCGGGGATATTACCCCCTCCCTCACCGCCTCGTCCAGGGCTATGGGTATGGAGGCGGCGGAGGTGTTGCCGTACTTCTCTATGTTCACGAATACCTGCTCGGGCTCCAGCCTCAGCGCCCTGGCAGTGGCGTCGATGATCCGGTAGTTGGCCTGGTGCGAGACCAGAAGGTCCACCTCGGACTTGGGGGTGCCGTCCATCTCCAGGGCCTTGTTGCAGGAGTCCCGCATGGCCCTGACGGCGTGCTTGAAGGTGTCGTTGCCCTTCATCCAGATGGTGTGCTCGTTGTTGTCCACGGTCTCGTGGCTGGCGGGCTTGCGGGACCCGCCTCCGGGCTGGATCAGCAGGTCGCCCAGGGAGCCGTTGCTGCCCCAGTGGTATCCTCCCAGAAGCCCCCCCGGGCCCTCCGATGATACGGCGACCGCGCCGGCTCCGTCGCCGAAGAGGACGCAGGTTGTCCGGTCCTCCCAGTTGGTGACCTTGGTGAGGCACTCGGCCCCCAGAACCAGCATCCTGTCCATTATGCCGGACTCGACCATGGCCCTGGCCTGTATCAGCCCGTATATGAACCCCGAGCAGCCCGCCTCGAAGTCGTAGGCGGGGACGTTGCCCATGCCCAGCCTGTCGGCAATTATGGCCGCTGTGGAGGGGAAGTAGTAGTCCGGAGTGACGGTGGCGATTATTACGCCGTCCACGTCTCCGGGCTCCCATCCGGCCGCCTCTATTGCCAGCCTGCTGGCCTCGAGCGCCAGGTCGGAGGTGGCGGTATCGTCGTCCGTGATTCGCCTCTCCTTGATACCCGTCCGGGTGGTGATCCACTCGTCGCTGGTATCGACGATCTTCTCCAGGTCCTTGTTGGTCAGCACCCGATCCGGGACGCTGTGTCCGGTCCCGACGATGTAGGATCTCCTCTGCACTATCTCTCCCGTCCTGTATTGCTGCGGCCCGCTGTCACTCCCGGCCGCAAGGGTCTCATGACTGGTCCCTCTCCCCCAGCTCCCGTTCTATCACCTCGTTGACGCCGCTTCGGTAGAAGTGGCAGGCGGCCCTGATGGCGTTGCAGATAGCCTTTGCGTTGGAGCTGCCGTGGGCCACGATGGACACGCCGTTCAGCCCCAGCAGAGGAGCGCCTCCGTACTCGGCGGAGTCCAGGCTCCTCCAGAGCTGGCTGAACGCCGGCTTCATCATCAGAAAGCCCGCCCTGGTGAACCAGTGCCTCCTCATCTCCAGGTATAGCGAGCCCCCGATGAGCTCTGCGATGGACTCGGTGATCTTCAGCAGGATGTTGCCCTCCAGCCCGTCGCAGACCACCACGTCGGCCTCGCCCTTCAGCAGCCCGTCCCCCTCTATGTTGCCGGTGAAGTTGAGATCCGTCTCCGCCAGCATCCGGTGGGCTTCCCGGAGGGTGGGGGTGCCCTTGGTGGGCTCCGACCCCACGTTCAGCAGGGAGACCCGCGGTCTCTCCACGCCGAAGACGCCCCGGGAGTAGGCGGACCCCATGTAGGCGAACTGCTTCAGCTGAGCCGGCCTGCATCCCACGTTGGCCCCCACGTCCAGGACTACCGTGGGGTCCTTCTCGGAGGGAAGGGTCGCCGCTATGGCCGGCCGGGCGATGCCCGGCAGCCGGCCCAGGGCGAACAGGCTGGCGGCCATCATGGCGCCGGTGTTGCCCGGGCTGACCATGGCCTGGGCCACGCCCTTCTTCTGCAACCCCGCCATCACGGCGATGGAGCTGTGGGGCTTCCGCTTCAGCGCCTCGGCCGGATGCTCGTCCATCCCGATGACCTCGGGGGCGTGGGTTATGTCTATGGGCAGCCTGGCGCCGTGCCGCCCCAGGTGCCGGGCCAGTACGTCGCGGTCCCCCACCAGGTTGATCCTCACGTCGTCGCTGGTGCCCCTGCGGGTGGCCTCGTAGAAGGACACAGCACCCCGGACCACCACGGCCGGGCCGTGGTCGCCGCTCATGGCGTCCAGCGCTACGGTAACCCCGGTGCTCAAGAGGCGTCCATCACCGCTGCTACTCCTCCTCCGGCTCCACTACCTGTCTGCCGTCGTAGAAGCCGCAGTGACGGCATACCCTGTGGGGAAGCCTCGGCTCCCCGCACTGGGGGCACAGGCTCACCGCCCGCGCCTTGATCTTCCAGTGTGTACGGCCCTTGTCCCTCCGACTGGAGGAGTGCCGTCTCTTCGGTACCGGCATGTCACTGTCCTTTCCCCCGCGCCCGTGGGCCGGACGCAGGCTGGTATCCCTCCATTGCCGCCCGATACCGGTCAGGGACCGTGCGGGCAGCTCTCTTCATTCCAATTACACCCGCAAACCGGGCATAAACCCTTGCAGTCGGGTACACATAGTGGTTTGCCGGGAACGGAAAGTATCACAGCCTCACGAACCGCGTCAAGTATCGAGAGGTATCTGTCCCGGCCGGACAGCATTACAACCTCTTCATCGTCCTCCAGCTTGGGGTCTGCGGTGTAGATCCGATAGACCTCCGCGGTCACCGGGAACTCCGCCGCCCGCAGGCACCGGGCGCACACCGTGCGGAACTCCGCATCCAGGCCGCCCTGCACCACGTAGGTCTGGGGCCGGGCGATGACGCAGAGCCTCAGCAGGCCGGTCTCCTCCGCGGGCAGGATGTCCTCGTCCAGGTCCCACGGCACGGCCATCATGCTCAGCTCCACCGTGTCGCGGTTCTCCCCCCGCGATAGGGACGCCGTGTCCAGCTCCAGCTTCACCGGGTCGACCTTCAAGGCGGTCACTCCCCCCCTGCGAGCAGGGAATCGAACCAGTCGCAGAGCTGCTGCATCTCCCCGCGGGAGGGCGCCTCTACGTATATCCTGGCCAGGGGCTCGGTGCCGCTGAGCCTCACCAGCACCCAGCAGCCGCCCTCCAGGTCCAGTCGTACGCCGTCCCGGCGGTCCTCGCTTATCACGCTTCGTCCGGCCACCGCATCCGGCGTGGACTGCAGAAACTCCTCCCGGACAAGGCCCCGCGTCTCCTCCGTCAGCGGAAGGTCGATCCTGGTGTCGTAGAGCCTTCCGTAACGGCTCCAGAGCCCCGCAAGCTGCTCGGCGAGGCCCCGCCCCGCGGCTGCGGTGATCTCCGAGGCCAGCAGGCAGGCCAGGATCCCGTCCTTCTCCGGGACGTGGCCCCCGATGGACAGCCCTCCGCTCTCCTCCCCGGCCAGCAGCACGCCGCCCTGCAGCATCCTGGCCCCCAGGTGCTTGAATCCCACCGGGGTTACCTCCACGTCCAGTCCGTGCTCGGAGGCTACCCGGTCCAGGAGGCTTCCGGTGGACACCGAGCGGACAACGGTGCCCTCCATTCCCCTCTCCTCCACCAGGTACTCCAGGAGCAGGGGGAGATAGTCGTGGGGGCTCACGTATGCCCCGTCCTCCGCCACCAGACCGAAGCGGTCGGCGTCGCCGTCGTTGGCCAGACCTATGGAGGCGCCGCTGCGGACCACCTGCTCGGAGAGCTGGGCAAGCCCCGCCTCGTTGGGCTCGGGGTGCTGTCGGCCGGCGAAGAGCGGGTCCCGGGGTCCGTTGATCACCCGCACTGCCGCCCCCAGCTCCTGCAGCATTCGGTCCAGGACCCCGTATCCGGTGCCGGTGAAGGGGTCGTACACCGCGCGCAGGCCGGAGTCCGCGAAGGAAGCGGTATCCAGGTGCTTCAGCAGGGCATCCCGGAAACCGGGGATCAGGTCCCTCTCCTCCACGCTGCCGGCGCCCCTGGCCGGAGCCGTGCCCCGGGCGTAGAGCTCCTCCACCCGGGATGTTACCCCGCCGGGGGCCGGGCCTCCGTGGCCGGGGGAGAACTTTATCCCGTTGTACATGGGAGGGTTGTGGCTGGCGGTGAAGTTGATGATGCCGTCGAGGTCCATGGAGCGGGCGGCGTGGGAGAGGGCGGGGGTGGGAACGGGCCTGTCGGCCAGCACCACCCGGAGGCCGTAGCCCGCCATCCGCTCGGCGGCGGAGGTGGCCAGCTCGGGAGAGAGGAAGCGGGTGTCGCCGCCCACCGCCACGCCGCTGCCGCCGTCGGAGATGATCATGGCGGCTATGGCGTCCACCACCCGGTCCACGCGGTCCCAGGTGAAGTCCCTGGCGATGATGCCCCTCCAGCCGGAGGTCCCGAACCTGATGGTTTCCGCGTCGCTCATGACTCCCCCCTCAGTACGTCCAGGGCCGCCTGTATGTACTCGTCGTGGGGAGATACCGCACGGTAGTAGGCCTCCATGCTCCACATCCGCAGGGCGATCTCCCGGAAGAGGGCCCTTTCCACGTACGAGGTGCTCTGCGCCAGCTCCTGGGGGTCGTAATAGAAATCCTCCTCCTCCAGGAAGTCGGTGAACTCGGCCATCACCTGCTGGTCGGGCCAGAAGCCGTCGGGCACATCGTGGGTGGTGGTGTACCTCCGGGCGAACTTGAAGAAGAGTGCCTCACGCTCCAGCTCCAGCATCAGCCCGCCGCTGACCTCCGGGATCTCCACCTCGACGTCGGGGGCTATTCCCCAGGTCTCCTCCGCGTCGGGGTCCATGAAGTCCTCATGCATTGTGCGGTCGATGCCGTGCCCGCTGGGCGTGTAGTAGCGGGCGGTGGTGAGCTTGACCGCGTATTGGCCCAGCCCCGGGTAGTCTCCCAGCTCGGAGAGGTTCTGGACCGAACCCTTGCCGAAGGTCCTGGTCCCCACCACGGTGGCCCTTCCGTTGTCCTTCAGGGCCCCGGCCACGATCTCGGAGGAGCTGGCGCTTCCGCCGTCCACCAGCACCACCAGGTCACCGCTGTAGAGGACTCCCCTCTGGGCGGAGTAGCTCCTCTCGCCCACGGCCTTGCCCCTGGTGGACACCACCGGGGCCCCGGCCGGGAGGAAGATGTCCGAGACCTCCACCGCCGGCAGGAACAGCCCTCCCGAGTTTCCGCGGAGGTCGAGTATGAGGGAACCGGCGCCCTGGGAGCGCAGTGTGTCTATCTCCCCGTAGAGGTCGCGGGCGGACTCCTGCGAGAAGCGGGAGAGCCGGATGTACCCCACCGAGTCGTCCATCATGAATGCGCTGGAGACAGAGGGGTAGTCGATCACTCCCCGCTCTATGTCGAACTCCAGGGAGTCCCTGACCCCCGCCCTGATCACGGTGAGCTCCACCACTGTGTCCTTGGGTCCGCGGATCTGCGACACAGCGTCCTGGGTGGTGATCCCCTCGGTGGACTCCCCGTCTATCTGGACTATCCTGTCGCCCCCGCGCATGCCGGCGCGGTGGGCGGGAGTGCCCTCCAGGGGGGATATCACAGTCAGCCAGCCCTCCCGCTGGCCGATGGTGATGCCCACGCCTTCGAAGCTGCCCTGCAGCTGTATCTGGAGGTTCTCGAACTCGTCCGGAGTCAGCAGGACGCTGTTGGGGTCCAGCGACTGCAGCATGCCCTCCAGCGCCGCCTCGATCAGCTCGGCCGATTCCAGGGAGTCCACGTAGGAGACCCGGGTCATGGAGTAGACGTCCAGGAAGAGCTCCAGCGAGGAGGACCTTTCGGTGGCGGTCTCGGCGCTCACGGAGGGAATGGCCAGGAATCCCGCCAGTACCAGTGTCATGGAAGCCAGCAGCATGGAGGCCCAGCTGGGTATCACCTTCCTCATATCACATCAGCCCTTCGGTGTGTCATGTTCCTCTGAGTACATTCGAACATCTACTCCAGCAATTCCCGCACAACGCGCAGTATCATCCGGTCCTGCTCGTCCCCGGGCAGCCGGCCGTCAACCAGCAGGAAGCGGTCCTCCCCGGATGCCAGCTCCAGGTAGTAGCGTCGCACGCGGCGATGGAACTCCAGGGATTCCATCTCTATCCGGTCCCGCTGCCGGCCCTGGCGCCCCAGCCTGGCCAGGCCGGTCTCCGGGCTCAGGTCCAGGAGGATGGTCAGGTCGGGGACCAGGCCTCCGGTGGCCAGGGCGTTCGCCCGCCTCACCGGCTCCTCCGGCAGGCCCCTGCCTCCCACCTGGTAGGCCATGGTGGCGTCCGAGTACCTCTCGCAGACCACCACCTCGCCCCTGGCCAGGGCCGGACGGACCACCAGGTCCACGTTGGCGGCCCTGGAGGCCAGGTAGAGCATGACCTCCGTCATGGGAGATATCTCCAGGCCGGGATCGAGCAGGAGGCTGCGCACCCCCTCCGCTACGGGAGGCCCTCCAGGCTCTCGAGTATGCTCAGCTGGCATACCGAGACTCTGGAGAGCCTCCAGCAGAACCCGGCACCTGGTTGTCTTTCCGGCTCCCTCGACGCCCTCGAAGGTTACGAAGAGGCCGGAATCTCCACTACTTCTTGTCCTGCTTGGTCTTCTTTTCCCCACCCTCGCTCTTCTTCTTGTCTATCGCGTACTTGGCGATGTACTCCTCTGTGAGACGCTTGCACTCGTCATCGTAGTACTGGACCGGGGGTGACTTGAAGAAGTAGGACGAGGGGGCTTCGATGGCGCCGGAGAGGCCGTTGTCCATGGCCAGCTTGGCGCAGCGCACCGCGTCGATGATCACTCCGGCTGAGTTGGGGCTGTCCCAGACCTCCAGCTTGGCCTCGATGTTCAGCGGCGCCTCACCGAAGCTGGTGCCCTCCATGCGGATGTAGCACCACTTGCGGTCGTCCAGCCACTCGATGTAGTCGCTGGGGCCTATGTGGACGTTCCTGGGCGCCATCCCTCCGGGTATCTGGGAGGTTACGGCGTTGGTCTTGGATATCTTCTTGGACTCCAGGCGCTCGCGCTCGAGCATGTTGAGGAAGTCGGTGTTTCCGCCCACGTTCAGCTGGTAGGTCCTGTCCAGCCTCACTCCCCTGTCCTCGTAGAGCCTGGTCATCACGCGGTGGAGTATGGTGGCGCCCACCTGGCTCTTGATATCGTCTCCCATGACGGGCAGGCCGTGGTCCCGGAACCGCTTCTGCCAGTAGGGCTCGCGGGCGATGAACACGGGAATGGCGTTCACGAAGGCGCATCCCGCCTCCAGTATCTGCTCCACGTACCACTTGGTGGCCATCTCGCTGCCCACGGGGAGGTAGCTGACCACCACGTCGGTCTTGGTCTCCTTCAGTATCTTTACGATGTCGTCGGTGGGGCCCGGAGCCTTCTTGATGACGGGCTTGAGGTACTTGCCGAGACCGTCGTGGGTCATTCCCCGGCCCACCTTGACCCCCAGCTTGGGGACGTCACAGATCTTCATGGTGCAGTTGGGCTCGGCGAATATGGCCTTGCTGAGGTCCTTGCCCACCTTGGTGGCGTTGATATCGAAGGCGGCGCTGAACTCCACGTCGCTTATGTGGTATCCGCCCAGATTGACATGCATCAGACCCGGTATGTCGTCGCCGTCCTTGGCGTCCTTGTAGTACTCGACGCCCTGCACCAGGCTGCTTGCGCAGTTACCTACTCCTATGATCGCAACACGAACCTTCTTGCTCATCAATCCCTCCTCAGCAGGGCAACCCGCCGCACGCAGGGCCGGGTCCCGCAGTTGGACAGCGCCTTGCTAGTCCCTGTCCTCGCTGTAGACCTTTGCAAGCCTCTGCCCGGCCGTAAACAATGATCCCGCGGCTATTGCAGCCGTCGCGTATACCATCCAGACCATGCCGGCCAGGCTCGCCAGGACAAGGCCGGCTATCGTCAGAACGAGCCGCTCGGTTCGGGTGAAAATACCCACCGAGCAGGAAATCCCCTCTCCCTCGGCCCTGGCCCGGACGTAGCTGACGAGAAACGACCCTCCGATGGCCAGGGGAATAAGGTAGAGCATAAGATCATATCGACTGCCAATCTCACTGACAAGAACCGCACCCAGCACCAGGATCTCGCCCACCCGGTCGGCCACCGAGTCCAGCACCGCCCCGGACCTGCTCTCGGTCCTCCGCAGCCTGGCTATGCCGCCGTCCACCGCGTCCAGCACGCTTCCCAGGAGGAGAAATACCGCCCCGGCCAGGTACTCGCCTTTCACTACGGCGAAGGCCGACACCCCGGTTATCACCAGCCCGGTGATCGTTACCGCCGTGGGGCTGACTCCGATACGGGAGAGGAACTTCACTGCTGGATCCAGCAGCTTCCTGCCGGCACTCCTGATCCTGTCCTGCGTCAAGGTGCCTCCAGACCGTCCGTGAGAGTACCGCCAACAATAGAGCCGACCATTGTTACCGTCAATCAGCCCCGCCCGCCGCCCTCCACCAGCAGCGTGATCTCACCCCGGGGCTTCCGCCGTGCGAACTCCTCCGCCAGCTCTGTCAGCCTTCCGCGGGCGTACTCCTCGTGCATCTTCGTAAGCTCCCTGGCCACACAGGCTCTCCTGTCGCCCATCGTCTCCGCGGTCTCCCGAAGCTGTCGCAGAAGATGATGGGGTCCAACGAAGTAGATGAGGGTCCCCGGGTACTCGGCCATCTCGCGAAGCCTGGCCAGCCGCTTGCCCTTCTTCCGGGGCAGGAAGCCCTCGAAGCAGAAGCGGTCCACCGGCAGCCCCGATCCGGCCAGGGCCGTGGTCACCGCCGACGGCCCCGGAACCACGGTCACCTCCGCCCCCACGTCCAGGGCCGCCCTGACCGCCCGAAAGCTGGGGTCGGAGATCCCCGGCATTCCCGCATCCGTCACCAGGGCCAGGGTCAGCCCCCGCCGGAGCATCTCCCCTATTCGGGGCACCATCTCCCTGGCGTTGTGGTCGTGGTAGCTGGTCATCCTGCAGCCCCGGGGAGCTATCTTCGCAGACCTGCGGGTATCCTCCGCCAGCACCACGTCGGCCCCTTCCAGGGCCCTGCGCACCCGGGGGGAGAGGTCGTCCAGGTTTCCGATGGGGGTGGCCACCAGAACCAGCTTTCCCTCAGCCCGCTCCACCGCCGGAACCCTCCGTCCGCTCCCGCAGCCTGCGCTGCAGCTCTCCTATCCTCCGCCTGCGGGTCTCCGTCTCCTCGGGGTCAGGCTCCAGGGTCACGGCCAGCACGTCGCCCTCCTCCGTCCCCTCCGGCAGCAGCTCCGCCGGCAGCAGCCAGCGGTGGGCCTCCCGGCTGAGAAGGACGGCGATGTCTCCCTCGATCCTGTCAACGCTGACGTGCATCCTTGTCCTGCTCGGCATCTGCGCCTCCCGTGCTGCCGGCCATCCGCTCGCTCAGGGGGAAGATAGGCAAACCGACTCCCCTTCCCAACGCCCCATTCAAGTGCCAGGCACTTGAATTGAACGGTGCTCGGGTAGGTTATTGCCGGCCGGTGTCGCGGGATCACAGGCGGGAAGGGTCAGACGTCTTCCTCGTCGCCGTGCCAGACGTTGCCGCCCAGATGGCTCTGGGCCACGTTGGTGAGATGGTCGCCCACCCGTTCGCAGTTGTCCACGTAGTCCAGCACCGCCAGCCCGGTGAGATCGCCGTGGCCGGTGGAGCAGATGGCCTGGCTGTAGAAGCTGCGGGCCTCCTCCTCCAGCCTGTCCAGGCTGGCCTCCACGGACATTATCGCCTCCGCGGTACGGCGCTGGCCCTTCTCCAGCAGTTCCTCGGTGAGGTCCAGCATGCGCCTCAGGTGCCGGCCGGTCCGGGTGGCGATGGAGAACAACTCCCCGATGTCGCTTATCTCGGCTTCACCCTTTCTGCCGGCCGCCTCCACTATGTTCACCGCGTAGTCCGAAACCCTCTCCAGGTCGTTGATGGAGTGCAGCATCACCGGCAGCTTCAGCGACGCTTCCGTACCCAGGTCTCTCTGAAACAGCTTGGACGCGTATACGGTAAGGTCCCTCTGCATCAGGTCGACTCGGTCCTCCAGCTCCATCACCCGGGCCGGGTCCCCCTTCCTGTCCAGGAAGATGGCCAGCGCCTCCCTGACTGCCTCGCCTGCCGTCCGGGCCATCTCCAGGGTGTGGCGGCTGATCTCGTCCATGGCTATGGCGGGGGAGTCCAGGATGTTCTCGTCGAGCTCCAGGGAGAACGCGGTCTCCCTGGGCTTTTGCCGGCCCGCCGGTATGACCCAGCGGGAGATCCTGGTAAGGGCCGGGACAAAGGGTATGAAGATGATGGCGTTGAAGATGTTGAATATGGAGTGGGCGTTGGCCACCTGCCTCATGGGATCTGAGGAGGTTCCTCTGAAGAACTCGAGAAGGCCTCCGAAGTTCGCCACCGCCAGCCCGAAGTATAGGGCGCCTATCACGTTGAACAGCGTATGGGCCATTGCAGTCTGCTTGGCCGACCGGCCGCTTCCGATGGCGGCCAGCTGGGCGGTCACCGTGGTGCCGATGTTGTCACCCAGGACGAGGAAAACCGCTCCCTGCAGCGAGATCAGACCGGAGCCGGCCAGGGTCATGGTCAGTCCCACGGTGGCGCTGGAGCTCTGCACGGCCATGGTGACCAGGGTTCCGGCCAGTACCGCAAGCAGCGGGTTGTCGCTGAAGGTGGTGAAGAAGGTCCGCACCGCCACGCTGGTCCGCAGCGGGGTCATGACCTGCTTCATTATGGTCATTCCCAGGAAAACGAGTCCCAGGCCCAGAAGCACCCGGCCCCAGAACTGCCGCCGCCGGTTCTTGCTGAAGGCCATGAAGGCGAAGCCGATGGCCACCATGGGGTAGGCGTAGCTGGTGATCTTGAAGGCGATCAGCTGGCCGGTGATGGTGGTTCCGATGTTGGCGCCAATGATGACGCCCACCGCCTGCCGCAGGGCCATGAGACCGCTGTTGACGAAGCTCAGCGTAATGACGCTGGTGGCGCTGGAGCTCTGTATGGCTGCGGTAACCAGGGCGCCGGCCGCTATCCCCATGACCCGGTTGTCGGTGAGCTTCCTCAGCACCACACGCATCTTGTCCCCGGCAACCCGCTGCAGGGAGTCCGACATCATCTTCATTCCCAGCAGGAATACCGCCAGCCCGCCCAGCAGCTGAAAGATTATGGACCTGAGATCCACGGCCAGGCAGGCGGCCTCCATGTAGCGCTCTTCCTCGCCGGGCAGTCTTATCTCCAGCTCCACGTCGGTATCGCCCATGCTCTCCGAGAGCATGAGCCCCGACCTGGCCACCCCCTCCTCGTCGGTATAGACCAGCAATCGGTGGATCTCTCCGGAGGGTTCCTGCTCCAGGGAGACGCTCTCCGAGCCTTCCAGGGGAAGGAGCACGCCGTTGCCCGGGCGCACCCGCATCACCACGCCGACGCCCTCTAACGGCTCGCCGGTGAGGGAGTCCCTCACCACAACCGATATGGGTTCGTCCAGCGTGGAGCCGATGCGGCCGTGCTGGCCGCTGCCCTGCAGCTCGATGCTGTAAGGGCCGGCCCACACCGCGGCCGAAGCCAGCAGCAGGACAAGTGCCGTTCTGAGCAAGGTTCCTCCCGTATCAGCCCAATGATCAGGGGAGCCGTAAATATACACGCGGCCCGCCGGGTGCGCCAGCCAGTTCCCCCCAGGTACCACCCTTTCGAGGGATATCCCTACCTGGTCACCGTTCAATTCAAGTGCCTGGCACCAGGGGGGGCGGGGGCATTATCTTTGCGGCTATGGAGAAGACAATGGCTCTGCTGGAGACGATGCGGCCGCGGTCGTGGACCAAGAACCTCTTCGTCTTCGCCGGAATACTGTTCGGGAGGGTCTGGGAGATCCGGGCCCTGGCCGTGATGGCCCTGGCCACCCTGGGGTTCTGCCTGGTCTCCAGCTCCATATACCTTCTGAACGACGTGGCGGACCGGGAGGCCGACCGGCGGCACCCGGAGAAGCGCAACAGACCAGTCGCCTCGGGAAGGCTGAGCCCGGCGGCCGCCGTCTCCTGGGCCCTGCTGCTGGGTCTGGGCACCGCCGCTGTGGCCTGGGTGGTGGCTCCGGCATACGCAGTGGTGATCACCGCCTACCTGCTGCTGCAGGCCGGCTACTCGGCGGGCCTGAAGCACGTGGTCATACTGGACGCCCTGATCATAGCCATGGGCTTCGTCCTGCGGGCTCTGGCGGGTGTCGAAGCCGGACTGGAAGCCGGCTACGACCTGAGCATATCACCGTGGCTGGTTATCTGCACCTTCTTCCTGGCGGTATTCCTGGCGTTCTCCAAGAGAAGGGCGGAGGTTCTCACGCTGGGGGACGGGGCCGAGGGCCACAGGAAGAACCTGGCCCAGTACAGCCCCCAGCTGCTGGACCAGATGATAAGCATCGCCACCGCCTCCAGCCTCATGGGCTACTCCATCTACACGGTGAGCGACCGCACCGCCAGCGAGGTCTCGGGCATGCTCTGGGTGACCATTCCCTTCGTGGCGTACGGCATATTCCGCTACCAGTACCTGGTGCACACCCACGGAATGGGGGGCTCGCCGGACAGGGCCCTGCTCCGGGACAAGCCGCTGCTGATAAACGTCCTGCTCTGGATTGCCGCCGTGATCGCCGTCCTGGCGGTCTTTCCAGCCGGCTGACCGGTGTCCGGTACCTCATCGGTGGTTCTTAAGGCCCCGGCCAAGCTCAACCTCGGCCTGCGCGTCCTGGGCAGAAGGCCCGACGGATTCCATGCCATCCGCAGCCTTTTCCACACCGTATCCCTGCACGACCGCCTGGAGGTCTCGGCGCTGCCGGAAGGAGAGGGCATCAGCCTTTCACTCACCGGTGACACCTCGGTACCTTCCGGAGCGGACAACATAGCCTGGCAGGCGGCTCACAGATTCCTGAAGACCCTGGAGGGAAAGCTGCGGGTGGACATACGGCTGGAGAAGCGGATACCGGCTGCCGCCGGCCTGGGGGGCGGCAGCAGCGACGCCGCGGCGGTTCTGCGGGCTCTGCGGAGGATAACCGGCCGGGACCCCGGGCTCCGCTCGCTGGCCGCCGGGCTGGGCAGCGATGTCCCCTTCTTCCTGGAGGGGGGCGCGGCCCTGGTAACCGGCAGGGGCGAGGAGATCGAACCCGTCTCCCCCCTGCGGTTTCATGCGGTGCTCATCCATCCCCGGATCAGCGTTTCCACCTCCTGGGCCTACCGGGAGCTGGACCGCGTGAGGGAAACCTTGACAAATCCTTGCAAAGACAACAATTATTGTGCCCCGGCAGAGGAACGGCATGAGGGTAAGCCTTTCCCCATCCAGCTGGACAACGACTTCCTGCCGCTGCTCGTGCGGGAGTACGGGCAGCTGAGGGCCCTTGCGGACTTCCTGGAAGCTGGCTGTCAGAGCTGGGGTCTATCGGGTTCCGGTCCCACCTTCTACGCGCTCTTCGAGAGCTCGGAGGAGGCGCGGGGCTTCGCCTGCGAGGTGAGGGCCTACGCGGAGGGCCGCCCGGAAGATCTGGGTTGTACCGTGTGTGAATCGGCTGATTCTGCTGGGGCGTAGTCAAATTGGTAAGACACAGGATTTTGGTTCCTGCATTTGGAGGTTCGAGTCCTCCCGCCCCAGCCACTCCGGAAAGGATATAGTAATGCCACAGAAACTGAACGTGAGCCGAAGGACGCGGTTCGGCTCCAGAGTCTCCAGGCGGCTGCGCCGTCAGGGCTCCGTCCCTGCGGTGATGTACGGCAGGGGCGGCGACGAGATGAACCTGACCGTGGACCGCAAGGAGTTCATGGACGAGATCGGATACACCCGGGCCATCAGCATGATCCAGCTGGACCTGGACGGCGAGGTGTCCACCGCCATCGTCAAGGACATCCAGTGGGACGTGCTCACCGACCGGCCCGTGCACATCGACTTTCTCAGGGTCTCCCCCGACCAGATCGTCACGGTCCCGGTGCCCGTGCACCTCATGGGCAAGCCCGAGGGCGTGAACATGGGCGGGGTCCTCGAGCAGGTACTCAACGAGATCGAGGTCTCCGTAAGGGCCTCCGCCATTCCCGCCAAGGTGGAGGTGGACGTCACCGGCCTGCTGCTTGCCGACTCCCTCCATGTGGAGGACCTCGAGCTGGATGAAGGGGTCACTCCCCAGACGCCCCTCACCAGCGTGGTGGCCACCGTGGTGGCTCCTACCGAGGTCGTCGAGGAAGAGGAGGAGGAAGAGGAGGAGCTCCTCGAGGGCGAGGAGCTGCCCGAGGGCGAAGAGCCCGTCGAGGGAGAAGAGGGCGAAGAGCCCGCCGAGGAGGAAGAGAAGGCGGAAGAGTAGCCCGTGGGTACTCCCCGGCTGGTGGCCTGCCTTGGCAACCCCGGGCTCCGCTACAGCCTCACCAGACACAACGCCGGCTTCTGGGCGGGGGACGTCCTCGCCCGGAGGCACGGCCTCTCATGGGACGACGCCGGTCTGTTCTCCGTGGCCCATCTGAGCCGGGAAACCCTCCTGATGAAGCCCCTTAACTTCATGAACCGCAGCGGCAGGAGCGTATCCGCCCTCATGGACAGCCAGGGGATCGAACCGGCCGAGATACTGGTGGTCTCCGACGACGTGAACCTGGAGCTGGGAAGGCTGCGTCTGAAGACCAGCGGCTCCCACGGCGGCCACAACGGTCTGCGCAGCGTCATACGCCAGCTGGGCACCAGCGACTTCCCCCGGCTGCGCATGGGGGTCGGCCCGCCCCCCCCGGTTGCGGACCTGGCCGAGTTCGTCCTGGAGAGGCTGCCCCGGGAGCTGGAGGAGGAGGCCGCCATCATGGCTCACAGGGCGGCGGACTGCGTGGAGAGCATTCTGGAGAGCGGCTACAACACCGCCCAGACCGAGTACAACAGGTGGGATGCGGGAGACGCCCCTCTCTGAGGCGCCTCCCGCGGGTAGTGGCTTACTGCGGCTGCGGGCCTTCCTGACCCGCCATCATCACGATGTTCATCACGAAGGACACTACCTCGCTGCCATCGACGGATGACTCGCAGACAGTCCGTCCCTCCTGCATGTCGGCCCCGGCATTCACCCACAGCGGGGTTCCGGACATGGCCTCCGCGACCTCCGGAGGGATGTCCGAGGACTCCGGGGAAAGGGCCATGATGGCGCCCATGTAGGCGCCCACGTTCATGGCGAAGGCCATCTCGTAGTCCGCGGTGTAGTCAAGCCTTCCCGAGCCGGCTATGGTCACGCCGTCCCAGGCCCCGTCCAGCAGCTGCGGCAGTACCACGGGCTCGGGGGCGCTCTCCATGTAGAGGTACCCGTCCTGCAGCGTGAGCCAGAAGGTCATGGAGAACTCCATTCCGCCCTCCTCGGGGGCGGGCATGGCCACGTTCTCGCCGTAGGTCAGGTACTCCCGGCCGTCGATCTCGACGATCTCGGGCTCGGTGAGCTCCACCGGCATTCCCTCCAGCATCGACGAGGCGAAGCTCACCATGGAGGCGACTCCCTCTCCGATTTCCTCAAGCGTCTCCTCGGTGCCCACGTGGTAGACCGCTACCATGTGGAACGGGTTTCCCTCCGAGGGCGCCATCATGCTGAAGGCGCTGCTGGTGGAGAAGGCCTCTGCGACTGCCATGACTGCGCTGTCGGCCTCCAGGCCGAGCCCCTCGGCGAACGCGCGGGTTACCTCCCTGCCCAGCTCGGGGTTCATGTCGGCGCGGGCCACCATGACCTCCCCCGCGGGAATCATGTCCGAGAGGTCCTCGACCTCCACCGGCGCCATCAGCCGCTCCAGGTCCGAACCCGGCACGAACTCGGCCACCATGCGGGATGTGGTCTTCTCCGGGCCCAGGGTCATGTACCACTCAACGGAGCTGGTCTGCTCCAGTATGAGCCCGAAGGCATCGAAGTAGAGGCCGAGCATGTCCCTGACGGCCTGGGGCGGCCCTTCCTCGCTCTGCTCCATGCCCGCCATCACCTGCTGACGGATCATGGGCATCTGCGCGGACAGGATGGGGGCTACAGCGGCCAGGTCCATGCCCATGTAGACGGAGGCCGGCTCCAGGTCCGGAATGGGGCTGGAGGCCCTGGTGGAATCCAGCAGGCCCACCATCTCCGAAAGGCCGGGGCGGCTGACGGCTCCCAGGAGCACTCCCCGCTTCACGGCCATCTGCATCTGGAATCCGCCCCCCAGCCCAACGGTCTTCACGGCCTGGTCGTCAAGGGGCTCGCCGTCCTGCAGCTGCAGGCCCAGCTCCTCCATGTTGGTCCAGACGGCTGTCTCGTCGGTCACTCCCACAACCAGGCCGAAGCTGTTGCCCATGCCCTTCTGGAAGACGATCAGCCTCCCGTGGGGATCCAGCCCGTAGCGGGTGGAGACCTCGTCGAAGCTGGCGCAGTCCAGGGCCTCCAGGACCCACTCGGATGCAACGCCCTCCCCCAGGGCAGGTGCCCCTTCGGCCATATAGGCGTCAACCTGCCCGAGAATAGCGGCGGGATCCTCCAGGGCCAGGTACATCATAGCTCCGTCGGGGACGGCCTCGGCGGGGTCCGCGGGGCCGGTCTCCGCCGGCCCCTGGCCTCCGCAGGCCGAGAGCGCCAGCAGGGCCGTCGCCGTTGCCAGTAACAAATACCTCATTCTGCTCCTCCTTCCGTGAGTACAGATCGGGCTAGAGTTCATTACAATATATACACAAAAGCGCGATCCGCCTTTGTCAAATACCTCGCATGTGCTTACATTAGCCTTATGGATGATGGATTCGATCTTTTCGCCGCCGCCGATGAGGCGGAGCTCTCCATAGTCTTCCTGGACACCGAGACCACCGGCTCGGATCCGGAGAAGGACCACATCTGCGAGCTGGCCATGATCAGGACCTCCTACAACGGCCTCTCCCGGGTATCCGAGACCGACAGGCTTTCCACACTTGTCAAGCCGCCGCTTCCCATACCCCCGGAGGCCTCCGCCGTCCATCACATAACCGACCGGATGGTGGAAGATGCTCCCGCTGCGTCCGAGCTGGCAGGGAGGGTGTCGGAGTTCGTGGAGGGGGCCGAGCTCATCTGTGCCCACAACCTGCCCTTCGATCTCACTCTTCTGCGCAGGACCTATCCGAGCATCTTCGAGTCCTTCCGCGAGCCCACCTGGCTCGACTCTCTGCGGCTTTCGCGCCATGTGTGGCCGGCCATTCCTTCCCACGCTCTGCAGGCCCTCAGATACCGCTTCGAGCTGGACAGGGGGCTGTCCGGAGACGCCCACAGGGCCAGCTTCGACACCGAGCTGACCCGGGCCCTGGTGGAGAGGATCGCATCCGAAGAGCTGGAGGGCATGACCTCATGGCGAGAGGTGGCCGAGCTGGCCCGCTCCCCCCTGGAGGTGCAGGTCTTCTACTTCGGCAAGTACCGGGGCAACCTGGTGGAGGACATCGTGGTGCGGGACGCAGACTACGTCCGCTGGCTGCTCTCCCAGGACTGGCTGCCCAGGGAGTACCCCGACCTCTACCACACCCTGCTGCGCAAGAGCGGCGCCGGGAAAAGCGACAGGTGAGCAGGGTCCCGCCGGACAGCTACCTGGTGCAGGGCGGACGGCGCCTGAAGGGCACACTCCACCCGGCCGGCAGCAAGAACGCAGCCCTTCCCGAGCTGGCCGCCAGCCTTCTCAGCGACCGGCCGGTGACCATACGCAACCTGCCGATGATCAGGGACGTCCAGGCCATGCTGGAGATACTCCGCAGCCTGGGCGCTTCGGTGGAGCGGCAAGACGGGCAGTCGGTACGCATCACCGCCCGGAACATCGACACCTCCGGCCTGGACATGGAGCTCTGCCGCCGGATAAGGGCCTCCATACTGCTGGCCGGGCCGCTTCTGGCCAGATGCGGCAGCCTCAGGCTCCCTCCTCCGGGAGGTGACGTGATAGGCAGGCGCAGGCTGGATACGCATTTCATGGCCCTGAAGCGCATGGGCGCCGGAGTGGATTTCGACGGGACCGCAATCGCACTGGAGGCCGAGGGCCTTCAGGGGGTGTCCATGCTCCTGGACGAACCCTCGGTCACCGCCACCGAGAACGCCCTCATGGCCGCGTCCGCCGCCGCCGGCACCACAACCATCAACAACGCCGCCTGCGAGCCCAATGTCCAGGACCTGGCCCGGATGCTCACCTCCATGGGGGCGAGGATCAGCGGCGCAGGCACGAACAGAATGATCGTCGAGGGGCAGGACGGCCTGCTGGACGGTACGGACCATTCAGTCTGTCCAGACCACATCGAGATAGGCAGCTTCCTGGGCCTGGCCGCATGCTGCGGCGACGGCATTCGCATCCCGGAAGTCCCCAGGCTCGATGTCGAGCCTACGGTGAGGGTACTGGCCAGGCTGGGCCTGGAGGTGGCCTGGCAGAACGGCGACATCTTCGTTCCAGGAGGCCAGGACCTGCACGTTGTGGCGGACATGGGCAACGCCATACCCACCATCTACGACGCCCCCTGGCCCGGATTCTCGCCGGACCTCACCAGCACCGCCGTGGTGCTGGCCACCCAGGCCAGGGGGACGGTGCTGATATTCGAGAAGATGTTCGAGAGCAGGCTCTTCTTCGTGGACAAGCTGGTCTCCATGGGGGCCCGGATCATACAGTGCGACCCCCACAGGGTAGTTGTCTCCGGTCCGGCCCGACTGCGTGGAACCAGGGTATCCAGCCCGGATATAAGGGCGGGGATGGCCCTTCTCACAGCCGCTCTCTGCGCCGAGGGGGAGAGCATCATAGGGAACGTCCACCAGATCGAGCGGGGCTACGAGAGACTGGTGGAGAGACTGGGGGCGCTGGGGGCGGAGATCTCCCGGGGCCCGGAGTGATGACGGGAGGACCATGATACGCTGGGCACCGTTGACGGCTGTGGTTGCCTCGCTCCTGGTCCTGGGAGCTTGCGGCAACGAGGACGAGGAGGAATACGTCTGGGAGGACGGAGCCAGGTTCTTCATAGGCTCCGCCAGCGGCTCGGACACCGCCCTGGCCTGGTCGCCCCTGGGAAACGTGCTGCTGTACACTTCCGACCTCGAGGGCAACCCAAACCTCTACGGCTACGACCGGGTCTCCGACCCGGTGAGGATCTCGGGGGCCTCAGGCGATGAATGTGTCGGCCCCAACGGGTGCTGGACCACCGCTGTCAATCCGGGTCTGATCATCTATGCGGAGCTGAGGGATGATTCCACCGGCAGGATAAGAACCCGGACCGGCGACCTGGGGTACATTACGACCCTTCTGGACGATACGACGGGGCAGCTCATCCATCCCTCCTGGTCTCCCGATGCCGACAAGGTTGTCTATGCGGCCAGGGAGACGGGCACATCCGTCACCTCCTGGAGGCTCTACATCGCCGACTACCAGGACTCCCAGCTTCTGAATGTCCAGTCCCTCATCGGGGAGAATGGATACGACCTCCTGCGCCCCTCCTTCTCCGCAGACGGACAACTGATACTCTACCAGAGGTCGGGCGGCACCCAGTCAGACATCTGGGTGACGGATGTGGAGGGCTCCGATCCAACGCCCGTAGTCCAGGGCAGCAGCGACGACATACACCCCTGCTGGTCCCCCTACGAGGGCTGGTTCGTGTTCTCCTCCGACCGCGACGGCGACTACGAGATCTACGC
>JAWLEP010000006.1:0-65384 GCA_041686025.1 Candidatus Fermentibacteraceae bacterium
GGCAGTGGAGGCGGGCGGGCTTGTTCCCGCCCGTTTTCCATTGGCAGCGGTCATTCCGGCCGCAGCCGAATGCAGAGCCTGATTGCCAGACGAATTATATTGACAGGCAGAATTACTGGGGATATAAAGAAAGAGCAGTGGCCCGCCTCAAGCCTCCAACCACCTACCGACCGCCCGGACCCCTAACCCCGAGGGGGTAGAGTCATGGCCAAGTCCCTAATTGTCATTGGTTCCGCATTTCGGGCATAATGAGTGTTGAGGGGCTAGGGACAGGCCGTTTTACCAGAAAGGTCATTATCCTGGGCCGTTGAAGGAGATGATGTAGATGATTCGTACTGTGATGATCGTATTCCTGATGGCTTCTTCCTCAATTGCAGATGGCGATTTCATCTTTGAGCAATCGTATGAGCATATCGTCGGGGGCTCAAGCGGACTGGCGTCAATCTGTCTGGATAGCGGCAACCTAGACGATGATGAACAGATAGACTTAATTGCATCATTGAGCCAGGGTGTTGACGGATATCTTCATGTGTTCCTGGGAAATGGTGACTGCACCTTTGAGCCCATCGGACCGGAGTACCTGGAATACTCTCTCGGCTCGATATCCGTGAATGACTTCAACAACGATGGTCTAGATGATCTCATCATAGGAGAGGGCTATGGTAGCATTGGATCGCCTTATCCAACATTTAGGGATACCATCCATATTCTTGAGGGAAAAGGTGATGGGACCTTCACGGAAGTGGGGCAACTGAGTATCGAGAACGTGTGGGTCACCTCCGGCGACCTGAATGATGACGGAACCGCAGACATAATCGTTTCCAGTTATGATTACGGCCAAAGCAAGGTTCTCGTCATGCTGGGAAATGGCGACTTCACCTTTGGTGATTCGACCAGTTATGAGCTCCCATATGGGGACATACTGCACACGGTCCAGATACTCGGCGACATGGATATGGATGGCCATGTAGATATCGGCTTGCTTGGCTCGGGCGCAGTCTGGTTCCTGTACGGCAATGGGGACGGTACTTTCCAGACTCCTGTCGATGTTGCCGTGCATAGTGCTCTATGCTACTGTTTCATCGAAGCGGGCGATTTCAATCAGGATGGCATGCCAGATTTTGCGGCGACTGGCTCGGATGCCCTGTCCACCTACGACGAGGTATTCGTCTGGGACTGCGGGGAGTATGTGGTTGCCGATACCATTGGCAATACGCGCTATTGGTTGGAGAGCAGCGACTTCGACCAAGACGGCAATCTGGACATGGCCCTTGGTTCGCCATGTGTCCCGGGATGTGCAATCCCCGGGAATGGTGACGGGACATTCGCCTGCAGCAGCGATAGCCTTCTGCTTGAGACAACGTATGACGAAACCTACCCGGTAATCTCAGGAGACTTCGATCTCGATGGCGACCAGGACTTGGTCTTCTGCGAGGCCAACAGTAGCCACAAATTCATCACCTGTTACCGCAACACCACAATATCGACGGGCTGTGAAGACCATGCTTCCGACGTTGGTTTGGATCAGGCGCGTCTCTCGGTGAGCTCCAATCCATGTCGCGGAGTAGTCACAGTACGGATAGAGAATGTCTCCGGGCCTTCAGTTCCGGGGCTGTTGGTCTACGATCTGGATGGACACCTGATCCGGTCGTTCTCGGGACACGGTGCGAGTCAGGGGCACGCGGAGTACTCGTTCAACAGCTCCGACCTTCCCGCAGGTGTTTATCTGTTGAGAGCTGGCTTGTCTGATCATACGCTGACCGAGAAGCTCGTAATTATGAATCAGTAGCTCCTCTCAGCCTGCACAGCCCGCCCACCGTGAGTGTCCGCCGCTTCCCAGCAGTCACCAGGTTCTATGATCCGGACATTCCTCTGTGCCGGTTTCATGAAAGCACTGATCGTGCCCACAACGGAGTTCTACCCCGCCGAGGAGTACCACCAGGACTACTACCGCAAGCACGGAATGGTGGGCTGCGGCATCTGAGCCCCCTGTGGGCAGTCAGGGCGGGCGGGCTTGCTCCCGCCCGCCGTTTTGTTAAGATTCAATATTGAAGACGGAGTTACTTTCGGCTGAAGCCAGAAGCCGTTTCGCAGCGACGACCCGCCCGCCTCGTACACGCGACTTCCGGCAGTATACAGGGAGAGGATTCGGGAGATGAGAGCATTCTTTTTCGCAGCTCTTCTGGGGCTGGCGCCCATGGCCCTCGCCACCCCCGAGGGAGTGGAGATACAGTACATGGACAGCCACGGGAGGCAGCCCTCGCCGGCCTCGGAGTGGTTCAGCGCCCGGGCCATGGAGGGGCCCTACCACCGGGTGGTGGTCTGCGACGCCCCCGCCCTGGAGGACCACGGCCACGACGCCCCCGGCAAGGTGATCCTGGTGGTGGACGACGCCGTCTACGGCGGCATAAGCGGGTCGCTGTCCACCTTTCAGACCGACCTGGAGGGCGAGGGCTACAGCGTGGAGGTCTGGCAGGTCTCCGGCGGAACCGCCGAGGACATCAGGTCCGACCTGCAGGACGAGTACAACGCCGGGGGGCTGGACGGCGCCATACTCATTGGCGACATACCGGCGGGCTGGCAGGACAACGGCTACGGAGAGTACCCGGTTGACCTTTTCCTCATGGACATGGACGGCACCTGGACCGACTCCGACGGAGACGGCCTCTACGAGTCCAACAGCGGCGAGGACCCCGAGATCTGGGTGGGCAGGCTCACCCCAACCTACATCACCGCGGGCTCCTCGGTGGCCCTTCTGAACAACTACTTCGCCAAGAACCACGCCTACCGGATGGGCACCCTCTCCCTGCCGGACAGGGCCCTGGCCTACGAGGAGGCCTTCACCGGCCTCACCGGCTACCTGGACGACCTCTACGACGACGTGACAACGAAGAACGACCCTTCCAGCACCAATGCCGACGATTTCAAAGCCGAGCTGATGAACGGCTACGAGTGGGTGCACCTGATCTCCCACTCCAGCCCCTGGGGCAGCAGCTTCCATGACGGCGCTCCTCCGGAGGGGGGAGGCACCTTCGACTACTTCGAGGTCAACCCCCTGGACCCCCACGCCCTCTTCTACGTGCTGAACTGCTGCAGCAACGGCCGCTGGACCGAGGTGGACAACCTGGCCAACGGCTACATCTGGTGCGAGACCTACGGCCTGGCCGCGCTGGCCCAGACCAAGGTGGACTACACCAACGATTTCCAGGAGTACTACACCTCCCTGGCCGGCGGGTCCAACCTGGGCGACGCCTACAGGGCATGGCTGGCCAACAACCTCTACAAGGAGGACGGGGCGGTGCTGTTCGGTGATCCCACCCTCAAGCCCCACGGCCAGTCCATCGGGGCGGCCGGAATCGGGGAGGGGGGCTCCCCGGCGGGTACCGACCTCTGGCTGTCGGACCCCATAACCGACGGGCTGCATTCCCAGGGCCGGGCCGACACGTACTACGACCCCTCCTCCGGTCAGGTCTTCGCCACCTGCGGGACCTCCGAGGACCGTCGGGCCAACATCCTGGCCACCCGCAGCGACAGCGACTCCTGGGCCGAGCCGGTGGTGGTCTGCTACCACGAGTACTGGGACTGGCACCCCACCGTGGGCGGCGACGGCCAGGGCCAGGTCTGGATAGCCTGGCAGAGCATGCGCAACAACCACGAGACCTACGACATCTTCCTCTCCAGCTGGAACGGCTCCTCCTGGGAGGCCGCCGACCAGCTCACCAGCGGAGACCCCTTCGAGGTGGAGCCCTCCATGGACGGCGGAGGCGGACACGCCTGGCTGGTGTGGCAGAAGTGGGAGAACACCGACACCAACATCGAGGGCACCATGTGGACGGGGTCGGAATGGACCACCATCGAAACCATCTCCGGCCAGGACGGCGCCGAGAGGCACCCGGACGTGGCCTACGGCGGCGGACGGTACGGCCTGGTCTACCAGGCCATGCGCGACGGTGACTGGGTGGTGGCCTTCCGCGATGCCCCGGACTCGGGGCCGTTCGGAAGCGAGGAGATCATCTCCCCGGCCTCAGGTGAGCAGCGCTACCCCAGGATCGACTCCGACGGGGCCTACTTCTGGGCAACCTGGCAGAACGGCGAGGGCGAGATACTGTGCGCCCGGGAGACCTCCGGGGGCTGGGAGTCCCCGGTGGTAGTCTCCGGTGCGGACGTGGGATGCCGGCCGGACGTGGAGGCGGTCTCACCGTCGGAGGCCACGGTTTGCTGGAGCCAGGGCTCCTCGGCCATCAGGGCCGCCGAGTACGGCGGCAGCAACTGGACCGGACCCTACTCCGCTCTCACCGGTGACGCGGTGGACGACGCCAGCCTTGTGGCGGACGGCAGCGGAACCCTGTGGGCCCTGTACGGAAAGAGGGGGGCCGACCTGCAGTGGGACCTTTGGGCCGGCACGCCGGACCCCACCGGGGTTGCGGAGGCCGGCACGGCTCCCGCCGGCCGGCTGTCGCTGGGTCTGGTGGGAAGGAATCCCTTCCACGGCTCCATCGGCATAGAGGTGCAGGCGCCGGGACGGGCCGACCTGGGCATCTACGACGTCACCGGCCGGTTGGTTTCCAGCCACCGGGTGGACCCCGGAGTCTTCAACTGGAACGCGGCGGCCGCGGGGGGGAGCATTCCCGCCGGCGTTTACTACGCCAGGGTGGAGTGCGGCGACAGGGCCGCCTCGGTGAGGATGGTAAAGCTGCCCTGACCGAGGGCGGAGTCTGCATGGCGGGCGGCCCGGTCCGGGCCGCCCGTCCTATATCAGCCTGCCCACCTGCTTGAGGAACTCCTTAAGGGCATCGGTCTGGGCCCCGGGGCGCATGAGCCTCAGGGCCTTCTTCATGGCCCGCCGGCTGTAGTCCGGTTCGGCACGGTCGAAGAAGGCCACCGCCTGCTCCGCCGAGATTCCCTTGCCCATGTGGAACGGGGTCATGGCCTGCGACAGCAGGGCCATCTCCAGGCTGCTGTCGTCCAGCGACCCCCGGATGTTCTCCCACATGGCCGCGGTCTGTATTACCCAGGGGTCCTCCGACAGATCGCCCTCCGGGGCCTGTGGCGGCCCGCCGGCATCATCGGGTCCCTCCTCGGGCTCGGGCCTCTCCGCGGGCTCCCAGTCCTCGAGCATCCGGCCCAGCTTCGCGATCCTGTCGGCCAGCTCCGGCTCCTCGGCGTAGGCGGTGGCCAGCTGCGCCGCCTGCCGCCTCATCACGTCCCGGGGCAGCCAGCCCACTGCCCTGCGCAGGAAGCGCAGTGCGTCTTCGGCCTCGGGGAGCTTGCGGTTGGACCAGTACGAGCCCATGGGATGGCTGATGGCGGCGGAGGCCAGGGCGGAGTCATCGCTCATCATGGAGGACACCGCCTGCCAGGTGGCCAGCAGGTTGTCCAGCCAGGGGTCGTCGTCCACCACAACCGCGGAGTCGCAGTAGGGGCACGTTCCGGCCCGGATGTCTTCGGCGGAGAGCACCGCCCCGCAGTTGTCGCATACTATCTCGTCGCCCTGCTCCTCGTCTCCCAGGACCTCGACGTATATTTTCCTGGCCGCGCCTCTGCCCAGCAGACCCTCCATGGGGGCCACCGCGGACCGGACCATGCTGCGGGCCATCTTCTCGGTGCCGCCCCAGACCTCGTCGGGGTAGTCGGGGTGGTGGATCAGGGCCCGGTAGCAGCGCTTCGCGCAGTCCAGCAGCTCTTGGGCGCAGGCCACAGGGTCGTCACTGCTGTGAAGGCCCTGCAGGAGGTCCCTGTACTCGTCGTAGACCTCCGAGACATCCGGGTCGAACTGCATCAGCTCCTGGGCCTTCGCCGTGGAGCGCACCCATTTCCGGAGCTCTGCGGGATCTCCGCCTCCGCCGGGCACCAGCTCGGGGTCGGTGACGGCCAGCAGTGCCGTGTACTCCTCGGCTGCCAGGCGGAAGCCCTCCCGGTCCTCCTCCTTTCGGCACTGCTCCATCCTCATCTGCACCTGCGTCTTCCGCGCGTCCGCCGCCGACGGCTCCACCAGCCTGCTCATCTGCTTCTGGTGCAGCTTTGCGTACCCGTCGCCGCGGAAATAGCTTCCCGACTCCAGGGAGATGAAGGAGCCGCAGAAGTCGCAGACCACCAGAACCGTATCCTTCAGGGTGTCTTTGGGGGCCCCGCACTGGGGGCACTTGACCTGCCTCTTCAGAGCCATGGGATACCCTTCTTCGAGATGTCAGCAAAGTACCGGCCCGAGCCACTGCACGATATCGCCGCCGGGGAGGCGGGGTCAACGAGGCTCAGTCGCCCTCACTGTCCCGTCCCAGCTCCCCCGCCAGCCGCAGCGCCCTCTTGGCCAGAAGGGGTCCCACCACCTCGAACACCACGCAGGTGGCGGCTATGGTGGTGACCACCATGGATGCTATCCTGTCCGCCTGGGGGGTACCTATCCTGGCAAAGTCCTGGGCCAGAATCAGGGAGAGTCCGATGGCCACCCCGGCCTGGGAGAGTATGCCCATGCCCAGGTACTTGCGTATCCGGGGCTCGGCGCCTCCGATCCGGCCCCCCAGCCAGGCCCCGGTTATCTTCCCCGAGCTGCGGGCCAGTATGTAGACCATGCCCAGAAGCCCCAGGGCGGGAAGGGCGGCCACGTCCAGGTGGGCGCCGGCCAGGAAGAAGAAGAGGATGAACACCAGGGGCATCAGGTTGCGATTCTGCATGACGATCCTGTTCACCGCGGGCCGGGGGGTGGAGTTGGTGAGGACGAAGCCGATACCCATGCAGGCCAGTATCAGAGACAGGTGGAAGTGCACCGCCACTCCGGCGGTCATGGCGATGAAGGCGAAGGTGAGGGCCGGTATCTCGGTGGAGGTCCGCAGACGCCGCGACAGGACGGTGTACAGAACACCCATCACCCCACCCAGCCCCACGCTGAGCAGTATCTCCCTGGCGGGAAGCAGCATGCTCTCCCAGAACCCCTGCACCTGGGTGGAGACCAGAGAGCGGGCGAAGGCGGCGGCGAAGCCGTAGATGAGTATGGCCAGGCCGTCGTCGAATCCCACCACCGCGTACAGTGCCTTGGTGAGCTTGCCCCGTGCCCGGTACTCCTGTATCACCGCCACGGTCCCCGCCGGTGCGCTGGCGGGGGCCAGGGCGGCGAAGACCATGGCCACGGCGGTGTCTCCACCGGTTACGGCCAGCACGGCGCCGAAGACCACCAGGAAGGCCATGAACGACTCGAAGAGGATGATCAGTACGATGGAGGAGCCCAGCTGCCGCAGCGACAGGGCGCTGAGCTCGGTGCCGATGGAGAAGGCCACGAAGCCCAGGGCGATGTTGGTGACGAAGCGGGTGCTGTCCAGGGCATGGAGGGAGACCACCCCGGATACGGAGGCCCCCATCAGAACTCCGGTTACCAGGTAGCCGATCAGGGAGGGCAGCCCCGCCCTTCGGGCCAGCTTGCCCGCGTACAGGCTCACCGTGACGCCCAGGCCGATGAGGGCCAGCACCGGAAGCTCCGAGATGCCCATCTAGCTCAGCATACAGTGCGAGGGGGTATCAACCGGCGCCTACGTTTCCAGGGAGCCCGCGACGGTGAGCAGGGGGGAGACGGTGACCATTATCCCCTCCCGCTGGTCCAGCCTGCCGCATACGTACTCGATGTTGCGGATCACGGCGTTGATCAGCTCGTCGCGCACCGTAGCGATGATTATGCGGTTGAAGGTTCGCATCCCGCCGTCCCAGAAGCCGGCGAAAAGCGGCGTCTTTGCCAGGTAGTCGGTGGACTCGTGGGCCTCCATCACCATGGCCGAGTAGGTCTCCGTGGCGGCGAAGACCTGCAGGATTTCGTCGAAGATGTCCTCGTCCTGGACGAAGACGTGTACAAGCCGCATCTCCCCCCGGCTTTCGGTGACCTCCGCGCCAGGCGCGGCAGAGGGGATCTCGCCGGTGAGCACGGTGAAGACCTCCTGGGCGTCATCGGCGGAACGCAAGGACCCTCTCACCGACGAAGACCTCAGCAGCTGCGCCAGACAGGACAGAAGGGTCAGGTGAGCCTTTGCCCTGCCCGCCGGCCCCACCACGAAGGGGACGATGTCCACCGGTTCGCCGTCGGCGGCATCGAAGTCCACGCTCTGCCGCAGGACCAGAACACCCGCGGAGAAGGCCTCCAGACCCTCCACCCGGCAGTGCGGGATGGCCACTCCCCTTCCAAAGCCGGTGGAACCGATCTCCTCTCGGTCCCGCAGGCCTGCGTAAACAGAATCCCGGAGTTCTTCGGAGACGCGGCCGCACTCGGCCAGCAGTTCTGCAATGGCGTGGAGGACACCGTCCCGGGACTCGGCCTCCACACCGGTCCTGATGCAGTCAACTCCAAGGGCGTCAATGAGCTTCATTGCCGAAGCGCCTCCCTGCCGTTGCCCCCTCCTCGAGGGGGGCTGCAAGTCCCAGGCTGCGCAGAGCACCGGGTACGCCATGGAAGGAGGAAACCTCCTCGAGCCTGTCCGACTCCGGAATGTCGGCCTGCTCGGCGATCCAGGTTCCGGGCCTGTGAACGTAAACTGCGTTAACACCAATCTCCAGGGCCGGCCGTATGTCCGACCGGGGGCTGTTGCCGATCACGGCGGTATTGGCCGGAATGCCTTCCAGCTCTTTCAGCAGTCGGTCCAGGGCTTCGGGCGTCTTCCTCTCCAGCACTCTCACGCCGCGTACGGTCTCCTCGAGGCCGGAGCGGCGGAACTTGTCCAGCTGGTGCTCCCTCTCGCCCATGGTATAGACGAAGGTGGCGTGGCCGTCCTCCACCAGGGCGGACAGTGTGGGCTCCACTCCGGGCAGGAGTATCACCGGATGACCCAGCAGCGTCCGGCGGATGGCGTCCAGGCTGCGAGCCGCCCAACCCGGCGGCTCTGGGTGGAGGGCGTCCATGACGTGCTGCAGGGTGTCCATGTAGGGGACTGCGCCGTAGCCGGTGTGGTCCAGTCGCTCTATGTCGCGGGCGTGGACGGTGTCCACCACCTCGTCGGGGGCGTGGCCCAGTGCCTCCATCAGGGAGACGAAGTCCTCCTCGGCGCGCCGGAAGTACAGGGCGCTCTCCCAGATGGTGTCGTCGGCGTCGATCAGCAGCAGCGGGGTCTTATCCATAACCGCTGAATATAGTATTCTCACTGTCTATGCGCAGTGCAGGGATGAAGGACCGAGTCAGCGGAGGCCGGCGGGACTGGCTGGCAGTGGCCGCTCTGGCGGCGACGAGCCGGCTGTGGCACCTGCTGCACCTGGCGGCCGGCGGCGATGAGGCGGGTCTGCTGTACTGGCCGGTGCTGGCGGCGCGGAGGTTCGAGGAGTGCGCCGAGGGCATCTGCGGCGCCGGGGGGTCGGTCTCGGGCGTATTCTCCTACGCCAGCCCGCTGTACGTGCTCCTCATCTCACCGGCTTACGCGGCGGGCTGCGGCAGGATGTGCGTTTACGCAGTCCAGGCCGCCATGTGCGCGGCGGTTGCCGTAGTCATCCATGGAATCGCTCTGCGAGCGGGCTCGGGCCGAATTCCCGCCGCCATTGCGGCCCTGGCCTGGATACTGTACGCCCCGGCGGCCTTCTACGAGTTAACGCTGCTGCCGGTGGTTCCCCTGGCCCTGCTGCTGGGCCTGTGGTCGGGGCTGGAGCAGGGCCGAGGCGACAGCGGCGGCCGGCGGAGGTGCTTCGTATCCGGGCTGCTCTGCGGCGCCGCCGCGGGGCTGCGCCCCCCCCTGCTCCTTCTGGCCGCATACCCCTTCTTCGGAGAGGCCGGCGGCAGGAGGCTCTCCCGGGCCCTCCTGGTGGCGGCGGGGGCGGCACTGCCCCTGGCCGTCCTCTCGCTGCTGCACCTCTCCCTGGAGGGGGACCCCTACCCCTTTCCCCGGGCCACCGGGGTAAACCTCGTCCTTGGTCACTCCGAAGGGGTAACCGGTCTGGGACCGCCGGCGCCCGCGGAGGGACTGGTGGAGACGGGAAGGGAGGACATACACCAGGTGGCGGCGCGGGTGGCGGCACAGCGGGGCTACGATACGCCCGGAGAGGCCGACCGCTACTGGACCGGCAGGGCCCTGCGGTGGATAGCGGAGAACCCGGGGGAGGAGCTGGCGCTGCTGGCGGCCAAGCTGGGGGGCTTCCTGGGGTGGAGGCAGTTCGACGTCTACTACGACACCGTCCGGGCCCGGGGAAGGGACCCCTCGCTGGCGCCGCTGTTCCTTCCGAGGTGGGCGGTGGTCCTGCTGCTGGCCCTGGGCCTTCCTGCGTTCCTGGCTGCGGGAAGGGGGCGGTGGGCCCTGCTGCTGCCCATGGGCATCACCCTGGCTGCGGCACTGGTATTCGTTCACTGCGAGCGATACTGGCTGCCTGCGCTGCCGTCTGCCCTGGCGGCTGCGGCGGCGGGCCTGACCGTACTGCGGCGCTGGGTGGTGTCGGGCAGGCTGGGGCGGGTTTTGACTGCGGCCACAGCGGCGGGCGTTCTGATGCTTCCCGGCCTGCTGTGGCCGGTGCCGGCGGTGCCCGAGTGCCAGTACCTGCGGGGAATGGCGGTGAGGGCCTACAACGCCGGCGACTACCGGCATGCCCTGACCCTCTACGAGAGGTCGGCGCTGTTGGCCCCCCGGGGAAGCGTCACCTCCGTCTACTCCCGCTACGAGGCCCTCAGGATCTCCCGGGCGCTGGGCATGGAGGACCGGGCCCGGGAGCACGCGCGAATACTGGGAGAGCTCTTGCGGGAGAGCGGGATGGAGCCGCCGCTTCGGGAGGCCATGTCCATTGACTCCCTTGGCGGTGGGGATTAGGAATCCCATTCGGGTGTCGGAGAGACAGATGAGGGGAGAGCCTATGTGACCCCGGTCTTCGATCTGCAGGCTGTAGATCCCGGGCCGTCAGGCTGGCGGCCGAACCGAAAGGACAGAGATGCTTTCCAGAGCCAGCCTTCCCCTCGCCTTTTCCATTCTGATGCTTGTTGTTCTTGCCTGTGGCGGAGACGGGCCGCCCGGAGAGGCCTCCGCCGCAGAGGACACCACACGGGTATCCGAAGGCCCCGACATTCACGCCGAGGCTCCCCTGCTGAAGGTGGGCCACTGCCGGCACGACCACCACTCGGCCGTGTTCATAGCGCAGGCCAGGGGCGAGGAGATGCGGGAGGAGCACGGCATCTACCTCGAGCCTCTGGGAGAGGCCTTCTACGCCCTGATGGAGGACGGCGAGAAGGTGGCGGAGCTGGAGTTCGTACCCTCTCCCGGGGCCATGAACATTCCCAACAACATGGTCAGCGGGCAGTTCGAGCTGGGCTTCGGCGGCGTGATCCCCTTCGCCGCCAGCGCCGACCAGGGCACCGGGATCAGGATAGTGGCTCCCATGCACACCGGCGGCGACATGCTGGTGGTCCCCGCCGACAGCCCGGTGGAGGACTGGGAGGGATTCCTGGAATGGGTGGAGGAGAGCCGGGAGCCGGTGGTAGTGGGCTACAAGAGCCCCAAGGCCGTGGCCCTGCTGATATTCGAGTCCGCCCTGGAGAACGCCGGCGTAGCCTACAGCTACCACGGCAACGAGCAGCCGGGATCGAAGGTAGTCCTCTTCAACGCCCAGGGACTGGGCAATCTGAACCCCTCGCTGCAGAACGGCACCATCGACGCCTACATCGCCAACAATCCCTCCTGCGCGCTGGCCGAGGACAGCGGCATAGGCCGCTGCATCGCCGAGCTGGAGGACCTGCCTCCCGGTGAGTTCCAGGACCATCCCTGCTGCGCCATAGCGGCAACATCCGAAGTCCTGGAGGAGAAGCCCGGGGAGGTGGAGAGCGCCCTCAGGCTCTTCGCCGCGGCCACCGACTGGATTAACGCCAACCCGGAGGCCGCCGCGGAGACGGTGGCCGAAGCCCTGGGCAACCCGGTTGAGGTGGAGCTGGCCTCCATGGCCACCAGCGGATACGACTGGCGGCCCACCGATGCGTGGTACGAGGACATGAACGCCATCGTCTGCAACATGCGGGAGCTGGGGACCTTCTCCGGCCCTCTGACGGAGCCGGCCTGGGAGGAGAACCTGGATCTGATAACGGACTTCAGCCACCTTCCGCCGGAGAACTAGCAGGACCTCCATGCGACCCGGAGACCCTTTCGGGAGGCCCGGCCGGCTGCTGGGCCTTCTGATTCCCCTGCTCCTGCTGGTCTGGTGGCAGCTGTCCGCCGGAGGCGGCGGGACCGTTCTCCCGCCTCCCTCGAAGGTGCTGCAGGTGCTGCTGCATCCGGGCAGGGACCTGCTGGCCAGCGGGTCCATACTGTGGAGCGTCTCGGTGAGCATCTCCAGGATAGTGCTGGGCTTCATCTGCGCGGTGGCGGCGGGCGTTCCCGTGGGCCTGGCCATGGGCGGGTCCCGCTTTTACCGCCGTCTGCTCTCGGTGATCGTGGAGATGGCCCGCCCCCTCTCCGCCATCGCCCTGCTGCCTCTCTCCATGATCATCTTCAGAGGTGACTCGCTGGCCGATCTGATGGGGCTGCGCAGCCTGCGGTACGGCAGGCACATACTCAACGAGCTGGGACTGGGGATGGTCTTCATCCTGTTCTGGGGCGGCGTCTTCCCGGTGATACTGGGCACCATGCAGGGGGTCCGCAGCGTCCGAAGGATGCACCTGGAGGTGGCCAGGGTCCTGGGAGCCTCGCGGCTGCACCGCTTCCTGCACGTGATGGTGCCCTCGGCGCTGCCGGACATATTCCACGGCCTGCGGCTGGGCATAGGCCGCTGCTGGATGGTGATCATAGCCGCCGAGATGCTTCCCGGAACCAACTCCGGGATAGGTTACCTGCTGCGCTACTCCTACCAGCTATCCCGCTACGACGTGATGCTGGCCTGCGTGGTGGTGATCGCCGTCATCGGCGCCTTCTTCTCCAAGGGCCTGGAGGCCCTGGGGGAGAGGTCGCTGCTGCTGAGGAGCAGGGAGAGGTGAGAGGGGGAGCGGCCCTTCGCCTGGAGGGAGTGGAGAAGGCCTACCGGACCTCCGCCGGACGGGTGCGGGCACTGGGCCCGGTGGACCTGGAGCTGTCCCGGGGGCGCTTTCTGTGCGTCCTGGGCCCCACCGGCTGCGGCAAGACCACTCTGCTGCGGCTCATCGCCGGACTGGAACAGCCGGATGCGGGGCGCATAAGGGTCCTTGGCGGCGTGCCCGAGGTAACGCGAAGGATCGGCTACGTCTTTCAGCAGGCGGCGCTGTTTCCCTGGCTCACCGTATCCGAGAACGTGCAGTTCCCCCTGAGGGCCAGGGGCGTAGGCTCCGGCGAGCGCAGGAGCAGGGCCGCGGAGATGATAGGGCTGGTGGGGCTGGAGGGTTTCGGGTCCAGCTACCCCCACGAGCTCTCCGGCGGCATGCAGCAGCGAACGGCCCTGGCCCGGGCGCTGGTGGTGGACCCCGAGCTGCTGCTGCTGGACGAGCCCTTCGGATCCCTGGACCTCCGCACCGGCCAGGAGCTGCAGGAACGGCTGCGGGACATATGGAAAAGGCGGGGGAGCACGCTGGTCTTCGTCACCCACCGCATCGAGGAGGCCGTCTACCTGGCCAGCGACCTGGTGGTCCTGGGGCACAGGCCCGGAAGGGTGGTTCGCAGCCAGGAGGTGGACCTGCCCCCGGAGAGGGACAGGCTGTCGGAGGAGTTCACCGAGCTTCTCGTCTCGCTGCGGAGAACGTTCGAGGAGCTGGTGATGGAGGAGGGCCCGGAGGGCTGATCCCCGGGCCCGGTAGGGCTTCTGCGCCTACTCCAGCACGAAGTCGTAGACCATTGAGGTCCAGACTCCCACCGGCCGGCCGTCGGCCCTCTGGGCCGGCGCCCACCTGGTCTGTCGCGCGGATGCCACCGCCGAGGAGTCCATGGACGCCAGTCCGGAGCCCTGGACCACCACCACCCGCTCGGGGTCTCCCCCCGTGCTTACGAAGACCTGCAGGGTCACCCTGCCCTCCACGCCGGCCTGTCTGGCGATGGAGGGGTAGTCGGCGGAGGGCCGGTAGGTGCAGGCCGGCGGGCTGGAGTGGGGTACGAAGGTCCCCGGGCTGGGTATCTCGGAGGGTCCGGCTGCCGGGGTCTCGTCGGGCCTGTTGAGGTCTACGGTGGCCGCGGTGTCCAGCCCGGCGGGGTCGGGGTCCAGGGCCACCACCTGGTCGGGCTCTGGCCGGGTGAGCTCGTCGCGGATTATCTCGTCCACGTCTATCTCCGGCTCCGGCGTCTCGGGAAGGGGCACGTCGTAGATCTCGGCGGCCTCGTAGCCCGTCATCTCCGCCTCCTGGGCCGGCTGGGCCAGTCGGCCGAAGGAGGTGGACGGAAATGCCTCCAGGGCCACCAGTACCAAAGAGAGTGAGAAGACCGTGCCCAGCTCTGCGGGCGAGGGGCCTTTGCGCGCTCTGCGATAGTGTCTCATAAGCTGCCTCCCTTCACCTGTGCTACAGGCGGGGGAGGCAGTCTATTCCCTGCTGTGTTCCCGTTGCTGCCGGAGGCAGATGCCCGGCGTCTCCGCTACCCGCGGCCCTTCCTGAAGAAGCCCACAAGCAGTATAAGGGCTATCGTGTCCAGGGAGACCAGGGTGGCAAAGGTCTGAGCGTCCCCGTAGAAGTTGTAGCCGAACGCGAACCTCAGAATAAGAAAGACGATGGTACCCATGACCCTCCTTTCATCATCTCGCTGCCAAAATACCAGCGCAGCCCCTCCGACGCAAGCGTCTGCGGGACGCAGGGGGCTGGCGGGCAGGGTGAGGGACTTCACCGCGGCGGCCTCGGCCTTCCTCGGCGACCTGCGCGTCACCCGGGCCGCCGGGGTCCTGGTTGTGGTGAGCGGCGGCCGGCCGGTGCTCATGGAGCCCGCCGCCCCCAGTTCCTGCCTGCTGCCGGGCTCAGGGCCGCAGCCTCCGCCGGCCTGCGGCGGGTGGGGGTTACGGTGGCGGGAGCCCGGTCCGGGGACATCGGGGACCTGTACCGGCTGGCCCGCGGTTTGGGAGTCGAGGCCGTTGTCCTCTCGGTGTGCAACAGCGGCCTTTCCCGGGGGGAGTCGATGGCGGCGGCGAAAGCGGATATAATCTGGGGTGTGCCGCCGGCCCGCAGCTGCTGAGGGCGGTTCGCGGTAGGATCCGCCTTCAGCTGGGCGTGATCAGCCCCCTGTTCGCCCTGACGCAGGGGGGGTCCGGCTGGTCCGGGCCTCTGTTTCGGGAGAAGGTGCGGGAATACTGGGGGACGGCGGCACGCTGATGGGAACGGCCCGGGAGGTGCCGGAGGGCGCCCCGGCGGGCACCGTGGGTCCGCTGCGGGTCGGAGTGGCCGAGGGGAGCGAGCTTCCCCGGCTGTGGTCGAATGGAGGGCAAGTTGGCGTCTGAGAGGCCGCCGCTGAGAGTGGAGGGGCGGAGGATAGTCGTGACCGGGCCCCTGGGCTCGGAGCACGAGAAGGAGCTGGGCTCGGTGCTGGACGGCCTGGCGGATTCGCTCCGGGGAGGCGGCGACGTCCGGCTGGACCTCACCGAATGCGACAGCGTGGAGACCGTTGCCGCCGCCGTGCTCCACCGTTTCCGCAGCGGACTGGAGTCCTCCGGGACCGAGGTGCGCCTGGTGGGGGCCTCCGACGACCTCCTCTCGCTCTTCGAGAGCTTCGAGGCCTTCGGGGAGGAGAGGTACCGGCCGGTGCGGATCAGATTCCGAGAGGCCGTCGAGGATATCGGGGAGGCCGGCCGGAACGCCTGCGGCGTCCTTTGCGGCCTGTGGAGCTTCACCGGCAGCACCATGAACGCATCCCTGAGTGGCCTTCTCAAGCCGGGGACCGTCCGCTGGGGCATGGTCCGCTACTACATGGAGCAGTCTGGGGCCAAGGCGGTGCCCATCATCGCCGCCCTCTGCTTCCTGCTGGGGGCCGTGCTGGGCTACATGGGCGGATACCAGCTGAAGGCCATTGCCGCCGAGAGCTTCATGCCCGACTTCGTGGCCTACGCCATGCTCTGGGAGATCTCCCCCATGCTGGCGGCGGTGATAGTGGCCGGCCGGTCGGGCTCCGCCTTCGCCGCCGAGATAGGCACCATGCAGGTCCGGCAGGAGATTGACGCTCTGAAGGTCATGGGCTTCAACGTATTCGGATTCGTGGTGACTCCCAAGATGCTGGCCCTGATGTGCGTGATGCCCTTCCTGGTGCTGCTGGCGGACATATCCGGCGTCCTGGGCGGGATGCTCATAGGCTCCACCTACCTGGACATGCCGGTGAGAGTCTACCTCAGCCGCACAGCCTTCATCCTCTACCCCATAGATGTCTGGTGGGGCATGCTCAAGAGCATCGTGTACGCTGTGATCGTGGCCAACGTGGGCTGCTACATGGGAATGAAGGTCCGCGGCGGCGCAGCCGAGGTGGGCCGGGCCACAACGTCGGCAGTTGTGGCCGGGATCTTCCTGGTGATCGTGGCGGACGCTCTGATAGCCATAGCCTACATGCACGTACGCCCGCCGGTGGTGGTCTGATTGCCCCGGGAGAGGCTCATAGAGGTCAGGAACCTCGACGGGGGCTGGGGCGAGCAGCAGGTGCTTGCGGACCTGTCAATGGAGGTGCATGAGGGGGAGATCATGGTGGTGGTGGGCAAGAGCGGCTGTGGCAAGAGCACGCTCATGCGATACCTCCTGGGCCTGTCCAGGCCCTGGTCGGGCACGGTCACCTACGACGGAAGGGACATCTGGTCCTCTCCGCGGGTGCTGGAGAGGGCCCGGCGCAGATGGGGCGTCCTCTTCCAGTCCGGCGCCCTTCTGGGCAGCTTCACCCTCCTGGAGAACGTGGGCCTTCCCCTGGTGGAGTTCACCGGCCTCTCCGAGGACGAGGTGGATATGGTGGCCATGCACAAGCTGGACATCGTGGGGCTGGCCGACGCCGCGGGCAGCCTTCCCCTGAGCGTCTCCGGGGGAATGCAGAAGCGGGCGGCGCTGGCGCGGGCCATGGCCCTCGACCCGGAGGTCCTGTTCTTCGACGAGCCCTCCTCCGGCCTCGATCCGGTGACCTCCTACAGTCTGGACCTGCTTATCCGCAAGATCAACAGGGAGATGGGCACTACAATGGTCATCGTCACCCACGAGCTGGCCAGCATATTTGCCATCTCCGACCGCGTGGTTATGCTAGACGCTGACGCCAAGGGGATAATCGCCACCGGAACCGCCGAGGAGCTCAGGGACTCCCCGGACGATCCCAGGGTGCAGCGGTTCTTCAACCCCACCGAGGAGGAGGGAGCCTAGGGATGTCGCTTCAGGCCAACGATTTCAGGCTGGGCTTGTTCTTCGTCATCGCCGCGGCGACCTTCCTGGTGATAATGGGCTGGCTCGGCGGCTGGTTCGGAGACGAGGAGTCCAACCGCTACGTCTGCTACTTTCCCTGGTCGGTACAGGGCCTGGAGAAGGGAAGTGCGGTCCGCTACAACGGCGTTCCGGTAGGCTCGGTCCAGATGATAGACATCGCACCGGATGGAAGGCTGGTGGAGGTGCAGATGACCATCAACACTGATTTTCCGGTCCGAGACGATCTGGCGGCGCACCTGCAGTTCGTGGGCATCACGGGCATAAAGGTCATCAACCTGCAGAGCCGCCATGAGCAGCGGGTCACGATACCGGAGATGGACTTCGAGCCCCAGTACCCCGTCATTCCGGTGGCGGAGGGCAGCATGGAGACCCTGGAGTCCGCCCTGGAGAGGGCCTCGGAGATCATGAACGAGGTTGACTTCCAGGGACTCAGCGATCAGACATCAAAGCTCCTTGAGAACCTCAACGAGCTGCTGGAGAGCGCCACCGTGGAGGAGGTTGCGCAGTCCATAATCGGGGCTGCGGATGGCGTCGACTCCCTTGCCGGGGTCTACATCGACCTGGGCTGGAGGCTGCAGGCGCTGTCCGACAGCCTGGCCGAGAGCGCGCCGGAGCTCTCGGGGAGGATCTCGGTGCTGGCCGACAGGGTGGATTCCCTGGTCTGCCGCCTGGACGGCCTGGCCGCCAGCGGCTCCGAGCTGGTCGACCAGACGTGGCATCTCATGCGCGGCCTCAGGCTGATAATGGCCACCGTGCGCAACCACCCAGAGGAGCTGGTATTCGGCGGTGACAGAACCGGTTCGGGAGGATGGCGATGAGGACTTTTCTGACGGCGGCGATACTGGCTCTGACTGCATCGGGCTGCCTCACCTTCCGGGTGGGCCCGGAGAGTCGGGAGGTGCGTATGTGGAGCCTGGGGCCCTCCGGTGTCCCGGCGGCGTCTCCGGCCCCCGGCGGCCCTGCCCTGCTGGTCCGCGACCTCTCCTCCTCGCTTCTGTACGAGACCAGGGACATGGTGGCGGTGAACGACAGCGGGAGGGTCGTCCTGTCCACCGAGAACAGGTGGGTGAGTCTTCCGGCGCAGATGATGTCCGACTTGCTGGCCTCCGCCGCGGCCTCCACCGGTGATTTCGGACCCATCCTGAGGGGGTCGGACAGCGACGCCGGTCTGGTGCTGGACGGCAGGCTGGAGGAGCTGGGAGCCAGGCGTCTCGACGACGTCTGGTACGCGGTGATCAGGGTGGAGACGAGGCTGCTTGACCCCTGCGATGGAACCGTTCTCCACACCAGCGTATACAGCAGGAGGAGCAGGCTTTCGTCCATGGAGTATACGGAGCTGGCCTCCGGCCTCCGCCTTCTGGCCGGCGAGGTGGCCTCGGAGGCGGTCGCAGACCTGGCAGTGGCCGCCGGCCTTGCCGGCGGAAGGGCCGGTGGGTAGCGCAGGCGGCAGCAGACCGAACCTCGAGATGGCAGATTGCCCTGACCAGGGCATGATCAGAGACACTTCCCCCGTCAGCGCAGGCAGGCCGGCAGGGGACCGACAGCAATGGAGCCGGTGATACCAGATGGGCATATTCGGCAGAGGCGAGAAGGAACCCTTCGCCGGGCGGAAGCAGCCGCCCTTCGAGGAGATGAACAACTACATCGCAGTGGTGCTGGACAGCTGCAGGTACGACACCTTCGTGGAGGCGGCTCCCGAGAACATCATGGCCATAGGGGACCTCGAAAGGCGCTACAGCTACGCCTCCTGGACCGCACCCTCGCACTACAACCTGCTGACGGGACTGGTGCCCCACACCAGCCCGTCCAACGTCTTCGCATCTGAGTACTACAAGCGGGACTTCGTCCGCTTCAACGAGAGGCTGGGGGCCGAGGGCATCGAGTTCAAGAGCCTGGTGCCCAGGCTCTACCTCCCCGACTTCCTCCGGGACTCCCTGGGCTACATAACCCGGGCCATGGTCTCGCTGCCGGTTCTGAACAGCTACACCGCCCTGAACCGCGGCTTCGACTCCTGGAAGCTGATGGAGAAGCACAACGACATGGCCGCCATGCTGGACGAGATGGTCTTCTCGGAGGAGAGGCCCACCTTCTACCTGCTGAACGTGGGGGAGACCCACTACCCCTACGCCCTGCCCAGCGAGCCGGAGAACGAATGGCCCCGCATCAGCGGCGTGCACGGGGTGTTCAAGCACCTCGACGACCACGTCACCGGCGGAAAGCTGGAGTCCGGCGAGGGCGAGAGGTTCTTTGACCAGGAGCAGCTGGACCGGCTGCGCGAGAGGCAGGTGGAGACCGTCCGCTACCTGGACGGCGTCTTCGCCCGGCTTCTGGAGATGGTTCCGGAGAACACCTACATCACGGTGACCTCGGACCACGGAGAGCTCTTCGGCGAGGAGGGCTACTTCGGCCACGGCCCCATATACCACGAGAAGGTCTTCGAGGTCCCCTTCCTGGAAGGCAAGGTAAGGTAAGCACGGAAGGAGCGTTTTCCACATGTCCACCAGAAGGCTGAAGTTCAAGGCCGAAACAAAGCGGGTCCTGGACCTGGTGATCCACAGCCTATACTCCCATCACGACATATTCCTGCGGGAGCTTGTATCCAACGCCTCGGACGCCCTGGACAGGCTTCGTTTCGAGGCCCTCACCGACGAGAGCCTGGTGGATGAGGACCACGAGGACCGCATAGAGCTGATCCCCGACGAGGAGAAGAAGACCCTCACCGTCAGGGACACCGGCATAGGAATGGACGGCGACGAGATGGCCCGGGAGCTGGGGACCATCGCCAGCTCCGGTTCCCGCAGCTTCGCCAAGCTGCTGGAGGAGAACCGCCCCGAGGAGATCCCCGAGCTCATAGGGCAGTTCGGCGTGGGATTCTACTCGGCGTTCATGGTGGCGGACACCGTGGAGGTCTTCTCCCGCAGGGCGGGCACCGACCAGGGCTACCGCTGGCGGTCGCAGGGCGAGGATACCTTCACCGTCAAGGAGGTGGACGACCTCCCGGTGGGCACCTCGGTGGTCCTGCACCTCAAGGAGGACCGAGAGGAGTACCTGGATTCCTACACCCTCCGCTCGCTGGTCTCGCGCTACAGCGACTACATCACCTATCCCATCGTCCTGGCCGAGCCCGGAAGCGACGAGAGGCCGGTGCTCAACAGCCAGAGGCCCATATGGACCAGGCCGGAGGAAGAGGTCTCCGAGGAGGAGTACAACGAGTTCTACAAGCACCTGGCCCACATGACGGAGGAGCCCCTGGACAGGCTCACCTACCACGGCGAGGGCGTCCGGGAGTTCCATGCCCTCCTCTTCCTGCCCAGGAGCAGGCAGATGCAGATGATGATGCCGGACTACAAGTCGGGGGTCAGCCTCTACGTCCGCAAGGTGATGATCAAGGAGGAGGCGGAGGAGCTGCTTCCCCGCTATCTGCGCTTTGTCCGGGGGGTGGTGGAGTCCCCCGACCTGCCCCTGAACATCTCCCGGGAGCTGCTGCAGAGCAACGCCACCGTACGGGTGATCCGCAAGGCCCTTACCCGCAAGGTGCTCTCCTGGCTGGGCGAGCTCCGCGACGGGAGGATCGATGACTACCGCATCCTCTTCGACCAGTTCGGCGACCTGCTGAAGGAGGGGGTCTACTCCGACTACGACCACCAGGAGGAGCTGGCCGACCTGTTGCTGGTCCACACCAGCGGCTCACCGGACGAGGCCGTCCCCCTGAAGGACCTGGCCGAGGAGATGCCGGACGACATCGAGACCCTCTACTACGTCACAGGCTCCGACCGCCGCGAGCTGGCCGCCTCCCCCTACCTGGAGAAGGCGAAGCGGGAGGGCAGGGAGGTGCTGCTCTTCGACAGCCCCGCCGACGAGATCATGCTGCAGTCGCTGGGCGAGTACCGGGACAGGAAGCTGGTCTCCCTCTCGAAGGAGTCCGACGAGGACCTGACCGAGGAGGAGAGGGAGCGCAAGGAGACCGCCGAGGAGGCCTACGCCGGGCTGCTGGAGTACATGAAGGACACACTGAACGAGCAGGTGAGCGACGTCCGCTTCTCACCCCGGCTGCAGGACAGCCCTTGTGTGCTGATCGCCGACCGCAACGACCCCGGCGAGGCCATGCGAAGCATACTGAAGGCCATGAGGCAGGACGTCCCCGACATGAAGAAGATCCTGGAGCTGAACCCCAACCACGACCTGATCGAGAAGCTGGACCACCTCTACGAGAACGACAGGTCCAGCCCGGAGCTGGAGGGGTCGGTGCGTATGCTCTACGACCTGGCCGTCATCATGGCCGGCGGCCGCCCCGACGACCCGGCCACCTTCGGCAGGCGGGTGGCCGACCTCCTCTAGCCATCCGGGACGGAGTACAACTTGTACAACTTCCGGTCGATTATGCGGCCGTATGAGTCGTTACTCTGACTCGAAGTTGTACAAGTTGTACTCCGTCCCCGCCTGGCTTACTGGCGGCCCAGCCAAGCCTTGATGCTGCCGAAGGTCTCCGAGAGCTCATCCCCGGCGGAGAGGCCCATGTAGAGCTTGAAGCAGTAGTAGGAGCCCGTGGACGATCCCGCGAGGCGGGCCCTCTGCCATCCGATCCGGCCTGTGGTCATTGCCCCCGACCTCTCCGAATCCGGCGCCATCACCTGATAGCGCACCTGCGCGCCTCAAGACGCGCAGAAGGGATCCAGGCTGGGGATGTCGGGCGTACCCACCATTACCGACGCATGCGTCGCTCCTCCGCTTCCTCGACATCCGTGCGCCTTTCAACCAGGCGGCGGTGGGGGCTGTTCCCACTTACAGAAGCCATAGCAATCCGATATGGTATGTTCGCTTGAGGAGCCAATGCAGTGAGCCCGGTAACGGGCACGGGGCGGGAACCTGCAGAGGGACGGGCAAAATCTATGCCTTTGGGAGGCCTTCATTAAGCTCGACGACAGACAGAGGAAGCTGTGCGAGGATAGCCGATGGGACTTCTCCGACCTCAGCGCGCTCTTCTTCAACTGCACCCTCAAGCGCTCGCCCAGGCAGTCCCACACCAGGGGACTGATTGACGTATCAAAGGCGATAATGGAGCAGAACGGCGTTTCGGTGGAGGTGATAAGGCCGGTTGACCACGCCATAGCCACCGGCGTCTACCCCGACATGACCGGGAAGGGCTGGGACCACGACGAGTGGCCGCAGATCTACGCAAGGGTGCTGGCGGCGGATATCCTCGTCATCGGTTCCCCCATCTGGCTCGGCACAAGGTCCTCGGTGTGCAGCATGGTCATAGAGAGACTCTACTCCAGCTCCGGCGACCTGAATGACAAGGGCCAGTACGTCTACTACGGCAGGGCCGGCGGCTGCCTCATTACCGGAAACGAGGACGGCGCGAAACACTGTGCCATGAGCATACTCTATTCTCTGCAGCATCTGGGCTATGCGATACCGCCCCAGGCCGACGCGGGCTGGATCGGCGAGATAGGGCCGGGCCCGTCCTATCTGGATCCAGGCTCGGGGGGGCCGGAGAACGACTTCACCAACCGCAACACGACATTCATGGCCTGGAATCTGATGCACATGGCCAGGATGCTGAGGGACAGAGGAGGCATTCCGGCGCATGGAAACCAGCGCTCGCTCTGGGAGAGCGGCTGCAGGTTCGACCATCCCAATCCGGAGTACAGATAGGCGTTATCTGAGGGGAGAGAGATGAGCATTCGTTCCGTCACGGCCGCAGGGCTCGCAGACAGGCTGGGCGCTCCCGGGCTGGTGCCGGTGGACGTCCGGGACGTGAACGCATACAACGGTTGGCGGCTTGCCGGCGAGAAACGCGGCGGCCACCTGCCCGGGGCGAGGAGCCTCCCGGCCCAATGGATGGGAGAGGAGTTCTGGGAGGACGTGCTGCGGAAGAAGGCCCTGCCTTCGGCGGCGGACATGGCAGTCTACGGCTACGATGACGGCCGTGCCGAACGGGTGGCGCGCGCGCTGGCCGGCCGGCGGACCGGCCAGACCCTGTTGTGCAGGCAGTTCCTCGAGGAGTGGGTCACGGACGAATCCCTGCCGCTGGTCCGGATGCCGCGCTTCAGCGCCCTGGTCCATCCCGGCTGGGTTCGGGATGCCCTGGCTGATATGGATGTGGAGGAGCCGCCGGAGGAATCCCTCGTGGTCTGCCACTCCCACTACCGAAACCCCGACGACTACGCCCGGGGGCACATCCCGGGAGCCGTAGCCATGAACACCCTCGCCCTGGAGGAACCGCGGATGTGGAATCGCCGCAGCCCGGATGAGCTTCGCGAGGCCCTTCTCGCCCATGGGATCACGGCCGACACCACTGTGGTCACATATGGGCGGTACTCCGGCCCCGACAACCGCGACCCCTTTCCCGGAAGCAACGCCGGCCACATAGGAGCCATACGGAGCGCCGTGATAATGATGTACGCCGGAGTGCGGGACGTTCGGGTGCTCAACGGCGGTCTCATGGCCTGGGAGGCCGCGGGTCTTCCCGTCTCACAGGAGGCCGCCCAGCCCCGGCCCGCAGTTGAATTCGGGGCCGAGATACCCGCCCGTCCGGAGCTGATGGCGGACCTTCCGGAGGCCAGGAAGCTGCTGGCCGCGGATGACGGCGAGCTGGTCAGCGTAAGGAGCTGGCGGGAGTTCATCGGGGAGGTCAGCGGCTACAACTACATAGATGTGAAGGGCCGTATTCCCGGAGCCGTCTTCGGGGACTGCGGCAGCGACGCCTATCACATGGAGAACTTCCGCAATCCCGACCACACCACCCGCGAGTACGGAGAGGTCGAACGGAGATGGCTCGATGCCGGGATAAGCCCGGAGAAGCGCATCGCCTTCTACTGCGGCACGGGATGGAGAGCCAGCGAGGCCTTCCTCAACGCGTGGCTGCTGGGCTGGAACGACATCGCCGTCTTCGACGGCGGATGGATGGAGTGGAGCAGCGATTCCTCCAACCCCGTAGAGACCGGAGTACCGGGGGATGGAAATGGCTGAGCCCGCCGCCGCTGAGACGTGCATCTGCGATTACCTGGGGCAGCGCGACGGTTCGTCTTCCCGAAAGGAGATACTGGCCGGCCTGCGGGACAGTCCGAGGAGGATTCCCAGCAGGTTCTTCTACGACCGGCGGGGATCGGAGCTTTTCGAGGAGATAACCGGCCTTCCGGAGTACTACCTCACCGGGGCCGAGAAATCCATACTGAAGGCCAACGCCGACCGCCTGCTGGGCAGTCCCGAAGGCCTGGACATCGTGGAGCTGGGCAGCGGGGACTGCTCGAAGGTCTCCCTCCTGCTGGACGCCGTTCCGGAAGATTGCCTGGAGTCAGTCTGCTATCTGCCGGTGGACGTCAGCCGGTCGGCGCTGGCCCGGTCGGCCCGGAACCTGACGGAATCCTACCCGGGGCTGCGGGTAGTGTGTCTTCGGGACGATTTCTGCCGCTGTATGTCCAGATTTCCCGATTACGGCAGGAAGCTGATACTCTTTCTGGGCAGCACCATCGGCAACCTGGAGGAGTCCGCAGCGGCCGGCCTTCTTTCCGCTCTCTCTGCCTCCATGGGGCCCGATGACCGGCTGATTCTGGGCCTGGACATGCTTAAGGACAGGAAGGTCCTGGAGCGTGCCTACAACGACTCCAGGGGGATCACCGCGGAGTTCAACCGCAACATCCTGCGAGTGGCCAATCGACTTGCAGATACGGACTTCCATCCCGATAACTTCGTCCACCGGGCATTCCTCAACGGGGCGGAGAGCAGGATGGAGATGCACCTCGAGGCCAGCATCGGCCAGGCCGTGAGCAGCCCCTGGCTGGATGAGCCCCTGCAGCTGCGGAAGGGAGAGCGGATACACACCGAGACCTCCCGCAAGTACACGGCTGGAGACATAGAGAGCCTGGCCCACAACGCGGGGTTTGCTGTCCGTGACGTCCTCACCGATGGCCGACAGCGGTTCTCATTGGTCGAGATGGAGCCTGTCAGAGCCGGCGGTTAACCCCGGTAACCGACTTCCCCGGCCCCCTTTCGGTCTCCACCGGTGCGAACCAATTACCTGAGCAGATTTACCTTGGACACGGAGACGGCCTCCCCGGCCCTCACCCGAACCAGGTACGTGCCGGATCCCAGAGAAGTTCCGGCTTCGGATCTTCCGTCCCAGGTCAGCATGTGGTCTCCGGCTTCCATATTGCCGGAGGCCAGGGTTCTGACCAGCCTGCCGTCCAGGGAGTAGACCTCGGCCTCCACCCTTCCGGCCGAGCGGATGCCCAGCTCCAGGAACAGAAGATCCCTGAACGGATTGGGCCGTACGCTCAGCGCCGGGGCCGGAGCTGTCCTGCCGCTGTGCTCTGCGACGTCCACCACCGGCAGATCGGCCAGCTCGATGAACCTCCCCGATCCCTCGTACTCGGTCTCAATGATGGATCCCGTGGCCGGGTCGATCTCGTGGACGCCGTCTCCGTTGGTGGCCAGGAGGTTGCCGTTCCCCAGCCTGTACACTCCCCTGCCTCCGTCCAGGCTCCAGGTGTCCACTATCGTACCGTCCAGCAGGAACTCCGTTATCTGGTCTGCGCTGAAGGCGACGTTCAGGTAGTGGTCGGGGTTCTCCGCATCGGCCTGGACCTGTTCGGGAAAGTTGACGCTGAACAGCGACGTATAGCTCTGGCCGTCCGCCTCGTAGTGGCGTATGTCGTCCGAGGTGCCCTGAATGTTCGCCAGCAGGCAGGTGCCATCATCCAGGAAGTGGATGTCGAAGGGATCGCTCCCGTCCTGTATGAAGTAGCCGGCGAACTCATCGGGGCCGCTGAACATCGCTACGTAATCGTCTCCGCTGGTGACGAACAGGGTGTCGTTGCGGAAATCGATGCCCCGGAGGTTGTTGAGATCGGTCTCCGCCCCCACCCACAGGAACTCGCCATACCCGTCGAAGACGTATACCGCGTCCGACAGCTGATCGGAGACGTACACGTATCCGTCCGGGCCCTGGACCGCATTTATCGGAGTTGCGAAGTCGTACTGCGTCCCGGTGGTGTCATCCTCTATGAAGATCCCCTCATATGTCCCGTCCTCGGGATTGAACATCGCAATCACGTCGGCGTTGGAGTCGGGGATCAGCAGTGTAAGCCCGCGGTCTCCGGATGATCCAGCCGCGAATGGCTCCGTGGTCGGGAAGCAGCCGCTGAGCCCGGTCTCCTCCAGCATCTCGGGCGTCATGTCGGATACGGGGAGGGCCGGGGCGGCGGCGGCTATGATCAGCAGTACGGTCAGGGTTCCGTTCATGGGTGCTCCTTTCGATTCTTCCGACCCGCGTCGTTCCCGCTGCCGGAAGGTCTCGTCTTCGCCGGGAGAGGCGTCTACCTGAAAGTAACCGTTTCGGGGAGCTCCCGCCACCGGCGGATGCATGACGTCGGATGGATGTCCGCGGGCATTGCCTAAGGTCAGTCCCAGCGGAACAGCCTGGTGGCGAAGAAGCCTCCGGCCACGACGAATCCGGCCAGCACGGCGATCTCCACGGGGAAGTCGGCCAGGTGGTCGCCCAGCCATATCCCCCGCATCAGGCGGATGGCGTGGGTCAGGGGGAAAGCCTCGGAGACCTTCTTCAGGAGGTCGGGAAGCATGTCCCGGGGCAGCGCTCCCCCCGACAGGAAGAGCATGGGGAAGTAGAGGATGTTGGCGATCACGGTGCCGCTTCTGGCCGATGGTGCCAGGCTGGCGGGAACAAATCCCAGGCCGGCCACCGCGCCGCAGGACAGCAGGAAGGCGGCAAGAGCCTCCAGGGCGTTGCCCCAGAAGTTCATGCCGAAGATGATAACGCCGGCGGCCAGAAGAAGAACAACTCCCATGATGCTCACCACGAGTATGGCCATCATCTCCGCCGCCAGGAAGATCAGCGGCGAGATGGGAGCGGCCATGAACCGCCGCAGGATTCCCTTCTCCCGGTAGGAGGCTATGCTGATGGTGAGGTTCATTATGCCCGCGGTGAGTATGACGATACCGATGAAGGCCGATGTGGAGTAGTCGATGTAGCCGAAGGTCTGCTCGGGGAATGGATCGTTGCCCCAGATGCTGCCGAACAGAAGCATCAGGAGCAGCGGAAATATCAGTGTGAAGAAGAAGGCCGAGGGCTCGCGCAGGTAGAGCCGAAGCTCCAGCGCGGCCAGCCGCATAGTGGAGGACAGCCCGCTACCCGACCTCACTGTACTCCCTTCCCGTGGTGACCATGAAAACGTCCTCCAGGGTGGGTCTCTCGGTATGCAGGTCGCCCAGGTTGGCGCCCGCCTCCGACAGGGCTCTGATGACGGGTACCACCGCATCCGCGCCGGTGAGATCCATGACGCATTCCCCGCCCTGCATGTCCGCCCCCAGAACCCCCTCCAGCCCGAGAGCGCTGCCGGGGTCGAAGCCATCGCCGCATCCCAGCCTCATTCTGATCCCGGGGCAGTGCCTCTCTATGAGTGCCTGCGGGGTGTCAACAGCCACCACGCTTCCCCGGTGGATTATCGCCACCCGGTCGCACAGCTTCTCGGCCTCGTCCATGTAGTGCGTGGAGATGAGCACCGTCCTGCCGGCGCCCCTGGCCTTCTCCACCAGGGTCCAGAGCTGTCTGCGGCCGCGGGGGTCGAGGCCGCTGGTCAGCTCGTCCAGCAGGATCAGCTCGGGGTCGTTCACCAGGGCCAGGGCCACGAAAAGCCGGCGCTTCTGGCCTCCGGAGAGGGCCGAGAAGTAGCTGTCGGCCTTCCGGGAGAGTCCGACGCTCTCCAGCAGATCCCCCACCGGAGGGGCGGAGCCGAAGAGCGCTCCGAACAGCTCCAGGGACTCCCGGACCCTGATCCTCTCGGGGAGCTCGGACTCCTGCTGCTGCAGGCCGATGCGGCAGCGCAGCCGCCGGGCGTTGCGTCCCGGGTCCATGCCCAGCACGGACAGCCCGCCTCCGTCGCGGGTCCGCATTCCGGCTATGCAGTCTATTGTGGTGGTCTTTCCGGCGCCGTTGGGGCCCACTATGCCGAACACCTCGCCGCGGCGAACCTCCAGGTCCAGGCCGTTCAGAGCCACGGTTTCGCCGTAGGTCTTCCTCAGGCCCCGGGCAGATACAACGCTTTCTATGGCCTCTCCCTCCCTCTGAATGGCTAAGATAATCAAGCCGCGGTGCCTCGCCACCGGACCGATGCCCAGTGGCAGGGTGTGACGGATGCTCGTATACTCTCAGACGGAAGGCCCCAAACGATGGATTAGTAGCTATTATGAGTTAAAATACCTCCGTCCCCTTTTAGTGGGGCAGGGGAAAGGAAAGCGACATCAGGTATCTGCTGGCGGCATCCCTGGCGGCTGTCACGTCTGTAGCGCTGGGTTTCGGCGCGGGACTTTCGGGGGGCACCACCGGCATAGGGCCCACCGCGGGCTTCCCGGTTTCCGAGGAGGTCTCCATCCGTCTTGGCATGGGCTTTCTCTCCTTCGACCGCGACCAGGATGTGGACACCCTGACCTACGACATGGAGATGGGGCTGCGCTGGTTCCCGGTGCTGCTGGACTACAATCCCCGCGGCGGGCTGGTCCGCCTCAGCGGCGGGCTGATGTTCAACGGCAGCTCGGCGGACGCCAGCTACGTGCCGGAGTTCACGGTGGAGCTGGGAGGGCACACCTACACTCCCGAGGACGTGGGTGAGGTGGTGGGAGAGATCGGGATGCAGCCGGTCTCCCCCTACCTGGGCGTGGGACTGGGGAAGCCCGCCGGCGGGAGCCCGGGAATGCGCTTCCTGCTGGATCTGGGCCTGGCCTTCACCTCCTTCGATGTTAGCCTGGGGCACGAAGGGGGAGACCTTCCAGCCGATCTGGCCGAGCAGCTGGACGAGGACCTGGCCATGGAGGCGGACTCCCTCCAGAATGCCCTGGATGACTTCCGGATATACCCGGTGCTCTCAGCCGGGCTGATGTACAGCTGGTAGAACCGATCTCGTCCATCCAGACTTTCGGCGGGGCTGATGCTCTCCTGGTAGGTCTGCTCCGATGCTGCCGCCGGCCCTGCCCTACCCCGGCAAATAGTTAACTAGTTAACGTCAGGCACCGTTCGGGAGGTCATTCCGCGGGGAAGAGGGCTACCTTCAGGCCGAGGTAGGCGGCGAAGTCGATTCCCGGCAGGCACCTGACCCCCATGGCCAGGTAGGGCTCCAGGTCGGCCCCCGTCCCCAGGGGGAAGCGGTAGCCGGCCTTGGGGCCGACGGACACGGCCTGCTCCAGGCCGTCGTCGTTCTTTCCGCCGTCGTACAGCTGGATGCCGTAGCCGGTGTACATCCCTGCGAACGAGCCCGATCCCGCCTCCTGCAGGTACTTGCGGAACTCCGCGCCCAGTGAGAGGCCCCCGCCCCACCTGGGCAGGCTGTCGCCCGTGGTGTACATCAGGAACGGGCCGCCGTAGAGGATGGTGCTGAACCCCGAAGTGCTCTCTGCGAACCGCTCCAGGTGAAAGGCGGGCTCCAGCGTGTAGGCCATGAGGAACCCGGAGTCCTCCCAGCCCGCCGGCGGCGGCGGATTGGCCACGGCGGCGGCAGCCAGACAGAGCAGGCAGAGTAGGGTGCTCCCGTACGAAGCCATGACGGCCTTCCTTCGGATTGGCGCCTGTCTGACTATAGCCCCGTGGGTGCCTGCCGCAAGCCCCTGCTATTCCTCGGGCTGCAGCACGTAGATCTGCTGGAACAGCTCGGGATTGGTGGAGAATGCGGCCATTCCGCCATCCTCGATGGCGAACTCCCAGAACTGGCCCTCTTCCCCCACCTGCGGCATCTCGGCGGTGAACAGGTGCTCGCCCTCCGGGGAGAAGACCTCGAACACCGGAGACAGCTCCGTGCCCCGTCGGGCCCATATACGGCCCTGGCCGTCCACCCCCAGGTCGGTGATCATCCGGCGGTATGGGTCGGGCTCGAACTCTATCACCACGCCGCTTACGCCCATGTTCTCCAGGCGCTGCTCCATCCAGTCCTTCTCCTCGCGGATCTCCTCGGGGGTCTTGCGTGCCCTGGCCACGTCGTGCTCGATGGTCTGCAGCAGCTCACCCTCGAAGGAGTAGACCTCGATGACGAAGTCCTCCGAGGAGCGGGGAGCCAGGTAGATCCTGCCCTGCCTGTCGCCGGCGATGTCGTAGGCGAACCAGGTCCGCTGCAGCATCTCCGTGAGGTTGTCGGGCTCGAAGGGCATGCTTCCCTCGCGCAGCTTCAGCGTCGGCTCGGACGGGTCGTCCAGCCTGGCCAGCCAGTGCTCCATCACCACATCGCCGCTTTCACGGGGAGCTACGCTCAGCTTTGTGGCGAGGAAAGAGCTGTCCCCCACGGCGGTGAGGTTCAGCGGAGGGTTCTGCAGGTACTCGCCCAGTATTCCCAGGTACTCCCCCTCGGCGGTGTATCCGTGCACGCCGCCCAGAGCCGTTATCAGAACGCGGCCGTTGTTGAGCACCGTCATGTCCAGGGGGATGGTGATCTCCCCCGGGCCCTCGCCGCGGCCGGCTATGCTTCGAATGAATCGCCCGTCGGGGCCGTAGACCATGGCTGAGCCCCGGACCAGGTCCATGGCGTAGATGTTGCCCCCCGGACCGAAGCAGACGCCTTCGATGGCGCCGAAGACGTAGTTGGAGTCGCCCAGCTCGACTCCGATGGTGTCCGTGATCGCCACCGTGCGACGGGAGGCGGTCTGCCCGGCCTCGTCCGGCCTCCCGCCTCCGTCTTCCCCGCCGCAGGAAAGCGTGACCGCAGCCGCGAATATCGATGCTGACAGAGCGAATCTTCTCATCTCGGCCTCCCCAGAGTGCCATCCAACCTTGTGAATCACTGCTGCGATCAGTATACGCAAAAATATTTGATTGGGCAAATATCACCGGGCATCGCAGGCGCAAGATGTTGCGGGACAGATATATAGCTGCTAATTTCCTGTGATTCGGGAGTGATTCGGACCGGTGGCGAAAGCGGGCAGGAAACGGCAGCCGCCGGCGCAGGCCTCCAGGTGCGGACAGCCTGGGCAGTCTTCCCGCGGAAGGCGGCCGCGGAACTCGCTGACGGCAGGACCGGCAGACAGCCTGGAGAAAGTGTCTCGCAGCAGGCTGCCCAGGACATTCCCGCTCTGCTCGCAGACCCGGAGACCCCCGTCCGAACCCACCGCCCACTTGCCGGCCCCGCAGACGCAGCCGGTGAACCGGATGTGCGGATAATCCTCCGGGTCGAACAGGCAGGGCTCCAGGGGAATTCCGGCGTAGAGGGGCACCGCGGCCCTTTCCGAAGCCCGGTCTGCCTCCCGAAGGGCCCGGCGAAGCAGGGCGGGAGAGGGGGAAAGTCCCTCTGCGGCGTCTGCGCCCCGGCCCGTTGGCACGAAGCGGTTCAGGCAGACGGCGTCGGCTCCCAGGGCGGCGGCGGTCTCCACTGTGCGGCCGGCCGCCGGACAGCTCTCCGCCGTCAGGCAGAGCGACACGGTAACCGTGGCCCCGGATTGGGCTGCGGCGACAATGCCGTCCCTGACCCGGCGGGGGTCGCCGCAGCCGAGATGCTCGCAGGTTTCGCTGTCCGCGCAGGACATGCCGATGTCGAAATGGCCGACACCGGCCTCCGTGAGCCTGCGGGCCGAATGCCTGTCCAGCAGAGTTCCGTTGGTGGCCACCGCCGCGGCCATTCCCAGCCCCCGGGCCTCCGACGCCAGCTGCGTCAGGTCATCCCGCAGCATCGGCTCGCCGCCGGTGAAGGTTATGCCCTCCGGCCCGGGGTCCGCCGCCAGGGACCGCAGCACCTCCATCGTCTCCCGGGTGTCGAGCTCGGAGGGAACCGGACGGCCGCTCTCCAGCCAGACGTTGTAGCAGTAGGCGCAGGAGAGGTTGCAGCGGGGGGTCAGCTCGAAGGCGAACCAGATGGGTCAGACCCCCGCGCCCAGAAGGTCGTCCAGCATCACCCGCAGGTAGGGAACGGCCCGCTCCTGCCTCTCCAGGGCCTCCATCAGATGGCGGTGGGCCTCGGGCTCGGCGCGGTAGTACTCGGGAGCCTCTCCCTGCGGGTGCCTGGCCAGGGTGTCGGCCGCAGCCCGGTGGCGGGCCTCCACCAGGGTCATGGCCACGGTAATGACGTCGGAGGAGTCCTGCATGTCGGGGAAGCGGTTGAGCCAGCCCCCGCCGTAGACTTTCCCGATCAGCCCCAGGATGCTCCATGCGTGCATCCTCTGCAGCAGGGTGTCCGCCGCGGCGTCGACCAGCTCGCCTTCGATGTCTCCGGCGGCCAGCCTCCTCTCCAGCGTCTCCAGCCTTCTCTCGAACTCCCGCGACAGGTCCTCCCGGAAGGTCATTGTCCAGGGGGGAATCATCCTGGTCATCATCGAAGTCCGCATCCGGCTGAGGATCGATATCCTCTCCCTCGTCATGCTGAGGACGGTTCTGACGGCCGTCTGCACCGGATCGGGCCCGCCGGTTCTCTGCTCCAGGCCGGCCTCGATCCGGTTCAGGCGGGACAGCAGCGTGTCGGCCCTCTCCGTCTCCAGGGGCAGGTATCCGAAATGCTCCAGGCTGTCGACGTCCAGCTCCACAGCTCCCATCTCATGCCAGAGCCGGCGCAGGCGGTCCCAGGACTCCGACGCCATGCGCCGCTTCAGTGTCTCGGAATGCTCCAGGTCCTCCGCGTGCATCTCACCGGGCGGGGCCGCATCGGACGATGACGTGGAGAGGGGAATGGAGGCTCCTCCCGCCATGGCCGCCCGGGCGGCACCCCGGATCAGCCTTCTTGGGCGACTCGTCCGCTTGCCGTGGCGGTTTCGCATCGCGGCCACCTTTCGGGAACCGGGGAGCGTTGGCGGACTATTTGCATGTGTAGATATATCTACAGCCGATGGGGGGAGCAAAGATTTGGGAGGAGGGACCGGAATGGAGAATACGCCCGGACCGGATGGCGGCTGGCCCGAAGAGAGCGCGGAGGAGTCCGAGCGGGACCACAGGCTCAGGGTTCTTCACGCCAGGTACGACGCTGCCCTTGAGAACGGGGACTGGAAGAGCTTCCAGGACTCCTACCGGAAGTACCTGGAACTCTACCTCGAGGATGACCCGCACTACGCGGACCCCATAGTCCGCAGGGATTACATTCAGAAGCAGCTGGAGCGCTACAGGCCGAGGTTCGGGGGCAGCGGCAGACAGCCTCTGCTGGGGACCGTCATCTGGATACTCCTCGGACTGGTGGCTCTGGTGATAGCCTACTTCCTGATCCGGGGCATCGGCGGCTAGGCTACTTCCTGCCCAGGACCAGCAGGGTCATGTCGTCGTAGAGGTCCTCGGAGCCGTGGTGCGCGAGGACCAGGCTCTCCAGCCGGTCGGCTGTTTCTCCGGCAGTCTCGCTCATGCACTCCCCGGCGGCCCTGACTATCTCCCCCTCGCCCAGCTCCCTCTCGGAAGCGTCCATGGCCTCGGTAACGCCGTCGGTGTACATGATGATCTTCTCCCCCGGCTGCATGGTCACCGTCCCGGACCGGTAGTCCACCTCCCCGGTGTATCCCAGCAGCAGCCCGCCCCGGGAGAGCCTCTCCACGGAGCAGTCGCTGCGGATGAGCAGCGGCGGGTTGTGACCGGCGTTGACGTAGGTGAAGCTGCCGTCGCGGGGATCGAAGCGGCCGGCGAAGAAGGTGATGAACATCTCCGGCTCGGTGTTCCGGTAGACCAGGCTGTTGATCTTGCCCACCACCTTCTCCAGGGGCATCTCCACGTCCAGCGCCGTCCGCAGCGACGCCTGCAGGTTGGCCATGAGAAGGGCGGGGCCGACTCCCTTGCCGGCCACGTCACCGACTGCTACGACCGTGGAGCCGTCGGGCATGGGGACCACGTCGAAGTAGTCCCCGGCCACCTCCAGGCAGAACCTCATGCGGTGGGCCAGATCCAGGCCCGGGGTCTCGGGAAGCTCGCCGGGAAGCAGGCCCTGCTGTATCCGCCGGGCTATGTCCACCTGCTCGGCCAGCCGGTGCCGCTCCACGCTCTCCAGGAACAGACGGGAGTTCTCGGCGGCCAGGGCGATGCCGTCGGTCACCGAGTCCAGCAGCTCCATCTCCCGCGAGGAGAAGTCCTCCCCCGTCATTTTCTCCGGCAGCGCCAGCACCCCCACCACCCCGTGCGAGGCCTGCAGGGGCATCAGCAGCGATATTCGCCGGGCGCGAAGCCACTGCTTCTCGCGATCTGAGAGTCCGATCCTCCCGCTGGCCAGGGCCTCGTCCACCAGTATCGGATGGTCGCCGTGCAGCAGGCTCCGCACCGCCCCCTCGTCCCGGCTGAAGGGCGTCTCCTCCCGTTCCTCTCCGAACAGGACCAGGCCCCCGGTCTCGGAGTGCAGCAGCAGCGGGTAGAGGTTGTCCACTCCCAGCCCCTCCTCGAAGACCTCCCGCAGCCGGCTCCAGAACTCCGCGGGCCCGCCCTCCATCTCCGTCCGCAGCATGTTCCGCAGCAGGGCGCCCAGACGCTGCCTCTCCGGGTACAGCCTCTCCTCGATGTAGTGCCGCACCCTTCTGTGGGCCGGTACGAAGCCGGTGGCCAGCGCCAGCCCCAGTATCAGGGTGGGGGTCTGGGAGTCCACGTTCAGGTAGCTCAGCAGCAGCCGGCCGAAGCCGTACATGACCGCGCCCATCACCGCCAGAAGGAAGACGTTGATCAGCATGAACCGCGCTCCGCGGCGGATGCGGGTCTTCAGCTCCAGAAGACGGTAGCGGCGGATGGCCAGGGCCAGGCTCACCGGTATCAGCAGCAGCAGCAGGAAGTCGACGTTCTGGATAAGCAGCCTCAGCTGAAAGCCCAGCTCTGCGTAGAGCTCGGTTCTGGTGATCACGAAGAGGTTCAGGGCCGAGTGGTAGACCAGTCCGGGAAGCGCGCCCAGCATCACCAGCTGGGTCTGCCTCTTCTCCAGGTTGGTGCGGGCCCCCCGGTAGGAGCGCACCAGCTCCCAGTACCCCATTGCGAAGAAGAGGATCATGTAGGCCACCGGCGCCAGGCCTATCTCCGCTCCGATCCCGTGCATCAGGATGACGGTGTAAAGGGCGGCCGGGGGAAGGAAGATGAGCGCGCTGCCCAGGACCTGGTGGCGGGCGAAACTCCGGTTCTTCCGGGGGAACAGCAGCGAGAGAAGGAGCCACAGCGAGGGGACGGCGATGGAGAAGGCGAGGCCTATGGTGTAGAACGTGTTCGGCCCCAGCGGAAGCTCGAAGGTGGCGTAGGTGTCGGCAATGGCTATCCTGTTCACCAGCACCTCGGCGGACATGGAGAGGCAGAACAGGATGAGGGTGGCCACTGGCGCGGAGAGCCTGATGTCGCTGCCCAGGGCCACCAGCGCCAGCGCTATGAAGGACAGGGCCAGCAGGGCCCTGAGCAAGAAGAGGACCACGATGGGCACGCTGACCCGCAGGGGGATGCTCCGGGTCCTGGCCACCGTGCTGAGGGTGTCGCCCTCGTGGGCGAAGACCAGCTCCACGTCGGTGCCGGGCTCGGTCTCCACGTTGAAGACCTGGAAGTAGCTCTCCCGGTCCGCCGGCATCCCCTCCACCTTCAGAAGGAGGTCTCCGGGCTTGGGCATGGGGGGAGAGGGGAAGTCGGCGGGGTCCACCTCGGTTATCTCTGAGGGCGCATTCTCCGAAAGCCGGAAGAAGCTCCAGATGTCGCCCATGCGGACCATGGTCCACACCTTGGTGAGCTCCCGGGCCAGCTGTATGCCGGCCATGGAGAGCACCAGCACAGCCGCGGCCGTGAGAAGCGCTCGGAACCAAGTCGCGGACCTGCCCCTCATCCCGCTACTCCCTCCGGATGGATTTGGCGGCGTCTACCTGACCACCAGCACCTTCCTGTGCACGACCCTGTCCCCGCCCTCCACGCGGATAACATACAATCCGGAGGGCGCCCGGTCCCCGTCCGCCGTGCGGAGGTTCCAGGCCAGCGAGCCGGCCCCCGCCGGATAGGCGCCGCAGGCCGGACGGGCCACCACCCTTCCCGCCATGTCGTAGACGCTTACCTCCAGAAGCGCTCCCCCCTCCGGAACGCTCACCGGCACGGCCAGATGGGTTGCTGCGGGGTTGGGGCAGGGCATGCCCACCGAGAGGGTCTGCACACCCCCTTCGCCGGTTACTCCCGTCTCGGGGGAGAGGGTGATGCGGAAGGCGTAGTCGCCGCTGGTGAAGGCGGTCCATCCGGAGCTGCGGTTGTGCCACCAGCTGCGGCCCTCCACCGGGTCCTCCATGTCGGCACCCACCGCCAGCACCTTGGCGTCCGGCCAGCGGGAGACCAGCCACAGGTCGGCCCCCTGCTCCACCTCCACGTCGAAGGGCACCTCCAGCCAGCCCGGGGCGGAGGGGGCGCTGATGTCCTCGAAGGTCTGCAGCGGGTTGTCCACGTCCGGCAGGCCGGTGCCGTCGTCGGGGCAGAGGGAGGCCCACTGGAAGGGGTCGGTGCTGTTGACGAAGATCCTGGCTCCGGTGACGGTGAACGGCGGGCCCACCACCGGCGTGTAGCGGACGGCGAACATGTCCTCTTCCTGGCTTCCCACCCAGTAGTAGCTCTCCCAGGAGCCGTCGTCGTAGATCATCTCCCAGGTAACGCTGAAGGGCCTTTCCGCGGCGTCGTTCTCCGGTACGTAGTCCTCCGGTACGCTCACCGTGAGGGTTGCCGCGCAGCTGCCGGTGTCCGCCGGGGCCCACTCCGGGAAGGTGCACAGGGCCGATTCGCCGGGGGCCAGCACGGAGGTGGTGACCGTCTCGCTGTATACCGTTCCCCCGCCGTCGTCTATCTCCAGCGTGGCCTCGATGGTCTCGCTGTAGGTGCCCGCGTTGGTGACGTCCGCCAGCGGCGAGAAGCCCATGAGGACCGTGTTCTCGTCGTAGGGCCTCACCACCGCGTCGGCGGAGGCGTCGTGCATGGCCCGGACGCCTGCGGCCAGGCTGTCGTTCTCGGGGCAGCCGTCACCCGTCAGCGCCGAGGCCGCCTCGAAGGTCCAGCTGCCGTATCCGGGAACGGTCCAGTCGTCGAAGGCCACGTCGACGCTGGCGCCGGGGGCCAGCCCTGTGACGTCTGCGGTATCCGACCAGACCGTGCCGCCCCCGTCGGATATGGAGGCGTACACCGGGAAGGAGGCGCTGCTGCCGCCCAGGTTGGAGACGGTGACCTCCGGGGTGACGGTGCTGCCCACCTGCTGGTTCTCGGCGGGGGAGAGGATGTCCACCACCGCGGCGTCGTTGTCCGCCGCCTCGCTGACCTGCAGGGCGTAGACCTGGCCGCCGCTGCCCATCTGCCGGGCGTGGACGGCCTTTCCCGAGGCGGTTGCCCACTGCCCGTCGTCGCTCACCGAGACGCTGTAGATCGATCCCGGCTCGTCTATGTCGTCCAGGAGCTGCATGATGACTCCGCCGGAGGCGTCCAGGACGGTGACTACGTCGCCGTAGGTGCCGTCGTACTGGCCCCAGCTGCCGGCGACGATCACCTGTCCGTCGGCGGAGATGTCAACAGAGGAGACCTCGTCGCCGTACTCGGTGTACTGCCACATCTCGGAGGGATCGCCTGCGGAGGGCCAGTCGTAGGCCACCAGCCGGCCGCTGTAGGGGCTGAAGGCCAGTGTGCCTCCCGCGGCGGTCTGGCCGTCTCCGCTTATGGCCACCGCCGTCACCCAGGAGTCGCCGGTGGGGAAGTTGTCCACCTGCACCCAGTCCGACCCGTCGTGCTCCCACATCCGCACCCGGCCGTAGAAGTCGCCGGTTACGATTCTGGTCCCGTCGTCGGAGACGTCCGCCGGGGTCTGGCTGTAGTTGCCGAAGGGCGTGCCCACCAGCGAGCCGTCGGCGGTGTCGAATACGTGCACCCCCTGGGAGGAGTCGTAGACGGTGACCACCGCCCGGGAGCCGTCGCCGCAGATGGTGACCCCGTATATGCCGCTGCCGGTGGTGAGAAGCGATGACTCCCACAGCTGGGCGCCCGTGTCGGTGTCAACGCACACCACCGAGCCGTCCGAGCCCGCGTAGACCATGATGCCGGCGGACTCGCTGCAGTCCTGCTTCCCCGAGCCCGGCTCGGTGACGTCGGGGGTGGAGCCCGCACCCGTCCAGGCCAGCGTGCCTATCTGGGGCGAGCAGGCCGAGAGCACCCCCTCGTCCCCGGCGGAGACATCCATCTGGGCCTCGTTCTCCGGGGTCTGCCAGGACCACAGCGGCGTGCCGCCGCCGCAGGTGACGTAGCGGGAGAGGCGGTCGTTGTTCAGGTACCAGGAGGCGAATATCACCTGGCCGGCGCCGCCGATGGACGTCTCGTTGGCTATGGCGTTGGCGTGGTTGCGGTCCACCCACAGCTGCTGGGCGCGGTAGAGGAGGCTGGTCCCTTCCGCCACCGGCGCCGCGGTCTCCTCCACAGCATCCGCAGGCCCGACCGCCTCGGTGACCGTCCTCGCCGCCGTACCGTCGATTCCCGGAACGACCTCCGTGTCGTGCCCGGGCACCATCGCCAAAACTGCCGCTATGACCGCTGCTGCGTACATCGCCGCCTCCCCGCTGGATTCCTGGACATGGCTCGCCTGTACGGGCACAATATCTCTCCGCGGGCGGGTGGGCAAGCCGGTCTGCGCCGCACCCCGGCTTGCGCGGCTTGCGCAGGCGGCAGCGGTGGCGTAGCTTCTTGCAGTCGGTGATGCGGCTTCACCAACCTGGCAAGCGGGAGGGCATCGGGCTTGGTTCCTGCGGAGAGCAATTCCCTCAGTGCAAGCACACGGGACCTGAGGCGGGGGCTGGAGAGGTGCATCGGTCTGCGCTTCGAGGGCGCCATCGATCATGGAGCGCTCCAGCCTGCTGCGCCGGAGGGCTATCCCCGGCTTGACGAGGCCAGACGCCGCGCCCTGGTGGCCCTGGAGTCCGGGGCCTGGCGCACCCGCAACGAGGCGGTGAAGCTTTTGGGCCTGTCGCTGCATCCCGAAGGCCGCCAGCTGCTGCGGGGCCTGCTGGCGGACCGGACCCCGGCCCCGGCCCTGCACCGGCTGCTGGGGGGAGACTACTTCCACAGCGGCTTCGAGAGGCGCAACGCCGTGGCCGGCCTGGCGCTACTGGGCGAATGGGACGCCGGTACCACCGAGCTGGCGGCGCTCTGCCTCTGTGACCCCTACTACGAGGTCCGCTCCGCCTGCTGCAGGTGGATAGGGACGGCCCTGGCCGGCCGGTGCCGCGTGGAGGGCGGGAGGGAGGCCCTCAGGGGCTCTGGGCGGCTGGTGGACGCCGTCTGCCGTCTGTTCGACGACCGGCGCCTGGAGGTGCGGTGCGCGGCCTGGAGGGCGGCCGGGGCCCTGGCTCCGGCGGGACGGATCCTGGAGGCCTCCGAGGACCGCCTGGCCGACCCCAGGGTCCGGGTCCGGGAGGCGGTGCTGGACGCCTACGCACTGTTGCTGGACAGGTTCGGGGAAGAGGCGGAGGTGCGCGCCGGCGTGGAGTCCTGCCTGGACAGGATGCTTCTCACCTCGGTGGCCATGCGGCCCAGCTACCCGATCCGTCGGCGCTACCTGGCGGTGCGGAGCAAGCTGAAGGAGGGGTCTTGTTCTACCTGCTAGCCCGGGCGCTGTCCGGGCAGAACGGCGGAATCGGGGCGCTGCGGGTCCTGGAGTACGTCTCCGTCCGTTCCATAGGGGCGGCGGTGACCACCCTGCTGCTGGTGGTGCTGGTGTCACCCTCTGTGATACGCAGGCTTCACCTCAGCGGAAGCAAGGACAGGCAGCGGTCGTTCGACGCCCACCTGGGAAAGTCGAAGACCGGCACCCCCACCATGGGTGGCCTGGTGATCCTGGTCTCGCTGCTGGCCAGCATGCTGCTGTGGTCCGACCTCACCAGCCCCTTCGTGTGGGTGCTGGCCGCCTCGCTGCTGGTCTTCGGGTGCCTGGGTGCCGCCGACGACGTGGCCAAGCTGCGGGGCGGCAGGGCCGACGCCGGTCTGGGAAGGCCGGCCAAGATCGCCGTGCAGGGCGGCTTCGGGCTGGCCCTGGGCCTCTTCCTCTACCTGCCGCAGACCACGCCCTTCCCCGCGGGGCTGGTGGACACCATAGGCATTCCCTTCCTCAAGCCCGCGGCCTTCGGAGGGGCCGACGTGCATCTGGGCTGGCTCTACGTGCCCTTCGTGGCCTTCGTGGTGGTGGCCATATCCAACGCCGTCAACCTGATCGACGGCCTCGACGGCCTGGCGGCGGGGACCACCATCCCCACCGTGCTGGTCTACGGCGTCTTCGCCTACGTCCTCAGCAACGCCAGGCTCAGCCAGTACCTGCTGTACAGCTTCCTTCCCGGGGTGGAGGAGCTGGTGGTGTTCGGGGCCGCCCTCATCGGGGCCCTGGTGGGCTTTCTGTGGTACAACTCCTACCCGGCCGAGGTCTTCATGGGCGACACCGGCAGCCTCTCCCTGGGCGGCATGCTGGCGGCAATGGTGGTGCTCACCAAGCAGGAGCTGCTGTTCGTGATGGCCGGGGGGCTGTTCATATTCGTCAACGTCACCCACCTGATCGGTGACCGAATCGGAATCCACATGCTGGGCAGGAGGATATTCTACCGGACACCCATACACCACTCCTTCGAGCACATGGGCGTATCCGAGCCCAAGATCGTGCTGCGCCTGTCCATCGTGGCTCTTGTCCTGGCCGCCATCTCCCTGGCCACCATAAAGCTGCGCTGATGGGTCCCAGCCTGCTCCTGCTGGGCCGTCTGCTCTCCCTGGCCGGCGTGGGGGCCGCCCTGGCCCTGGGCCTGGGCCCGGCTCCGGACATCGTCCTGCTTCCGTTGGCCGGCGTCATCGGCGCCGGGGTGTGGATAGCCCGAAAGGCTCAGCGGGAGAGGGCGGAGAAGGACTACGGGGAGCGGAAGCGGGTGCTGGAGGGCGCCGTCCGGCTTGTAGAGAGCGAGAAGGCCCTGGACGACACCCGGCTGGCGTCTTTTTTGGGCATGGACGTGGAGGACGTCGCCAGGCACGTGGACTTCGGAATGAGCAGGGGATTCCTCCCCGCCGACCCCTCCCGGGGAATGCCCGCTCCCGGCATGGGTCATCTGCTGGCGTACCTGGAGCCCACCCCCCTGGGGCTGAAATGGTTTCACAAGCCGCTGCTGAAGGTGGGCTTCGAGGTCTGCTCCCGACGCTACGGCTGCCACCTGATGACTCTGGAGCCGGGGCCCAAGCCGGTAGTTGTGGAGATGCGCTACCGCACCAGGTACGGCCACGTAACCCGCAGGTCCTCCACTTCCGTCCTCATCCGCGAGGGCACTCTCACCGCTCTGTACTTCACGCCCTCTCCCTGGGGAGCCATGGCAGCTGGAAAGCTGGAGCAGCTGGGAGATTAGGCAGGACCCTTCTCCAGAGCCGTTCTCACCTGTCTCAAAAGCTCGCCAGCCGTGAATGGCTTGGCTATGAAGCAGGTCCGCGCCTTGTCCGCAGCCTCCGGCCGCCCGGCCTCGTAGGAGTAGCCGGACATGAACAGCACAGGCATCTCCCCACGGTCCTTCCGCAGGCGCGAGCAGAGCTCGAACCCGCCCATGTCGGGCATGACCACGTCGCTGAGAAGCAGGTCGATTCCACCGGGAGTGCTGTCGCTGAGCTCCAGGGCCTCCCGGGGGGAGGAGGCTGCCAGGACCCGGTAACCGGCCGATGTGAGTATCTCCACCACCAGCTTGCGTACCACTTCCTCATCCTCGGCCACCAGCACCTGCTCGCGGCCGGTGGGTCGGGGCGGGGTTCCGGGCTCCTCATGCTCCGTGGTTGCAGGCCGGGGAGAGGCCGGCAGAAAAACCGTGAAGGTGCTTCCTCGTCCGGGCTTGGTATGGAGCTCGATATCGCCCTCGTGTTGTTTGACTATGCCGTGGACCATGGCCAGGCCCAGGCCGGTGCCCTTTCCGCTCTCCTTTGTGGTGAAGAAGGGCTCGAAGATCCTGTCGGCCGTCTCCTCGTCCATGCCGGTGCCCTGATCGATTACCGACAGCGCTAGGCGCGGCTTCCCCTCTTCAGACTCCCCGTCAGCTCGAAGGCGGATGAGGATCCGGCCCCCGTCGGGCATGGCGTCTCTGGCGTTGATCACCAGGTTCAGCACTACCTGTCCTATCATCGACTTGTCTACCATGGCCGCGGGGAGACCCTCGGCGACGTCCATCTCCAGCCGGTAGCGCTCCCCGATCATCCTCTCCAGCATGGGGGCAATCTCGTCCAGTACAACCTGCAGACGGGCGGGTTTGCGATCCAGAACCTGGCTGCGGCTGAACGCCAGGAGCTGTCTGGTCATTCGGGCCGCCTGCTGGCCTGCGGACCGGATCCTCTGGAGGCTCTTCCATGCCTCGCTCCCCTCCTCCGCATCGGCCAGAAGCAGGTCGGAGTATGCGATGATGGGGGAGAGGAGATTGTTGAAGTCGTGGGCTACACCTCCCGCAAGCCTGCCGATGGATTCCAGCTTCTGTGCCTGGCGCAGCTGGCTCTCCAGCTCACGGCACTGCGTCTCGGAGCTGCGGTGCCGGCGGATCTCCTCCAGCAGCATGCGGTTCGCCCTATGCAGCTCTCCCGTCGTGGCTCGTACGTCCCTCTCCAGCGCGGCCCGGGCCCCCTCCAGCTCCCTCTGTGCCGACCTCCTCTCCCGGACCTCCTCCTCCAGCCTCTCGGCGGTCTCCTTCAGCCTCCTGCCGTCGACGTAGGCCGATGCCCGCCCCCCGTACATGATGGCCGACAGGACTGTTGAGATAACCACGGTGCCCGGAAGCACCATGAGCATCTCGAAGGGCATCTTCTCCAGCTCGCCCGGGAGAGTGGCGGTACCGTAGAAGACCATGAGCGCTCCCGCCAAGTAGAGCAGGTAGACATGGGGACGGAGCAGGAATACCGCCGCAACCGCGTAAAGCACCGCTACGATGGTGGCCGAGCTGCCCATGGAGTACAGCTCCAGGCCCGAGACCGCCGAGAACCATCCGGCAAACACGGCGGGAACGGCGTACATTACAACGGCCCTGCTCCGGCTGCCCTGTTCCTTCCGGGAGGCCCAAAGGGTGAGGGCGAGGCAGCCCAGTCCCAGAACCGGCAGGGCCATGTCCATCGGTCTGTACCATGTGGCCGTGAACTCCGCCTTTTCCGGTGGGGCCATGGTGAGGTCGGCCACCAGGAAGTACACGGATAGGAGAATTATGAACCCCGACATCAGAACCAGTCTGCGGAGATTGGTCTCCACCACGTGGGCCCTGAAGGTCTCTTTCATGTCTGGGGGTACCTCAGGCCTGAGGTTCCGGAGGGCTTCGGCCAGGAGGCGGCCCGGGCTGGTCGGCTGATAAGTGTGATTAGATCCCATTGGAAAATAATAAGGCCGGCGCGACATCCGAACCAGGCCCGCAGAGCCCGAGCGGGTTGACGGCGTCGTTGCCGGTGTCGGATATTCGCCGCCCGAAGGGGGATCAGATGCGCACAGCCTGCAGCAGCCGCCGCATGACCATGCCCGAGCCCCGCCCGGGGTCCAGCGGGTAGCAGGCACCTCCGTGCCCTCCCGCGGCCCGGCCGCGGGGCCTTTCCGCAGCGTAATCCGAATCAGCTGACGCGGAAGAAGCGAGCATGGAGGTGGGCGTGTATACCACGAGATTCTACAGGACATGGACCAGGGCCGGAACGCTGCGGCGCTTCCGGGTGAGAAACGGCAGCAGCGACCTGGAGATAGCCGCGGGATTCGACTGCACCGAGACGGCCTGCAGACTGCTCCGCCGGGCCAGGAGGGCGGTGAAGGACCGGATCGGGCGGGACCCCCACTTCGGGACCTCGCTGGCTCCCCTGCCGGTTGCCGGCGGAGAGCCCGAGCCCGTGGCCACCATGCTGCGGGCCGGCAGGGAGTGGGACGTGGGGCCCATGGCGGCGGTGGGCGGGGCCATAGCGGGATTCGTGGGCCGGGGCCTGCCCTCCCGCGGCCCGGTTATCGTGGAGAACGGCGGCGACATCTACGCCCGGGGCCCCGGCGAGCTGGTCGTCGGGCTCTACGCCGGTGAAGAGTCCCCATTCGGCAGGGCGGTGGAGTTCTGCGTGGACGCCTCGGGCGGAGTAGACCGGGCTTCCCGAGAGCAGCCTCACCGCCCCGGTGGTGGACTACTCCCATGCCTGCCCGGAGATGTCGGGAGAGGTGGTGGGGCGGGCCAGCTACGCCGAGCTGCGCAGCGGCGCCGTGCGCCTGGCTGGTTCGGAGCGGAGAACCATGCCGCTGTCCAGCTTCCGGAAGGCCCGGGAGATAGCGGTGGAGCTGAAGCGGCGGATAGCCGGGGGCACCTTCAGGCCGTGCAGGCCCGTGGAGCCTCTGCCGGGCAGCGCCGTCTGAGCGCTACCTCTTCTCTATGCTGGGGGCCTCCTGGCCGCGGACGGCCTCCAGCAGCTGCTCCAGCTGGTTGCCGGAGAGGCCCCCCCGGGGTGTGGCGGCCAGGGAGGTGAGGGCCCGGTCGGCGCGGCGCAGCCTCTTCACCAGCATGATGCCGATGGCCAGCACCAGCCGGGCGGAGAGCTTGGGCTTCTCCAGGAGCATCCTGACGAACTCCTCCTTGGTAAGGCGGTAGAGCTCTGTCTCCCGGGTGGCCTGCACGTTGGCGCTGCGGGGGGCCTCGTCCAGGAAGGACATCTCGCCGAACAGCTCGTTGGGTCCGATGGAGGAGAGGTAGACCTTCTCCCCGGGAAGCTCGTCCATCACCCGGAGCTCGCCGCTCTTGACGATGTAGAGGGCGTTGGTCTCCTCGCCCTTGCGGAGAAGCGTCTCGTCCTTGCGGATGGTGATCCGTCGGCACTGCTGGAGGATGGCCTCCTCCTCGTCGGGGGAAAGGGTTGTGAAGACCCTGTCTCTGCTCATGTCAACCTCCGGGTCCTTTGGATGCGGGGCGGTCTACGGGCGGCCGCCGGCGGCGCCCGAGGCCTTCGGGGCTCTAGCCTATGCTCTCCAGGATGTTCAGGTAGTCATCGTAGTCCATGGCCTGCCAGCTCTCCGCCACCAGGGCGCCCTGGGAGCGGGAGATGACGCTGATCCTGTGGGCCGTGTCCACGTCGGGGGCCTCGTAGATGTCCATGAAGTCGTAGGGCCCCAGTATGGCGTAGTGGGCCAGCCACTTCACGTCGGGGCAGGTCTCCTTCACCCGGTTGAGCCACTCCTTGCCCGTCCTCTTCCTTCCCTCGGCGTCGTGCAGGGCCTCCGGACGAAGCTTGGTCATCAGCACGAACTTGGGCATGCGGCACCTCCTCGCCTGCGCTAAAGGTCTGTTCCCGGAACAAACTCTACAACAATCGCCGGACAAGGCAAGGCGAGTGGGGCCGTAAGCGTGAGAAAAGGGCCGCGCCCCCGGTGGCGGCGCGGCCCTTCCGATGGGGACCCTCAGGGAAGGAGCACCAGCCTGGCGGTATCCGTGCTGCCCCCGGAGACCGCCCGGACCAGGTAGACACCCGCGGGGGTGCCTGCGGGGCTCCAGGAGGCGCTGTGGGTACCCGCGGAGAGCATGCCGTCCACCGGGGTGGCCACCAGCCGGCCGGAGAGGTCGTGGACGCTGACCACCGTCCTGGCGGCAGAGGCCAGGCTGAGCTGCAGGGAGACCGCTCCCGCCACGGGATTGGGGCCGGCTATCGACAGCAGCCCGCCGGCTGCCGCCGGGCCGTCCTCAACCCCCGTGTAGCCCACGTCCATGAAGACCTCCACGGTGTCTGCGGTCTCGGGGACCGGACCCACGTAGACCTGCGTGGGCTGGAAGTCGTAGTCGTCGCTGTCCGGTGTGGTCCAGTGCTCGAAGTACTGGTTGCCCGAGCTGCCGGGGTAGGGGTCCCCCTGGTCTCCGTTGCTGGTGTACTTCTCCAGCTGCCACAGCCCGTCGGCCTGCTCCAGGGCCAGCCGGTAGTGGCCGTAGTCGGTGTATCCCGGGTACCACTGGTTGTCGTTGCTGTTCTGCGTGTCGTCGACGTGCCAGATCAGCACTCCGTGTCCCGGCAGCGCCGCATCGTAGCCGAAGGGCCGCCGGTTGGACAGCAGGAAGTACTCGTAGCCGCTTCCTCCCTCCGTCCACAGCCTGTATACGGTGCCGGAGGTCTCGATGGCCGGCACCTCGTAGGTGCCGGCTGCGGTGACGTTGATGGGCTCGGTGAAGCCCAGGTCGATCCTGCTCCAGGCGCAGGGGTGCGCCGGACTCCAGCCTCCGCCGTTGTAGACGCCGTAGGCCATCAGCCCCCACTTTCCGATCCCGTGGGAGTCGTAGTCGTAGTCGTAGAAGTCCGGCAGGCCGAGCACGTGACCGAACTCGTGGCATATGACGGATGCGCTCTTGTCCCCTGGGTTGTCGTCGTACTCGTTCTGCACCGAGAAGGAGTAGACGGTTACCCCGTCGAAGTCGATCCCGCCATCGGGAAGCGACCACATGTGGGGCCAGATCATCTGCGGCGAGCCGTCGAAGGTGCCTGAGTAGATGATGTTGACCCCGTCCACGTAGCCGTCTCCGTCGTTGTCGTAGTCGGCGAAGTCCACCAGGGGGTCGGCAAGCTCGCAGACGTCCTCCACCAGCCCCTGGGAGTTCTGGGGATAGCTGCCCCAGCCGTAGTTGTCGTCGGCGTAGTAGCTGTAGCTCTCGGGGGCGCGGTTCCATCCGGTCGCGGAGGGCCAGTTCACCGTAACTATGTCCAGCTGGCCCAGCGAGGACTCGTAGTAGTGGCTGGACAGGGAGAGGGTGTCGGCCGCGTAGCCCATGGAGTCGAAGTAGACGGCCTCGGTCTGCGCCTCCTTGTCGCTGAAGTCCACCAGGAGTATCAGCACGTTCATCTCCGTGCTGTCCCTGCCGCCGCTAATGGCTCCCCGTGGTCCGAAGGGGGTCCTGTCGGCGTAGAGGGGGCTGGGGGAGTCCACCCCTCTGCTTCTGGCGTCGGCGTAGGAATCCAGGTACTGAAGCAGGCTTCCGTCCCGCTGCATGCCCTCGTCGAGGCGCGGGGGAGGGGGCGCCGCCGCCGCCGATCCGACCAGGAGTAGTGCGGCCATGAGGGCTATAGCTGTTCTTGTCTTCATCTTGCAGGCCCTTTCCGATTTCACGCTTGACGGCCGTGTTCGCCGTTATCGTTCTCCTCTGCAGTCTGCCGCTTATGTGAACGCCTCGGGTGGTCTTCCGTTCCTCGAGGGGTGTTGCTGCCTGTCGCCGTTCAAAATATTCTAAGCCCTCCACAGCAATCAGGCAATCTTCCCGATTCGGGGAGACGCTGGCGGGACCCGGAGAGGTGGGACGACATGCGGTACGTAATGGTCCACGGAGGGGCGGGAGCGCCCGCCGACAGGATAGAGGGATGCAGCAACGCCGCCTCCGCGGCCATGGAGGTCCTGGAGGTTGGGGGCAGCGCCATGGACGCCGTGGAGGCTGCGGCGGTGGTGCTGGAGGACGACCCCGCCTACAACGCCGGCACCGGCTCCCGGCCCCGCATGAGCGGCGAGTGCGAGATGGACGCCGCCGTGATGGGATCCGACGGCGAGATGGGAATCGTCACCCTTCTCCGCCGGGTGCGCAATCCCGTTAAGGTTGCCCGGCTGGTGATGGAGAGGACGCCCCACCTGGCTTTGGGGGGACAGGGTGCGCTGGATTTCGCCCGGCGAATGGGCTTCCCGGACTACGATCCCCTCACCGAGAGAAGGAGGGCGCGTCTGCAGAAGGCCCTGAGGCTCCTGCGCGATGGCCGCAGGGGAGACCCCAGGCTGCTGGAGCTCTTCGGCCCGGGCGACACCATCGGAGCAGTGGCCCTGGACTCCGGCGGCGGCATGGCCGTGGCCAACTCCACCGGCGGCGTGGAGCTGATGCTGCCGGGCCGGATCGGGGACTCACCCTTCCCCGGCGCCGGCTTCTACTGCGGGCCGGCGGGTGCGGTGGCCACCACCGGGGAGGGGGAGGCCATCATCCGCAGGATGTCGGCCCTGAGCGTCTACCGCATGCTGGAGGGGGGAGCCTCTCCGGAGGAGGCGTGTCGGCGGGAGGTCGACGTCTATCCGCAGGGTACCGTCTTCGGCGTGATCGCCGTCACCCCCGAAGGCGCCGGCACGGCCAACAACCGCACCATGCCCACGGTGGCCCTCAGCGGCTGATCAGCCGCAGCAGGGAGAGGGCCGTCCCGGGGTCGTTAACCACCCGATAGGCGCAGGGGCCGTAGAAGCGGCTGTGGTGGATGGGTCCGCCGCGGTCGCGGCAGCGGTGGAGGCGGCGGGCGGAGAAAGGGATCGCGGCCTCCTCGGCCAGCTCCGCCGCCCGGCGCAGAAGCTCGAGGAAACCGTCCCTGCTTCCCTCAAGCAGCGGCTGCCCGGCCAGCAGCTCGAACAGGGCCTCCGCATCGCATCCCCGCAGCCGCAGAGGCAGCAGGTGCGCGCGCCAGACGCCCCCCTGCGGCGAGATCGGCTGCAGGGGAGGCTCTAACCTGGGGGACTCGGGATCGAGACCGTCCCACTCGGACCGCAGCCCCTCCAGGAAGCCCCGCCTGTCCTCCAGCAGATGATCCCCGCCCATGGCGGCCTGGTAGAGGAGCTTCGTCAGGTCCCTCTCGTTCATCCGCGGCCTCATGGACCGCTCCTGCAGGATCAGTCCCTGCAGCATGCCGCACCTCCCTCCGTGCCGGAACGGGACTTGCCGTCTTCGACTCGGCCGTGCAGTCTACAATAGGAACCCCGGCGGCCCGGGCACAGTACCACGCTCCGGGCGCACAGCGGAAGGAGCGAAATGCGCGTTCTGACGAGGACAGCGTTTCTGACGGTTGCCCTGGCGGCCTCCTGCGCCCACTCACAGGAGGCGGTGTCCCCCCTGCCGGAGCCGGACAGGGAAGGCGGCACCAGCATCGAGGAGGCCCTGGAGGCGCGGCGGTCGGTCCGGCGCTACTCCGACCGGCCCCTGACCCTGGCGGAGGTGGGCCAGCTGCTCTGGGCGGCCCAGGGAATCACATCGCAGCGGGACTTCAGGACGGCACCGTCCGCCGGCGCCCTGTTCCCCTTCACGGTCTACCTGGTGGCCGGGGAGGTGGAGGGGCTGGAAGCCGGAGCCTACAGGTACTTGCCGGAGGAGCATGGACTGGAGCCGGTGGCCTCCGGGGACCGCAGGGCCGACCTCCAGCGTGCCTGCCTGGACCAGGGATGCGTGGGGTCCGCCCCGGCGTCCCTGGTCCTGGTGGCAGAGCCCTCGGTGACAACGTCCGTCTACAGCGGTCGGGGAATGATATACGTTCACATGGAGGCTGGACACATATCCCAGAACGTCTACCTGCAGTGCGAGTCCCTGGGCCTGGGAACGGTGGCGGTGGGTGCCCTGGACCCTGCAGGCCTGCGGGACGTACTGGGGCTCTCCGAGGAGCTGGTCCCGCTGTACGTGATGCCCCTGGGAGCGTTGCCCCAGCGGGCTGGCGGGGGCGGACGGGCATGAATATATCCGTCCCGGGGTAGTATTGGTTTTCAGAGGGGGTTGAGGATGTCCACGATGGTCTCCACTGGCCTGGCGGGTGGGGAGAACGGGGCCGAGGCGGCTTCTGCCGCGCTGGCCGAAGCCCTGCAGGACCTGGAGGGCCGGCCGGACCTGGCCCTGGTCTACTCGTCGTCGGAGCTGGACTACGACTGCGTACTGAAGGCGGTGGCCTCCGAGCTGGGAGACGTACCGGTGGTGGGCTGCTCCACGGCGGGTCAGTTCACCGAGAGGGAACTGGGACGAAAGACCGTCTCCGTGGCGCTGATGAGATCGGATTCCATAGTCTTCTCCACCGCCATGGCCCGGGGCCTCTCCGGCGGCCAGGAAGCGGTGGTCCGCTCCCTGGCCAAGGCCGTCCCGGAGGTGCCGGAGGGGCACCAGCTGACCGCAATCCTCCTGGTGGACGGCCTGTCGGGAGCCGGCGAGGAGCTCACAGTGATGGCCGCCAGGGTCTTCGAGGGCTTCGCGGGCTGCCCGGTGAGGCTGGTGGGGGGCTTTGCGGGCGACGATCTGGCCTTCCGGGGCACCGAGGTGTTCTGCGGGGTCGAGCACGCTCCGGACTCCGCGGCAGTCTGCTTCATGGTGACGCCCTTTCCCCTCTTCACCTCGGTATGGCACGGCCACACCCCCCTCAGCGGCCCCCTTACCGTAACCTCCGCCAGCGGGAACGTGGTCCGGGAGATCGACGGCATCAACGCCTGGGAGGTCTGGCGCAGGGAGACCGAGCCGTACCTGGACAGGCTGGGGGAGGAGCTGGACATCGACGATCCGGTGACCATAACCCGGCTCATCCTGGGCAACTTCGAGCTGGGGCTGGCCGCAGGCGATGAGGGCAGGTACAAGATACGCTTCCCCATGAAGCTGGAGGACGACGGCTCCCTGGTCTTCACCTGCGCCATCCCCCAGGGCTCGGTGTTCCGCATAATGGACGGCTGCGACACCGACGAGCAGATCGCGGCATCGAGGAAGGCGGCCGGGCAGGCGGTCCGGCGCGCCCGGGAGGCCGGGTACTCCCGCTTCTCCGGGGCCATGGTCTTCGAGTGCGGGCTGCGGATGGCCCTGCTGCGGGAGCGGTTCATAAGGTCCATTGAGGGCTACAGGGAGACCCTTCCGGGGACCCCCCTGATAGGGTGGGAGACCTACGGAGAGATAAGGATGGAACCCGGTGGATACAGCGGCTTCCACAACACCACAACCGTGATGATGCTGATTCCGGAGTGCTGAGATGGATGTGATAGCCCAGCTCTCCCGCACCTTCGGCGCCTCCCTCTCGGTATCCAGGGAGGAGCTGGAGCGGGCACTGGCCGAGAGCACGGGCATGGAGGCCGCCCGCAGGGTGGTCCGCCGCTGCATGGATTCGGCGGGGGTGGGCTACGCCGAGCGGATGAGCGAGCGGGACGTGGAGAGGGTCTGCTCGGTTCTGATGGAGGAGGGCGGACTCATCAGGCTGGTGGCCGAGAGCTTCCTCGCAGGCGTGGAGAGGCGGATGCTGAGGAAGGTGGAGGGGGCCCTCTGGCAGTCGAAGGAGATGCTGGGCAACCTCCTGGAGAGCATACCCAGCATCATCTACCTGGCCGACACCAGGGGGAGGATAATCCTGGTGAACGCCGCCTTCGAGGAGCTGGCAGGAAGGGTCCGTGAGGAGATCATCGGCCTGCCCGTCGGTGACGCCCTGCCGGGCATTCCGAAGAGCAACGCCGAGATCGACGCCCGGGTCATGGAGGGCCAGCGGCCGGTAACCCACGAGGCCGCCCTGCGGCGAAACGGAGAGACGGTCCACCTCTCCTGCGTCAAGACTCCGGTGCGGGACAACTCCGGCCGGACCATGGGGGTCATGGGGATACTCAGGGACGTCACCGAGAAGCAGAGGACCGACGAGGAGCTCCTGAGGGCCGTCAAGCTGGAGTCCGTCGGCGTGCTGGCCGGAGGCATAGCCCACGACTTCAACAACCTGCTCACCGCCATTCTGGGAAGCGTCTCCCTGGCCAGGCTGAAGCTTGCCCGGGGAGACGACGTGGCCGACATGCTGGACGAGGTGCAGCGGGCGGCCATCCGGGCCAGGGACCTTACCCAGAAGCTGCTCACCTTCAGCCGCGGCGGCGCCCCGGTGAAGAAGCGCATGGACCTCTGCAGGCTGCTGCGGGAGTCCACCGAGCTCGCCCTGAGCGGTTCCCGGGTCAGCTCCCACGTGCAGCTGCCGGAGGACCTCCACACAGTGGAGTGCGACAGGGGTCAGATAGCCCAGGTGGTGCACAACCTGGTGGTTAACGCCGCCCAGGCCATGGAGAAGGGTGGGGTGGTGGAGGTAAGGGCCCGCAACGTGAAGGTGGCGGACGTCAGGGAGGCTTCCGGGTCCGAGGCCGGACGCCGGCCGGCCGAGAGGCTCCCCATCCCCTCCGGCGAGTACGTGCGCTTCAGCGTATCCGACAGCGGCCCCGGCATTCCGGCCAGGATCCGGGACCGTGTCTTCGACCCCTACTTCACCCGCAGCGAGAACCGGTCCGGCCTGGGGCTCACCACGGCCTACAACGTGGTGCGCCGGCACGGCGGACACATCCGCTTCGACACCTCCGAAGGCACCGGCACCACGTTCTACGTGTACCTCCCCTCGGCGGGCGAGGAGCCGGCGGCAGAGGCGCGGCGGTCCGTGGCAGGCGGATCCAGAGCGGCCAGGGTGCTTCTCATGGACGACGAGGAGATCGTACTGGAGGTGGCGGCGGAGATGCTGGGCTACCTGGGCTTCGAGGTCACCACCGCCGGCAGCGGCGAGGAGGTCCTGGAGCTGTACGCCGGCGCCCGCGAGCGGGGCGAGCCCTTCGATCTGGTGATGCTGGACCTCACCGTAGCCGGGGGAATGGGAGGCGAGGAGACCATCGGGCGCCTGAGGGAGACCGACCCCTCCGTGCGGGCGATAGTGTCCAGCGGCTATTCCAACAACCCGGTGATGTCCGACTACCGGAGCTACGGTTTCAGCGGCGTGGTGGCCAAGCCGTACAGGATAGAGCAGCTTCAGACGGTCATAGACCGGGTTCTGATAGAGACCTGAGCAGGGCCGGAGGCCGGCCCGCCATTCCCGGAGGTGGAGATGCCACTGTCATCGCAGAAGACCAAGATCGTGTGCACCATAGGCCCGGCCTGCTCCCGGCCGGAGGTGCTGGCGAACATGACCCGCAGCGGCATGGGGGTGGCCAGGCTCAACTTCGCCCACGGGGACCGGGAGTCCATGAGCGAGATGATCCGGGACCTGGACGGTGTTTCCCGGGAAACCGGGCGCAGGATCACCATACTGGCCGACCTGGCCGGCCCCAAGGTGCGGGTGGGGGAGCTGCCGCAGGGAAGCCTGGAGCTGAAGCGGGGCGAGAAGGTGACCCTGGTCTCGGGCCGGGCCGGAGACCCCTCCGGGATACCACTGGGGGCCGCAGGGATTGTGGACCGGCTGGAGCCCGGAGACGCGGTGTACATGAACGACGGCTTCATCCTGCTGCGGGTGAGCGAAGTCGAAGGGAGCCGGGCGTCGTGCACGGTGGAGACCGGCGGCCTCCTCTTCTCCGGCAAGGGCGTCAACGTGCCGGGAAGGGACCTGGGCCTGGAGACCCTCACCGATGAGGACCGGGACTGGATAGAGTTCGCCGCCGGGAAGGGCATAGATGCCCTCAGCGTGTCCTTCGTAAGGGACGCCGACGACATCGAGCAGGTCCGCGAACTGGCCGCCGGGCACGGCTACCGTCCGTTCCTGGTGGCCAAGATCGAGCGTGCGCAGGCGCTGGCCAACCTGGAGGGCATACTGGATGCCGCCGACGGCCTCATGGTGGCCCGGGGCGACCTGGGTGTGGAGACCGAGATCGAGAGGATCGCCCTGGTCCAGAAGACCCTGATCCGCCGGGCCAGGTACGCGGAGAAGCCGGTGATCACCGCCACCCAGATGCTGGAGTCCATGGTCTCCAATCCCCGGCCCACCAGGGCCGAGGCCACCGACGTGGCCAACGCGGTCCTGGACGGCACCGACTGCCTCATGCTGTCCGAGGAGACGGCCATGGGCCAGTATCCGGTGGAGTCGGTTGTCACCATGGCCAGGATAGCGGGCCTCACCGAGGAGCGTATGGCCCGGGACCCGGGCTTCGCCGACACCATCCGCTGGGACCGCGGCCCCCGCCGCGACGTCAGGGACCTGGTTGTGGACAGCATCAGGACCATAGTGGACGCCAGCGAGCCGGTTGCCGTGGTTACCCCCACCAGCGGCGGCACCACCCCCCGCAAGATATCCCGGCACAGGCTTCCGGTGTGGGTGGTGGCGGTGACCACCGGGGAGCAGACCTTCAAAGAGCTGGGCCTCTCCTGGGGCGTCCATTCGGTGCTGGTGGACAAGCGGCCCCCGGGCTGGGAGGAGTTCGCCGCCGACTGGCTCAGGCGGCAGGGCATCGAAAGCGGAATGGTGATACTGACGGAGGGAAGCTCGGCCGCCGACGCCGACGCCGTCAGCCGGATGGAGATAATCAGCCTGGACTGACCTCCCGGTCGGGGTGTTTCAGGCCCGCCGGGGCTTCTATATACTCCAGGCTGAAAGCCTGCCAGCAATGAAAGGAGCAGTCGATGCAAGTTCTGCGATTTCTGCCGGCGCTGATGCTACTGGCTTCCACCGCGGCCTGCCACGATGCGGGGGAGGCAACCGCCCGGATCGAGGAGGGTGGCTGGAAATCGGTGCAGATAGAGGAGGTCAGGGTCGCCTGGCTGGAGATGGAGGAGACCTACCGGTTCACGGTATCCGCTCCCACAACCGGTTGGGTGGCACTGGGATTCGGTGGCGGCCCCGCCATGCAGGACGCCGCCATCGTCATAGGTTACGAGGGAGACGATGGAGAGGCTGCGGTCCGCGACGACCACGGAACATCTCCCGTAACCCACGAGCCGGACACCGAGCTGGGCGGGACCGACGACGTCAGCGAGGTGAGGGCGGAGCAGAAGGATGGCAGGACGGAGATCTCCTTCGTGGTCCCCCGGGAGCCCGCCGACGACCTGGACCCGGAGCTGTCCCCCGGAATGACCCTGAGGCTGATAGTGGCCTACGGCGATGATGACGCCTTCACCGGCATGCACAGCGCGGCGCACTCCTCGGAGGTAACGCTCTAGAGGGGCCGGGAGATAGCCCGGAAGAGAAGACGCCCGCGTTGCCGCCCGGCTGGGCTCGGGCGGGACGCGGAAAGACGGAGAGGACCCACATTGTCCAAGGAGTTCAGCTGCCCCTCCTGCGGAGCCGACCTGAAGCTGAAGGGGGACGAGACCCACGTCTGCTGCCCCTACTGCGAGAGCACGGTCCTCGTCCCCGACGAGTACCGCGACAGCCCCGAGCAGCCGCGGCAGCAGCGGGAGACCACAATCCCTCCCGATTACACGGCCGCACAGCAGGCGGCCATGCAGCAGGCGGCGAAATCGGCGAAGTTCGGAAGGTGGCTGGGCTGCCTGCTTCCCCTGGTGATAATCGGGTTCGTCCTGTTCATGAACTACCAGTTCAACCCCGCCGTTCGGGGTATGTTCGGCGGCGCGGTGGAGAAGGCGGCCTCCAGCGTGGGTCTGGCCGAGGGCAGCGAGCTGCTGAGCTTCGGGGGAGAGGGCACCGGCGCCGGCCTGTTCGAGGACGCCCGTAGCGTCACCAGCGATGCCGACGGCAACATATACGTGGCCGAGTACGGCAGCGGCCGCGTCCAGGTCTTCGATGGCGAGGGCGAATTTCAGAACCAGTGGTTCGTGGGCGAGGGAGAAGACGTGTACATAGCGGGCATGGACGCCACCGCCGACGGCAGGCTGGCCGTTACCTACGGAAGCGAGCTGTGGCTGCTGGACGGGGAGACCGGGGAGCCGCTGCGGCAGCTGGAGCATCCGGACGGATGGGGCTTCGACGACGTCTGCGTCGCCGATGACGGGTCCATCGTAGCCACCTGGTACAAGAACCGCGACGACCTGGTCCGCTTCAGCCCCGACGGCAAGCTGGACCTGCACATCACCGAGGTGGTGAGCGGCGTCACCGGCGACTCCGAGCTGGACGCCAACGTGGCGGTGGACGGCCGGGGCGCCATGTACGTGCTGGGCACCTTCAACGGCGGCGTGGTGAAGTACACCAGGACGGGGGAGTTCCGCAACAGGTTCGGCTCCGAGGGCGACGCCGAGGGCCAGTTCAGAAGTCCCGGCGCCGTGGCGGTGGACGGCCAGGGCAACCTTCACGTGGCGGACATATTCGGGGTCAAGGTCTACGCCCCCGACGGCAGGTACCTGGACACCTGGATCGAGGGGGGCTACGTGTACGACATGGACTTCCGCGACGGCCGAATGTACACGGTGAGCAACGAGGAGAAGGTCCGGGTCCTGAGGGTGCCGGAGTTCGAGTAGGGGGGTCCCCGGAGCTTCGTGGACGGTGTGCTCCGCGCCCCCTTGCAGTATGCTGCAGAGAGCACCGGAAGTGCAGCATCCCCGCAACGTTCCGCTGACAGAGAGAAGGGAAGATCTATGGGAAGACTTGCAGCGATTATGTGCGTGCTATCGGCCGTGGGGCTGCTGGCCTGCGGCTCCGACCCGGCCACACCCACGGGCACTCTGCCCAAGGTGCAGGGCCTCACCGTGGTGGACAGCCTGTGCGGGGGCACCGAGGTGTTCCTCTCCTGGAACTCGGTGGACAGCGTCATAGGCTACAGGATCTACTACGACGAGTCGGGACTGGGCAACTGGTCGGAGCTGAAGTCGGTGGAGGACACCTTCACCGTTCATTCGGCAGACAGGTCCTACTACTACACGGTGCTGGGCTTCACGGCCACCAACACCTCCGAGGACTACGCCGACAGGGTGAACACCAGACCCAACTACTGCGGCTCCTACCTCCTTCACGACCAGTACGCCTCCACCGACAGCGCCAACGCCATCGTCTTCGGCGAGAGCGCGGGAGTGGCCGGCAGGGCGGAGGATACCACCTTTGCCCAGAACGCCTACGTCTACGACGGCGGCTGGTCGCAGAGCCCCATCGGCCTCTACACCGGCGACGCCGGAATCTGGGGCAACGGAGTCGGCACGCCCATGCAGAGGAGCAACAGCGGTCTGCTGGCTCCCGAGGCCGGATACGACGATGACTCCCTGTACATCATCGACGGCGACTACATCTTCTTCCAGATGCCCGACGACCACTACGTGAAGGTCTGGGTGGACGGGGTGCTGGAGGATACTACCGTTACCGACACCACCTACTACGCCAGGATCAACTACCAATACCAGCCCATCGAGGGCCTCAGGCTCTTCTCCTATTTCTAGACTCGGCCCCGGACGGGGGCGGAAGCCCGCCCCCGTCCAACCCCTGCTGCCGGGCCGCGGGGAAATAGATACCAACGCGGTACATATTTATTTTGCCAATGATCAAACATATTGACAGCCCTCGCCGGGGGGCGTACAATAGAGGTGAATCGGCGGCGCAGGGCGCCGTCTGCAGCGTTTCGCCGAAGGAGAGAGATGTACCTGCCCGGAATAGCGGTACCGCTTGGCGTTGTGGCCCTCACCTGGCTGCTGCAGAGGGTCTGCTGCCTGCCCGAGCCCAGGAGGGACCCGGACCGGATGGACCGAGCCTCCCGGGTCTGAGGGGCTAGGGCAGGTAGCCGAGACTCTGGCTGAGGGCTACGGCCTCTCCGTCTGCCATGAACTCATCCAGCCTCTGGCGGTGCTCGGGCCTGGCCCACTTCCCAACGGCCCTGGAATGCAGCTTCTGCAGCGGCTCCGCCCAGTGCCTGCTCCTCTTGATAGACGTATGGGCAAGCCAGTCCATCACCTCGGGCGTCACCGGCTCGTCCAGGAAGTCCAGAAGCCTGCGCATCTCGGACTGAAAATCGTCGATCAGGTCCTCGTACCGCACCGTGTGGACGAAGGGGCTGTCCGCGAAAGCCAGCCCGGCCCTGACGTCGCCCACCCACCTGTCCACGGAAACCCAGTACTGGTCGGGTCTGTGCCTGGGATGCCTGGAGGTGACCACGTCCCGGCCGTCGCGCACCATGTGAACCAGCCTGGCCCCTCCGTCGAACCAGGAGAGGATGCGGCCGAAGTGCTGGACGTTCTTGGGCGTCTTCTCGCACCATCTGACGCAGTCCGGCCCGGGGCGGTGCAGCAGCAGCTGCCGGTGGAGACGGTCCAGCCGGGTGGGCCTTCCCTCTTCGTCCCAGCGGGTGAACGCGTAGGTCTGCTTACGTATGCCGTGGATGTGCGGATGGGCGTCCAGCATGGAGAGCAGCAGGGTGGTCCCGGACCTGGGGCAGGCTCCGATGATGATCGGCTTGCCGGTGAAGGCGCGTTCCTCCACCCTGCGGCCGAGGCCGATCACCAGGGGCTTCAGCAGGCGCTTGAGGCGGTTCTCCATTCGTCTCAGCCCATCTGGGGCTCGAAGATGGCCTCGGCCCTTTCCAGGTCTTCCTTGGTGTCGATCTCCCACCAGCTGAGGTCGCCGGTGCGCAGGGCGGCGAAGCTGTGTCCGGCATCGATTCCGTCCCGGATTATGGCCTCGTAGTAGTAGGAGACCTCGCCGTCTTCGATGTAGCTGTCGAGGTCGTCGCGGAAGTAGTCGGCGTAGAAGCCGGCGCCGATCCTGTAGAAGTTCACCGTCTTGAACTTGCCGGAGTAGTCGAAATCCTCTCCCTGGCTGCGCTTCAGATGGACCGCCGCCACCCGTCCGTGGCCGTCCAGCGAGACCACCGTGCCGTCCATGCGGGGGGTGTAGCCGTCCACCACCATCACGTTCTCCGCGGGGTGGTGCATCATTCTCCCGATCAGTCCGGACTGGAAGAAGACGTCGGCCTCGAACAGGCAGAACCCCCGGTCGAGGTGCTCCCGGGCCAGCCAGAGGGAGTAGATGTTGTTGGTGATGTCGAAGTCCGGGTTCTCCACGAACACCAGCTCGGCGGCCCCGGCGTACTCCTGCAGGTGGTCGATTATCAGCTCCGACCGGTAGCCCACCACCAGCACTATCTTTCCGAACCCGTTGTCGATCAGAGACTCCACGAGGTTGGAGAGTATGGATCTGCCCCCCACCTCCACCAGCGGCTTGGGCATGTTGTGGCTGAGCTCCTCCAGCCGGGCGCCCCTGCCCGCGGCCAGGATCACTGCCGTGTCCGACGACTCCATAGGTCCCTTCTGAATCTAGTAGAGGATCTTCCTGTCGCAGCTGTCGCTGGTCCGGAAGTCCCACTCCTTTATCGGTGTGCGCCAGTCCTTGCCGTAGTGGTACTCCAGGTAGCCCTCGTAATCCTCGGGCACCGAGTATTCCATCCCGTCGAACTCCATCCGGGTGGACTCCTCGTAGAACCTGCGCGGCGTGGACTTCATCACCGCCTTCTTCACCCCCACGGTCCAGTAGTAGCGGTCGTCCACCAGGCGCTTGACGAATATGTCCATCAGCGAGATGTCCTTCACGAAGACCAGCCTGCGGGTCTGTATGCGGATGATGCGGACCTGGCCCCTGCGGAAGGGGCCCACATCCCTCTTGTAGCGCCTTACGTAGAACCTGTACCCCTTCAGCCAGAACCGCCAGCGGTTCCTGAGCAGCTTTTTCTCAAAGTCCGCGGTGACGGTGATGTCCACGTCGTTGTCCCAGGGCAGCAGCCTGTTCTCCCGGACGATCCCCAGCAGCGTGCCGGCCTCCAGGACGTAGTGTATGCCGCAGCGGTCCAGTATCTCGCCGGTGTCGCGCAGCATCTTCAGGGCCTTGTCCAGGACCTCGCCCTCCAGCCGCCTGCTGCCCGCCATTACCTCAGATACCCCTTCCTGAATATTCCGTGCCAGATCACCTGCATCTTGCGGAACAGGTTCAGCGGCTTGCGCCGCGCCGGAAGGATTCCGGGATCCTCCGCAATCTCCGAGAGCAGCCCCATCACCCTCTGGCTGCACCTGCCGTCGAGGTAGGGGTTGACCTGCTCCAGCGCGCTGCGGCTCCCGGCGGAGCCGGGCTCGGCCAGGGCCCCGTCCACAGCCCCCCGGAGCTGCCCCGGCTCGGCGATGTCGATGGCCTTGCCGGGCCGGGCCAGCGTTCTGTAGGTAACCACGGGACCGCCCAGGACCATGTACTCGTACACCACCGAGGAGGTATCGGACACCAGTACGTCGGCCAGGTGCAGCAGGGGGGTCACATCATAGGTATCCACCAGCCGCACGTTGTCAATGCCCCGAAGCCTGCGGGCCTCCCGTCCGGCGTCGGCTCCGGCCAGCTCGTGCAGCTTCAGCAGCCACACCTCGTCCTCCCGGACGCATCCGGGTATCTCGGGGAGCAGGTCGGTGGCCGACTCCATGCCGGCGCTTACGGTGGGCGCGTAGAGGACAACCCGGCTGCCTTCGGGAATGCCCCAGCGCTTCCGCAGGCCGGCGGCGTCGAAGCCCAGTATGTGGTCCACCTTGGGCCACCCCGTCTCCCTCACCAGGAAGTAGCCGTGCTTCCTCTGCAGCCTCTCGAAGCGCTCCGTCACCAGGGGCCCGGAGGTGCAGTAGACATCGAAGAAGTGGCGTATTCGGTAGTGGGAGGGCTTCTCCACCGCCAGGCCGTGGAACACCTGCACCTTCACGCCGGGCAGGCGGAAGTCCACGAAGTTCCCCGGGCAGACCACGAAGTCCGGATCGAATCTCCTGCCCCCGTCCAGGGTGGTGAGCACCGTCGCCTCCGCCAGCTCCGCAGGCAGCACCTCCAGCACCTTGGCGGACACGTAGAGGGCGAAGGGGATGCCGTTCTCCCGGCAGTACCCGGCCAGGGGCTGCACCACGGGGATCGAGTACCGCTTGGCCACGTAGAAGAGCACCCTCACGCCTCCAGCACCTCCGCCAGCTTCTCCAGGACCTCCTCCGGCGCCACCCCGAAGGTGGTGTCGGTGGGGTCGTGGTGCTCCCAGTTTCGCAGGAAGGCGTGCCGCGGCAGGTGCCAGGCCGTCCACTTTCTGGGGTTTGAGGTGGGACCGAACACCGCCACCGACGGCGTCTCCATGGCAACTGCCAGGTGGTTGATCCCTCCGTCGTTGCCGGCGTAGGCCGCCGATCTCCGCAGCATGGCCCCGGCCTGGTTGAAGCTGGTGGGGGGAGCGAGGTACGGCCGGGTCTCCATGCCTTCGGCCACCAGCTCGCTGAGCTCCCTCTCCCCGGGGCCCCAGAGGAGCACCACGGGCCGCTCCAGGCGGCGGACGATCATGTCCCCCAGCTTCGAGAAGCATTCGGGCCTCCACTGCTTCCGGGCCAGGGGGCTGGCGGGGGAGATGGTCACCATCCTGCCGTGGTCCAGCCCCTCGCGGCGGAGCCACCGGCCCACGTACTCCTGCGACTCGGGCCTTACGCGGTAGTAGAGGCCGTGGGGCACCTCCCGGATGCCCAGGGGGGCCAGCAGGTCGAACTTGGAGCGGGCGTAGTAGCGCTGGTTGTCGCGTTTCACCTGGTAGTTGTAGACCCAGTTCCACCGCCTGAGCCTCCAGCCCAGGCGGTACCGGGCTCCGCTGAAGAGGGTGATCTGCGCCGAGCCCGGCCCCCGGAGCATGTCCACCACCACGTGGTAGCCCCGGCTGCGCACCATCCGCACCACCCGGAGCCTCTCCCTCAGGTAGGGGATGGTGTCCCGCTTGAGCTTGCGCATCGGCAGGAGGTCGTCCAGCCAGGGGTTGTCCACCAGTACTGTGCGGTAGGGCTCCTGCACAAGGAAGTCTATGCGGGCCTCGGGGAAGTGGCGGCGCAGCTCGGGCATGTACCCGGTGTTCAGCAGGACGTCGCCGAAGGGCTTGTACTGGATCAGCAGGATTCTGCCGATGCTCTGCAGCTCTTCGGGGGGAATGGTCTTGCCGGTTCCTGGGCCGCTCATGTCCCGGAGGGGTCACCCGCCTCCGCGCCGTAGTCGGCGTACTCCTTCTCCTCGATGAGGTCGGAGCCGTGGCGCAGGTTGATCTCCCGCTTCAGCCGGGCCCTCTCGTCGTTGCTGAAGTAGACGCTGCGGGCCAGCCTCACGAACTCCTCGTCGAACTCCTTCCGCGCCTCCTTGCGGCGGATGTCGTCCTCGATCTCCCACAGACGGAGGTTCACCGCCCGCAGGCCCTCCATCTCGGCGGGATCCAGCCGGACGCCGGCCTCCTCAAGGGCCCCCTCCAGCGACTCCAGCTCCCTGCGGACGTTGGCCCTCTTCTCCGGGTCCCCGAACTTCTCCAGCTTTATCTGGAGAATGCTCAGCTTGTCAGCCACCTCGCCTATGGATACCTCTATCCTCATCCGGCCGTCCCATCCCCCTGCGTTCGCCGCATCATCCCCAAACAGCTCGGACATGCCGCAGCGCTCGGCCCTTGCATCTAAGCCGTTGGAGCCTCGGCATGTCCGGCCCATAATATACCAACGGCCGCTCAATGCGGGGAGTGAGGCCCCGGCGAAGCCCCGGCGGCTACTTGACCCGCGAATCCGCGCCGGCGTATCATCATCTTCCATAACGGGGCGGGCACCGTACAGGCCGGCCGCCGCAGCCGGCCGGCAGCATCCGAGCACCGGGGACAGATGAACTACTCTCAGTACGTAATATACGTACCCTATACGGTAACCTGGTACCTGGTCCGCTTCCTCCGCCGTCTGTTCCGACGGCCTCCGGTCCTGGCCTTCTACTGCGGCAACACCCTGGACTACGTGGTCATGCGCGGCGTCATCGCACGCTTTCGGCAGGCCCGGGTCGTCGCCAAGAGGAGAAGGACGCGCCGCCGGCTGAGGGAGGAGTACGGAGTGCGCCGCTGCGGGCTGTACCCGGCCTTCCCCGACGTGGTGGTGATGGCCAGGCACGTGGCCAGGAAGTTCCCCGGCAGGAGCATCAGGAGGATTGGCATGCGCCACGGCGCCTATCACTTCAAGGACTTCGTCTCCGCCCGGCGGTACAACGCCTTCGACGCCTACATGGTCACCTCCAGCCGGGAGGTGGAGCTGGCCCGGCGCAAGGGGATCGAGTCGGCGGTGGCGGTGGGCTTTCCCAAGCTGGACCCCGCCTTCGACGGGTCCATCACCGAGAGGGACCTGGCCGAGCTCGGAGAGCGTATCGGAATGGACCCCGACCGCCGCACCGTGGTGATGACCGCCACCTGGGAGCGTTCCCGCATGTCGGCCGTGGACAAGTGGATAGACCGCCTGGACGAGCTGGCCGCCGACTACAACGTCCTGGTCACCCTGCACCCGTGGGTGTCCGACGAGTACGCCGAGAAGGCCCGCCGGGCCCCCGGAGTATGCTACATAGAGGGCCGCGACGTTCTCCCCTACCTGATGCTGGCCGACGTGATGGTGGCCGACATGAGCTCCATAGTGGCGGAGTTCTGCGCCCTGGACCGTCCCATAGTGGGCTTCCGGGTCACCGAGGGCACCAGGCTGTCGCCGGAGATACAGCGGATGATGGACGAGATCTCACTGCAGGTGGGGGACTTCGAGGGAATGCTGCAGGCCATTGAGAGGTCCCTGGCCCACCCCGGGGAGCTCTCCGGGGCCAGGAGTCGCTGGAACCGGATCATGTTCGACCGTCTCGACGGCCGGGCGGCGCAGAGGGCCGCCGGGGTAATCCGGGAGTACCTGCGGTGAAGCTGGGCATTCTCACCGCCTTCCGCAGGCAGCACAGGTACTACGTCCGCTCCTGCCGGGAGCTGGGGGTCGACCACGAGGTGGTGGACATCATCGGCGACGGCTGGTACGAGAGGCTTCGGGACTCCGACTGCCACGGCTTCCTCTGCCGGCCCCCCTCCAAGTTCGCCGAGTGGAAGGCCATGTACGACGAGCGGCTCTGGGTCCTCAACCGGCTGCTGCAAAGGCCCATCTACCCCGGCCTGGAGGAGCTGCGTCTGTACGAGAACAAGCGGCTGAGCGCCTACTGGCTGCAGCATCACGGGATACCGCATCCCAAGACCCGGGTCTTCTACCGCAAGGCCGAGTACATGGATTTCGTCTCCCGCCGGGCGGAGGTTCCCTTCGTAACCAAGGTGAACACCGGGAGCACGGGCAAGGGCGTGCGGATAGTCCGCTCCCGGCTGGCGGCCAGAATGATCGGCCACCTCGCCTTCGGGGTCTTCAACAACAAGGTGGCCCCGGGCTACTCGCCGCAGACCACCGGCAGGGTCATCCCCTTTCCCGCCATCGGCACCTTCCAGCGGCACCACGTTCTGCTGCAGGAGTACCACCCCCTCAGGTGGGAGTGGAGGGTGGTGCGGATAGGGGAGTCCTACTTCGGCCACCGCAAGCTCCTGGAGGGGGACTACGCCAGCGGCTCGCGGAGGAAGGGCTGGGTTCCCCCTCCGGAGGAGCTGCTGCAGCTGGTCCGCCGGATCTGCGACACCGGCGGGTTTCGCTCCATGGCGGTGGACGTCTTCGAAACCGAGGAGGGGGAGTACCTGGTGAACGAGCTGCAGTCCATATTCGGCCAGTCCACCGACCATCTCATGTACGTGGACGGCCGGCCGGGCCGGTACCTGTACGACAACGGCCGCTTCCGCTTCCAGGAGGGCGAGTTCAACCGCCACCGCAGCTTCCTTCTTCGCGTGCAGGACTTCATCCGATTGCTGGAGGCCGAGGGCCCCAGCCGCTGAAACGGAGGATCGTGACATGGGCAAGACCGGCGTACTCTTCCTCTGCGTGGGAAACTCCTGCCGCAGCCAGATGGCCGAGGGATTCGCCAGACACCTCCATGGAGACCGTCTGGAGGTCGCCTCGGCGGGGTCGGCGGCCCGGGGAGTGGACCCCAGGGCGGTACGGGTGATGGCCGAGGCGGGGGTGGACATCTCCCGCCAGCGCAGCAAGAACACCGATGAGCTGCAGGGCCGGCGCTTCGACTACGTGATAACCGTATGCGACCCCGAGGGAGAGGCCTGTCCCTTCTTTCCCGCCGGCAGGGCGTCCATTCACAGGTCCTTTCCCGACCCTCCGAAGCTGGCCGCCTCCGCCGCCGACGAGGAGGAGGCCCTGGACATCTACCGCCGGGTGCGGGACAGCATCCGCGAGTTCGTCACCCGGCTGCCGGACTCCCTCCCCCCCACGATGGTGCACGATGGTGCCAGGCACTTGAATTGAACGGTGAATACGTAGGGAATACGGTGCAGATGCCCTGGCGGAGGGAATTCCTACCTGCCAACCGTTGAACGTAAGTGCCTGGCACTTACACTGGCAGAAGGATATCGGAGGGGGGAGAAGTGGAGCACACGGCACGGAATATGAGTAATGCCATCGGACTGGTCCTCCTGCTGGCGGCGACGGCGGCTGCCGACCTGGACGTCTGGAAGCAGAGTGATCTTCAGGAGGTGTTTCCTCTGGGCGGCTCCCGGGGCCTGCGGCTGGTGACCATGAGCACCTTTGCGGGCTGGGGCCGTTACAGCTGGCTCGCCCTGGTGGCCGAGCGGTCGGCCATTCTCCCCGACAGCTTCTGCGTACAGGGAGATGCCTTGGTTTCCCCGGCGGACTACTCCGACACGCTGGATATCGGCGGACGGGTCCAGGTTCTGATCCAGGGGCCCATGGTCAGGCTGGACACGGCCCTGTCGCAGCCCCCCGATACGCTGGTGCTGCAGCTGGTGGGACATCCCTTTGGAGTGGAGGCCGATTCCGCCGCTGCCACGTGGATCCTGGACGCCGGTGGCTACCGCCGCCTACCTCCCCGGGTGGTGCCAGGCACTTGAATGGCACTTGAATTGAACGGTGATTAGGTAGGGAATATGGTGCAGATGCCCGGGCGGAGGGAATTCCTACCTGCCAGGCGTTGAACGCAAGTGCCTGGCAC
>JAWLEP010000006.1:65484-68022 GCA_041686025.1 Candidatus Fermentibacteraceae bacterium
GGCACTTGAATTGAACGGTGATTAGGTAGGGAATATGGTGCAGATGCCCGGGCGGAGGGAATTCCTACCTGCCAGGCGTTGAACGCAAGTGCCTGGCACTACGCAAGTGCCTGGCACTTACCCGCACTTACAGGCAGTTGCGCTAGAGGAGGTAGCTCACCTTCGCGTAGAAGGTGGTGACGGGGCGGGTGTACTCTCCGGGAGCCGTCATGCCCGCCTCCTGGCCGGCCAGCAGGTAGAGGGCGCTGCCGGGGGCGAACCGCCAGGTGAGGAGGAGGTTGGCCCAGCCGTCTCCGCTGACCTGGTCGTCGGCGGCCCCCTCCCAGCGGCTGCGAAAGCGGGAGATCTGTCCGTTCAGTCGCAGGCTCAGCTCGCTGCCGGCAATCCAGTAGGCGGTCAGTCTGGCCGACCGCCAGTCGGTTTCCCTCTCCGACTCCGAATCCTCTTCCCAGCTCCATCTGCGGGTGGAGAAGGTCCGGTCCCAGTCCATGTTCAGCTCCAGCCTCACACTGGAGGCCGGCTTCACGGCCACGTGACCGTTGTAGCCCTCTCTGGCTCCGTCGCGGTAGCTGCCGCCCCAGGCGCCGGCGTAGAGGTAGACGGGGCTGCGGGAGTCGGTGGACGAGCTGATCCCGCCCTGCAGGCCACCGTCGTACTCCGTTCCCTCCGGACCCTCGTACCTGTCGGCGTATCCCCCACTGATCTCGGCCCAGGTGCTCAGGTGCCAGCGGTTTCGGAAGTTCACCCCCGCAGATGGGTTGATCGACTGCCAGGTCACGACCCCCTCCGGAGTGGCGTCGTGGGTGGCGTTCAGGTTGCCCCAGGCGTTCTGCAGATGCCTGTGGCCAGTCGGGATGTAGAAGCCGCACCGGGCCCACTTCTCCACGGTGCCGGTCTCGGTGGTGTAGCCGGCCATGTTGGCGTCGAAGTCCTCTTGGAGGTACTCCACGCCTCCGCCGTAGTCGAACCTCTCGTCTACCCTGCTGAAGTACGCTCTGAATGCACCGTTACGGCTCCGGGGTCCTTCACGGCTCCAGCTTCCGGCGGCGTCCCCGTGGAGGACGTGGCTGCCGGGCAGCTCCAGGGAAGCGTCCAGCGCGGCCACCCTCTGGTAGTGGTAGGACAGCGAGTCCTGGCCGGGAACGTCAACGGATGTCAGGCTCAGGCCCAGCGCGGAGTAACCCGATGTCTCCCGGAGAACGCGTGCTGCCAGGTAGGAGCTGGCAGGCGCCAGCAGAGTTCCGCCGTCCCAGACGCGCCCCGTTACGGCGCTCATGACCCCATAGCGAATTCCGCTGCGGTCTCCCGTCAGCCGGGCGCCGCCCAGAATGGGAATCACATCGCCGCTGGATGCCACCGCGCCTATCCGGCGGGAGTAGAACATGCCGAAGGGCATGGAGAAGAGCTCGGACTGTTCCAGGAAGAAGGGCCGCTTTTCCTCCCGATAGGTCTCCCAGTTGGAGAGGTTGATCTGGTCCGGGTCGGCCTCCACCTGCCCGAAGTCCGGATTGACCGCCAGGTCCAGGGTGGTGCTGGCCGAAAGCCCCAGCTTCAGGTCTGCGCCCAGGCTTCCCCAGGGGTCGATGTCGTCTCCGGGAAGGTCCCGCAGCCTTCCGGCGCCGTACACGGAGAGGTCTCTGGGCATGTCCAGCGGCACATGGGGCAGCACCATCTCCCCGAAGTCCTCCACCCGGATGGAGCCGTCGGCCGACATCGGATAGAGGAAGCCGCTCTCGTTGGTCCGGCTCATGGTGCGCTTGACGTTGACGCCCCAGGTCTGCTCCCCCTCGCAGGGGTAGCGAAGCGCGCTCCACGGGATCCGCATCTCGGCCGTCCATCCCAGGGAGTCCATCTCAACCGCGCTCTCCCATACAGCGTCCCAGCTTACGTCGTACCCTCCGGCCTCGGTGAGGCGGAAGTCGTATTGGGTTCCCGCCACGCTGACCATGAACACGTAGCAGTTGGAGCTGTCGTGGAAGGTGTCCAGCATCACCCCGATCCAGTCGGTGGCGATGTCCGTGTCCCGGGGAGAGGCGGCGACTACGATCTCATCCGGTCTGCTGTCGTACATGCGGAGCCCAAAATACGCAGCCTCGTCATCGAGGACGATCCGTACCTCAGTGGGCTCCGTCATGGAGGTGCCCGGGTCGGGCCTGCAGCGGACGAAGCTGTCCACCACCGCCGGGGCCTGCTGCCAGACCGCATCGTCCAGCCTGCCGTCTATCTGCGGAGGATTCTCTACGGCAACCGGTTGCAGGTCAGGAGTGGATGCTGTCATCATGCAGATAATCAGAAGGGTCATATTCACCTATCCCAACCGGCCAACCGTGTAATCGGGCTCGGACCCCGAATTCCTGACGCAGCCTGCCCGGATGTCCTGCGGTCCTCGACTCAACTCAATGTACCCCGAGCCTCGTGGAGGAAAAGGCCGCCGCTCCAGCCGGCGGTGAGAATCCCATCCCGGACCGGCGCGGCGGCGGTGGCGAAGTACAGCGGATGGTCGCTGTCGTCGGTGGACGCCGCCTCCATGACCTTCTG
>JAWLEP010000006.1:68122-70592 GCA_041686025.1 Candidatus Fermentibacteraceae bacterium
GTGAAACGGCCCCACTCGGACGGGCCTTCCGGGTCTGCCCCCTTCACCGTGCGCAGCTCTGTACCGTCGGCGGGGGACAGCAGCGTCAGGTCCGGATGGTCCGGACGCCAGGCCATCACCGTCCCCCGGCCCGAAAGGGCCAGCCTGGGGTGGCCCTGCTCGGACAGGGGAGGGTCGAAGATCCGCCGCGACCAGGCTGCCTCTCCGCTCTCATCGACCCCGATCAACAGGGGAGGGCCCTCGCCGTCGGCCACGGCCAGCACCGCGCCTCCGCTTCCGTCGGGAGCCGCGGAGTAAGCGTCTCCATTCCAGCCTGCCGAATTCTCGGAGGCTTCCAGCAGAAGAAACCACATCCGCATGGTCTGGGACGGATGGATGCGGTCCCAGAGTCGGGCGGGAATCGCCGCCTCCTCCCCGCAGTGTCCGCAGACCGCCTTTCGGCTCTTTGCTTCGGTCACCAGGTATCCGCCGCAGGAAGGACAGCTGAAGGCCACCGGCCTCGATGAGCCCTCGTCCACCTCCAGCTCGCTCTGCCGTCCGCCGCCCGCTGTCAGGCCGGAGTCCTCCCCCACCAGGGCCACTACACCGGGAAGCAGGTCTGCGTACTCGTCGGGTACGGCTCTTACAGAGGTGGGCTCTCCGCTCTCGGGATGCCGGAGGTCTCCGTCTTCGGGGGCCTTCGCAAGTGCCTCCGGAGGGATGGTCTCGGATGTGCCGGAGTACCTGGGGGCCAGCCTGCCCCGGGTGACGGTGATTCTGTAGGTGCCGAATATCGTGCTTCGGCTTCCCTCGCCCTCCTCCAGTCCCGGGGCCTCCTCCGACAGTCCGCCGAGGATGGACTTCCAGTTGCCGTGACTGAGCGCAAGCGCCTCGCCGCAGGCGTAGCACCTCACCTCCGGCACCAGGGCGTTCAGGGGTACTGTGGTGTCGCAGCGGGGGCAGACTGCTCCCGCCCGAATGCATGCTCCGATCATGCCAGACCCTCCTCCGGCTTTCGGGGATACTAATCCCTGCGCCCGCTTCCGTCTACGGAGAGCACTTGCCCGCGGCCCGGTGCTGGACTATCCCTAATGTGAATGAGAGCACTGACGAAAGGAGGCTCGATGGAGGTATACCTGGTACAGCACGGGGAGGCGCTGCCGAAGGACACCGATCCCTCCAGGCCGCTCACCGATGAAGGTAGGGCGGAGCTGCGGCGGATGGCGGCGCTTCTGGGCAGAAACATCAACGTGGAGCGGCTGGTTCACTCCGGAAAGGAGCGGGCCAGGGAGACGGCCGAGATTCTGATGACCATGCCCGGATGCTCGGCCCCGCCCGAGGAGTCACGAGATATGGCTCCCAACGATCCGGTGGAGCCGTGGGCGGAGAGGCTGGCGGACTCCGACCAGAGCACCATGCTGGTGGGCCACCTTCCCTTCATGGGCCGACTGGCCTCGCTGATGCTCACCGGAGAGGCCACCATGGAGGCGGTGAGGTTCACCCCGGGCACGATCCTGGGCATGAGCCGTACAGACGGGAGATGGCGGCTGGAGATCATGGTCCGTCCCGACACGGTGGGCACCGTCTGACACCAGTCCCGGAAGGAGAGCCATGACTGCTTGCCTGCTGTTCGATGAGCTGGAGGTGCTGGTCTACCTCCGTAGGGCAGACGAGTTCGCGGGCATACTGGAGAGCCTCAGACGTTGAGCAGGGGAGAGGTCTACTACCGGTACCGGATCGGTCTTACCCCGTTCTTCCTGGGACTTTTCCTGCTGCTCCTCCTGGGGGCCATGGGGGCGGCAGTTCTCTACGACGAGCCCGTTGTGCTGCTTCCCACGGGGATAATCTTCTTCGGCCTGGCCGTTCATCTGGTCAGGCATACCGCTTCGGTTACCATCAGGGTGGATGGCGAGACGCTGATCTACGACTACCGGAGCCTGCTTCGTCACAGGCACCGGGAGATCGACCCCGACGACATCGGGCAGATAACGCCCGACATCATATCGATGTGGCGGGGCAACATCACCGAGCGACTGGTCATGGAGGTCGCCGGGAAAGAGCTGGAGCTGGTCCCCATCTACTCGGAATCCGACCCGGACGTGCAGGGCATCTACGATGCGGTGAACGTCGTCAGAGACCGCAGGCGGCAGAGAAGGGAATCCGAGAGGCGGAGGGCCGAGGAGGTGGAAGTCGAAGAGGAGCATCGCGAAGCGGTCTGGGCCGTCTTCGAGATGTCCGTGGCCTGCCCCTCCTGTGAGAGTCCCATTCCGGTGGGCGGGGTCGCGGAATGCGTCAGATGTCCGGTTTGCGATGAGGAAGTGCGTCTGGAACCGGACTTCTGGGTGGACGTACTCGAGGACGACGGCGACGAGCTGCGGGAGATGGAGCCGAACGAAGCCAGCAGAAGCCAGATCATGTCCTCGCTGAACGTGGGCATGATGTACGGCCGCCTGGATCCCTGCTGCCCCTCATGCAAGGGCCGGATCGAGGT
>JAWLEP010000006.1:70692-73772 GCA_041686025.1 Candidatus Fermentibacteraceae bacterium
GTGCAGGAGTGCGACTACTGCGGGCTGATATTCATGCTTCCCGACGACCTGTGGGCCCGTTTCCACCCCGCTCCCACCATACAGCGCTGGTTCGTCCGCCTTACATGAAAGTGCCTGATAGTTGCATGGGGCTTGCAGCAGATGATCGCAGCAGCTCCTTCCGTGCCGACAGTAGAGACCGATGCGGGGGGGGAGAGGCGCTGGACTCTTTGCGAAGGTTGCGCCGTATGATCCCGGAGTACTTGCCTGTGCTTCCCGGGTCTTTCCCGGAGGTCCGGACCCGGCAGAATCCCGATGCCCGGGTCCCACTGTGCGGAGTGTCGTGATGGAGGGTACCGGGAATGGCGCTTCCTCGCCGCCGTACGCCCGGACTGCCGACGCGGTGCTGCGGTCACTTGATGCGGGCCGGGAAGGACTGACCCGGGAGGAGGCTCGGCGGCGGCTGGAAGGGCACGGGCCGAACAGCCTTCCCACGGCAGGGCGAAGCCATCCCGTACTTCGTTTTCTCGGACACTTCAACGATGTGCTCATATACGTGCTGCTGGCAGCGGCCGCTGGCACTGCGCTGCTGGGCCACTGGATAGACACCTGGATCATCCTGGGCGTGGTGGTGATCAACGGAGTAGTGGGGTTCCTGCAGGAGGGCAAGGCGGAAAGCGCCATAGCCGCGGTCCGAAACATGCTCTCGGTCACCAGTCGCGTTCTGCGTGACGGCGTCAGGATGACGATCGAGGCGGAGAAGGTCGTTCCCGGCGACATCGTGATTCTCTCCTCCGGCGACCGGGTGCCGGCGGACCTGCGCCTGCTGAGCGTACATGAGCTGCGGGTCAACGAGTCATCGCTCACCGGGGAGTCGCAGACGGTCCTGAAGGAGACCGGTCCCGTGAAGGCCGACAGCGCCCTTGGCGACCGGAGCTGCATGGCCTACTCGGGAACGATAGTGGCCTCCGGAACCGCAGAGGGCGTGGTGGTGGCAACCGGGGGAGACACCGAGATCGGACGGATCAGCCGCCTGCTGACCGAGGTGGAGGAGCTGACGACCCCCCTACTGCGGCAGGTAAACCGCTTTGGAATCTACCTCAGCGGAATCATCCTTGCCGTATCCTCGGCCGTTTTCGTTGCCGGCCTGCTGCTGGCGCCAATGTCCGCCACCGAGCTGTTCATGTCCGTAGTAGGAATAGCGGTGGCAGCCATTCCGGAGGGGCTGCCGGCGGTGATGAGCATCATCCTGGCCATGGGCGTCCGCCGGATGGCGGGCCGCAACGCCATCATCAGGAGGCTTCCGGGAGTGGAGACGCTGGGGTCTGTGGGGGTGATCTGCACCGACAAGACCGGTACCCTCACCAGGAGCGAGATGACCGTCACCCGGGTAGCCCTCGCGGAAGGGGACTGCGAGGTGAAAGGCATAGGCTACGCTCCGAAAGGGGGCATCTCCTGCGGGGGCCGGTCCGCCGACCCCGACTCCAATCGCGCCCTGGGATCTCTTCTGGCAGCCGGCGCTCTGTGCAACGATGCCCGGATATTCGAGGAGGACGGAAGCTGGCTCCTGGACGGAGACCCCACGGAGGGGGCTCTGCTCACTCTCGCCGCGAAGGCCGGTGTCCACCAGTCCGACCTCTCCGCCCGGTGGCAGCGACTGGATGCGATTCCCTTCGAGTCGGACCACAAGTTCATGGCTACTCTGCACCAGGGCCCCGGGGAGAGACGCATCTACATCAAGGGCGCTCCGGAGGCGGTGCTGAGGCGGTGCAGTCTGCAGATGTCCTCCGGGGGCGATACGGGACCGCTGGACGAGGAGGGCTGGAGGAACCGGGCCGATGAGCTTGCGGGGAGGGGATTCAGACTGCTGGCCCTGGCAATGGCGGAGCCCAAGGAGGAGGCAGCCGAGGAGCTCACCTTCCAGAGTGTGGAGGGTGGCCTGACACTGCTGGGTCTGGCGGCAATGACCGACCCGCCGCGCCCGGAGGCCATCGCGGCCGTGGAGGAGTGCCAGGGGGCCGGCATCCGGGTCAAGATGATCACCGGCGACCACGCCCTCACCGCGCGGTCAATCGCCCGGGAGATGGGCATCGGCGATGGGGGTGAGGTTGTCACCGGGCCCGAGATCGACCGGATGAGCGACAGCGAGCTGACCGATCGGGTGGAGGAAGTGGACGTCTACGCCCGCGTGTCGCCGGAGAACAAGCTGCGGCTGGTCACCGCCCTTCAGGGGAGAGCGCACGTGACCGCCATGACCGGGGACGGCGTCAACGACGCGCCCGCCCTGAAGAAGGCGGACATAGGCATCGCCATGGGCCTGAAGGGAACGGAGGCCGCCAAGGAGGCGGCCGACATGGTTCTGGCCGACGACAACTTCGCCTCCATAGCCCATGCCGTGGAGGAGGGACGCACGGTCTACTCCAACTTCAGGAAGACGCTGCTGTTCATGCTTCCCACAAACGCCGGGGAGGCGCTGGTAATCGTGATGGCGGTTGTTCTGGGCCTGGTTGTGGTGCCCATTACCCCGGCGCAGGTGCTCTGGGTCAATATGGTGACGGCGGTGACGCTGGCCCTGGCCCTGGCCTTCGAACCGATGGAGACCGGGGTCATGGAATCCCCGCCCCGTCCGCCGGACGAGCCTCTCGTACCCGTCACCATGCTCTTGCGGATAGGGTACGTCTCGGTGCTGCTGATGGCGGGAGCCCTGGGGATATTCATGTGGTACCGGTCCGCAGGAGCGTCCCTGGGGGCCGCCCGGACCGTTGCGGTCAACACCCTGATAATGGGGGAGGTGTTCTACCTGTTCAACTGCCGCTACATGCGGAACAGCTCACTGACCCTCCGGGGCCTGCGGGCCACCCCCCAGGTCTGGGGTGCGGCGGCGCTGGTCCTGCTGGTCCAGGTTCCCTTCACCTACCTTCCGATGATGCAGGGCCTCTTCGGAACCGAGGCGCTGGCTCCGGTCGACTGGGCGCGCATGGTGGCCCTGGGAGCCGCCATCTTCCTGGTCGTGGAAGCCGAGAAGGCTCTTGTCCGCCGCAGGGCCATGGACCGGTAAGCTGCCGGGAATAGATACCAATGTACCTGCCATGTAAGTGCCA
>JAWLEP010000006.1:73872-75537 GCA_041686025.1 Candidatus Fermentibacteraceae bacterium
TGCCATGTAAGTGCCAGGCACTTACGTTGAACGGTTCTGAGGTAGGGATTTCGTTACAGCGCCATGTAAGTCCTGACGCTTTCGCTGGACTGTGCTTTCCCGCCCGTCACCGTGCGACTTTCCGGATATCCATATCAACCTGGTCCGTAAATCCTTCTCTGCCATGGTCATTGACGCCGGAAGACGGTTCCATACTATAGGCCATTCGGACGCTACAGACGATGTGCCGCTCAGAGCACATCCGTCCTTTTCCGAGGCCGGTCCGGCCACGGCTCAAAACCGAAGGGAAGCTGCGAATGTCAAGCTACGACGTGGTAGTTATCGGAGGCGGCCCCGCAGGCATCGTCACGGGGCTGACTGCAAAGAAGCGAAACCCCGAGAAGTCATTTCTCATGATACAGAAGCACTCCCGCGGGCTGGTTCCCTGCGGCATTCCCTACGTCTTCGGCGCCCTGGACGACATCGCCCAGAACGAGATGGGGCCCGGGCCCTTCAAGGCTGCCGGCGGCGAGGTGCTGGTTGACACGGTTACCGACCTCGACGTGGAAGCGAAGACACTTTCCACCGAGGGGGGGCGGCAGATCTCCTACGGCAGCCTGGTCCTGGCCACAGGCTCGGAGCCCCTCATCCCCACCTTCCTGAAGGGATACGACCTGGAGGGTGTCGAGTACGTCCGCAAGGATTTCGAGTACATAGACGGGCTCAAACGGCGGGCTGCGGACGCCGACAGCATAGCCATCATCGGGGCGGGGTTCATCGGCTGCGAGGTGGCCGAGCAGCTGGCACTCGATGGGAAGCGTGAGGTGCATCTCATCGAGGCGGAGAAGCACTGCCTCTCCAGGGCCTTCTCGGCCGACTTCGCCGCCATGGCCGACGAGGCCATGCGAGGGGCCGGAGTTCACGTATACACGGGCACGAAGGCCATGGAGATCAGGGGCGAAGTAGGCAGGGCCTCGGAGCTGGTCCTGGAGGGCGGCGAGACGCTGGATGTGGACATGGTCATCTCCGCCATCGGGTACACCCCGAACACCGATCTGGCCAGGAAGGCGGGGCTGCGCATCAACCAGCACGGCGCCATTGCCAAGGACAATTACATGCGCACCAGCGCTCCCGGCGTCTACGCAGTTGGCGACTGCTCATCCACCCGGGGCTTCATCACCGGCCGGGCCGACAGCATCATGCTGGCATCCACCGGCACGGCCGAGGCCAGGGTGCTGGGGCACAACCTGTTCGGCATAGGGATGCTGAACACCTTCTCCGGTACCCTGTCGGTCTTCTCCACCGAGCTCGGCGGCCGCACCTTCGCCTCCGCGGGGGCCATAGAGCAGACGGCGCAGGAGGCCAACGTGAAGTACGTCGTGGGCCGGTTCAAGGCCATGGACCGTCATCCGGGAGCCCTTCCCGGAGCCTCCGAGGTGGAGATCAAGCTCATCGTCTCACCGGAGAACGGGGAGATAGTCGGCGGCGAGATAGTGGGCGGGAAGGCCGTTGGCGAGATGATCAACATAGTCAGCCTGGCCATTCAGAAGGCGGTGACGGTCTACGAGATGGTCTCCTTCCAGATGGGTACGCACCCGCTGCTGACACCGGCCCCCACGAAGTACGTTCTGGTGAAGGCCTGCGAGGACGCAATCTCGAAGATCTGCAGCCAGCGCAGCTGATGCT
>JAWLEP010000007.1:0-20189 GCA_041686025.1 Candidatus Fermentibacteraceae bacterium
GCCGCCCGCACTAGGTGATCTCGATAGTGACGGCTGGGCCGACGTGCTGTCTTCCACCAGGAGAGACGCAAACGGACTGATCATGGGAATGGATAGAGAAGGAGATCTTCTCCTGAACCCGAATTTCCCCTTCGTCCTTCCCGGGGAGGTGGATGTATCCAGCGGGTTTGCCGTCGCTGACATAGACCGCGACGAAAAGGTAGAGATTGTGTTCGGTACCTCCGAAGGCCTACTGCACGTCTGGGAGCTGGGAGCCTGCGATCCCGGTTACGCTCCGTGGCCCCAGCACCGGCACGATGCCGGCAGAACGGGAGTCCTCGAATGACACTCCTGCTGACGCTTGCTGTTCTGGGGGTGACCCCGGGGCCAGGATGGAGTGAACCGTTCCCGGTAACCGAAGAACCGACCATTGGTTACTTCGTCCTGCAGCTCATTACCCTGGACGCCCAAGAACGCGTCCATCTCCTGTGGGAGGACTACAAGGAGAGTGTAAGAATAGGCTACAAGGTGTTCCTGAGGGACGGGACTACAGTTCTTCCCGACACCATGGTTTCGAGGGACACCGATAGCAACAATCCAAGCTGTACCTACTACTCCGATAGCCTGTTCGCCTTCTGGCGGGAGTACAATCCCGTCTACTACTGCATCCGCAGCCTGGAGGACGGAAGCGAGATCACCCCGCCAACTCACCTGTTCACGGAGTACACCGACTACCCTCTTATCAGAGTCTGCCCGGACAGCCTGGGCAGACTGCACACGATCCGCAACATCGGACAGGACGTCTACTACGCTGCATGGATTCCGAAGGAGGGCGGCGGCTTCGACGAGGAATACGGATGGTTCATCCCGGACGCATGGGTTTCGGCCGTGCTGCTGGTCGACGGAGACAGGGTCCATGTGGTCTATCAGACCTACCAGGACGCCACACCCCACTACCTGCAGTACGACCTGGAGGGAAACATCACCGTGTGGCCCTACGACTTTACGGCGGACGAGTTTGAGACCTACAGGTATCCGGAACTGGCCGTAGACTGCAACCGGGATCTTATTGTGGTTACAAAGGTGCACAGGATCGAAGAGACTCCGTTCTATGCGTTCTGGAAGCTGGACGGCGCCAGCGGATCCCTATTGGTTGACGAGAAGTGCCTGGTAGAAAGCAACATCCCCGAAATGGACATAAGCAGCCACATGGACATGGCTCCCTATCCCGGCAACGAGATGTTCTACCATGTCTGGAAGGACGGGTGGGGCTCCAGCAAGAAGCTCTGGTACATCTTCTTCGACAACGAAGGGGACATGATAGTAGAGCCCACTATGGCCTACGACTACACCGATGAGGATCCCGAAGAACTGGATTACCCGGACGCTTTAGTCGACGATCAGGGCAATCTGTATGTCGTTTATGGCCAAGCTGAAGAAGAACCTGTTCTCGGTAGATACCCAACGTTTGGCTGGTTCGACCACAACTATCTGGGGATAGAGGGTGAGGCAGAGGCGGAGCTGCCCCCGCCCATCAGCCTGGCCGCTTCGTGCAACCCGTTCTCGGAAAGCGTAACCATCCATGTGGAGGGAAGCCCGGTTCCCGGGCTTCTCGAGGTCTACGACGTCTCCGGCCGGAAGATCGCCTCCCTCGAGGCCGGCGAACAGGGAGCTTTCACCTGGGACGGCACCGACAGCTCGGGAAAGGAGATGCCCTCGGGCACCTACATCGTCCGGGGCGCCTCCGATGGCAGGCTGGCCTCCATCAGCGTGGTGAAGCTCTAGAGCTGGCTAGCCTCTGTGGGCAGCAATTTGCTACGCCGTAACATTACTCAACGTATTCATCCACTCTACCGAATAGGCAGCGGCCTGAGTTCGATAATCGGTTAAGATGCCCCGCCAGCGCCGCGCCTTTCATCCATTTTTGCCTCGGCTCTGGTGCTGGAGGGCAAGACCCTCCAAAGCGCATCCATAATGCGTTCATAAGCTGCGCGATGGCGCGACTTATCACGCATTGGCCACTGACCATCGAAAGCCCAATTGCGCAGGGCGTATGAAATGATGAGGATGTGACCGGCAGCGGCCCGTCAGGCCTTCTCCACCCAGAAACCGTTGAGGTACATGCAGTCTATGCCACTCTTGGAGAAGGTCTTCAGGGCGTGCTCGGGTGTGGAGGCTATGGGGTCTCCGCGGAGGTTGAAGCTGGTGTTCACCAGCACGTCCACGCCGGTGGCCTCCCCGAAGGAGCGGATGATGTCGTAGTAGAGGGGGTTGTCCTCCCGGCGGACCGTCTGCAGCCTGCCGGTGCCCATGTGGTTCACGGCGGCCACCTTCTCCCCCTGCGACTCCTTCCAGGGCATAACCGTGAGCATGAAGCGGGCGGGGCGGTAGTCCTCGTCCTCCCCGATGCCCTCGAACCAGCGGTGGGCCGACTCCTCGGGCACCGCCGGGGCGAATGGACGGAATGGCTCGCGGAACTTGATCTTGCTGTTGATCACGTCCTTCATCTCCGCGCCGCGGGGGTCTGCAAGTATGGACCTGTTGCCCAGGGCCCGGGGACCCCACTCGAAACGGCCCTGGCAGAGGGCCATCACGCTGCCGCGCAGGACGGCGTCGCGGGAGAGCTCCACCGCCCGGTGGTGGTCCACCTCCCGAAAGCGCAGCCCCGTTCCCTCCAGGGCCTCGGCGGTGCGGGCGCCGTCGTAGCTCTCGCCCCAGAAGGCGTGGTCCAGCACCTCCTCCCGGGGGTTGCCCAGCAGGACATGCCATGTGTAGAGGGCGGCTCCCAGGGCGCCTCCGGCGTCGCCGGCGGCGGGCTGTATGAAGAAGCCGCTGAAGGGGGTCTCCCGCTTGATCCTGCCGTTGGCCACTGAGTTCAGGGCCACCCCGCCTGCCATGCAGAGGTTCTCCTGGCCCGTCCTCTCGTGCAGGGCGCGGACCATGTCCAGCAGCACCTCCTCGGTGACCCGCTGTATGCTGGCGGCCACATCTGCGTAGTGCTGGTTCCTCCGGGCCTCATCGCTGCCGGGGCCTATCTCCCCGGGGTTGGTGCGGGGGGTTATGAACTCGCTGCCCGGAGCCCGGGGCGGGCCGAAGAGGTCGGTGAACCTGCGGCTGAAGCTCCGCTCGGGGGAGTAGTGGTAGCTGAGGTAGTCCATGTTCAGGCTGAAGCTGCCCCCGGGGCCGGTGCGGAGTATCCGGTCGTATATCTCGCCCGTGTACTTCGGATCGCCGTAGGGCGCCATGCCCATCACCTTGTACTCGCCGTTGTTGACCCGGAAGCCCAGGAAGGCGGTAAAGGCGGAGTAGAGCAGGCCCAGGGAGTGGGGGAAGCGCTGGGTCTGGTCCAGGTCGATGCTGTTGCGGCCGCCGTCGCCCCAGTCGGACGTGGCGGTGCCGGTGGCGGTGGTGGTCCACTCCCCCACGCCGTCCACCGTGAGCAGGGCAGCCTCCCGGAAGGGGGAGCTGAAGAAGGCGCTGGCGGCGTGGGCATCGTGGTGGTCGACGAAGAGTATCCTCTCGGAGGGGAGGTCCAGCTCCCGGGATATGCGGGAGCGGATCCACAGCTTCTTCTCGAACCAGTTGATCATCGACTCCCCGAACAGCCTCCAGGAGCGGGGGAAGGTTGCCAAAGAAGACAGCAGTATGCGCTCGAACTTCACCAGCGGCTTCTCGTAGAAGACCACGTAGTCCAGGTCCGCGCCGTCTATGCCCGCCTCCCGGAGGCAGTAGGCTATGGCCCCCTCCGGGTAGGAGGAATCGTGCTTGCGGTGGGAGAAGCGCTCCTCCTGGGCGGCTGCCACCAGGTGCCCGTCCCGAAGCAGCGCCGCGGCGGCGTCGTGGTAGTAGCAGGAGATGCCCAGAATGTGCATTCTTCCTCCGCTCAGAACTGGTTCCTGGCCTGGTCCACGCTGCGGTCCCGGTCCTCCGGACCCCTCCGTTGCCAGCCGGGGGGCTTTCTGGTGCCCAGTGGATTGGAGACGAACCTGACCAGCAGGGCGAATGGGGCGGCAACGGTCATGTAGAAAAACGAGAGCACCATCCTGCCCTGGAAGTTCCCCATACGGGCTGCGAAGACCTTCCAGCGGCGCCAGCCCCTGCCCACCGCGCTTCCCCCCGAGTCCTCCCTCACCGGCGTCTCGGGAAGGCTTCCGCGGCGGGGAAGCAGGGCGAGCCAGCCCGTGCCGAAGCCGGCAGCCACTCCCGCTGCGATGGAGAGCCAGCGGCCCAGGTCCGGCCGCAGAACCAGCGCAGCCACTATCACCATGGCGGCCAGCGGGAGGTCCGGCAGCCGGGGGACCGGCTGCTTGTCCCTGCCCACACAGGCGGCGGCGCCGGCGGAGTAGCCCACCAGCGTAAGAAGAACCAGCGCGATGCCGCTGATCAGGTCCATGCGGTCAGAACAGCGTGTAGATGAAGGGGGCCACGGCAGAGCCCTGGGCGAAGACCAGCACGGCCACCAGCAGGACCAGCACCACCATCATGGGGACCAGCCACCAGAGCTTGCGGGCCCACATGAACCGCAGAAGCTCCCCCAGCACGCCCAGCCTGTCCAGCAGTCCGCCGCGTCTCGCCATAGGGTATCCAATCACGGTTGGTCCGGAGTCATGATTGATTCGAACTGGGAACCCGATTGTCAACATACCCCCGGGGCCGGCCTTTGCGGAACCCGCCTCCATCCCCCATCTTTGCAGGCCGGAGACGGACGACAACCAGCGGACGGGAGCGGCTTGTACCTCTACCAGGATAGGAACCGCTACTTCGCCATGGCCTCGGACACCGTCGAGGACCTGGCGGAGGAGGAGCTGCGGGAACTGGGGGCCAGGCGGACGGCCACCACCTACCGGGGGGTTTACTTCTCGGCAGACCGGGCCACGCTTTACCGCATCAACTACATGACCAGGCTGGTCACCCACGTGCTGGCACCGCTGGACGAGTTCGGCTGCCACAACCCCGACTACCTCTACCGCAGGGCACGCCGGGTGGACTGGTCGGACTTCATCGGACCCGACCAGACCTTCGCCGTCTTCGCCAACGTCTCCGAAAGCAAGATAGACCATTCCCAGTACGCGGCTCTGCGGGTGAAGGACGCGGTGGTGGACCAGATGCGTGACCGCTACGGCCGCCGGCCGTCGGTGGATCGCGAAGACCCCCATCTGTGGATAAACCTGCACATACACAACAACCGCGCCTCCCTGCGCATTGACACCTCGGGAGGCTCGCTGCACCGGCGCGGATACCGCCTGGACTCGGTGGAGGCCCCCATTCGGGAGACCAACGCCGCGGCCATCATACGCATCACCGGCTGGAACGGCCGGCGGCCCCTCTACGACCCCATGTGCGGGTCCGGCACACTGCTGGCAGAGGCGATGATGAGCTACTGCCGGATCCCCGCCGGATACCTCCAGGAGCGGTTCGGCTTCATGCGGCTTCCGGACTACGACCCCGAGCTGTGGGAACAGGTCCGGCGGGGCTGCAACGGCTGGATGCGCCCGCTGCCGGAGGGACTGATAGCCGGCAGCGACGCCGACCCGAAGGCTGTGGAGGCGGCCCGGGAGAACCTCTCCCGTCTGCCGGGGGGAGGCGGCGTGGAGCTGGCGGTGAGCCGCTTCCAGGACCTGGCCGGCCTGCAGAACGTGGAGATCGTCACGAACCCCCCCTACGGGAAGCGAATTGGCAGATCGGACATGGAGACCTTCATGGAGGAGCTGGGGGATTTCCTGAAGCAGAGGTGCCGGGGCTCGGTGGCCTGGGTCTACACCGGGCGGCGGGAGCTTCTGAAGAGCGTGGGGCTGCGCACCTCCATGAAGCGGCCGCTGCGCAACGGCCCCATGGACGGGCGCCTGGCCAGGTACGAGATCTACGAGGGCTCCCGGAAGGGCTGATCAGTCCCGCGGGCGCAGCTGGGGCTTGCCCTCGGATGCGTTGTCGTAGAAGCGGGTGGTGGGGTAGGCGAAGTCGATGTCATCCCGTCCGGCGAAGGCGTCCAGCACACCCTCCCAGAACTCCTGGACCGCCCCCCGCCGCTGCCGGGGCCGCACCGGAAAGCGGGCGGTGAGCAGCACGCCGCTGTCCACCACGCTGGTGTAGATGATGGGAGTGGAAGCCCCCCTGTAGATCAGGTATCGGCGGTCATCGCCCTGCCGGAAGCCGGTAAGATCAGAGGTGTCCTCCACCACCTTCTCCAGAACGTCCTCCATCAGCTCCCTGGCAGCCCTCCAGCTGCTCTCGAAGGTGACCAGCACGGCCACCTCCTCCCATATGTGCTCGGTCCCCGAGGTGTAGTTGGCTACGCTCTCGGAAAACACCCTGCCGTTGGGGACGTGCACGATACGGCCGGTGCTCTGGTCGGCGGCCACCCAGTTGCCCACCTCCAGCAGCGAGAAGCCCAGCACCCGGATGTCCACCACGTCTCCCCTGACGCCGGCCACCTCTATCCTGTCGCCCAGGGCGAAGGGCCGCCGGAGCATGATGTAGAACCACCCCGCTATGTTGGCGATGATCTCCCTGAGGGCTATGGCGATACCGGCGGAGGCCAGACCCAGGAAGGTGGCCAGGCTGGAGAAGCCCCGGAACCACACCCTTCCCACCAGGATCAGGCCCAGCAGGATGGCCAGGTAGCCCGCCGTCCGCTGCCAGATGAAGCGGGACCGGGGCTCGGCGACCCGCCGGCCGATCACCCTGGAGGCCACCCTGCGGGCCACCCACAGGCCGGCCACTATGACCACTGTAAATGCTATCCTGGCCTGGTGCTCGGCTGCGATGCCGGTCAGATCCTCCACAAAGGCGGCGACTGTCTGGGGTATCAGGGCCGACTCCCCTTCCACGGGAATCCCATACCAAGCTTGCACAGGCACAGATATGCGCACGCACCGGGATTTCTGCAAGCCGAGCTTTGATCTCCCCTCAGGCTTGGGTATGCTTCCATCAGCTTCGGAAAGGGCGGTGCGGATTGGCCGTTGACGTCTCGGTGCTGATGGTGGTCTACGGCAGGTGGGACCTGACGGAGCGGTGCGTCCGCTCGCTGCTGGGCTCCCGGGGGGTCACCGTCAGGATCACGCTGGTGGACAACGGCCATCCGGACCCGGCCCCGGCCTGGGCGCAGGAAACTCCCGGACTGCGCTACCACAGGTCCGGGGAGAACCTGGGCTTTGCCGCCGGCATGAACCTGGCCTTCCGGGAGGCCCGCCCCGACGGCGCAGGGCTGTCCATGGTGGTGAACAACGACACCGTCTTCCCGCCGGGGTGCCTGGAGTCCATCGCGGAGTTCATGGAAAGCCGGCCGGACGCCGGCGCCGCAGGACCCCCGGTCCTCCATGCCGAAGACCCTCAGAAGGTCTGGAGCGCCGGCGGGTTCCTGCAGCCCTGGCTCATGCGCTACCGGCAGAGACGCTGGCCCACCCGGTCAGACCTTCCCGCCGGGCCGGTGGGCGTGGACATGCTCTCCGGCTGCGCGATGATGGTAAGGTCCGACCTCCTCGAGGCCCTGGGGGGGTTCCGGGAGGACCTCTTCATGTACTACGAGGACGCCGATCTCTGCCGCCGCATCCGGGAATCTGGCAGTGGGGTCAACCTGGTGCCCGGCGAGGGAGTCCTGCACCACGTGGAGGCCAGCAGCACAGGGGCCCCGTGGCTGCCCGAGTACTGCTCCCGCCGCAACAGGCTGATCCTCTCGCCTGCGGTGCAGACCCCGGCTCAGAGAGCCTTCTTCGTCCTCTGGATGTGGGCCGGGACACTTCTGAAGACGCTGGCCAGCCTCCGGCCCGGCCGCGTCGGAGGGATCCCCTGGCTGTGGAGGGCCATGGTCCACGGTCTTGCCGGCCGGGGCGGGCCTCCTCCGGGAGATTGACTGACCCTATCCAGGGCCCGGGGTATGCCCGGAAAGTATCCCGTCGTAGGTCTTCGCCGACCTGATGCGCTGCAGCAGCCGCTTGTCGTGGAAGACCTGGGCGATACGGGCCAGCCTGCGCAGGTGATCCTCCGGGCTCTGCTCCGGGGTCCCCAGCAGGATTACGAGAATCCCGGCCCCTTCTCCATCCTGCGCCCCCGAACCGCAGAACCCCTCCGCGGAGGCGCCCAGAAGGGCCATGGGCGCCGGGGTGCGGGCCCTGTGGGTGTGAACCATCACGCACCCGGGGGCCAGCCTCAGAGCCGACTCCCGCAGCTGCTGATGCAGCTCACCCATCAGCTCGGGCGGGGGATCGTCCAGAGCCGATTGCATCATCGACTCCATGGCTTCGGCCAGTGATGTCCGGGGCATATCCAGGTGCACCGTCCGGGGCGGAAAGATCTCCCGGAAGCTCGCGCCTCCTATGCCGGGCCGCTCCTCGGTCTCCCACTTCATCTCCGGAGGGAACACCTCCAGGATGGAGCCGCCGGAAAGGGCCCTCTCCAGCATGCCCCGAAGACGGTCCTGCACCGGCTGCCAGGAGAGTCTTCCCCTTCTGGCCATGAAGAGGACCGGCAGGTCTCCGTCCCCGAAGCGGCTTCCCATCACCTCCGGGAGGTCGTGCCAGTCATCAACCTCTACGGCATCCATGCCTGGGTCGGCCAGGTCCAGCCATTCCCTGCGCGCCATCTGCTCCAGCGTGGCCCGGCCGCCAAGGACCATGATTCCGGCTCCCGCCTGTCCGGCTATGCGCCGCAGCACCTCCCAGGCCGCAGCGAATCCGGGCTGCCTCTCCATCAGGGGGGGCACCGCCGCCAGGAGCCGGCGGAGGGTATTCAGCGCACGGGGTCTGCTGAATCGCAGCACGAGGTGCCTTCCGCTCTCCACGATCCGGGCGGGCGCGTGCTCCAGCTCGCCGGCGCCTGCGTAGCTCTCGTCCATGATTATCGTTGAGATGCGCAGGTCCACCGAGGAACTCAGGACACCCTCCGCTGCATCCGGCGCCACCCTGGTAACCGGCCTCACCGGGGTGTCCGCCTCCACCGCCAGTATCACCGCGTCCGCCAGCATCCTCTCCGCAGATGCCACGGCCTCCTCGGTCTCATCCGTCTCTGCGGAGATGATCATCGCCGGGTAGACGGGCTGGGAGGAGCGGGGAGAGCGGACCATGAGGGCCAGGGACATAAGGGGCTCGATCTGCTCGGAATCGCTCATGGGGACCATGATGCGCTCCGGGCCGCCGGAGCTCTCGAGGCTGGCTCGGGAGAGCGTAAGCGCCAGGCGTCTGCCGTACCGCTCGGTGAGCCAGGGCCCCAGGGTGCAGGTGGCCAGTATCATCAGGATGGTTCCGTTGAGAACGTCGCCGGAGAAGATGCCCAGGCGCACGCCCACCACCACCCCCGCCAGCGTGGCCGCCGCCTGGTTGACGCTGAGCCCGTAGAGAAGGCCCGTCTCGTCCCTGGAGAACCCCAAAGCCCTTCCGCTGGCCGCCGCGGCCGTCAGCTTGGTGACGAAGGCCGTTGCCACCATGAAGGCCATGACGGCCCACGCCCGGCCCGATCCGACCAGCAGCCCCACGTCCACCCTCAGACCAACCGAGACCAGGAAGAAGGGGATGAAGATGGACTCGCCCACGAAGCGCAGCCTGGCCATCAGCCTGCTCTGCTCGGGAATCAGCGTGTTCAGGGCCAGTCCGGCCAGAAAGGCGCCGATGATCGGCTCCAGGCCGGCCAGGGGCGCGGATGATGCGCATGCGAAAGCCGCGGCGAGCACGAAAAGGAAGCCGGACACGCTCTCGGAGGGTACCCGCCCGAAGAACCAGCGGCCCAGCCTGGGCAGCAGCAGCACGATCAACCCCACATAGACGGCCAGCAGAACCACCAGGCGCACCCAGAACACGGGCGTAAGGTCCCCGAGGGTGGACTCCGCCACCACCGCCAGCACCAGCAGGGCCAGGGAGTCGGTGAGGACCGTGCCGCCCACGGCGGTGGTGACCACCTTCTCCTTTACCAGGCCCAGCCGCTGGACAATGGAGTAGGGTACCAGGGTATGCGAGGCGAACATGCTGGCCATGAGTATGGAGGCCGCCCAGGAGAGTCGCAGCAGGAGCAAGGCCCCCAGGGTTCCGACGATCTGCGGGATGGCGAAAGTGATTCCCCCGAACACCGCGCTGACGTGCCGCTGGCGTCGAAAGCGTTGCATGTCCACCTCGATGCCAGCCAGAAACATCAGGTAGAGCAGGCCCATGGCGCCGATGGGCTGCACCACGCTGTCCTCGGGGATCAGCTCCAGCGCATGGGGGCCCAGGGCCACGCCCGCCAGGATCAGGCCCACTATCCCCGGCAGGCGAAGACGCTTCAGCAGCAGGGGAACCGCCAGGACTACGGCCAGGGTCAGGCCGAAGACGAACACGGGATCCCTGATGGTGAATCCGTGCAGCAGCTCCTCCAGTGGGCACCTCCCGCATTCGCCCGTGAGGGCGGAGATTTCCCGCCACTGCGGCTACGTCAACGATAACGGAGCCGGCAGGCGGCCGTCAGGGGGCAGGCGTCTTCAGCACCAGCACCCGGAACTCGGTGTCGGAGTCGTTGCGCCAGGCGTGGGGTATTCCCCGAGGGCTCTCCACCATGGTGCCCTCGCCCACCTCCCGCTCCTCGTCGCCGATCTCCACCACTCCCGTTCCCCGGCAGACCCAGAACAGCACGTCCACCGGGGTGACGTGGCGGTGCAGCCTCTCCCCGGGGGCCAGCCTTATCTGCAGGGCCTCCGCGTAGGGGGAGGTGCTGAGTACGCGTACGTCTATCCCGTGGGGATTTTCCTTGCGGGGCGCGGCGTCTGCATCTATGGTCTTCATGGGTGTCCTTTCCGGCGGGCGGCAGCCGCCGCCCGCCATGCTGTCATGGTCTTGCCTATCCCCCGAGGGCCTCTGCCAGGTCCTCCTCGGGGGTGGAGATGGGGGCTATGCCGAACCTGTCCACCAGCACGTCCACCGCCATGGGGGTGAGGAAGGCGGGCATGGTGGGTCCCAGCTTCATGTCGCGGATGCCCAGGTGCAGAAGCGACAGCAGTATGGTCACCGCCTTCTGCTCGTACCAGGACAGAATCAGCGACAGTGGCAGGTCGTTCACCCCCACGTCGAAGGCGTCCGCCAGGGCTCCGGCGATGGCTATGGCCGAGTGGGCGTCGTTGCACTGCCCGCAGTCCAGCAGCCGCGGGATGCCGCCGATGTCCCCGAAGTCCAGCTTGTTGAAGCGGTACTTGCCGCAGGCCAGGGTCAGTATCACGCAGTCCTCCGGGACCTTCTCGGCCAGCTCCGTGTAGTAGTTGCGGCCGGGCTTGGCCCCGTCGCAGCCGCCTATGAGGAAGAAGTGGCGTATGTCGCCGGCCTTCACCGCCTCGATCACCCTGTCCGCCACGGAGAGGACGGCGTTCCGGGCGAAGCCGATGGGAATCCTCTTCTCCGGGACATCCTCGGTGAATCCCGGCAGCTCCTTTGCCTTCTCTATTACCGGGGTGAAGTCGTACCCCTCTATGTGCTCCACACCGGGCCAGCGGACCAGGTCGGTGGTGAAGATCCTGTCTTTGTAGCTCTCGCGGGGCTTCTGGATGCAGTTGGTGGTCATGAGTATGGCCCCGGGGAACTCGTCGAACTCCTTCTGCTGGTCCTGCCAGGCGCCTCCGTAGTTGCCCACCAGGTGGTCGTACGTCTTCAGCTCGGGGTAGGCGTTGCAGGGCAGCATCTCGCCGTGGGTGTAGACGTTGATCCCGGTGCCCTCGGTCTGCGCCAGCAGCTCGGCCAGGTCCCTGAGGTCGTGGCCGGAGACCACTATCGCCTTGCCCTTCACGGGGGTCACCCGGACCCCAGTGGGCTCGGGGTGCCCGTAAGTGCCGGTGTTGGCCGCGTCCAGCAGCTCCATCACCTTCAGGTTCTTCTCGCCCACCTCCAGGGCCTTGGCGAAGAGCTCCTCCGCGGTATGGTCCTCGGTGATGTAGGCCAGCGTATCGGAGATGAACAGGTAGAGGTCCGGGTCCTCCCGGCCCAGTATGCGGGCGTGGTCCAGGTAGGCGGCCGAGCCCTTCAGCCCGTAGGTGATCAGCTCCTTGAGGCCGGTGATGTCGCGGCCCTCGTGCGCCATCCGCTCCTGCAGGCCTATGGCGGCGGCCTCCGCCATCATGTCCTCGCGGGACTCGGGAGGCTGCCACGCCGCCGGCCCCTCCGGCCGCCAGGGCTCCTTGCCGGCGTCTCTGCAGGCTTCCTCGTAAGCCTGTCGGAGCCGTTCGCGTACGTCGCTGCCCTTGCGCACCAGAGACTCCACAACCTCCACGTCGAAGTTCACGTTGGTGATGGTGGTGAATAGGGCCTCCACCACGAAGCGGTCGGCATCGCGGTGGTCCACATCCATCCGCTCGGCCAGGACAACGTACCTGGCTACGCCCTTGGAGACGTAGACCAGAAGGTCCTGCATGGCCGCGGTGGCGGGGTCCTTCCCGCACACGCCACCGACCGTGCATCCCTCTCCCCTTGCCGTCTGCTCGCACTGGTAACAGAACATCCTATTCCTCCTTCTTTCGGATTCTCCCGAAACCGGGCATCCCGCCGGTGAACTCCGCCAGGGTGACCGCCTCCAGCTTACGCCTGACCATGCTTCCCGTCCTCTCCATCAGGTCGGTGAAGAGGCAGGAGTCGCGGCCGCAGACGGGCTTATCCAGCAGGCAGCCCCCCTCGTCCAGGGGGCCGTCTACGGTCTCCACCAGCTCCAGCAGGGTCAGCTCTCCGGCCGGACGGGCCAGCCGAAAGCCCCCGGTTGCGCCCCGGGTCGACTCCAGCAGGCCCTCTGCCGCCAGCCTCTGCAGCACCTTGGCCAGGTGGCTCTGCGATACGTCCATCAGCTCCGCCAGCCTTCCCGCGCTCATCCTCCCGCCGCCGGCGGCCAGGAAGGCACAGGCGTGTAATGCCAGGTTCGCGGCCTCGCTGAACTTCAGTGGGTTGGACATAAGCCTCCTTTTTCAGTATTCGGAATCTGTATTCCTATTTTAGCCCGAAAAGCCGGAGTGTCAAGGGGGAAGTTTCCTGCGCTACTCTTCCTGGTGGGCCGACTCCTCCATCCAGAGGAGGTAGTCATCCTCCGCACGGCAGGAGAGGGTAAGTATCTCGGGGACCTCGTAGGTGTGCAGCTCCCGGAGCATCTCCACCAGCCGGGCATGGGCCGACCGGGAGACCTTGATAAGGCAGAGCCACTCGCGTTCGCCGTGCACCTCCCCCTTCCAGCGGTAGATGCTGGTGATGGGACCGGCTATCTGGAAGCAGGCCGCCGGCCCCCGCTCCACCAGCTCGCGGCCTATGCGCATGGCGGTTGAGCGGTCCGGAAGGGTGGTCTGAACCTGGCAGGCGTTGTCCATGGCTATCCTCCGTTCAGGACCCAGAGTCTTCTCATCCTCACGGCCAGCCTCATTCCCAGGGCCGCTATGGCCAGAATCAGCACCGCGGCCACTCCCAGCGAGCCTGCGGAGACCCAGCCGGCATCGAAGGCGGAGACCACCGCCGTGCGGACTCCGGGCGGGATGTGGGGTATGACCCGGCTGACCAGAAGGGGCAGGCCCACGGCCACCGCCACCAGCACCAGGGAGTACCACTGCTGCGAGCTTCGGGCGGACCTGGCGTTCAGGGATACGCTCATCCCCGCCAGACCGCTGAGGACCGCGGTGAGAACCCCCAGGGCAAGCGCCGCCAGGTAGGGGGCCGGCCCGGGCAGCGGTCTGCCCGAGAGTGCCGAGACCAGGGAGAAGGCACCCATGGCTATCCACGACGCCAGCAGGGCGAAGCCGGCGCAGAAGGAGAGCTTGCCCGCCAGGAGCCGGCCCGGGGATATGGGTGATGCCAGCAGGGTCTCCAGAGTGGACCGGTCACGCTCCCCGGCGAAGGCGTCCACTCCCGCCGGTCCGGCTATGTACAGCGGCAGCAGGCCGAATATCATGATGGAGACCTCCGGGATGTTCACCTGCAGGGGGATCACGATGCCCAGCAGCCCAACGTAGACCAGAAGGAAGCGGACCAGGCCCGCCTTCCCCATGGAGCGTACGGTGTGGTACATCTCACGCAGCGTCAGCCCGGCGGTCACGACTCCTCCTCCGCCAGCTCCAGAAATGTCTGGGAGAGGGACTTCCGCTCCGGCCGGAACTCCACCACCCGGTTGCCCTCCCGCAGGAGCTCGGCCAGGGTGTCGGCGGCCGACACCCCGGAGTCCAGCCGCACGAAGCCCTTGCCGTCGGGCCGATGCCGCTGCCCCCGGAAGAGGGCGGTTCCCGACTCGGTCCTCACCAGGTGCACGTCGCCGGGCTCGGAGAGCTCCTCCGGAGTTCCGCCCGCCAGCCGGCGGCCGTTGTGGATGATCACCACCCGGTCGCACAGCTCCTCCGCCTCCACCAGGTTGTGGGTGGAGAGCAGCACCGCAGAGTGGCCGGCCAGCTCCCGGATACCGGCCCGAATCTCCTCGGCCCGCACCGGGTCCAGCGATGCCGTGGGCTCGTCCAGCAGCACCAGGTCCCGGGGCAGCATGAAGGCCCGGGCAATGCCCGCCAGCCTCCTGTTCCCAGAGGAGAGCTCCCGCACGGGCGCTGCGGCGGAGTGCAGCGTGCCCAGGGTGTGGAGGACGGCCTCGGCCCGGGACCGGGCCTCGGCAAGACCCAGTGAGTTGATCATGCCCCAGCAGACCAGGTTCTCCATCAGCGTCATCTCCGGCACCAGGCCGTGCTCGGCGAAGAGGACCGAGGTCCGCGCCCTGGTGGTGCGGGACGGAGGAGAGTCCAGTACCCGGATCTCACCCTCCCGGGGACGCACCAGCCCGAGAATGGCGCGTATGGTGGTGGTCTTGCCGGCGCCGTTGCGGCCGAGAAGCCCGGTGACGCCTCCCGCCGGCACCCGCATGTCCAGGCCGTCCAGGGCCATTATCCGGCCGTAGCGCACGTGGAGGCCCTCTATCGCCACGGCGGCCTGTGTCACTCGGGCTCCTCCAGCAGACGGGCCAGGGACTCCGCCAGATGCTCCAGCAGAATGCGGCCCCTATCGGCAGAGACCTGCTTGGGGTCCACGCCGCAGGGCCCCTCGGGGAACCTCCGGCGCCACTGCTCCGCCCCTACCACCTCGCCCCTCGCCGGCATGTCCATCACGGGACTGGACGGGGCCTGCGGCCGGAACCCCGGCCGCAGGTGCATGAGAATCGACACCTCGGCGGCAGTGGCGTGGAAGCCGCTTCCCCCGCCGAAGAGCTCCTCCTCCAGCTCCGCCGCCCCCGGCAGCTCCCAGTAGCTTAGGTAGCGCATGTAGGCGTCGGGCCATTCCCGGGCGGCCTCGTACAGGCCGGTGAGGGCCGGCCCCCTGTTGCCGCCGTGGGCGCTGAAGAGGATGATCCGTCCGAAGCCGGAGGAAGCCAGCGAAGAGGCCACGTCCCGCACCACCGCGGCCATGGTCAGGGGGGCAAGGCTCACGGTGCCGGCGAAGTCCAGGTGGCCGTCGGACATCCCGTAGGAGAGCACGGGAGCCATTACGGTGCCGCTGCTCTCGCAGGCCAGGCGGCAGACGGACTCCGCCACCAGGGCGTCGCATCCCAGCCGCGCCATCTCCCCGTGCTGCTCGGTACTGCCCGCCGGCAGGGCCACGGTGCTGCGGCCCTCCAGGTAGCGCTCCACTTGGCCGGTGGTCATCGACGCCAGCTCCATACGACACCTCCAGGCTTGCCCGCAGGCCGCGGGCCGGTCATATACGCCCCCGAGGGAGGGATTATACGGCATGGCACCCCGCAGCATAAAGGTCGACGGCGCCGAGTACCTGCGCATTCCCCTGCGCACCAGGCTGATACTCCGCGGAGACAGCCTGACCTGCGCGCTGAGGGAGGGATTGCAGGCATCCGGCGAGACCCTCAGCGGCGACGACATCCTCTTCGTCAGCGAGAAGGCCGTTGGCGCCAGCCAGGGCCGCTACTACCTGCTGGACGAGGGCGAGGTGAAACCCGGCCGGCTGGCCAGGCTGCTCTCCCGCTACGTGACCAGGACCCCGGCGGGAATAGGCCTGGGAATGCCCGAGACCATGCAGGCCGCCCTGGACGAGTGCGGGGTACCCAGGATACTGCTGGCCGCTTTCGCCGGAGCACTGGGAAAGCTGTTCGGCCGCCGCGGCGACTTCTACCGGGTGGCCGGGCCGTGCGCCCGCTCCATAGACGGTCCCACGGAGGGAACCATACCGCCCTTCAACAGGGCGGTGAGCCTCTCTCCCACGGACCCCGGAGGAGTGGCCCGCAGGCTGGCGAAGAGGTTCGGGTGCGCCGCGGCGGTGGTGGACGTCAACGACCTGGGCGGGAACGTACTGGGCCTCCATCCCAATGACCTGGACGGAGAGCTGATCTGCCGAATACTGGCCGACAACCCGCTGGGCCAGGGGAGGGCGCAGACCCCCGCCGGCATCATCAGACCGGTGACCGAAGCCGCAGACGGCTAGCGCCGGCGGGCTTCCCCGTCGGACTTGATCATTCCCCCGATGAAGGTGGTGGAGATGGATATCAGCACCGCCGCCAGAACCGCCCACCAGAAGCCGCCTATGTCGAATCCGTCCACCGCGGAGTCGGCGATCAGGATAATCACGGCGTTCACCAGGAACCGGGAAAGCCCCAGCGTCAGCAGGAGGATGGGGCAGGTTATCAGGTTCAGCAGGGGGGCGAGGACGGCGTTCAACAGGCCCACCAGTGCGGATGCCCACACCACGTCCCAACCGTTGACGAATACCATGTTCGGCCCCAGAAGCAGCGACACCAGCCACATGCTCACGGCGGCCACGGCCCAGGACACCAGCAGCTTCTTCATCCGCGCTCCCTTCCGCTGAGTTTCCTTGCGGGCCCAATATACCCCCCGAACTCCCCGGAATACAAAAAGGATCCGCTGGACCGATGAGGGAGGCCTTAGTATCCTGATCCCGTTGGCCCGTGGCTGTCCCCGTCAGGAAAGGCTGCCCATGCTCTCGCACCTGCTCCTTGTGACGGCGCTCACAGCCTTTCCCTCCCGGAACGTCCACGGCTCCCTGGAGCAGCAGGGGCCCATCGAGGTCCTGAACCTCTGGGGAAGCTGGGAGGAGATGGGCTACGCCCACGGCTACCTCCTGGCCCCGCGCATCAAGCTGGTCTACGAGACCTACATGGTGGAGCTGGCCGGCGGAGTCTCCAACATCGAGGCCCTGCGGCTCTTCTACATACAGCACTTCCAGACGCCTCCCCGGTTTTCGGCCTACGCAGCAGGGGGCATCGCGGGCATGGCGGACTCGGTGGACCTCTACTCCGACGTCTTCGGCCGGGAGCTGGACACGCTGGACGTGCTGGTGGCCTCGGCGGTGCAGGACTTCTCGGGGGCCACGCCCCTGGGCGACCTGCTCTGCTCCAGCGTCTCCTCCTGGGGGGAGGCTACCGCATCCGAGCCCGAGCTGGCCGGCGCCCCGGCCATGTCGCGCAACCTGGACTTCTTCGTGGACTCAGCCGCCAACGTCTTCGACGCCCAGCTGCTGGTCACCCTCGACCCGGACTCCGGCCAGGACTTCGTCTCCATCGGATTCTCCGGATACCTGGGCACACTGTCCGGCATGAACGAAAGCGGGGTCTGCGCCGCTCTGAACATGGGCGACCACAAGGGGATCACCACCTGGAAGCCCGACTTCGTCCCCATCACCATGGCCCTGGCCGTGGGCCTGTGCGACGAGGACTTCGACGGAAGCGGCGACCACGACGCCGGGGACATGGTGGCCGCCCTCACCGAGTACAACCGCAGCTCGTCCTACATCATACACGTCCTGGCGGACCCCGACCTGGCCTGGCAGGGGGACACCGGCCTGGTGGTGGAGGTGAACAACAGCGCGGGCCACGCCGTCCGGACCGCCGGCGACGAACCCCCCATAGCCCCGGACCACATGGCCGCCACCAATCACCACCGCAAGCTCTACTCCCCCTCGCCGGGATGGCGCTACCCGCTTCTGGTGGACTCCATGGCCGCCGACCCGGACATGACCCTGGACCGCTTCTGGGGACTCATGGGAGAGGTGGGGTTCCAGCCCGCACCGGGCACCGGAGGAACCATCCAGACCATGATATTCGCCCCCCAGCAGCGCAGGATCGGTCTGGCCTTCTCCACCGACGATGCCGCCTCCTGGGAGCAGGACCCCTGGTGGCTGGACTGGGACGACCTCTTCCCCAACCACGACCCCCAGTCCGCCGACCCCCACCAGCCGCAGAGCCCGGGCCTGAGGATTCGACCCAACCCCGCCACCGGGACGGTGACGGTTGCCGCTCCCGGCCCGGGCTGGCTGGGGGTCTACGACCTCTGCGGCCGCAGGGTCTCGCCTCCGCTCATCGGCACTTCCGGAGATTCCCGGGAGCTGGACGTATCCGCGCTCTCCCCCGGCGTCTACCTGGTAGTCCACCGCGGGGAGGCCGGCATGCGGACGGCCAGGATGGTGGTGGCCGGCGGCGGCCGCTGAGCGGTTGACACCCCGCGCCGCCAAAGTCTATAGTTCACGTCCCCGCTGGCGGGTCGTCCAACGGTAGGACATGCGGCTCTGGACCGCATAATCGGGGTTCGAGTCCCTGCCCGCCAGCCATCTTTTTCTCCCCATACTACATGTCGGCTCAAGCCGCCGACGCCGTGGGCTTTGAGGACCGTGATCCTCTCAAGCGACCCAAACTGCCGGGTCTTAGGCCAATTAGAACAAGCGCAATGGGTTGCATCACTTGAGCATTTCTCCAATATTGAATTGGAATGGGGTGGTTCGATGAGAGCGGCCGCGTTTCTTTCGGTTCTCCTGCCTCTGGCAGCACCCCTGGCCGAAGTGGCAGTTCAGACCGACTGGTCCGGCGGACCGGGGCCGGCCGATCCCTGCGTCGAATGGGGAAACTCCTTCCTCAACAGCGACTCGGTGTCCTACGCATGCATGGGCCTGCTGCAGTCCCGGGCCAGCTCCCGTCAGTCGCCGCCGGGGGCGAATCCCATCGCTTCCCGGAACGCCCGCTACTCATCCGTCATTCTCAGGCCGGAAAAGGTGGAATGGGACCTTGCGGAGGAACTGCCTGCCGGATACTACCTCCTGGTCCTGGAAGCCTGCGGCAGCACCGAGTCCGGGGGCTGCGTCAGGCTCTGAGGGCAGGCGAAAGATCAGGCTCCTCAACACACTTATCGTATATCTCCCTATGTTGCAGACAAGGCGGCACTTCGATCCACCGATGGAATATCCGTGGGATTAAGCCGTCTGCAATGGATGAACACCCCTGGGGGATTACGGGAAGGGAGAGATGGGCGGCAGAGCGCTGGGCGAGTTCATGGCCGAGAACCGGGACAGGCTGGTCCGGTTCGTCCGCTCCCGGCTGTCCGACGCCGCTCACATGGACGGCGAGGACCTGGTGCAGGACGTGATGCTGAAGCTCATCGAGAACCCCTCAGTGACGGCTCCCATAGCCGACCTCTCCGCCTACGTCTTCCGGGCGCTGCGCAACCGCATCATCGACGAGTACCGCAGGGCCAGGCCGGACATGACCTCCATGGAGGGGGAGGAGGGAGAGACGGGTCTGTACGAGATCCTCCCGGACACCAGGTACGAGCCCAGAGGCTCGATGGAGAGGCGGATGCTGAGGCGCGAGATCTTCGAGGCCATCCGGTCGCTTCCGCCCGGACAACGGCAGGTGGTGGTGGAAACCGAGCTGAACGGAACGGCCATGGCGGAGCTGGCCCGACGCACATCTACGCCGCTGGGGACACTGCTCTCCCGCAAGCACAGGGGCATCAGGAAGATAAGGAAGAAGCTCGAACACCTGAAGGAGGAATAGCATGGGTACGACCAGGGTGGGCAGCAGGATCGTACACGGGCCGCCGGCGGCCAAAGCGGCCAAGATCGTGGGCCTGGTGATACTGGGGGTTCTGGCGGTAGCGGCCCTGGCCATCATCTTCGGCCTTCTGGTGATGTGGCTGTGGAACGCGCTCATGCCCGAGATATTTGGCCTCCCGGAGATCGGCTACTGGCAGGCGGTGGGACTGGTGGTGCTGGGCCACATACTCTTCGGCGCGGGCCACCGCGAGTTCGTCCACAAGGGCGGCAAGAACGAGCCGAAGCGCGGAGTGAGCATCAGCCGCAACGGCACCGAGTACCGCTGGGACTCTTTCCGGGCCTTCTGGGACGACTGCGGGAGAGAGGCCTTCGACGGCTGGCTCAACGGCAAGGGCGGAGGGCCGGAGGAGGAGGAGGAGGACCCCACCCCCTGACGCGGGGTCCGCTTGCGGCGGTCTTGTTCCCTTGCGCTAT
>JAWLEP010000007.1:20289-65572 GCA_041686025.1 Candidatus Fermentibacteraceae bacterium
GCTGGCTCAACGGCAAGGGCGGAGGGCCGGAGGAGGAGGAGGAGGACCCCACCCCCTGACGCGGGGTCCGCTTGCGGCGGTCTTGTTCCCTTGCGCTATGGGCTTATGTTGGAGCAGCCGAATCCAATCCTGCAGCTCTCTATCATCGGGAGGAACATGAGACCACTGGCCGCCCTTGCCCTGATGTGCCTGGCCGCCGGGCCCGCCGCCGCAGAGGTCTTCGATACGGCGGCGGAGGCCCTGATGGCCCCCTACTCCTGGGAAGAGGACCAGCGGCTGGAGCTGGAGAGCTTTCCCTCCTACATCCGCCCCAGCCTGGCAGATCTGGTTGCCGGCTACAACGGCTTCCGGCCGGGGATCACTCCAGAGGACACCAATGAGTGGATGGCGCGGCAGATGGCCGGCCTGGAGCGGGGCTTCATCGTTTTGGGAGAGAGTCCCTCGATGCCGCTTCTGGCCAGGGACTACACCTCCTCCGCCCCAATCTCCCGCAACTGGGAGGGTCGGCCGGGCGAGCCACTGGAGGAGGCGGTGCACGCGGTGACCTGGCTGCGCCAGGACCCGGATACGCCCCTGGAGCCCTTCCTGCTTATCCTGGCGGCCCACAGGGCCAGGGCGGCCTGGGAGTGCTACGCCTCCCTGTACTACCCGGAGGCTTCCGAGCCGGTGTACGCCGGCGGGATGCAGACGGCGGCCGACATCTACGGGGTAGTCCTTTCCGAGGCCCTCTCCCACCCAGACCCGGCCGTGCAGTGGCTGGCCGGCGAGCTGGACGACCTCCCATGGGTCTACATGGACGTCTCCGGTCTGGTACCGTCCGGCACCCGGGCCGGTCCCTGAGGGGATCAGCCCCACCGGCCCCATGGCAGCATCGGACACGCGCCATCGGCGCATTTGACATTTCCTAGACAGTCACTGTACAATCTTGTCGGACTGAACACCTGAAATCTGAGAGAGGGAGGCTTTGGGGATGATGAGATGGCTGCTGGTCTTTGCCCTGGCCCTGGCGGCGCTGGCCGCCGCCGCGGACCGGGTAGTCCTCCTGGAGGACTTCACGAACAGCGGGTGCGGTCCCTGCTGGAGCTTCGAGCCCACGCTCAACTCCTTCGTCAACGATCACCTGGCTGCGGGTGACCTGGCGGTGATAAGGGTCCACGTGAGCTGGCCCTCCGCCAACGATCCCATCTACCTGGCCAACCCCACCGAGCAGAACGCCAGGAAGTCCTACTACGGCGTCAACGCCGTCCCCTGGATCCAGTTCGACGGAGTCATCAAGGCCAGCACCAGTGGAGCCGGGCTCAACAACGCCTTCAACAACAGGATAGACGTGCCCACCAACCTCAGCATCTTCGTGGCCCGTAACGGCGACGACCAGACGGGAACCATCAGCGTAGGCCTGGTGGCCGAGGACGAGATAGAGACCAGCGTCCCCATAAGGCTGTTCGCCACCGTGGTGGAGGACGAGGTGCCGGGCGCGGGCTACTGGTCGGGCGACTACTTCTACCAGGCCTTCCGCAAAAACCTGTTCGGAGTGGCGGGCCCGGAGGTGGATTTCAGCGGCCCCTACCCGGACACGATCTACTTCGAGACGGAGTACGATATCACCGACTGGGTGGCCGACAACCTGCACCTGGCCACCTTCGTCCAGGAGTACTCGAGCTCCGACAAGGAGGTCATCAACGCCCGCTACGACAAGTTCATGGACCTGCAGACGGGCATAGAGGGCGGCTGGCTGATGCCGCAGTCACCCCAGATGACCCTGGGGCCCAACCCCTCCAGCGGAACGGTCTCCGTGACCCCCATGCTTCCCGAGGGTGCGGCCGGCACGGTAACCGTCTACGACGTCTCCGGCCGCCGGGTGGCCGCCGGGCGAGCGGTGAACGGCGTTCCCGGAAGCTTCGACCTTGGCGCCTCCGGCGTTTACCTGGTAAGGCTGACCACGGACTCCGGAGCCGCGGTCTCCCGCACGGTGGCCGTTATCAGATAGGAATCAGGCAGAAGGGGCGGGGAGCGGCCGCTCCCCCGCGACCTTCCCCCCAGTTCCATCCCGCACAGGCAGCATCAGCCCTTTCTCCCGGCGAGCTAATGAACATGTTCGAGTCGAGGGAAAGGAGCGGCACAGTGGAGAGCTGCGACAGCGGAACATACGGCAGAAAGATCGGCCCCCATTACGACAGGTGGTACTCCGAGGTAGACCCCGCCATGCTGGAAGTACTGGAGAGCAGGTGGGGAGGATGGTCGGAGGAGTCCTTCCGCGACGGCTGCGGCAGCCACGTCTCCGTCTACGTTCTGCCCGATGGATAGCGTCGGCCCCGGGAGGTCCTACGGGGCGCCCTGGGGAACCTCGCTGAAGGTGATGACCGCGGTGACCTGCCTCATCCTGGTGGCTGTGGCGGTCTCCGGCGTCGTCACCTCCGAGGGGGACGGCACCAGGATCGCCGTCATGGTGGGGATCCCCGCCCTGCTCCTGCTGGCCGCCCTGCCCTTCGTCGTCCGGGGCTACAGGCTGGAGGGCAGCCGCCTCGTGATCCGTCGGCTGCTCTGGGAAACCGCAGTCGACCTGCAGGGCCTTCGCAGCGCCCGTCACCATCCCGGAGCCATGTCCGGGTCGGTAAGGACCTTCGGCAACGGCGGGCTGTTCTCCTTCACCGGGAGGTTCCGCAACAGCAGCCTGGGGCCGTACCGGGCATGGGTGACCGACCCCAAGCTGGCCGTTGTGATCGAGCTTGCGGACCGCACGCTGGTGGTGTCCCCCGACCGTCCCCGGGAGATGGCGGAAACACTGTCCCGGCTTGCCCCGGAGGCCGGCTGAGGGCTTGTATTCCGGTGCATCTCTCCGCCCCGGGCCAGGTTGCTGGGGGTACGTCTATTTGTAATAATGATGGTTCCGCACGACCGAGAATGATCAACCTGCAGAGAAGGTGGGAGTATGCGAGCAGACGAGATACTCAGCAGACTGGGAGTGGAGACCGGCTCCCCCAACCCGGGGGCGCACGTAGGGGGCCGGGGCCCCCTGGAGGTATCCGGGGAGACCATGGAGTCCGAGAACCCGTCCGACGGCGCCCGTCTGGCGGAGATCGTCCAGGCCTCCGGTGATGACTTCAATACCGTGGTGGAGGCCGCCGACTCCTCCTTCCGCAGCTGGAGGATGGTTCCGGCGCCGGTGCGGGGGGAGATGGTCAGGCAGCTGGGCAACGCCCTGAGGGAGCTGAAGGAGCCCCTGGGCGACCTGATCACGCTGGAGATGGGCAAGATACGGGCCGAGGGCCACGGCGAGGTGCAGGAGATGATAGACATCTGCGACTTCGCCGTGGGACTCTCCCGGCAGCTCTACGGCAAGTCCATGCACTCCGAGCGGGAGCGGCACAGGATGTACGAGCAGTGGCACCCCCTGGGCCCCATAGGGGTGGTGACCTCCTTCAACTTCCCCATGGCCGTCTGGGCCTGGAACGCCGCCATCGCCGCCGTCTGCGGCGACACGGTGGTGTGGAAGCCCTCCAGCAAGGTCCCCCTCTGCGCCGTCGCGGTGCAGAAGGTGGCCGACCGGATACAGTCCGAGATGGGATACGAGGGAATCTTCAACCTGGCCGCAGGCCCCGGCCGGACGGTGGGCCAGAGCATGCTGGAGGACGAGAGGCTGCCTCTGGTGAGCTTCACCGGCTCCTGCCGGATGGGCCGCAGGGTCTCCAAGACGGTGGCCGCCCGGTTCGGGCGGACCATACTGGAGCTGGGGGGCAACAACGCCGCCATAGTCACCCCGTCGGCGGACCTGGACCTGGCCACCGACAGCATACTCTTCGCCGCGGTGGGCACAGCCGGGCAGCGCTGCACCACCAACCGCCGCCTGATCGTCCACGGCGACGTCTCCAACGCAATGGTGGACCGTCTGGTCAAGCGGTACGAGTCCGTCTCCATCGGCGACCCCCTGGACGACTCCACGCTGATGGGGCCCCTGGTGACCGAGGGTGCGGTTGAGGACATGATGAAGGCCCTGGAGGCCGCCCGGGAGCAGGGCGGCGAGGTGCTCACAGGCGGGAAGGTCCGGGAGGACCTGGGCCCCCGCTACGTTACCCCGGCCATCGTCCGCATGCCCCGGCAGACCGACATCGTCCGGGACGAGACCTTCGCCCCCATACTCTACGTAATGGAGTACACGGACATCGCCGACGCCATCCGGATACACAACGACGTGCCGCAGGGCCTGTCCAGCAGCCTGTTCGGCCGGGACCTGCTGGAGGTGGAGACCTTCCTCTCCCACATGGGCTCGGACTGCGGCATAGCCAATGTGAACACCGGCACCTCCGGCGCGGAGATCGGAGGAGCCTTCGGCGGCGAGAAGGAGACCGGAGGCGGCCGGGAGTCCGGCTCCGACTCCTGGAAGGCCTACATGCGCCGACAGACCTGCACCATCAACTACAGCGGGGGAATGGAGCTGGCGCAGGGAATAGACTTCGGCTGATCCCCGCTTGCGGCGGGGGCGCGCCGGCGTCCCCGCCGCCTACCTCATGGTGCTTCTGATGTCCATGACCAGCTTGCGTATCGACGGGTCGTCGCGGAGGTCGGACTTCCCCGCCAGACCGGAGAGCATCCTGTCGGCCCTTCTCATCTTGCCCGCGGAGACCTTGCCCAGAGCCACCAGCATCCGCAGGGCCAGTTCCGGCGCGTGCCCGACAACCTGCAGGAAGTTCTCCCTGCTCATGGCGTAGACCGTGCTGGTCCCCCGGGAGCGCACGGTGGCCGACCGCTCACTCCCGTCGAAGAAGGAGACCTCCCCGAAGACGTCACCGTCAATCAGCCTGGCCAGGGTGATGGCGCTGTCGCCCACGCCCTCCACCACCTCCAGCTCCCCGCTCTCGACGATGTAGAAGGCGGTGGAAAGCTCTCCCTGGTGGATTAGGCCCTCCCCGTCGGTGAGGGTCATCTCGTCGTAGAGGTGGATGATGTCCTCATGCTCCAGAACGTTCTCGTTTCCGAAGAGCAGTCCCTCTCTCATCGGCGGCTCCCTTCCCCAGAGACATGCAAGGCGCGCTCGGCGCCACTCCTTCTTGACCATATGTGAATATTCGGGCAGTTTCCAGATGCCTCCCGGCCGACCCGGGGGCTATCAGGATTTCTCTATCAGGCGGCTGCGGGGTTCCGGGCGCTTCCCCGCATACCGACCATACCCTTGAAGGGAGGGCGCATGGCGGCTGCTGGAGGTGCCGCGGCGGCGGGCGCGGCAGGTGCTGCTGCGGCGATAGCCAACGCGGTAAAGGCTTCGGGCGTGCTTATCAGGCTGAAGCCCGAGGAGATGCAGAAGGTCTTCGGCAGGATGTCGGACCCGGCCGTGGTGGTGGTGGGCAGGACGGGTGTCTTCACCAAGAAGAACCAGTACCTGACCTCCTGGAGGGGGCTGGCGTTCTACTGCAAGACCGAGGAGCAGCTTCCGCTCCCCACCTGTGCGGAGGTGGTCTCCGCCAAGAGCATCTGGGTCCCCTCCTGAGGATGGGGGTTTGACCCCCGGGGGTCCAGTTCGCCATACTGTTGCAAATGACTTGCGATAAGTGGAAGCGAAGCGCAATTGCAGATCTGAGGCGGCAGGGGCTGCGCATCACGCCGCTGAAGAGGCGGATCATCGGGCTTTTCGAAAAGGGCGCCTGCGGGGTCTCCGCCGGAGAGGTGCACGGGATGCTGGACGCCGGAAGCGACCTCTCCGCCGTCTACAGATGCCTGGCCTCCCTGGAGGAGGCCGGGTTCCTCCGGGACTGCATGTCCGGCGACGGTCTCAGGCGTTATCGCCTCGCCGGCCGCTGGGACGACAGGCACGACCACCTCAGCTGTGCGCGCTGCGGAAGGGTCACCCGGGTACCCGCCGAGATCTCCGCTCCGCTGAGGCGGAAGCTGGAGGAGCTGTACGGCTTCAGTATAGAGCACCTGGACCTGAGGGGGGAAGGCGTATGTCCGGAATGCATCGAAGACGGGAGCCGGGAGGGATGATGCGGCAGGCGGCCCTGGTGACTGTGGCGGTCCTGACGACCCTCTCCTGCGGAGGGGGCGGGCCCTCCCGCTCCGGCGACATCCCCCTGGTCATGGTGAGCATACCGCCGCAGGAGTACTTCGTGGAGAGGATCGCCGGCGGAAGGGTGGAGGTAGACGCGGCCCTTCCTCCGGGGGCCAGCCCTGCCACCTACGAGCCCGGGCCTGCGGAGATGCGGCAGGTGTCGGAGGCCGACCTCTACCTCTCCATAGGCGTCCCCTTCGAGAGCGCCTGGCTGCCCAGGCTGGAGTCCGCCAACCCCGACCTGCCCGTCGTGGCCACCCATCGGGGAGTGGACCGGCGCCCCATAGACAGGTACGGCGCCCACGCCGAAGGGGAAGAGCACGGCCACGGCCATGAGCACGGCTCACCCGACCCGCACATCTGGCTCTCCCCCGAGCTGGTGAGGCTGCAGGCGGACACCATAGCGGCGGCCCTTGCCCGACTGGACCCCGGGGGGGACAGCGCCTACGCCGTCAACCTGGCTTCCTTCGGGCGGGAGATAGACAGCCTGCAGACCGGAATCAGGGCCGTACTGGAGGCGGTCCGGGGGGACACCTTCGTGGTCTTCCACCCCTCATGGGGCTACTTCGCCGACGAGTTCGGCCTGTACCAGCTACCCATCGAGGTGCGGGGCCAGGAGCCCTCCCCCTCCGAGCTGGCCAGGCTCGTGGAGGTAGCGGAGGGACTCTCCGATCCCGTGGTGCTGGTGGCGCCCCAGTTCAGCCGCCGCTCGGCGCAGACCCTGGCCGGGGAGATAGGGGCCCGGCTGGAGGAGGCAGACCCCCTGGCCCGGGACTGGGCCTCCAGCCTGCAGGCGGTGGCCAGGCGGATCGCGGGCAGCCGATGAGCGCCAATGTGGTGGAGCTGGAGAACGTCACCCACTCCTTCTCCTCCGGCCATCCCGTCCTCCGCAACGTCAGCCTGGAGGTGGAGCACAAAGACTTCCTGGCCGTCATCGGCCCCAACGGCGGCGGAAAGACCACTCTGCTGAAGATCGTCCTGGGCCTGCTGAAGCCCGACAGCGGCAGGGTCAGGGTCTTCGGACGGCCACCGGCGAAGGCCCGCAGGCGCATGGGCTACGTGCCCCAGGACACCACATTCAAGCGCGACTTTCCCATTCGGGCGCTGGACGCGGTGCTCATGGGTCGGCTGCAGGGCATTCGGCCCTTCGCAGGATACTCCCGCGGAGACCGGGAGGCGGCCCTGGAGCGGATGTCCATGCTGGGCATAGAGGACCTGGCCGAGAAGAAGGTGGGGAACCTCTCCGGAGGACAGAGGCAGAGGGTGTTCATAGCCCGGGCCCTGGCCACCGACCCGGACCTGCTGCTGCTGGACGAGCCGGCCGGCAGCGTGGACCCCAGCAACCAGGAGAGCTTCTACCACCTTCTCGGAGAGCTCAACGACAGGATCACCATCGTCATGGTCACCCACGACATAGGGGCGGTCTCGTCCTACGTGAAGACCGTGGCCTGCCTGAACGTGGGTCTGGCCAGCCACGGGGAGGGACTGGACCACGAGTCCATGGCCGAGGCCTACGGCTGCCCCATCGAGCTTCTGGCCCACGGAGTCCCCCACCGGCTGCTGGGGGAGAAGAGGGACCTGGAGGGCGGCAATGATTGAGGCGCTGGCCCAGTACACCTTCCTGCAGAACGCCTTTGCCGCGGCCCTGCTGGGGGCGGTGGCCGCCGGCGTGGTGGGCACGCTGGTCTCGGTGAACAGGATGTCGTCACTGGCGGGAAGCGTGGCCCACGCCTCCTTCGGCGGCCTGGGGCTGGCCTACGCCGCCTCCTTCCCCCACCTGCTGGGAGCGCTGCTGTTCAGCCTGGTCTCCGCCCTGGGAATCGGGGTCATCTCCCTCCGCTACCGGGAGCGGGCGGATACGGCCATCGCCGCCTTCTGGGCCATTGGCATGGCCGCCGGCCTGGTGCTGATCAAGCTCTCCGGCGGCTACGCCGTGGACCTGATGAGCTACCTGTTCGGCAGCATCATGGCCGTCCCCGGGCGGGACCTTCTGCTGATGGCCCTCCTGGACGTGGCAGTTCTGCTCTTCGTCACCGGCTTCTTCCGCGAGCTGGTGGCCATCTCCTACGACTCCGAGTTCAGCCGCGTCCAGGGGATTCACGTGGGCCTTCTCTTCATGCTGTTTCTCTGCGTGGTGGCCCTCACCGTGGTTATGCTGATCAGGGTGGTGGGCCTGATCATGGTGATCGCCATGCTGACCATTCCTCCCGCCATCGCCAGGATGTTCGTGGGAAGGATGGGAAGGATGATGGCCGCGTCCGCCGTCATTGCCGCCGTACTGAGTGTTGGGGGTCTGGTTCTGGCCTGGTACACGGGCCTGCAGGGCGGGCCCATGATCATACTCCTCTCCGGCGCCATCTACCTGACGGCCTTCCTGGTGCGGGGGGAGTCCTCCTAGCCCCGGTGGCTACAGGTAGCCCAGGTCCCGCAGGGCCGGGGCCACATCCATCTCCGAGCGCACCGGCGGGTGCCTTCTGGGCGTGGCCCAGTAGCTCTCCAGCTTCGCCAGCAGGGCGGAGTCGGGGGGCAGCGGCCGCTGCTCCAGGGGATCGCTTTCCAGCCTGTACATGACAGCGCTGTCGGCGGACGGGACCCAGATCACCTTCCTGTCTCCGCTGCGCAGGGCCGCCATCCGGAAGGGCGGGCCGGTGTTCAGGCCGCTGGCGGGAAGCCGGCGCCTCTTCGAGGGACCGGCGCCCAGCAGGTCCCTTCCGGGCAGGCCGGCGGGGGCCTCCACCCCGGCGGCGGCCAGAATCGTGGGCAGCAGGTCGAGGTGCGAGACCACGCGTTCGCCCACGCTGTCGGACGGGATGCCGGGGCCGGAGGCGATCATGGGGACCCTGGTGATCTCCTGGTAGAGGGTCCTGCCGTGCTCCACGTAGCCGTGCTCCAGGAACTCCTCCCCGTGGTCGGCGGTGACCAGCACCAGGGTCTCGTCGGCCAGACCCATCCCCCTGATGCCGGCCCACAGCCGGGAGAGCTGGGAGTCCGTCCAGGCGATCTCACCGTCGTAGAGGTCCTCCAGGCGCTTCCGGGCGGTAGTGTCGGCGACGGCTCCCGCGGGGGTGAAGGTCCAGGCCGTGTCCCCCTCCGAAGACGAGGCGTAGAGGGTGTCCCATGGCTGCGGCGGGTCGTAGGGGGAGTGGGGGTCGAATAGGTGGAGTACCAGCAGGAAGGGCTCATCCCGTTCCGCTTCCCCCTCCAGCCAGGCAAGGGCCCGGTCCACCGACTCCCCGGCCATGCCGTGGCCGGCGCGGCTGCAGTGGAACCGGTGGAAGCCGCGGTGAAAGCCCATGCGCTCGCTGAGCAGGACCACGTTGAACAGGCCCAGCGTCCGGTAGCCGGCATTCCCCAGCAGGCTGGCCGCGGTAGGGGCTTCGGGGGACACCATCCACATGGTCCTCTCCCTCACGTTCAGCCTTGCCCCGTGGGCCCTGGGACTGAGGCCGGTGAGGATGGTGGTCACCGCCGGCAGCGTCCAGGACGACTGGCCCTGGACCCGGGTCCACCGCATACCCTCCGCAGCCAGGCTGTCCAGGCCCGGGGACGTGTCGCGGCCGTAGCCGTAACAGCCGAGGCGGTCGGCCCGCAGCGTGTCTATGATCACCAGCACCACGTTGGGCCGGGATGGTTCCGGGGACCCGCAGCCGGCCAGCAGCAGCGCCAGCAGCGCGAAGGCAGCCGTCCTGTGGTGTAGCATTGCATCCCGTTCGCCTGGAGGAACATGGACCGGACCCGGACTGCCGCTGGCGGAGGGGCCCACACTCTCGCCGGCCTGGACAACAGGCATAGTAGGTAACAGCATCGGTGCGCAAGGGTTTCATATCACTGAAGGGAAGACATGGCCGGCAGAGAAGATGAGGTGCGGGGTCTGAAGAACAGGCTCAGCCCGCTGCAGTTCCACGTCACCCAGGAGAAGGGAACCGAGCCCCCGTTCCGCAACCGCTACTGCCGCAGCGACGACGACGGCTCCTACCGCTGCATCTGCTGCGGGGCGGTGCTGTTCGCCTCCGACGACAAGTACCACTCCGGCTCCGGATGGCCCAGCTTCAGCAGGCCGGCGGAGGAGGACGGGGTCGAGGAGAGGCCGGACGACTCCCACGGCATGCGGCGCACCGAGGTCGTGTGCAGCAGCTGCGGCGCCCACCTGGGCCACGTCTTCGAGGACGGCCCCGAGCCCACCGGGCTTCGCTACTGCATCAACTCCGCCGCCCTGGACTTCGAGCCGGAGAAGGAGTAGCAGGACCTAGTCCTGGTCGGAGAGCCACCTCTCGATGCCCTCCGCGGCGGCCTTGGCGTCGCGTATGGCCGTCACGGCGTCCATGTTCAGGTTGACTATGTCGCCGCCGGCGAACACGCCCGGAATGGAGGTCATTCCCCCCTCGTCCACTTTCACCTTCCTGGCGGTGGTGAACTCCAGCCTCTCGCGAAGCTCCCCGGGCAGGAAGGAGAAGTCCGGCCCCTGGCCGATGGCCTCGATAACCATGTCCGTCTCCAGGACCATCTCCCGCTCCTCGTCGAAGGTGGGGCTGAACCTGCCGTTTTCGTCGAATACCGACAGGCACTTCATGCACAGCAGACCCCTGACGTCACCGCCCTCGTCCAGTATCACTCCCTTGGGTCCCCAGGCGGGATTGAACAGCACGCCCTCCTCCCGGGCCTCGGCGATCTCCTCCTCGGTGGCCGGCAACTCGTCCCGGTCCTCCAGGGACACCGTCTGCACCCGGGTACGCTCCCCGGGATGCTGAATGGCCTGCAGCCGCAGGGCCTCCCTGGCCACGTCCATGGCCACGTTGCCGCCGCCTATAACCACTATATCCTTACCCACCGGGGTCCTGTCGGGGGTCTTGTTGCGGCGCAGGAAATCCAGGGCCAGCAGGCACCTCTCGGCGTTCTCCACTCTGGTTGAACGGCTTACAGTGTAGCCTATTCCCAGGAAGACCGCGTCGCAGCCGTTCATGACCTCGGAGAAGTCGATGTCCCTTCCCACCCGGGTCCCGTAGCGGAACTCCACCCCCAGCGAGGATATGTGGTCCACGTCCCGCTGGATGCTCTCCAGGGGCAGGCGGTAACGGGGCGGTCCGTCACGGACAATGCCGCCTCCGGCGGGACGCTCGTCGAAGACCACCACCTCATGGCCCTGCAGTCGCAGGAAGTAGGCCAGCGACAGGCCGCTGGGGCCGGCTCCGATCACTGCGATCTTCCTGCCGGTGGGCTCGCCCGGCCGCTGCCGCAGCGCGTCACGGTAGTCCCTCACGGTGTCGGCCGCGTACCTCTTCAGCCAGCGGATGGCCAGGGGCTCGCCCCGTATGCTCAGCGAGCAGGCGTCCTCGCAGTGCTTCATGCATATCCTGCCGCATATGGCCGGTATGGGGTTGTCCCGGAAGATGGTCCGCAGCGACTCCTCGGGGTCGTCGCGGTAGATGGCCTCCACGTAGTCGGATATCTTCAGGTTTGCCGGACAGGCGTCCTCGCACAGGGCGCACTCCAGGCACCTCTCCGACTCCCGGACCGCCTGCCCGCGGTCGTAGCCCAGAACCTGCTCGATGAAGGACGTCTTCCGTTTCTCCGGGGGCACCTCCGGCATCTCCACCCTCTGGGGGTCGAAGAGGGCGAAGTCCAGGTCGGGGTCGAAGCCCTGGTAGTCCCTCCTGCGGTGGGCCAGGCTGGCCTTCAGCACCGAGTACTCGCCCTCGGGGAGGTAGGTCTCGTCGTCGGTCTTCTCGTCCCGGGGGGTGAACACGAAGGTCTTGGGGTCGAAGTGTATGTGGAAGTAGTCGCGGGAGAGCCGCAGGGAGCCCGGAGGGCAGATGTCCACGCACAGACCGCAGAAGCAGCACCTTCCGTAGTCCAGACGGGGACGCTCGTTCTTCTCCCCCGGCTCCGCCTCGACCTCCGGCTGCTCCACCATCTCTATGGCGTCGTTGGGGCATATGTCGGCGCAGTTGCCGCATCCGGTGCACTTGTCCCAGTCGTTGAGGTGGAAGCCACGGTAGCGTCGGGCCGGCTCTTTGGGCTCGAAGGGGTAGCGGAGGGTCTTGGGCTTCTGAAGCAGGAACCTGACGGCCCGGAGCGGTCCCAGTATGCTCGGCTTTCCCATGGCTCTTGCTCACTCCATTCCAGGTGCTCTCATCTGTCTATCTCCGGGGCCACCACGTAGAGGCTGATCATGATGTTGCCCACGTCGGAAATGCTCTCGCCCCTGAGGGCGTCCTCCAGGACGGTGAGGCCGTGGGGGAAGGAGGGGGTCCGGAAGTGGGCCCGGTAGGGCCTTTCGCCTCCGTCGCTCACCAGGTAGAGGCCCAGTTCGCCCCTGGACGATTCGCACCTCACGTAGGTCTCCCCGGCGGGTATGCGCCACTTGAAGGGGTTGGGAATCCGGTTGTAGACATCCCCGCCGGGCATCTCGTCGAGGAGCTTGAAGATCATGTGGACGCTCTCTATCATCTCGTCGCGGACCACCAGTATGCGGGAGCAGGCGTCGCCGTCCTCCCGGGTAGGTACCTCCCAGGGCACGCGGTCGTAGGCGGCGTAGGGCTCGATCTTCCGCACGTCGTACGGAACCCCCGTTGCCCGGAGCACCTGTCCGGTGCCCCCCATGCCCAGCGCCTCTTCCCGGGTTACGGTACCGATGTTCCGCGCCCGGTCGCGGAAGAGGCGGTTCTCGAAGAAGGTGCCGTTGTAGTCCGGCACGCAGCCGCCTATGGAGTGCAGCGTCTCCACCAGCCTCTTCTCGAAGCCCTCCGGGAAGTCCCTGCGGACCCCGCCGGGCCAGATGTAGATGTGGTATACCCTGCCTCCGGTGAGCTCCTCGAAGAGGTCCAGCACCAGGTCCCGGTGGTACATGGCCCACTGGGCCACCGTATCGAAGCCCAGCATGTTGGCGTAGGCCCAGAGGCCGAAGAGGTGCGAACCCACCCTGGCCAGCTCCAGGTAGATGCTGCGCACGAACTGGGCCCTCTCGGGGACCTGCAGACCGGCCAGGCTCTCCACCCCCATGGCGTAGATCATCTCCATGGAGTCCGGCTCAATCACGTTCATCCTGCAGACCATGGGGAAGTTCTTTATCCAGCTGCGCTGCTCCATCAGCTTCTCGAAGCCCCGGTGGAGGTACCCGGGGTTGGCCGCCGCCTCCAGCACCCGGTCGCCCTCCACCTTCAGGGTGATGCTGAAGTTGCCCACCATCCCCAGGTGCTGGGGGCCGAAGTAGAGCTCCAACTCCCTCATGTCCGCTCACCGTCCCCGTCGCCCACCGGGGGCACGCGTCCGAAGAAGTCCTCCACGTACTGCCTGGTGTCGAAGTCCTTGCGGAAGGGGGGCGTCTCGTAGTGCCGGTCCAGGAACAGGGGTGTCAGCCGGGGATGGCCCTCGAAGCGGACCCCGAACAGCTCGTGGATCTCCCTCTCGTAGGGCTCGGCGCACTCGAAGAGGCGGATGGCCGAGACCGCTACCGGACGATTCCGGGGCACCCGGCAGCCCACCATCACCACGTCCCGGTGCTCCTCCTCGAAGGACCCTCCGAGGTTGTAGGCCGAGAGTATGTAGACCAGCTCGAGCTCTTTCTGCTCGGGCCAGTCCACGCAGGAGACCATGTGCAGGTGGTCGAAACCCCTGTCCACCAGTGCGCTCAGCAGGGAGAGCACCGACCCCCGGTCCACCAGCAGCCTCTTGCCGCCGTCCCGGGAAGGCTCGATGTCGAGTCCGTCGAAGGCCTCCTCCAGCCCCTGAAGCCTCCGGTCCATCACTCCCCCTCCCCGCCGAACAGGGGGGGCCATCCCAGCTCTCCCAGGACCATCTCCTGGTTGGCGCGGTAAGCGGCATAGTTCCTGCGGTAGCGCCGGTAGCCGTCGGCCATGTCCTTGTCGATGAGGGTCCAGAGGTGGGTCACCGCCACGAATATGGCCTCCGGCCTGGGCATGCAGCCGGCTATCCATCCGTCCACGGGGATGTAGCGGTCGAGGTGCTTTATGGTGTTGTAGGAGTCCCAGTACATGCCGCCGTTGATGGGGCAGGATCCGAATCCCACCGTGTACTTGGGCTCAGGCATCTGCTCGTAGGTGCGAATGATGGCCTTCAGCGTCTTCAGCGATACGTAGCCCGTGATCAGGAAGAGGTTGGCCTGCCGGGGGCTGGCCGCCGGGGTGACTCCGAACCTCTCGGCGTCCCATCGGGCCGTTATCGAGGGGGGCACCTCGATGATTCCGCAGCCCGTGCAGAAGTACACGGCGTGCAGGGAGTACTTGTGCCCCATCTTCGCCGGTTCCTTCAGCCATTTTATGAGCTGGTTCCGATCCATCCCCTACCTCCCGGTCACAACTGTCAGAACGAGCCCGGCCAGGGCCAGCAGTGTCGGCCATCGCCAGAGGTAGCCTATGGCCTGCTCCACCCTGAACCGCGGGAAGGAGGCGTTTACGAACAGGCACAGGGCCAGTACCACCAGGACCTTGACAAGGAACACGAAGGGGTTTGCGGCTCCGCCCAGCGCCAGGTTCACGAAGAGCGAGGCGCCGATGTACATGCTCAGGCCGTGCTGCATGGTGGCCAGGGCCAGGTACGGCCCCCCCAGCTCCACCTGTGGCCCGGAGGATATCTCCTGGGCCGCTCCCGCCACCTCGAAGGGCCTCAGCCCCAGTATCGCCGGGAGCACCATCAGGTAGGCGATGCCCGACACCACCAGGGGGAACGACGCGATGGACCATGCCCCTGCCCTCTGCTGCTGCACGATGGAGACGATGGAGATGGTGTCGAACCTGGTCATCACGGCCAGCAGAACCAGAAGCAGGGGCAGCTCGTAGCCCATGGCCAGCATGAGCTTCCTGGACACCCCGATGCTGGCGTTGGGGTTGGCGGAGGCTCCCCCGCTGAGGGCCATGCCCAGCGGCCCCAGCAGCATCATGTAGAGTATCACCAGCATCCCCCCGGAGCCGCTCATGGGCGCGATGTTTCCCAGGGGGAGGAAGAGGGTGATAACCAGAGATCCCGCCAGGGAGAGGACCAGGCCCAGGTCGAACAGCGCTCCATGGCTTGCGCTGCGCTGGCTGAAGAGCCTGATTATGTCTATCAGCGGCTGGGTCACCGGGGGACCGTAGCGCCAGTGGATCCGGGCCATGATCTTGCGGGCCAGGCCCAGGAAGAGCAGCCCGGCCAGCAGGGCGATCAACGGAGACAGGAAGTACCACAGAACGTTCATAGCCATGGGCTCCAGGTGATCTGGACGAATATCAGCGCGGCCAGGAAGAGCAGTATGTAGAGCACGTAGCTGCCCACGTATCCGGTGTAGAGCTTCCGGAACGCGTCCGAGACCAGGGCCGTTCTCCTGGCCAGGCCCACCAGCAGGGCGTCCGCCGCGTCACCGGCCCAGGGTCCGATGATCCTCCGCAGGGGGCCGTAGAAGTCGGCGGTGAAGTTGTAGCGCTGCCGGGGCACGGCCATGCCGGCGGCGTAGCTGTCATCCTGGTCCACCCGCACCGACCGCCCCAGGCCCCGCCACAGGGCCCAGACCGCGAAGACGCCTGCAACGATTGCGGCCAGCAGGTTCACCACGTTCAGCGTGCCCGTGTCCGTGGTGATTCCCCAGACGCTGAGGCCCAGGGAGCCGAAGCCCATGGAGACCCCGGCGGCGCTGACGGCTGAGAGGGGGATGCCGGGCAGCACCCCGAAAACCAGCACCAGCGCGGTGAGGACCAGTATGGGGAGGGCCATGGTGAAGGGAACCCTGCGCACCTCCGCGAAGCGGTCGGGAAGCCGGCCCAGGAAGATGTTGTGCAGGAACTTGTAGCCGTAGAGGATGGTGCCCCAGGTGCCCAGGAAGGCGGCGAAGGCCAGGAAGGGGCGTCCCTCTGACAGCAGTGACTTGTAGATGATCCACTTGGAAACGAAACCGTTGGTCAGCGGCACCCCGATGACGCCCATCACCCCCGCCATGGCGCCGGTGAAGGCTACGGGCATCCTTCTCATGAGGCCCCCCAGGGCGTTGAGGTCCCGGGTCCCTCCGGTTCTGTGCTCCACCGCGCCGGCTACGAAGAACAGCAGCGCGCTGAGCAGGCAGTAGTTGAGGAAGTGGAAAACCCCGCCGGCCACTCCCAGCTCCGTGGCCAGGGAGGACGCCAGGACCATGTAGCCCCCCTGCCCCACGGTGCTCCAGGCGAGAATGCGCTTGGAGTCGTCCTGCACCAGGGCCCGGAAGGCGGCGAAGACCACGGTAATTGCCCCTATCCAGGCCATCACGTTCAGGTAGCTCAAAGCTCCCCAGGCCAGCCTCTGCAGAAGCCCCGTCCCCAGCAGGACGTAGACCAGCAGGTACAGGCCGTACAGACCCTTTCTCACCAGCACCCCCGAGAGCACCGACGAGAAGGGAGAGAAGGCCTCGGCGTGGGCGTCGGGCAGCCATCCGTGGAAGGGCCAAAGAGCGTTTATCACCAGGAATCCGGCGGACATGAGAACGGTGACGAAGAGCACGTATCCCAGCGGAGCGGCCCCCAGCAGCTCGGCCAGCCGGGGTATGGTCAGGGTGTCGAACCGCGCGTGGAGGCTCAGTATGGCCACCAGCATGGCCAGGGAGCCGGCCAGGGCCATCACCATGTACTTCAGGCCGGCGGATATGGCCCTGCCGGTGCCCTTGAGGCTGATCAGGAGGACCGTGCTCCAGCTCACCAGCTCCCAGCAGATAAAGAAGGTGAGCAGGTCGCCGGCCACCACGGTTCCCAGCATGGCGGCGTTGATGAGCAGCAGTGTGAAGTAGTAGTAGTCCAGCCGGGACCTGCCCCTCATGTAGCGCAGCGAGAAGATCACCGACAGAAGGCCCGTCCCCAGTATCAGCACGGCGAACAGCCAGGAGAGCATGTTCATTCTCACCGAGAGCCGCAGACCCATGAAACCCAGGGGCAGAAGTCGCTGGAAGCTCTGGCCGTGCATCAGGCATACGGCCACGAACATCCCCAAGGCCAGCAAGACGGCAAGGCCGTTGCGGAGCCGGGCCGAGACCTTGCCCAGCAGCCAGGTGAGCAGCGCTCCCCCGAAGCCGGCCAGCAGAACCATCTCCAGGGTCATGGCAGAACACCGCCCATGTAGGCCGTCCTGTCCATCAGATCGGAGGCGGCGGCCCGCAGCGCCTCGGCCACAGGACCCGGCCATACGCCCACCACGACTATCAGGGCCGCCAGCAGCAGCATGGGCACCACCGCGCTAACCGGCGCCCTGCCCCCTTCGGCGCCGGCGGGGGTCTTCCGGAAGTAGATGGCCTGCACCACCCCGAACAGGTAGGCGCCCTCGATCAGCGTGCCCACCAGCACCGCCCCCAGAAGGAGGGTGAGCATGGTGCCGCCCCGGGCCAGCACGGAACCGACTATCATCAGCTTGCTGGCGAAGCCGGCGAAGGGGGGAAGGCCAATCAGCGAGAGAGCTCCCACGGCGAAGACCAGGGAGGTAATCGGCATCCGCGAGGCCATTCCGTTCAGCGAGGAGATCCGGCGGGAGCCGCTTCTGTAGATCATGTATCCGGCGGCCAGGAACAGCAGGCCCTTGCCCAGAGTGTGGCTGAGGAGCTGGAAGAGGCCCCCGGCCACGGAGCCCGGGCTGAACACGGACAGGGCGAAGAGCACCAGGCCCACCTGCCCTATGCTGGAGTAGGCCAGCATCCGCTTCACGTCCCTCTGGGCGAAGGCGCACATCTCCCCCGCCAGCACGGTTGCCGCTCCCAGGAACATCAGGAAGGCCATCATGCTCTCCGCTCCGAAGACGGTCATCACCATCCTGGCCACCGCGTAGAGGCCCACCTCGATGGCGATGCCGGACAGGATGGCGCTGATGGGCGACGGAGCCGAGGAGTGGGCGTCCGGCAGCCAGGCGTTCAGGGGGAAGATTGCGGCCTCCACCCCCAGGCCGCTGACTATCAGGGCCAGGGGCACGAACACGGACATCCCGCCGGATGAGCCGATCCTGGCTGCGAGGTCGGCCATGTTCAGCGTGCCGAACATGCCGTAGAGGATCCCGATGCCCAGCAGGAGCAGCCCGGAGCCCACCGCCCCCTGCACCAGGTACTTGCTGGCCGCCTCCAGCCCTCCCCGGTCTCCGAAGTAGCCCACCAGGGCGTAGGAGGATATGCAGAGTATCTCGAAGAACACGAAGAGGTTGAAGACGTCGCCGGTGAGGACGACTCCGTTGGCCCCCACCAGCAGCAGCAGGTAGAGGAGGTGGTAGCGGCGTATCGAGCCCCGGCGGATGTAGCCCAGCGCGTATATGGAGACCGCCAGCCCCGCCAGCGCTATGAGACCGGCGAACAGGACCCCAAGCGGCCCGGCGTAGAGGTTGATTCCGAAAGGCGGAGCGAACCCGCCGATACGCACCACGATGGCATCGCTGAGGGCTGCGGGAAGAATCAGCACCACGGCCACGAGGTTGAACAGGCAGGCCAGGATCGGCATCAGGCCGGTGGCCCTGCGGGAGGCCATGCCCACCAGGGGGATCAGAAAGGCCAGGCCCAGGGGGACGGCGATCAGGAGTACGGGGCTCACCATCTCAGCTCCCTTATCTTCCGCATGTCCAGTGTGCCGTGATGCCCGTGGAGCCTCACCGCCATGGCCAGGGCCAGGGCCAGCACGGCCACGCCTATAACGATGGCTGTAAGGACCAGGGCCTGGGGAACCGGGTCCACCATTGCCGCCGGGTCCGACGCCGCCCGGCTGAAGATGGGCGCGGTCCCTCCCCGGGAGTAGCCCACCGCCACCAGGAAGAGGTTCACCCCGGTGTCCATGATGCTGAGGCCGATGATCATCTTGATCAGGTTGTGCCGGACCAGTATCACCAGCAGGCCCACCAGCACCAGGCCCAGCGCACCCATGTAGTAGACGTTGCTCTCCAGGAAGCTCACTGCGTGTCTTCCATCAGTCTGTCTATCACTCCCGTCAGCTCCACTCCCACCTTCAGGCCCACGGCCACGTAGATCAGGGGTATGATCCCGGCGCTGAACAGCTGGTGGGGCGTCCCCTTCGGCAGGAAGGCCGACAGGAACCAGTGGCCGGCTGCCGCCAGCCCCGCCAGTCCCAGGCCCACGAAGACCAGCCCGCCCAGGGACTCCACAGAACTGGCCCAGCCCCGTCCGATCCTCCGGCCCCGGCAGCCCAGGTAGACCAGCAGGAAGGCGGAGGCGATGACGGCCCCACCCTGGAACCCCCCGCCGGGGGTCAGGTGTCCGTGCATGAAGATGTACGTCCCGAACAGCAGTATCAGGGGGAACAGGTACCTGCAGCCGGTGGTGAGAACCATGCTGGCAGGCTCCCGGTCATCGCCGCCGCCGGGCCGCGAGGTGCGGTGCAGAAGGGCTCCCAGCCCCACGGCGGCCACGAACAGCACCGTGATCTCGCCCAGGGTGTCGAAGGCCCTGTAGCCCACCACAACAGAAGTGACCATGTTCACCGCCCCGGTGTCCTCCCGCCCGCTGCGGTTGTAGTGCGGTCCCACCCGGGAATCGGGGGCTCCGAAGGGGATGTCCGACAGGGCCAGCACCAGGCCCGTGGCGATCACCGCCAGCACCGCCAGAGCCACCAGGGCCCTCATTCCTCGTACCTCCCGGTCCGGCGGATGGCGATGATGAATACGGCCGTGAGCAGGGCCGCACCTATGGAGGCCTCCGCCATGGCCACGTCCGGCGCCTGCAGGAACAGGAACAGGATGGATGCGATCAGGCTCACCAGGCAGGACGCGATCACGGCGCTGAGGAGGTCGCGGAAGAACAGGGCCGCCAGCGCCGCGGCCAGCATGAGGGCCACCAGCAGGGAGACCAGCACGATCACCCTTCCCCACCCCCGTACCCGTCGAAGGACTCGGTCCTGTCCACGACGCTGCCCTCACAGAGGTCGACTCCGCTCTTGCGCGAGGCCCTGCCCAGGGCGTGGTTGGATATTGGATTGGTCAGCAGGATGAAAACGGCGATGGCCAGGGTCTTGGGCAGCCAGGCGGGTTCCATGATCCCCACCCCCACCACCGTCAGGCAGGCGCCCAGCGTGGTGCACTTGGTGCCGGCCTGCAGCCTGTTGTAGACATCGGGCATGCGGAAGATCCCCAGGCTCCCGATCAGAAGGAAGACGACTCCCAGGCCGGTTACCACCATCCCCGCCGCCAGCACCTCAGATACCCCTCTCCAGGAACCTGGCGATGGCCACAGCCCCTATGAAGGTAAGGACGGCGTAGACCAGGGCCACGTCCAGGTAGATGTAGCGCCCGAAGATGAAGCCCATCAGCACCAGGAGCGCGGTGGTGACCGTGCAGGCGGTATCCGCCGCCACCGCCCGGTCGGAGGCGGTGGGACCCAGCAGGAACCGAAGCAGGCAGAGGAGTATTCCCAGGCCGATTACGCCGGTGTAGACCAGCTCCAGGGTGGGGCTCATTCGAAAATCTCCCTGAGGTAGCGTTCGAAGCGGCCCCCGATCATCTCGGTGGCTTCCTCGGTCACTTCGCTTCTGACGTCTATCCAGTGCACCAGCAGCCTGTCCCCTATCACGTCCAGGGTGAAGGTGCCGGGGGTCAGGGTGATGGAGTTTGCCAGTATCATTCGGGCCAGGTCGTGGGTCAGCCGGGTCCTGATCACCACGATGCCGGGCCTGATGGGCAGCCTCGGGTCCAGTATCCTCCTGGCCACGTCCAGGTTGGCCTTCACGATCTCCCACAGCAGCACCACCGCGAACACCACGGAGAACCACGTCCGGTGGAGAGACAGGGGCGGCATGCCCAGGCCGCTGTAGGTCCGGCTGAGAAAGGCCGCCAGTATCAGGGAGACTGCACCGCCGGTAAGCAGCTCCTGCCAGTCCAGGCTGGAGGTGAGGGCCAGCCATACCACCATCAGCGTCAGAAGGAGGTAGGTGAAGTTGCGCAGCCCGTGTCCCTCCGCCGCCTGCGTCCTCACACACCCACCTCCTCGGCGGGTTCGTTTCCTCGCCTTGAGTGGTACAGCAGCCGGGCCATCTCCATGCTGAGGTCGATGCAGGTCACCTCGATGCCGTGGGGCATGAACAGGTCGCATGGGGAGAAGGAGAGTATGGAGCTCACTCCCGCCTTCTCCAGGGTATGCGCTATCTTCGGCGCGGCGGAATCCGGCACCGCCAGTATCACCAGGTCCAGACCAAGCTCCCGCACACGGTCCACCATGTGGTCCATGTCCTCCACTGTGACCCCGCCCACCTTCGTGCCGATCTTGTCGGGGTCGCAGTCGAAGGCCGTGATTATCCGGAAGCCCTCCAGCTCGAAATCGGAGTGGGTGAGAAGCGCCCGCCCAATGTTGCCCACTCCCACCAGGGCCACGTCGGTGACGTCGTCGTACTTGAGGATGCGATGCAGGTGCTCCATCAGCTCTTTCACATCGTAGCCCACGCCACGGGTTCCGAAGCCGCCGAAGTAGGAGAGGTCCTTTCGGACCGCCGCCGCATTTACACGACAGATCTCCGCCAGCCTCTTCGAGGACACCGTGCAGGTCCCTTCGCGCAGCAGGCAGGTGAGACCGCGCATGTAGAGGAAGAGCCTGTCTATGGTCTCACTGGGTATGCGCTTGGGGCTCATCGCTCTCCTTGTGATTGTGTTCACATTCACTATCTATACCATGATATCCCGTACCCCGGGGCCGCGTCAACCTCGGTTTCAGGGTAGTCTTTTTGACGATCCCCGCCGGCTCCGATATGCTCCTGGAGGAACAAGGGAAAGGATCGAATGAAAACCGTTTCCTGCGCACTTGTAGTTAGCCTGCTGCCGGTGGCGGCTGTGTCGGTCGCGGCGGCGGAGCAGCAGGTGATCGTGTTCACCTGCCACCAGACCTTCAACTCCCGGATCTACGTGATGGACACCGACGGCCAGGTGCTGGACTGGGAGCAGTACGACAACTACCGCTTCAACGACCTGGAGGTGGTGGACGGGGAGGTCCACGTCTCCGAGGCCTTCGCCCCCAGGACCTACATCGTGGACCTGCAGACCTGGGAGCTGGACCTGGTTATAGACGACTGGTCCCTGTTCTACTTCTACGACCTGGCCTGGGACGGCCAGTACCTGTACGTCACCGAGTGGAACATGAACCGCTACCTGCCCGACGGCACCAAGGACTCCTCCGCCGACTTCGACTTCGACGTCCTCGGCTCGTGCTGGGACGGCCAGAACCTCTGGACGCTGAACGAAGACGGCCTGATGCGCAGCTGGGACCTCGGGGACTGGCCCGACATCCAGCAGGCCTCCCCCACCGTGCTGTCGCCGCCGGGCGACTCCTGCCGCGGCCTGTGGTACGACGGGGAGTGCTTCTGGAGCGCCGAGGCCCTGGACGGCCAGACGGGGATGATCTACCGGTTCGACGCCGGCGGCACCGTGGTGGAGGAGTGGGAGGCACCGGCCTTCACCGGATGGGCCGCCTGCCTCTACGACGGCTACCCATCCCCGACCGCCCGGTCCACCTGGGGCGCCATAAAGGCCTCCGGGGAGACCGCGCGCTGACGTGGGCGGCATACTGGGCAACCGCATTCTTCTGACGGCCATCGTAGCAGACGCCACCGCCCAGGCGCTGAAGGCGGTGGTCTACCTGCTGATCGAGAGGAAGTGGTGCCCGGAGAGACTCTTCGGCTCCGGCGGGATGCCCTCCTCGCACTCGGCCCTGGTGAGCGCCCTGGCGGCGGGGGTGGGCATCCGGGAGGGCTTCGGCAGCACCCTCTTCGCGGTATCCGCCGTCTTCGCCCTTGTGGTCATGTACGACGCCACCGGCGTCCGCCGCTCCGCCGGCCGTCAGGCCCACGTCCTCAACGATCTGATACTGCGCCTGGGCCACGTACTGGAGGAGGGCTTCGAGCACCGGGCCCTGAAGACCTTCCTGGGCCACAGCTACCCCCAGGTACTGGCCGGGCTGCTGCTGGGCATCGCCGCCGCCTGGATATCCCTGGGCTAGCCTACCCGGGGGCCACCACCACCGACAGCGCCGACTTCCGGACCTCCACGGTTACCGGCGTCCGGCCCACCGGCTCCCCGTCCATCTGCACCTCCAGCGCCTTCCGGGGGCGGACCGTCACCCTTCGCGCCTGCCGGTGCTCGGTGTGCCAGGGGTCGAACCTCTTCCCCACCAGCGCGTACAGCAGGAGGCCCGCCAGGTCCAGGACCGTCCCCGTGCGCAGGGCCATCAGGTCCAGCACCCCGTCCGCGGGGTCCACCCGGGGGGCCAGGGCGTGGTCGGCGGGAAGAAATCCGGCGGTGTTGAGCACCTCGATGGAGTCGGTCTTCCAGCGCCAGCTTCCCCGGTCGGTCTCTATCCGGACCCTGCGGGGCCGGAAGCTCAGCACCGTGCGGAGGCCGGAGAGGAGATAGGCCAGGAAGCCCATCTCCCGCTTGCGCTCCCGGGAGGTCTTCCTCACCAGCTCGGCGTGGGCGCCCACCGAGGCACCCACCAGGAAGTGCCTGTCCATCTCGGCGACGTAACCGGCGTCCAGCCGGACCGCCGTCCCGGTCCATACCACCTCCAGCGCCTCCTCCAGGTCCAGGGGCAGCCCCAGGCTCAGGGCCAGCAGGTTGGAAGTACCCAGCGGCAGCACCGCCAGGGGCAGCCGGCTCCCCATGCGTATGAGGCAGTCGGCGATGGCTGCCGCGGTACCGTCGCCGCCGGCGGAGACCAGCAGGTCCACGTCCCCCCTCTCGGCCTCCTCCACCCAACCCGGGATCTCCTCCGGCGCGGTCCAGTCCCGGATCTCGAAGCCGGCCCCCCTGCCCTCCAGGAACCGGCGGACATCCTCCCTGTCGTCGTCCTGGGTATCCGGGCCGGATACCGTGTTCCACACTACCAGGACCTGGCGGTAGGGCATGTCTCACCTTCCGGTTGTGCGGCGGAGGCCGTCCCGGAAACGCTACGGGGCAGGCCCCATACCGTCCACGGGGCTGGCCCGATTTCCCCGTCCCCGCCGAAGCGTGAGTATGTGATACTGGCGTTTCATCGCCGCGGAAAGGGGCTGCTTGGACGGAGCGGGCGTACAGCACCTGATAGCCCTGGGGCTGGTGATGTCCGCGGGCTTCATAGCCGGCTACATACTGCTCCGCACCGCCGGCAAGTACTGGGGAGCCCTGGCCGGAACCTGGATGGGGGGCGCTCCGGCAGAGGTCCGCAACAACGTGGGACTGGGCCTGCTGCCCCAGGCGGGGGTCTCAATCGGGCTGGCCCTTACAGTTTCGGAGTCCGCAGGCTTCTCCCACCACGGACCGCTGATACTGAACACCATCATCGGCTCCACCGTAGTCTTCGAGCTCTCCGCCCCCATCGCCGCCAAGCTGGGGTGAAGCGAGCGGGGCAGATAGGTGCGGCGGAGGAGCGCTCCAAAGAGGGCCCGGAAGCCGATTGACACCCTGGTAGGACATATCAATACTGCAATTGCACCGGTTTGATCCGCGTCGACCCGGTCGGTCCGTGCGATCCGGAAGGAGGGGGACACCCTGACCTCCGTCATCTCCCTCCTGGCGCTGCTCTCCGCGACACAGCCCTTCTCGGGCTTCAGCCTGGCCCTGGACGCCGGGGGCCCCGGGCCTCACACAACCTGGAGTTGGAGCTGCACCTCCCTGCGCTGGAGCAGGCCTGGGTCAAGGCCGGCCTGAACGTAGCGCTGGACCTGCCGTGAGGTGCGCGGCAGCGCTGTGCGCTATGGTGCTGGCCGCTCCGGCCTTCGCCGTCCTCTCGCTGCAGCTGGGGGCCCAGGGCCGAATCGTCATGCCCCACTCCAAACCCGTGCCCCGGGTGGACGCGGAGACCGAGCTGGACGGGATCTTCTTCCCCGGCGACCCCACCACCCTGCTGGGCGGAGCCGTCAGGCTCAGCGGTGCGCCCCTGGTCTCCCTGGAGGCGTTCGGGAGCTACGCGGATTACGACCCCGAGGTATCCTACTCCCCAGGGTACGAGGGCCCGCAGGCGGACTTCCGCTCCGGGGCCTGGGAGTGGTATCGGCTGGAGCGCACAGGAACCTGGGAGCTTTCGGGGTCTCCGCCGGGGCCGAGTTCCACATCTACCACGAACGGTGGATGGTCCAGATGGAGGAGTACACCGCTGCCGGAACCCCCGAGGCCAGTGCAGGCAGGGCCAGCGTCGCTGTGAGCAGTTTGTCTCTCATCGCCTACCTCGTTTTACAGCATTCTCTTTCCCTCCCCCGCCGTCAATGCAGGCCCGCCCATTGACATGGTTCCGCCGCCGCGGATATCGTGCGGCAAAACATCCGCTGGGGTCATTCCATGGCGGCCGCCCCCGTTCTTCATGCAGCCGGGCGCCGCTCACATCCGGAGGGGAATCACGCAATGCAGCAGGCGGAAGTCCATGCCGGCGACAGCCGCAGCACCGGCACCGGGGAGGAGGTCTCCCTGGCTCAGCAGGTGGCCAGCGTGGTGGCCAGCTCACGAACCAACTTCGAGGAGATGACCGAGGGCGTATCCAGGCTGGAGAGGGCATACGGCGATGCGGTCTACGCCGAGCTGCTCTTCGTGCTGGCGCACCTCCGCATCCCGGCGGCCGAGGCAAAGGAGCACTGGAGGCGGATCCTGGGCATAAGAAGGCACCTCCAGGATGCGGTGGGCCCACCCATCGACATCAGGGTGGCCCTGGTCCACTACTTCATCAGCGTGGACAGGAAGCTGGAGAGTCCCAAGGTGATAGAGCTGAAGCTGTTCCAGCAGACCCAGGCCTCGGTCTACCGCGACGAGCTCACCGGCCTGTACAACTATCGCTACCTCAGCGAGCACCTGCCCCGGGAGATAGACCGAAACGACCGCCACCAGAGGTCCATGGCGCTGATCATGGTGGACATCGATGATTTCAAGCGCTACAACGACTGCTTCGGCCACCAGGCGGGGAACATGGCCCTTGTGGAGATAGCCGAGATCCTGGAGGATGCCACAAGAAGCACCGACTTGGTCGTCCGCTACGGGGGCGAGGAGTTCGTGGTGGTGCTGCCCTCATCGGGCAAGGAGGACGCACGGGTAGCGGCCGAGCGGATCAGAAGCGGTGTGGCCGGCCACGGCTTCGCCAGGAGCGCCCTGACGGTGAGTCTGGGCATAGCCGCCTACCCCGGCGACGCCCACGATCCCGGGGAGCTGATCGGCAGCGCCGACAGCGCCATGTACATGGCCAAGAGCAGGGGCAAGAACCGCATCTGCATAAGCGGCGACGACCGCCGCGCCTTCCGCCGGGTCAGGACGCAGCTGGAGGGGCGGCTTTCGGAGTTTTCCGGGGAGTTCCCCTTCGTCACCAGGGACATCAGCGAGGGGGGTATGCTGTTCTCCATCGACCATGAGCTCGCCGAAGATGCCGTGGTGGAGGCCAGGGTGAGAACGCGCGACGACGAGGACGACCTCAGCTGCATAGGGCGGGTGGTCAGAACTCGCAGCAACCGTGATGGTAACTGCCGTGCTGCCATAGAGATCCTCAACATTTCTCAACAGGATCGATACAGGCTCTGCAGCTACCTCCGCGACCGCTAGCGGCCACCGAGACTACGGTACGGAAAAGGCGGGGCCGGCCATCCGGCCCCGCCATGCGTACCGCGCTTCCGCTACAGGTGCTTCAGGGCGTAGTCTATCGCCTCCACCACCACGTCGGCCTCCTGCCTGGTTATCACCAGCGGCGGCATCAGCCGCATGGTGGCGCCGGTGGAGAGCGACGAGTGGGCCCCCCGGTCCTTCATCAGCTCCTGGGCCTTCTTGACGTTCTCGGCGCTGTCCAGGTCCAGGGCCACCATCAGGCCTATGGTGCGGAACCCCTTCAGGTGCTCGGACTCGATGGAGTCCAGGCGGTTGTGGAAGTAGTCGGCCATCTCCTTTACCCGGTTGGTCAGGTCCAGCGCCCGCATCTGCCGGGTGGCGATGAGGGCGGAGACCATGGCCATGGGGTTGCCACCGAAGGTGGAGCCGTCGTAGCCGGGCTTCATGGAGGAGGCCACCTTCTCGTTGCTCACCACGGCCGTCACCGGATAGCCCCCGCCGAAGGACTTCCCGATGGTCATGATGTCGGGAACCACCCCGTAGCGGTCAGCGGCAAACCACTGCCCGGGGCCGTCGGAGACTCTGGCGAAGCCCGTCTGCACCTCGTCGACGATCATCAGCGCGTCGTGCTCGTCGCAGAGCTCGCGGAGTCCGTCTGCGAACTCCTGGGTGGCCGGCCGCATGCCGGCCTCCTCGCCCTGCACCAGCTCCAGCATCACGCTCTTGGCCTTGCCTTCTGCCAGGAGCTTCCCGACGGCTTCGAGGTCGTTGAAGGGGGCGAAGTGGACCCAGTCCTCGTCGTCCAGGCCGAAGGGCTTGCGGTAGGCCTCGTTGTGGGTGATGGCCACCGCACCGTGGGTGCGGCCGTGGAAGCCGCCCTCGAAGGCTATCACTCCGGTGTGGCCGGTGTGGGCCTTGGCCATCTTGATGGACTTGTCCACCGCCTCGCCGCCGGAGTTCTGCCAGTAGAAGTGCACCAGGCCCTGGGGCATCATGGGGGTGATCTCCTTGAGGAAGCGGGCCCGGGCCACCTGTATGCGGTCCTCCTTCTGGGATATCAGCAGGCGGGCCTGGTTGTAGAGCCCCCGGGCGATGGCATCGTTGGAGTTGCCCAGGTTGGTGGCGCTGTAGTTGCTGTCCAGGTCCACGTAGACCCGTCCCCGGGAGTCCTGTATGAGGGCGCCCTCGCCGTTCACCGGCAGCAGGTCGTCCTCCAGGTGGGACACCGGGATCTTGAACCGCCGGTGCAGCTCCACCACCTCCCTGGTGGAGAGCTCGGACTCCATGAGGAAATCGGCCATCCGGGAGAGCTCTTCACCGCTGAGGTGCTGCAGGAGCACGGCGGCCACCCGGGTGGCGGCATCCACTGAGAGGGAGTCAAAGGGCTTTGCGCCTCCGGAGGCTTCCCGGCAGGCGGCTATCACCTCTCCCGCCTGCTCGCCGGAGCCCATCACCAGGCCCAGCACCTCGTTGATGCGGGCCAGCGTGGTGCCGGAGCGCTCGGGGTGCTTCACCGGGTCCAGTACCACCGCTTCCAGCAGGCTGTGCTGAAGCGACTTGATGTTGGTGTCGTCCTTGGGGAATGCGGATATGTCTCCCTGCATCCTTCTTTTCCTTTCTCCTGTGCATGCGGAATAGGGCTATGTCAGCCGGCCGCGCCGGCGGCCGGTTGCTGTAGGGTCGGAAGTGGGCGGGGCGGCTGTGACTAGTCTCTCTCCACCTCCTCAACCTCGCGGTACCATCTGAGCCTCTCGCCCACCATGCTGCGCAGCTTCCAGCGGAGGCCCTTGCGGCGGCTGTCGATCATCTCCCTCAGCCTGTCCACCTTCCGGCGGACGGCGGGAGCGTGCTCCTCCGAGAGATACTCTGCAGCGAAGTCGCGGGTCTTGTCCAGGTTCATGGTGGCGGTGCGCCACCAGCCCCAGTCACGGCCGCACAGGCGGGCCAGCCTGGCCCCGTTTATGGAGTCGGTGGCCCCCTCTTCCTCGGCGATGTCGTACTGGCTCAGCAGGACCATGACGTCCACAAGGTCCTTCCTGTTGATCTCCACTATCTGGAGCTTCTCCAGCAGCAGGTCGATGAGGGGAATGGTGGGTGAGTCCAGCTCCAGCCTTCCCCGGAAGTCGATCTCGTGGCAGAAGCGCAGCCTGTCCAGGAAGATGTCGGAGTGGATGGGGAGCTCGGGGTGGTAGAAGATGCGGCGCTTGTCGCCGAAGAGGCGCAGCACGGTCATGTTCTCCTCCCAGCCCATCCCTTCGAACATGTCCTGCACACCGGCTATCTCCCGGGAGTAGGCCATGAAGTCCACGTCTGTCAGGTAGCGGCCGTTGTCGTACTCCAGCTTCTTGTAGTCCGGGCAGCGCACGCGGAAGGCTATGGAGCCGATGGTCCTGATGGTGACGCCGTGCTCCTCCGCCCGCTCCATGAGCTCGGCCAGCAGGTCGAGGAACTTCCTCTCCTGTCCCGCCAGCTTCTGGGCCGTGAGCAGGTCACCGGGCTCCAGGAACGGGGCGTGCGCGTCCTCGGGAAGCCTCTGCGGCATCAGCCCTCCACCTTCCACTGGTTGGCCACCCGGCCGTCCTCGACCTCTATGATGTAGCCCCGCAGTATGCCCTCACCGTACTCGGAGCCGGGGTTCACCACGGTGACCCCCGCCACTTCGTCGTGGCCGGTGGACTCGTGTATGTGCCCGTGCAGCCCGATCATGGGCCGGTACTTCTCTATGGCCCAGGCCACCGACTCGCTTCCCACGTGCACGAAGTTCACCTGGCCGGCGATGGTCACCGGCTTCTTGCTGGCGTCCAGCTCCGGGGCCAGGTCCAGCATGGTCCCCTTGGGCGGGGCGTGGAAGTTGAAGATGGCCCTGCCCGGGTCGTCCAGCTGCTTCACCAGCTTCTTTATCCTCTTCTTCAGGCCCCGCTCGCTGTCCTCCCGGGGGGTGTCCCAGGGGGTGGGATTCACGTAGTCCAGGCTGATCATGGGAGCCCCCAAGACGTCCACCGGTCCGTCCAGGCACCAGCGGACCCCCCGGTCTCCGAAGGACCTGATCACGTCGTCGACCTCCCAGTCGTCGTCGTTGCCGGGCATGACGATGGCGTCCACGCTGGACAGGTCCACCCTGTCTATCAGCATCTCCATCCAGCTGGCCATGCGGTCCTTTATCATCCCCATCATCAGGTCCTCGAGGCCCTGGGGGTCGCCCTGCAGCTCCTCCACCCTGTCGGGGTCGCAGCGCAGCGTGTAAGCGCCGGCGTCCCGGATCCGCCCCTCCATCTCGTCGCACTCGCTGCCCTCCTCCAGGGTCCAGTTCCTGCCGAAGTAGAAGGCCTCCCACTTTCCGCCTCCCTGGTCGATGATGGGCACCAGGGACTTGCCGGTAAGGTCTCCGCACAGCAGCAGCGCGTCGGCGTCGTATAGCTCCGGCACCCGGAGCCACTTCCTCCAGACGCTCTCCGCCCCATGCACGTCTACCGAGAAGAAGATTCTGCCCAAGCCTGCATCACCTCTCTATTCTGGGGGGATCTGGGAGTAGATCTTGCTCACGTCCACGCCCTCCCGACGGTTCTTGGCCTGCTGCACCAGGTATACCACCAGGCCGGCCAGCATCACGCCGATAAGGGTCAGCATGACCACGGGGTTGAAGTTGCGGATGGACAGGTAGATGAAGAACCAGCCCACCAGGAACGCGAAGCAGCCCAGTATGCTGATCACCGGCACCCCGAACAGGCTCCACTGCACCGGCGATCGGTCGTAGATCTCCGGCTTGTGGTAGGGCAGCAGCATGGTGGCCAGGCCGTAGGGCCAGAAGATGAAGAAGGTGGTGAGGGTGAGTATGGCCAGTATCACGTCCACCGAGAGCATCATGATCAGCACGCCCACGATGCAGAATACCGCGTTGAGGTGGACGGCGTTGGTGGGCGAGCCGGTCCGCCGGTTCACCGCCGAGAGGGCCTTGGGGAAGGACTTGTCCATGGACATGGCGAAGGCCAGACGGGAGTTGGCCAGGAAGCCCGGGAGTATGGAGTTGGCGAACCACAGGGCGATGCTCACCGCCACCACCAGGCCGAACCAGACGTTGCCGGCTATCGCCATGAAGTAGAAGGGTACCGAGGGCTGCACCAGGCCGCCCATGACCTCCTCCAGCACCTCCGGGTGGTTGTCGTAGAGGAAGTCGTAGGAGGTGATGAAGTCTCCGAAGGCGCTGTAGGTGGAGAGGACGATCACCACGTACATCATGCCCACGAAGGCGGTGCCTATGGTGAAGCCACGTATCATGCTGGTCTTGGGGGTCTTAACCTCGCCGCCGGCGTAGTTGATGATGGTGATGCTGGCGTAGGCCCAGACTACCACGATCAGCGACCGGATGGTCTCGCCGAAGCTGAAGGAGGTCTCCCGCAGCCCCAGGTCGGACGCCCGCTGCATTATGGTCTCGAAGGTGCCGGTGCCCCAGGTGGCGTTGAAGCTCTCCGCCACGCCGGGCATCCCACCGGAAAGCAGGAACCAGACCACGGCTATTGCGGTGCCCACCAGGGGTATGAAAAACATGGCCCTCATCAGGTTCTTCACCTTGCGGATCCCCTTGTAGGCGATGAGCCAGAACAGCCCCACCCAGAGGAACCCGCCCACCAGCTGCCAGTGGGGGGTCTGCATCACCCGGCCCACGGAGGCCAGCCATCCGATGCCGCTGCTGAGGGCGGCGGTGGAGAAGGCAGAGCCCATCAGCCCCACGACTATGTAGCCGAGGACCCCGCTGGAGATGCCGTAGCCGATGAACAGCAGCCAGGCGCTCAGGTAGCCCATGGTGGGCCCCAGCACCCGGCTCACCGCGATGTAGAGCCCTCCCGAACGGGGCATGGTGGCGGACGTTATCGCCACCAGGAGCGTTATGGGAAGGAAGACGGCCAGACCGATGAGGAACGCCAGGGGCAGGCTGGCCCCCGGATAGTCGGCGGCGGTGGAGACGGAGTAGAAGGTCACTCCGGATGCCGCCGGACCCGCTACCACGAAGATGAAGACGTCGAACCAGGACAGCTCCCGGACCAGGCCGGAGGCCCTGCGGGTAAAGATGACACCCTTGCTCGAGGACATGGCACCTCCCGTTACATGTCGCTTTAATTTGCTGGATGAACTATGCAATCTCAACTAAACACATGCCGGGAGCACTGTCAACCGCGGCGGCCGCGGAACGGTTGGCGTTTCGGCGGGTTCTTCAATTGGTTGTCTGCAATTCTTTACCGGCGCGTGTTGTTTTGTTAGACTAACCAAGTAGGTTACTCTTCCCCTTCCATATGACACTGAACCAGCGCCCGGCACACCGAACGAATGGAGGCTCAGATGCGTTTCGCTCTCATGGCGGGTCTAGTGCTTGCCGCCGCCCTCGCCGCCGGCGAGATCCGCGTTCCCATAGACGACGGCTACCCGAACGCCAGGGTGGTCCAGATGGACGGCCTGGACCGGATCGTCCTTCCCGGCGCCCGCACGATTTTCCCCGAGGGCGCTCCCGACCTTCCCGGCGTGGGCGGGGCCTACGTGCTTCCCCAGGGCACCCGGCTGACGGATGTCCGGGTGGAGAACGCCAGCTTCCGCAGCGTCGGGCGCTACGATATGGCCACGGTGCGGATAGTCCCCACGGGGCAGGAGCCCGGGGACTACCTCTACAACGATGCCTGGCTGGAGGGCGGCGCATTTCCCTCCTCCCCCGTGGTCGACTTCCACACCGGCCACAAGACCGGTTTCGTGATCGGCTCCTACACCCTCTCCCCCTTCCGCTACAACACGGACAACGGCGCCCTCGAGGTTCTGGTGGAGGGCGAGCTGGTGATGGAGTACGGCCCGTCTGAGGCTGTCCGCATGAACCTCTCCTCCAACCAGGTGAACACCGCCAGGGCAGCGGTGGAGGGCATGGTGGCCAACCCGCAGGACGCAGCCGCCTTCGCTCCCGCCATGACCGACGGCGGCAAGGACTGGGCCCCCTGGATAGCCATCGGCGACGAGGAGATGGAGGACGAGCTGCAGCCCCTGGTGGACCACAGGGCCATCACCGCCGGGGGAGCGGAGTTCGTCAGCCTCCAGTACATCTACGACAACTACGACGGCTGGGACACGCAGGAGCAGATACGCAACTTCCTCATCGACGGCTACGAGAACCACGGTCTGGTCTACGCCCTGATCATCGGCGACTACGGCGAGACCACCAGGATCTCCAAGCTCTCCGTCTACGGCAACACCCTGAACTCCACCACCGACCTCTACTACAGCGACCTGGACGGCACCTGGGACGCCAACGGAAACCACCAGTACGGCGAGAGCAACGACGACGTAGACTACTACTCCGATATCTACGTGGGCCGCTTCGCAGCCGACAACGCCTCCTGGGTATCCACCATGGTGGACAAGACACTCGCCTACGAGGACGGCACCGACAGCGGCGAGTGGTACGAGTCCGCCCTGTTCTGCGGGGCCGTGCTCTGGCCGGAGTACAGCTACACGGGCGCCACCATATGCGACGAGGTGGCGGGCATGCTTCCCTCCGGCTGGACGGCCCACAAGCTCTACGAGTCCCTGGGAGGAAGCCATCCCAACAACCAGATCGACGTCCTCAACGACGGAGTTGCCTACTTCCAGCCCACCGGCCACGGCTACAGCAACGGGGTGTTCTGGTACTACGATCCCTCGGACATGATCACCACCAGCAACTACACGCAGCTCACCAACATAGACATGCTGCCGGTGGTCCACTCCATCGCCTGCCTGGCCGGAAAGCTCAGCACCGCCTCGCTGGCGGAGAGGCTGATGCTGGCCCCCAACGGCGGCACAGTGGCCAACATGTTCAACTCCGACAACGGCTGGGGCTCCCCGCCCAGCATGGGCCCCTCGGAGTGGCTCAACTACTACGTGGCCCAGAAGCTGTTCGTGGATGAGGAGTACGAGATAGGAGTCACCCACGCCACCGGCAAGGACGCCTTCAAGTCCTCCGGAGGCATGGCGTACCAGAACTGGTGCCTGCAGGAGAACAACCTGCTGGGCGACCCGGCCCTGATGTTCGTGACCGGTCAGACGGGAGTGGAGACACCGGATCCCGCGACCCCCTCGGCGGTATCGCTGGCCGCCCCCACTCCCAACCCGGCGCCCGGTGCCTTCTCCGTGGCCTACAGCCTTCCTGCCTCCGCCACCGGCGAGCTGGCCGTCTACGACATGACCGGCAGGCGGGTCCGCACTCTGGCGGCGGGACAGCTTCCCGCCGGCGACCACTCGGCGCAGATGGAGGGCGCCAGCCTGCCAGCCGGCGCCTACAACGTCCTTCTGCAGACGAACCTGGGCACCGCCAGCCGGAGGGTGGTTATCCTCCGCTAGCGGCAGCGTCCATGCACGGCCCCGGGGCTTTCGGTCCCGGGGCCTTTTCTTTCGGAAGGCCGGGGTTGAGGACGCCGTCCTTTTTGCCTAGCTTCTCCTCACCCGCTGGCGGGGAGGCCGGGAGGCCCGCCCCCATGCTGAGAGGGAGGTCGCTTTGGACCATCTGACCACGCTGCGTCACCGTCTCCACTCCCGGCCCGAGCTCTCCCACCACGAGGAGCTTACGGCCGCCGAGCTGGCGGGCTTCCTGAAGTCCCTGAATGCGGGGGAGCTTGCCACAGGGCTGGGCGGCAACGGGCTCGCCCTGGTCTTCGCAGGGGTGGAGGCCGGTCCACGGGTCCTCCTGAGGGCCGACATGGACGCCCTTCCCATCCCCGACTCCATAGGGGCCGATTACGCTTGCGAAGAACACGGCATCGGCCACAAGTGCGGGCACGACGGCCACATGGCCATTCTCTGCGGCGTGGCCGAGAGGCTGGCCGCCTCGCCGCCGGCCGGGGGGGAGGCCGTGCTGCTTTTCCAGCCGGCAGAGGAGACGGGCGAGGGTGCCGCCCTGGTGCTTGCGGACGGGGCATTCCGCCGCTTTCTGCCGGACCGGGCCTACGCCCTCCACAACCTGCCGGGATTCCCCCAGGGCTCAGTGGTGATCAGGGAGGGCTGCTTCGCCTCCGCCTCCCGGGGCATGGTGGTGGAGCTTCACGGGGAGTCGGCCCACGCGGCCCAGCCCCATCTGGCCAGGGGGCCGGCGCTGGCGGTGGCCCGGCTGATAACGGGGATCTCCTCGCTGCCCCAGACCGCCACCGCGCTCCATCAGCCGGCCAAGGCCACCGTGATACACGCCAGGCTGGGGTCGGAGGCCTTCGGCACCACCCCCGGCGAGGCGGTGGTGATGGCCACGCTCCGCACGCACTCCGAGGAGGCCATGGATGACCTTGCCTGCGCCGCGGAGAGACTGGCAAAGTCCGCGACGGAGCCTGCGGGCCTGGATGTGCGCATCTCCTGGAAGCAGGAGTTTCCCGCCACCATCAACGACCCCGATGCGGCGGAATACGTGGCCGCCGCGGCCGCCGGCCTGGGCCTGGATGTGATCCGGCCGTCCCGGCCCTTCCCCTGGTCGGAGGACTTCGGCCACTTCACCGGCCGCTTCGGGGGAGCCCTCTTCGGCCTGGGAGCCGGGGAGGACCATGCACCCCTGCACAGCAGCACCTACGATTTCCCCGACGGGCTGATCCCGGTGGGCGTGGACCTCCTGGAAGCACTGCTCCGGCGCTCCCTGGCAGGCGGCTGAACCGTGTTCGACACCTCCGTAATCGAGCTGAGCCGCGGGGCCCTGAAGAGGAACTTCCACTTCATGAGAAGACGGCTGGGCCCTCACCCGGTAATCAGCTGCGTCATCAAGGGAAACGCCTACGGCCACGGCATAGAGTCCTTTCTCCCCATGGCCGAGGAGTGCGGCGTCGGGCACTTCTCGGTGTTCAGCGCCTCCGAGGCGGTGAGGGCGGTGGACAGCAGCAGCCGCGACTCCACGCACGTCATGGTGATGGGCCACATCGAGGGGGAGGCCATACCCTGGGCGGTGGAGCACGGCGTCTCCTTCTACGTCTTCGACCTCGACAGGCTGGAGGCGGCCCGCAAGGCGGCAGCTGCGGTGGGAAGGCGGGCCCTGGTGCACCTGGAGGTGGAGACCGGTCTCAACAGGACCGGCCTGGGCGACGGAGACCTGGACCGGGCCCTGGAGGTCCTGGCCGCAAACAGGGACCTCCTGAGGCTTTCCGGCGTATGCACCCACTACGCCGGAGCCGAGAGCGTGAACAACTACCTGCGAATACAGGAGCAGAAGAGGCGGTACGAGCATGCGCTGAAGAGGGTGAGCGACGCGGGACTGGAGCCGGGCCTTCGCCACACCGCCTGCTCCGCTGCGGCCCTCACCTACCCCGAGACCGTTATGGACATGGTGCGTACGGGTATAGCAATGTACGGCTTCTGGCCCAGCGAGCAGACCAAGATGTACTACATACGCAACTGCTGCCAGACCCCCAGCCAGCGGAAGGCCAATCCCCTGCGGCGGGTGATGCGCTGGAAGAGCAGCATCATGTCGCTGAAGGAGGTGGAGGCGGGGGAGTTCATCGGATACGGAACCTCCTGCCTGGCTACCAGGAAGCGGGTCCTGGCCTCCGTGCCGGTGGGCTACTATCACGGCTTCGCGCGGTCGCTGAGCAACCTGGGCTACGTGCTGGTCCACGGACGGCGGGCAAACGTGGCCGGCCTGGTGAACATGAACGCCCTGCTGGTGGACGTCACGGACATGAACGGGAAGGTGCGCAAGGGCGACGAGGTGGTGCTGATCGGGAGGCAGAAGAGGTCGCACATCTCGGTGAGCTCCTTCAGCGACCTGACCCGCAATCCCAACTACGAGGTGCTCACCCGCATACCCGCCTGCATACCCAGGGTGGTGGTGGACTGATGCCCGGGGGGTCGGCGGACGGGGGCGAGAGGCTGCTGGAGCTCTCCGACCTCTCGGTGGGCACCGACGGCAGGGTCCTGATTACGGACCTCGACCTCTGCGTGCGGGAGGGGGAGTTCGTGGCCCTGCTGGGCCCCTCCGGCTGCGGCAAGACCACCCTCCTGCGGGCGGTGTCCGGCCTGATAGACCCGCTGGAGGGCGCGGTCCTGCTGCGGGGAGAGGAGGCCCCCGGCGACCACTGGCCCTCCTTCCGCCGGCGGGTGGTTCTGATACAGCAGACCCCCGTGCTGCTGGACCAGACGGTGGAGGAGAACCTGCGGAGGCCCTTCGACTACGTCAGCGCCGGAGAGGCCGGCTTCCCCGGGGACAGGGCGGTGTCGCTGCTGGGGGTGTTCGGGGTGGACGAGTCCCGGATGTCCCAGAACGCCCGGTCGCTCAGCGTGGGTCAGCAGCAGAGGGTCTGCCTGGTGCGGGCCCTGATACTCCAGCCGGATGTGCTGCTGCTGGACGAGCCCACCAGCGCCCTGGACCCGGAATCGGTCCGCTCGGTGGAGGAGGTCTTCGTGCGGGAGGCCAGGCAGAGGGGAATGTCGGCCCTTCTGGTAACCCACGACCGGGCCCAGGCCGAGAGGGTCTGCGACCGCAGCGTGGAGCTGGATCCCTACCTCACCGAGGAGGCCAGGTTTGGCTAGCCCCGTCCAGCCCATGGACCTCTCCTGGTGGCAGCTGGCCATCGCGGCTTCGCTGATACTGATCTCCGGGGCGGTGAGTCTGGCGCTGAAGCTGCGCATGGAGAAGAGGCTGGCCCTGGCCTCCCTGCGCACCATCGTCCAGCTGGGCCTGGTGGGCTACGTCCTCAAGTGGGTCTTCGAGCTGGACACTCTCCTGGCCCTGGGCCCGGTGTTCCTGCTGATGATCGCCACCGCCACCGGGGCCGCCATACGCCGGCCCGAGCGCAGGTACGAAGGGGCCGCCCGGAGGGCTTTCTTCTCCCTGGCCCTCACCGGGCTGGTGATCACCGTCACCGCCACCAGGCTCATAATCGGAGTGGACCCCTGGTACGCTCCCTCCTACTTCATCCCGCTGCTGGGCATGGTCCTGGGCAACGGGATGAACGGCATCTCCCTCTGTCTGGACCACCTGCTGGAGAGCTTCTCGCTGCGGCGTGACATGGTGGAGATGGAGCTTGCCCTGGGGGCCACGTCCTGGGAATCGGCCAGGGGGCCGGTCTCCTCGGCCGTCCGAAGGGGAATGATACCCATCATCAACTCCATGATGGTGGTGGGAATCGTCTCCCTTCCCGGAATGATGACGGGCCAGATACTGGCCGGCGCCGACCCCCTGCGGGCGGTGAAGTACCAGATAGTGATCATGTTCATGATAGCCGCCGGCACCGCCATGGGCAGCATGCTCGTCGCCGTCCTGAGCTACAGGGCCCTGTACAACTCCCGGCACCAGCTGGTTTCCGACAGGATCCGCAGCAGAAAGGGATAGCGTGCGCGCTGCATGGGCAATCACCGCGGCAACCGTGGCCGCCGTGCTCTGCCTGACCATTCTGGTGCCGTCGGCCGCCCCCTTCTCCGGCGACAACGGGCTGCGGCTGTGGGCGGCCTCCTCCGGCCCCGGGGCCCTGGACCGGGCGGTGCCGCCGGGGATGGACCCCGCCGGCTTCCCCCCCTCCCTGACCCGGGCGGGGCAGCATGGCCTCTTCCCCGCCTACGGAACACTCCTTCCCGCGGCGGTCTCACTGGGGGGCCTGCTGGATTCCCCGCTGGTCTGGCGGCTTCTGGTGGGGGCGGCGTCTCTTTTGGCCATTCCCCTCCTCACCGCCCTCTCGGGAAGCGACCGCAGGGCAGGCCCGCTGTGCTTCCTGGCCGCCGGGCTGCTGCCCTACTCGCTGCTGTTCTGGGAGCACGGCCCGGCGGTCACCCTGTTCCTGCTGGCCGCCCTGCTGCTGCGGCGGGCCCTTGGCAGCACCTCGGCCGCGCCCTGGTGGCTGGCCGCAGCGGCGTTGGCCTGCAGGCTGCGTCCCGAGCTGGCGCCGGCGGCCGCGGCGCTGCTGGCGGTTGCGCTGATCCGCGGGAGAGCCCTGCCGGGAGCGGGGAGGACGCTCCTCTGGGCCCTGGCCGCGCTGGGGGCCGCCGGCCTCGGAGCCCTGGTCTTCCCCGAGCAGGTGATGGGAGGGCAGGTGCTTGCGAACATGCCCGCCGGTCCGGCCGGGCTGCCGTCGTCCCGGCTGGAGGTCCTCACCGCGTGGACTGCGGGGGGGCCGCTTCCGGTGAGGGCGGCTGTCCTTCTGTGGGCCGCATCCTCCCTGGCCCTTCTCTCCGGCCGCGGCGGACCCCGCCTGCGCAGGGGGCTCCTGGCAGCCGGGCTGGCAGGCTCGGCCGTTCTGCTCTACCCGGTGGCCCGGAACTCGGCCGGCACCATGTCGCTGCTGACCCTGGCCCCTGCCGCCCTCCTGCTGCCGGCGGCCTCGTGGCGCGCCCGGGGGGAGGGCCGTACCCTACTGGCGGCGGGCATGCTGGGCGGGGGGCTGGTGGCCCTGCTGGCGCCCACCCACGGCATGTTCCAGTTCGGTCCCCGCTTCCTGCTGGGTCCGCTGGCGCTGGCGGCCGCCGGAGCCTGCCTGGGTCTCAGGGCCCTGAAAGGCAGGAACTGGCGCAGGGCCGCAGCTCTGGGGGCGCTGCTGCTGGGGCTGCTGGGATCGGCCCGGGGAGCATTGTTCTGCGGCTACTTCCGTATGAGCCACTCCCGGCTGCAGCGGTCTGTGGAGTCGGTCTGCTTCGACGCGGTGTGCACCGACCAGGAGTGGCTGCCCCTGGTCTGCTGGCGGCAGGCGGATGCCCTGCCCATACTGGTCACCGAACCGGCAACTGCGGAGAGACTGGCCTCGGGGGGGCTGGAGCTGGTGTGGCTGTCCCCCGCAACAGAGCTGGCCGGACGGGTGGGCGGGCGGGGCTACAGGGGAATGAGGTACAGCCTTCCGGAGGGGTCCGGGGCGGAGCTTCCACCTCCCGTTCCGGGGGACATCACGCCCTCGCCGCCCGCGCTGGCGCTGAGGTAGGGCTCAGAAGCCGTTGGAGCTTATCTTCTCCGGCGGCTCCCTCTCCACCCGCTCCCTGCCCGGCTCCACCACCTCCTCCATGACCGCTCCCGGGGGAAGCCCGAAGCCCTCTACAGCCAGCACCCTGTACATGGTGACGCCGCCTCTGGTGCCGCTGACGATGCAGAAGGGGCTGCCCGCCCTGTCGGCGCGGGACGAGGCCCGTCTCCTGGCCTCCTCGATGGTGGGCAGAAGCTCACTGGTCATGCCTCTGATATAGAAGGCTCCGGCGTACGAGAAAAGCGGCCGCCCCCTTCCGGGAACGGCCGCCGGGGAGAGAGGCCCGTCAGCGGTATCCGTGCATCCCGCCTCCGGGACCTCCGTGGGAACCACCTGCGGGAGGACCCTCCTCCACCATCTCCGCCAGCCTGGCCAGCTGCTCCTCGGTGAGCAGGTCGTGGATGTCCGCCAGGGCCCGGGCGACGATGCGACGAATGCTGTCCCGGGTCTCGTCCCGCTCCGCCATCAGCTCCAGCACCTCCGACTCGCTGAGATCCGGCGAGGCGAAGAGCTCCAGCATGCGGCGCCGGCCGTCGTCGCTGCGGGTGCCCTCGATCTCGGCGCGGATGTCGTCCCGGGCCTCCTCGAACACCGTTCGGATCTCCCCGCGCTGCTCCTCCGTCAGGTCCAGGGCGCCCAGCAGGCGCAGGAAGCCACCCAGCTGGGCCATCTCCGCAGGCCCCTCGGAGATCCGGGGCCTTCCGCCCCCCCGGGGGCCGCCCGCCTCGCCCATCATGGGCTGGGCCGAGGCCGCCGCGGCCAGCATCAGCGCCGCCGCTGCGGTTATCATGGCCGTCCTTCGGAATCCCTTCCTCATGTCCATCACTCTCCCTTTCTTGCGAAGTGAATGCCCCAGGCCGAGGAATCGTAGTCGTCCTCCACCTGGTCGCTCATGGTATCGGAATCGATTACGTCCACCGCCACGAAGCTCCGCCTGGTCACATTCTCGGCGTACCATTCGTAGCTGTAGACGCCGTCCCCGGCCACCAGGTCTCCGTAGAGGCCGTCATCGCCGAGAGAATGCCGCTGCCGTCGCCTTCATTTCCTTCCTCCTCTCTGCTGTACATCCGACCTTTCACCGGTAAGCTGAAGGGCCGTGATGAACGGAGGACAAACGGAAGGTAACGGAATGTAACAGCCGCTCCGGAGGGAGGTAAGAAATAAGCCCCCGAAAAGGGGGCCATGAAGGGATGGCGGACCGGACGGGACTCGAACCCGCAGCTTCCGGCGTGACAGGCCGGTGCTCTAACCAGATTGAACTACCGGTCCGCGCATGAAGCGTTCATTCAGGGTCGGGAATATCGTCACTGGCCGTGGGATGTCAAGACCGGAGGGGCCTCCTCCGGTCCGGGAACTGTGCAGGCCCGGATGTATTTCCTATAATCGAGGTGGACATTATGGCAACGATGTCAACATCCCTTGCGGAAAGGGGATCTGAGATGCTTCGCACCGTACTGGCACTTGGTCTTCTGGCCTCGGCGGCGCTGGCGGCCGAGGTGGAGGTCGGTACCCCCGACTTCGAGAACAGCCTTCCCTTCTGCGGCGATTGAGCCCAGAGCCTCGACTACCAGTTGGTAGTCCTGTCCGAGGAGATGGACGGAGCGATGGAGATAGACGCCATCGCCCTGAAGAGACACCCAGACAGCCAGCCCCAGGCGAACTTCCAGCAGCTCACCATCAGCATGGGCCTGTGCGAGTCCGACACACTGAGCGACACCTACGAGGACAACTACATCCCGGGTACCAAGACAACCGTTCTTGAAGAGTCGAATTTCACCGTAGACGCCCCGGCGGGCGACGAGTGGTTCTACGTCAACCTCGAAGAGCCCTACTGGTACAACGGCGAGGATAACCTCATATTGGAGTTCGAATGGCCGGGCGGCACCGGCTCCCTGTACGTATACCACTGGTTCACCGGCGAGAACCGGGCGGTGAACGGCGGTTACGGCAGCGGCTCGGGCTACCTGGAGGGGAACATTCCGCATATGCTCCTGTCCGGGGCACTGAGTTTCGAGCAGACGACATTCGGGAGGATCAAGACGATCCTCATCCAATAGAGGGCCAGCCGGCGCCGGAAGGGGCGGCCGAATGGCCGCCCCTTCTTCAAAACATCGGGAGCTTTGATGAAGACCCTGCCGCTGCTTACCCTCCTGGCCATCACGGCCGCCGTATCGGCCCAGTGCCCGCTGGGCAGGACCCCGGAGACGGCATGCCCGGAAGCCGAGCCGGCATGTGCGCTCTACGTGGACGCCGACGGCGACGGCCTCTGCGACAACCCCGGATCTCAGCCCGAAGCCGATGATACCGGCGAGACAGCAGAGACAGCCGCCGACTCCACCGTCGCCGCCCCCGACACAACCACGGAGGAGGAAGCTGCGGAGCCGGAGGGGGAGGAAGAACAGTCCTTCCCGGACACCACTGTCGCCGAAGACGCCACTCCGGAGCCTGCAGCAGCGCCGGACACGTCGTCTGACACAGGGACCGAACCCGCCGCGGAAGCGTCGGTTTCCATCCCCGCTTCGGAGGAGGATGCGGCCTCTCAGTCCGATACGGCAGCTGCAGTGGAGGGGCGACTCCCTGCAGACACCGCCTCTGCCGCCGGGGAAGCAACGGACTGCCCCCTGGGGAGGACGCCGGATGAGGCCTGTCCGGAGAGCGACCCGCTCTGCGTGCTCTTCGTCGACGCCGACGGCGACGGACTCTGCGACAACCCCGGCCCGCAACCCTCGGATACCCTCGATGTCACCGCTTCCGAGGATACCTCGGCGGCCTCATCCACCGAGCAGGAGGCCACCTGCTGCCCCCTGGGCAGGACGCCCGAGACCGCATGCCCCGAGGACGAGCCGCTGTGCGCCCTCTATGTGGACGGAAACGGAGACGGCCTCTGCGACAACCCCTTCGCCGGACTGACGCAGCCGGTGTGCAGCGTATTCGTGGCCACTCCCAACACCTGCCCCCTCTACCTCAACGCGGAATCGGCATGTCCGGACTCCATGGCCCTCTGTCCGCACTGGTACGGAACCGGGCCCGGGGTCAGGTGCGCCAACCCCACCGGCGGCAAGAGGCGGGACATGATAGTCCTGATAACACTGGCGGCACTCCTTCCCCTGGCCACCATCATCTCCCGCCATTACGCCTGCCGGGGCCGCAAGTGCTCCAGGGAGCGGGACAGGGCCCACATGATCATGCACGTGCTCAGCCTCATCGTCCTGGGATTCGTGGTTCAGGGCTGCTACTGCCCGCTGGGGGCCTTCCAGTACCTGTTCCTGCCCGGCGGCCTGAAGTTCCTGGGGTGGATGGGGCTGGCCATACTGCTTCTGCCCATGGTGTTCGCCCTGTTCTGGGGAAGGGTGTTCTGCGGCTGGGTATGCCCCCTGGGCGCCCTGCAGGACCTTCTGGGCAGGATCCACGTCCCCGGCAAACCCAGTCTTCCCGCCTGGCTAGACAAGTCCCTCCATTACCTGAAGTACGTCGTGCTGGCGGGGCTGGTGGCCTACCTCACTGCCGCCGCCCACGGTTCTTTCGCCGAAGGAAGCTGGCCCGCGGTATTCTGCCGGATAGACCCCTTCCACACGATCTTCACCGGTTTCCTGGTGGGCCTGCTCTGGCTGGCGGTGCTCACAATTGTACTCTCGATTCTGCTGGGCCGGTTCTTCTGCAAGTACCTCTGCTTCTACGGTGCGCTGCTCTCGCTGCTCTCCAGGCTGCGCCTGTGGAGGCTTCTCACCGGACCCAGCAGGATGGCCGCCGACGCCGAGGAGGAGATGGAGACAGAGGAGCGCGAGGTGGAGGAGGGCTCACCGGAGGAGTAGCCACTGCCACTTGACCCGGCCCTGCTGCCGGTTTAGCTCTATTCTGTAAACTCGTCATCACCGTTGAGGGGTTTCCTGCCCGGGGAACGGAGGGACTCAGTGGCAGCGCGAGAGACCTGGAGCAGCAAGACGGCGTTCATACTGGCCGCCATAGGGTCGGCCATCGGCCTGGGAAACATCTGGAGGTTTCCCTACATCACCTACGCCAACGGCGGCGGGGCCTTCCTCGTCGCCTACTTCGTATGCCTCTTCCTGGCCGGCATACCACTGCTGATGCTGGAGTTCAGCCTGGGACACCAGTCGCAGCGGGCGGCTCCGGGTTCCTTCAAGAGGATAACGCCCCGGCTGGAGTGGTTCGGCTGGTTCGCCGTGGGCGTGGGTTTCATCATCACCTGCTACTACGCCATCATCATGTCCTGGTGCGTGAACTACACCTTCGAGGCGGCAACGCTGGGCTGGGAGCAGGAGCACGGCCAGTACGCCCAGGAGGAGATGGCGGTAATGGAGACCGACCTGGAGGACTACGAGGTCCTCACTCCGGTACCGGATGACATGGCCGGAATCCCCTTCGTCTCGGCCATCGACTCCGTGGCGGACGTGATCGTTCCGGAGGCCACCACCCTGGTCAGCTACCGGGGTGATATCTTCGGATTCCCCACCCGGGAGGAGGCGGAGGCCTTCCTGGACAGCCCCTGCGGCGACGGCACCTGCGCCATCGAGCCGGCGGGCGACAACGTCAGCCACATACTGGACCGGGTGCCCGACAACCTGGTGGGCAAGCCTTACGTATCGCCCTATTCCGGTACGGAGGACGTGGTCAGGAAAGTATCCACCATTCTGGTTGCCTACGAAGGCCACCTCTACGCCTTCGGCAACGTCGACGAGGCCAGCGCCTTCATGGGCTCGCCGGGGGACTACTTCTACAACGACTTCCTGGGGCTCACCGACACGCCCTGGAGGATGGGCGACTTCAAGTGGTACCTGTTCATCGGCTTCGCCATCTCCTGGGTATGGATCATCGCCTCCATATGGAAGGGCACCAAGACGGTGAGCAAGGTGGTCTACTTCACCGTCCTGATCCCCTGGGGCCTGCTGATCCTTTTCATCATACGGGGGGTGACGCTGCCCGGCTCGGGGACCGGCCTGGCCTTCTACCTCACACCCGTGTGGAGCAAGCTCATGGACCCGTCCATCTGGCTGGCCGCCATCAGCCAGGTGTTCTTCAGCCTCAGCGTGGGCTTTGCCATCATGATCGCCTACGGAAGCTTCCTGCCCCAGAAGACCGACCTGGCCGGCAACGCCTTCATCATCGGCATAGCCGACGCCCTCACCGCCTTCATGGGGGGGCTGGCGGTGTTCAGCGCTCTGGGCTACCAGGCCAGCAAGCTGGGAGTGCCGGTGACCGAGGTGGTGCAGTCCGGGCCCGGCCTCACCTTCGTGGCCTACCCCCACATCATCAGCGGCCTGCCGGGTGCGCGGATATTCGGGGTGCTGTTCTTCCTGATGCTGCTGACGCTGGCGGTGGACTCCGCGTTCAGCCTGGTGGAGGCGGTCACCTCCTCGGTGAAGGACAAGTGGAAGACCACCCACAAGCGCGCCAACCTGACAGTGGGCGCCATCGCCTTCCTGCTGGGCCTGCCCATGCTCACCGGGGCCGGCCTGCACATACTGGACATCGCCGACCACTTCATGAACAGCTTCGGCCTGACGCTGGTGGTGCTGGGCGAGGTGATCATCCTCGGCTGGGGAGTGGGCGCGGCGAAGCAGAGGGAGTACATCAACAGGTACTCCTCGTTCCGGGTGGGCCCCTGGTGGGACATCTGCGTGCGGTGGATCATCCCCATGGGCATCCTCTGGATGCTGTACAGCGAGATACAGGACAGAACCGTCCCCTACGGCAGCTTCGGCCTGCGGGGAATGGAGTTCGCCTTCGGCTGGCTGCTGATCATACTGCTGCCCATCGTGGCGGACATCATGGCCAACGCAAAGGCCCGCGAGTAACGGGGACGGAGTACAACTTGTACAACTTGCTGGCGGTATAGCGC
>JAWLEP010000007.1:65672-66830 GCA_041686025.1 Candidatus Fermentibacteraceae bacterium
CTACTCGGAGTCCCGCCAGCCCTCGGGCAGGACACCCAGACGGACGGCGTTGTCCACCAGGTTCTGCGACTGTCTGGCCACGGGAGGGTCCACCATCTTCGAACCCACGGCAATCGCGCCCAGGCCCTGGCGGTCCGCCTCCTCCATTGCCAGCACGATCCGCTTCGCCTTCTCCAGCTCCTCCTCGGACGGCAGGAACTCCTCGTTGATCACCGGCACCTGCCGGGGGTGGATGCAGCCCTTTCCCACAAAGCCCAGCTCCCGGGCCTCCCGGACCGAGCGCCGCAGCCCCTCCTCGTTCTTCACATCGGAGTAGACCGTGTCGATGGGCTGCAGGCCGCAGGCCCTGGCGGCCAGAACCACCAGGCTGCGGGCAACGAAGCTCTCCCTGCCCTCCGGGGTAGGGCGTACCCCCAGCTCGGCGGTGAGGTCCTGCAGGCCCAGGGTGAGGGCGCAGCACTCCGGCACCGCGGCCGCTATCTCCCTGGCCTGAAGCACTCCCAGGGGGCTCTCTACGATGGGCATCAGCCAGATCTTCTCGCTGCGTCCCGTCCGCCTCATTATCACCGAGCATCTGTCCCGCACCGCTCTCACCTGCGCCGGGGCCTCCACCTTGGGGATCAGTATGTGCTGGACGGGCTGGGGCACGACCCACTCCAGGTCCTCCAGGCCCAGGTCGCCCTGGTTGATGCGCACCATGACCTCAACGTCCCCGAAGTCCAGCGCCCGCAGGGCATGGGCCACCAGCACCCGGGCCTCCCTCTTGCGGGCCGGGGCCACGCTGTCCTCCAGGTCCAGTATCACTCCGTCGGCACCGGAGGCCAGGGCCTTCCCGAAAAAGCGCGGCCGGTTGCCGGGAACGTACAGCCTCGACCGTCGCGGCCGCGACGCCTCCGACTCCCTCATCAGGCATTCCTCGAACCGGGGCGGGGGAAGGTCGTCGCCCATCAGGTCGCGGGCGGCTGCCTCGAAGCGGGCGGCGGCCACGAAGGGGGCCGCGCCGGAGTCGGTCACGGTCACCTCCCCCTCTCGTATGCGAAGCCTCAGGGCCGCCATCCGGACGGCGTTGGCCAGAGCCTCGGCCGTCCCGGACTCCGTGTCAACCGAGACCCGAAGCTCGCCGTCGGTCCTGCGGTACTCCACGAGGCAGTCTGACTT
>JAWLEP010000007.1:66930-75198 GCA_041686025.1 Candidatus Fermentibacteraceae bacterium
AGGGGGCAGGTGGCGCACTCCGAGGCGTCCTCGGGATTGGCCACGGCGAAGACGAAGCCGCCGTCGGCCGGCGTCCGGAAGCTGTAACGCTCCAGGAAGGCCACCAGCAGCTCGGGGGTGGCCGAGCACCAGGGCACGTACTCCAGGGCCAGCACCCTGGCCCCGGCGGAGTCCAGCCGCATCCGGAGGCTATCGCGCCAGGCCGGCCCCACTCCGGTGGAATCCACCCACAGGGGGGCGATCACAGCCGCCCTGGGGGGCAGCTGCTCCAGGCGACGCCGCCAGACGGCGCTGTCGGCGCTCAGCAGACTCACCGGGGGCCATCCACGCCTTCGGTCCAGGAAACCGGCCATCTCCGAGCCGCGGTCGGTGGTGTCGGCGGGGAAATGCAGCACGTACACGGTGTCTGCTTCGGTGATGGTGAAGACCTCCGTCTCCCCGGAAGCTCCCTGCCCGGGGGTCTCCACGGTCCCGGCGCCGCCGCCCAGCAGCTCGGCGGCCAGTCCCCTCACTCCCACCACGCCGAAGTAGACCGCAACGGCCACAGCCAGGAAACGGGCCGCCGTGGTTATCCAGCGGACCTTCGTCAGCAGCCCGAAGAGGGCGAAGGGCAGCATGTAGACCGTTGTTCCGGCGAAGAATCCGGTGAAGAGCAGGGCTCCGGCCAGGGCGCCGCTGGCCTCGAAGGCCCCGGTGATGGCTATGAGGAAGGCGGGGCATATGGAGAACCCGGTCAGTATTCCCAGCAGCAGCGGGCTGCGGGTTATGCGCATGAAGCGGGAGACGCCGCAGCCCGTACAGGCCCGATGGACCCGGGCCACGGAGACGATCAGGTAGACCGAGAACAGCAGATAACCGGCGTAGGCCAGGGGCATACGCACCGATACGGGAATGTAGCCGCCAAGAAGCCCTATGGCCGCGCCGAAGGCAACGTAGGCGACGAACCGCCCCAGGTTCAGCAGCAGTATGACCCGCAGCGGCTGCCATCCCCGCCGCTCCTCGCTCATCAGGTAGGTGGCGTACACCGGTCCGCAGCTGGCCAGGCAGGCCGTTCCAGTGGCCAGGCCCAGCGCCAGGCCCTCGCCGAGGCTTTCCAGCATTGGCTTCCCGTCGTCAAAGGGGGCGGGGAAGCTCCCCGCCCCCTCGAATACCCTGGCCGTGGGCTAGAGTTCCAGCCGTCCGGGGAAGACGTCCAGCCCGGCCCGCATCCTGCTCCAGTTCTCGTTCTGCTGGTACTCGGTCCGCTCCTGCTCGATCATGGCCCAGCAGCGGAGGTTCTTGCCCATCTGGTACTCGAGGCCTCCCCCCAGGACCACCGACCGGCGGGTCTGTGGAGCGCCGGCGATGTCGGTGGGGGTCCTGCGGGCATCGATCCTGCCCAGGAGGCTGATCCCCCTGTAGATGTGGGCCCTGGAGAAGATATCCAGGCAGGTGGTGCTCAAGACCGAAGAGCTGAAGCTGGAGCCGATGTTCAGGATGCTCGGCACGCGGCCTCCCCGGTCCAGGATGAACAGCATCCTGGCCCCGGCCATTCCCTTGGCCACGCTCCAGTGGTCTTCGTGGTGGTCCATGGCCACCGCCATGGTCATGTTGTAGCTCACAGTGGTGGTTAGCGACTGTACCGCCCTGACTCGGCCGGACACCCGGTCGGCTATCTCGGCGCCTGTGTAGTCCTCGCCGGTGTACAGCGAGTACTCCAGGTCCGCCATCACCATGGTCCTGGTGGGAAGCTCCAAGGGGCGGGAGGCCAGGCTCAGATCAAGCCTGCTCCAGTCGCTGTACAGCTCCCTGAAGTCGGTCTCATGGCTGCGGGAGACGCCGGACACCCCCAGGGTCGCGCCCATGGGGGTGGTCCACGTGCCGCCTCCTCCGTATCCGGTGGAGGTCCAGCCGGCCTCCAGGCCGTCCGCCGTGTACATATCCCGCTTCCAGTAGCGCCCGAACCCGTAGAGGTGGAAGCTGCCCAGATCGGCCTCCAGCGTGCCTCCGGGCCGAATCACGTCTCCCTGGGATACAGGGTCGGCCACCGGAGGCCCAAGCAGAATGCTGTCGCCCGCCACCGCCGTCCGCCACCGGAGGTCGGGACGGAGCAGGAACCTGTCGAAAGAAGCCCGGGCGGAGAGCAGCAGGTCGTTGCCCTCCCTGGTCCAGCGGGGGACCGTGCCGCCGGAGTCCGAGACCAGGTAACTGTCCTGCAGCTCCACCTGCAGGGGACCGGTCTCCAGGATGGCCCCCCAGGTGACCTCGGTGCGGGCGGGGGAGCCTGTCAGGCTGTCGGAACGGTAGGTGACGCTGCCGTACTGGTCCAGCGTGGCGGCCGCGGCCACCGCGCAGGCGAGAAGAGTGATCGCGATGTGTCTCATCAGTAGATCGCCCCCTTCGGACACTCCTCCACGCACCGCCAGCACTGATGGCAGAGGGAGGGGTCGATCACCGCGTCCCCGTCTATCACCTCGATGGCGCCGTAGGGGCAGACCTCCTCGCAGCGGCCGCAGCCGTAGCAGAGGTCCTCGTCCACCGTCAGCTGGGTGTTGTCCGCCGGGTTGGTGCAGGCCAGGCCCAGCACCAGACCCAGCAGGGCCGCGGCCAAGAGGCTAGCGTATCGCGTCATGCGTACACACCCCCTGGCACAGCCCGCAGCTGATGCAGGCCTCCTGGTCTATCACCGACTTGCCGTCGACTATCTCCACAGCGTCCACTGGACATATCCGGTAGCAGTCGCCGCAGCCGGTGCACCTCGACCGCTCCACCCTGTACTTGGTGCCGGCTGCGAAGGCGGCCGAGACCAGCACCACCAGCAGCAGGACCGCCAGGACCCTCCGGGAGGTCACAGCCTCTCCAGTATCTCGACGGCCCCGTCAGCCCCTACGCCCACCAGGGCGTAGTGATCGCCTTCGCTGGGCGCGTATATGGCGTCGGTGGGGCAGCTCTGGGCGCAGATGCCGCAGGCGATGCAGGCCTCCGGGTCGATCACCGCCTTGAGGTCCACCAGCTCGATGGCGTCGGTGGGGCACTGCTGGACGCAGATGCCGCAGCCGATGCACTCCTCGGGGTTTACAACAAAAGAGGCAGGTATCACGGCCTCGGTGGTAAAGACGCCGTCCTCATCCGGCTCCAGGGTGGCCAGTACAATGCCGGAGTCCTCTATCTCCTCCGGGGAGTACCAGATCTCCAGGTATTGGTACTGCCCCTCCACCGGTTCCCAGGTCACCGTCATGCCGTCGCCGCCGAAGCTGCACTCGATGGCCTGCGCCGGAAGTGCCGCCAGCAAGAGAAGCGGTATCAGAGTCCTTCCCAAGAGCCCCTCCTTCCCCATGGGGTGTCCGAAAACTAGAGTACGACTGCCCTGCAGAAGCCATCGGCGCCAGCGATGGTCTACTCTACCTCCTGGACCCTGTGCCAGATGGAGCCGTACCCGGGTGAGTCCCTCCAGCACTGTATGAAGCACTGCCCACAGCTGATGCAGAGTGTGGTGTCGATGTAGATCCAGCCCTCCTCGTCGAAGTACACGGCATCAACGGGGCAGCCGGGCCCGTACTGCTCTTCCAGTATGTAGCACTCTTCGCCGCAGCGTCCGCAGCGGCTGTATATGCCTTCGGCGTACCCCAGATCGCGGTTGTTGCGGTAGACCATGCGATAGGAATGGACAGATGAGGCTATTCTCTCAGATGGCACGCCCGCTTCGTTGTAGGCGCGGACGGCGAAGTAGTAGGCCCGGTCCATAGCGTTGTCGGCTATGGCGTTCACGGGGCATATCCTGATGCATTCCCCGCAGGCGGTGCAGCTGTCCGGGCCGGTGGTGCTTATGACGGCCCGGCCCTCCACCATGGTTATTGCGCCCCGGGGGCAGATCTCGGCGCACTGGCCGCAGCCGATGCAGGCGTTCTCGAAGACCTCGGGCTGCAGGTCGATCAGGACCGAGTCTGTGGAGCCGGTCACCGTATCCACGGGCAGCGCCCGGGACCAGTTGTCCAGGGTTATGGGCCCGGTAGATGACCTGACCACGTAGTAGTCGGCCTCCTCGGAAGGCTCCCATGAGAGCTCGAAGGTGGCGTACTCCCCCGGATACTCCTTCTGCGAAGAGGCCGTGGGGCCGGTCTCCACAGTCAGTGCCGTGGAGAAGGACTCCATCGGTACGAAGTTCTCGTTCTCCGAGAGGCAGGCGGCCGAAACACCCAGCAGGGCCGACAGCGCCGCCGCCACCAAGACACTTCTTCTGCTCATAACCGCCCCGTTCATCCGTTCAACATGCCGATACCCGAAGGCAGAACCCCTGCATCACGGCACGCGTTCCTGGCAAAGCTCGAATCCGTCCGGCAACCGGGTGCCAGACAAATTAGCCAATCGCACCCCTGGGGTCAATATACGGCCAATTAGTATGGAATTGTCCCCTCAGGGGATGGCCGGAGGCGGCCGACCGCGGTCGAAGGACTCCAGGGCCTCCCGCAGGCCGGTGAATCCATCCTCATCCTCCAGCAGCCACAGCGCCCGGGCCCTCAGCGGGCCGTCTGCGGAATCCGGTATCCCCATCGCCGAGAGGAATGCACCCTCCCGGGAGTAGTCCTCGGCGAAGAGGATCGACCCGTCCCCGGCCACCACCGAGAGCCGCTGCCCATCGCTTCCGGTGACAAAGCCCAGCCTGCCCCCCATCATGAAGGCTCCCGAGGTCTCCCTCCGGAAGGACAGCCCTCCCACCGAGGGAGTCTGCAGCAGGCAGCCCTCCCGGTCGCCCCCCGGGGCGGCGAATCCGCAGATCATGGCGGTGGCGTGCCGGCGGCTGCCGAAGAGGGGGTCCAGCGTCAGCTCGGTGAGGACTCCGGCGGCCCCCGGCAGCACCCCCACCGTCCAGCGTACCCCCACGGACATCCAGTCCTCGTGGTCGGCGGTCCAGCGCATGCGCCAGGAGGGTGCCCGGAAGCCCCAGAGCTCCTGCTCGGTCTCTTCCACCTCCGCGTCCATCTCCTCCAGCTTCAGGATCCGGCCCATCAGTCCACCTGGGGTCACCCAGGGCACGATGCCCCCGTACCAGGGGCTGAACCAGGCGAAGGCCCGCGGCTCCGGGTCGGAGGCGAAGGCCCACTCCCGGCCGGCGTATCGGATGGAGTGCACGTGCCCACGGGCCGACGGGTTGACGGAGAGCTCGAGGCCGCCGCCCGAGAGCAGCAGCCTGTCCCCGTCACGCCGAAGCTGCACGTCCCCCGGCGAAAGGGAGACCGCCTTCCGCCTGCTCTCCACGCCGGAGACGATGAAGCTCAGCGAGTGGGTGCCCGGCCCGTCAACGGAGGCCGAGAGCCTCTCGCCGTCCCCCACCTCCCCTTCCGCCGCCACGGCGCCGTCCACCTCTATGCGGGCCTTCCTCTTCATCCTCAGCGGGCTGGATACGGAGACCTCTCCCCCGGGAGGGAGAATGGGCGGGCACTGCACGTCCGGGAAGGCCAGATACTTCCGGACCGGCGGAAGGTCCCACCCCGCCGCCCTGGCGGCGGCCGAAAGGCCCCTGGGCCCTCCCGCTGCCACGATCTTCTCCACGGCGGGCGACTCCACGCTGCCTCCGGGCTCCACCGCCTGCTTCTCAGTGCGGGGGCAGCCGCTCTGCTGCAGCTCCCACCCCGAGAAGAGGGCCAGGGTGCCCTCCCCGGTGTCACCGCTGAAGCTTCCCATCACCGGGGCCGCCATGTCGGCCAGCCTCCGGGGAAGGTCCGAGCTGTCCTGTGGAAACAGCTGCATAATCCTCACCGCACGGAGCATGCCGCCATCCAGGGGCATGAGCACCTTCCCTGGCCAGCCGCAGCCGTCCCAGCCCAGGGTGGAGAAGAACACCTCCTCGGGCGCACCGGACCCGTTGTCGACCCGGCCCCGGCCGCGGACGATGCCGCTGGGGTCGAGGCTGTAGCGGACGGTGAAGCGCAGCCCGGGCCTGGAGACCCAGTCGCAGCAGGCCTCCAGCTCTCCGTCCGCTGCACTCACCCGGTACCGCTGGGTGGACAGGTCGCCCCCGAACATGGGCGGGCCGGCCAGTATCCAGAACGAGCCAATGTCCGCGGCACCGTGGTGGCCCAGGCTGCTGAGCCCGGCCCTGCCGCCTGCGGGCAGCAGCCGCAGCCTCAGGTTCGTGGTCTCCATCACGGCTCCCCGGGGGCAGCTCCAGGTCTGAGCACCCTCCAGCGGGCCCCGGCTGACCAGCACCTTCCGCGGGGGCCCCTCGGCGCCATCCACGTCCAGGTGCAGCTCCAGGGTGTGCAGACCCGGCTCCAGGTCCCCCACGGGAACGTCGGCTCCGCTGAAGACCGCCTTCGACAGGTCCAGCTCCCTGCTCTCCCAGCCGCCTCCGTCCATTCGCCACCGGAGCACGCAGTTTCCCCCCGGGATCCTCCTCTTCAGATGCAGACGCACCTCGCGGCTGCCGGGATCCAGCCGCACCGCCAGGTCCTCCACCTCCACCGCATCGGCGGCGTCGATCCCCATTCCCAGCCGAATCGGCTCCTCCAGCGGCACGGATACCGACACCCGGGGAGCGCGCTCCCGGCGGCTGTAGGGAAGCGGCAGCGGCAGCGGCACTACCTCCATGATCCCCGCCGACCCGTCGGTGGCCAGCCTCTCGGGCCCCTCCAGGTCCTCGTGGCACTCCACATCCAGAGCCCCAGGCAGGTCCGCGCCCTCCAGGCGCACCTCCACCTGCCTGCCGAAGACCGGCTTTCCGCCGGTCCTGCTCAGGCGATACTCGCTGCCGCCGGCCTTCCAGGCGGAGAGACACCGGCCCGCCAGGTCGACCTCGACCTCCACGGCCCTGCCGTCGCGCTCGATGCGGTACCTGTAGACCCTCCTGCCGGACTTCGTCTCGTGCAGGTCGGGGGCCGGGTCCAAGGATTCGTGCACCAGGTGGTCGTACCAGTACGCCCCGTCCAGAAGCTCCCGCACCTCCGGCCGACGCAGCAGCAGGGGCAGGTAGTTCTCCATGTGCACGTCCCGGTCGGGGACCCACAGGAAGCCCGTCTTCTTGTAGAGGGGCACCGCCTGGATGTTGCCGGGCCAGGTGTCCAGATCGACTCTGTTGTATCCCGCCTCGGTGACCCTGTCTATGGAGTCGAGAAGCAGTCTCTTGCCTATTCCCCTGCCGTGCATGTCGGTGACCACGTTGACGAAGGCCACGTAGGCGGCGTCCGGCTCTCCGCCGTACTGCCGGGTGCGGATGTAGCCCACCACCCGGTCGCCGTCCATGGCCAGAGTGGTGTGGATGTAGGACCCGTCGCGGTGCTTGTCCGCCACGTGCTCGGCCGTCTTGGACTCGCAGTTGAAGCCGGGGGGCCAGCCGTCGGCGCTCTCGTGCCACATCCTGGTGACGCCCTCGGCCATGCTCTCGTCGTACTCGACCAGAGATATCATCGCCGCTCCCTTCTGTCCTTCGGGCAGAAGAAGATAAGCCGGCCCGCCGGCCGGGTCACGCCTGACCCGCCATTGCCCTGGAGGGTGGCAACTGTTAGCAATTCCCCATGAACAGCGATCGGATTACGAGGGAGGGCGCGCTGCGGGGCATCTACCGGTGTCTTTTCGGCCGACTGGGGCCACAGGGCTGGTGGCCGGGGGAGACGGCGAACGAGGTGCTGGTGGGCTGCGTCCTGGCCCAGAACACCCGCTGGAGCCGGGTGGTGCCGGTGATCGCCGGCCTCAGGCAGCGGGGGCTCCTGGCCCCGTCGGAGTTCATGAAGATGGGGGAGGACGAGCTGGCACACCTGCTGCGCGGCAGCGGCACCTACCGACGCAAGGCCCGGTACGTGCGCAACCTGGGAGCCTACATGCTCTCCCGGGGCTGGAACGGCTCACCGGGTTCCATGGCCGGCCACGAGACGGCCGAGCTGAGGAAGGAGCTGCTGGAGCTGAAGGGAATCGGGCCGGAGACGGCGGACTGCATCCTGCTGTACGTCCTGGACCGCCCGGTCTTCGTCATCGACGCCTACACCCGCCGGATCCTGTCGCGTCACGCCCTGTGCCGACCCCGGGAGAGCTACAGCGCTCTGCAGCAGATGTTCCAGACAGCGCTTCCCCCCGACTCCAGGATGTACGGCGAGTACCACGGGCTCCTGGTGGCCGCCGCCAAGCGATGGTGCAGGCCCAGGCCGAGATGCGACCGCTGTCCCCTTGCCGACGACCAGATGCCCGGCGATATTCCACCCCCTGCGGAGGGGTGCCGGAGCGGTTGAACGGGGCGGTCTCGAAAACCGTTGACCCCTTTTCGGGGGTCCGTGGGTTCGAATCCCACCCCCTCCGCCA
>JAWLEP010000008.1:0-2300 GCA_041686025.1 Candidatus Fermentibacteraceae bacterium
CACGGAGAGACGGTGGAGGTGGATACGGAGGGCTTCTCCGACGTAGTAGACCTCACCGCCCGCGTCCGCAGGGTGGTGGGAGAGAGCGGGGTTCGAAGGGGCCACGTCAGCGTGACCGCCGTGGGGTCCACGGCGTCGGTTACCACCATCGAGTACGAGCCGGCCCTGGTGCAGGACATGCGGGAGCTCCTGGAGGAGCTGGTGCCGTCGGACCGCCGCTCGCGCCACTCCGAGACCTGGGGAGACGACAACGGCTTCTCGCACATGAGGGCTACCCTCATGGGGCCCGGCGTCTGCCTTCCCGTGGAGGACGGCGCCCCCCTCACTGGCACCTGGCAGCAGGTTGTTGTTATAGATCACGACAACAGGCCGCGTCGCCGCCGGGTGCGGATCCAGGTGGCCGGCCTGGGCTGATCCTACATCCGAACAAGGCGGGGGACTGGAATGCAGGGAGACCTTTTGAAGCGCGCTCAGGTGGGTTCGTCGGTGCCGGAGAGCTTCAGCTCGGAGTTCAACGTACCCGACGGGGCGAGGATACTGCTCCGCTCCACCAACGGCTCGGTGCGGGTGGTGCCTTCTCGGTCCGGACGCCTGGAGGTGGAGGTCCGGGTGGCCGGCCACGTCTCGGTCGCCGGCACCAAGCGCCTCACCACCTCCCTGAAGCCCAGCGACCCCTACATGATCCTGGACACCGAGTACGAGGACACCGGCATCAGGGCCTCCGCCGACTACGTGCTGGGCCTTCCTCCGAAGGAGGGCGTCGGGCTCACCGCGGAGCTCCTCAACGGCAGCCTCTCGGCGGAGTCGCTTCCCTGCGGCCTGGACGTATCCCTGGGTAACGGGGATCTCACCGCGTCCGGACTGACAGGCGAGCTGAGGGCCAGGCTGGTCAACGGCTCCGTCGAGGTCACCGGAAGCCCCAGGGTCTCCTTCGTCAGGGCCGGTGGCCGGGTGAACATGGAGATCGGCGGCATCCCCTCCGGAGGCGCCTCCGTCACCTCGCTTTCCGGAGAGGTCCGGGTGCGGCTGGCGGCGGGGCTGAAGCTGCAGCTGGCCGTCCGCGCCGGCAGCGGCGAGGTAAGCGTGGAGGACCTGTCTCCGAAGAACGTGGTCACCGCGGGGGGAAGCCTGCGGGGTGACCTGAACGGAGGGGGCCCCAGGCTGGGACTTACCTCGATTAGCTCCGGGGTCTTCCTGGGCTCGGCGGGGAGCTGACGCCGGGCCGGCGCCGGGGCAGCGAGCCTCGAACGGGAATATGGAATACGGTACTACCGGCATCATGGAGTGGCTGAGAGGGGTGGGGGTCCACCTGCCCCCGGGGCTGGACGAGGCCGACTGCCGGAAGCTGGCCGAGGGGCCCGACGAATCCGTCTACACCGAGATGGACAGCGTCCGCAGGCTGGTGGTCCATCACTCGGCCACCTCCTCCGGCTCGGCCGGGCTGATACGGGTTCTTCACCGCGGGGTCTTCGGCTGGGACGACATAGGCTACCACTACGTGATCGGAAACGGCACCATTACGGCGGAGGGCCTGGTGGAGGAGGGCCGGCCTGAGTGGGCAGTGGGTGCTCACTCCCGCGGGAACAACGGGGACTCCCTGGGAATCTGCATGGTGGGCCACTTCACAGAGAGCGCCCCGGGTACGCGGCAGATGCAGGCGCTGGGGGAGCTGCTGTCGGACATGCTGGGCAGGTACGACCTGGGCCGGGAGGCCATCCGACTGCACCGGCAGATGCCGGGAAACAGCACCTCCTGCCCGGGCGCGAAGCTGCCGCTGGAAGCGGTTCTCAAAGCCCTTCGCTAGGCGTCCGGCCGGGGCTTGCACAGTCCCTGGGCGCGTTGTATATACCTGCTTCCAACAGGGAGGTAAGTGATTACATGATTGCAGTCCTTACGTTTCTGCACGTGATAATCTGCATTCTGCTGGTTGCCATAGTGCTCATGCAGAAGTCAAAGGGGGACGGGCTGTCCGGTGCCTTCGGAGGCGGGGGCGCCCTCACGGCTTCCTTCGGAAACCGGGGTGCGGCCACTCTGCTCTCGAAGCTAACCACTGTGTTCGCCGTCCTCTTCATGGTAACTTCGTTCCTTCTGGCGATACTCTAGCCGCGTCGCCGGGGTGGTGGAATTGGCAGACACGCTAGGCTAAGGACCTAGTGGGCGTTTTCGCCTGTGCGGGTTCGAGTCCCGCCCCCGGTACCACGGCTCAAAAGGGGCAGGCATTGCCTGCCCCTTTTGAGCGAGGCAGTTTGCTTTCGCAAACTGCACCGTACTGCATTTCTTACTCAGAATGCATTTGGCTG